>CAZHHX010000004.1:0-122932 GCA_964532465.1 uncultured Syntrophorhabdaceae bacterium | reverse complement strand
GGGGGCGTGGATTGAAACCGGTGTGGTGTGAGGATTTGGAACCGGGAATATATGTCGCCCCCCGCGCGGGGGCGTGGATTGAAACATGAGCTCTGTGATGAGACATGGAGCTGCACCCGGTCGCCCCCCGCGCGGGGGCGTGGATTGAAACTCATATAGTCATCCCAGAACATGGCGCATTTCGCGTCGCCCCCCGCGCGGGGGCGTGGATTGAAACTGGCGGTTTAGAAAGACGATAGTGAGGTAGCCTGAGTCGCCCCCCGCGCGGGGGCGTGGATGGAAACCAACGATGCGCTCCGAACCCGGCGCACTCAATCGCGTCGCCCCCCGCGCGGGGGCGTGGATTGAAACCTGTTTGTGGTTTATTGGCGTCGAGTCAACCATTGTCGCCCCCCGCGCGGGGGCGTGGATTGAAACAGTTCTATTTCTGCATAAAAGTCAGCCACTTCGTGTCGCCCCCCGCGCGGGGGCGTGGATTGAAACCTAATCTATGGCTCGGTGTGACCGTTTGTGCTAAGTCGCCCCGCGTGCGGGGGCGTGGATTGAAACTGTTATAGATGTGGATGAGATGCAAGACTTGCAGGCTGTTGACGTACTTAATTTCGTCGGAAGATCGTAAGGCTAAGCATATCGCCGCAGATAAACATTTTTACTCGTCTAAGCTCGTAATGAAACCTTACTGCCATGTCGTTGACCAACCAAGTGAAAAGGTCAGACAAAAATTAAACAATGCGGCAATGAACTTTCGACAATACCTCAAAATAAATCTGCTTGAATGGGTGACAGCTTGGAGAAGATATTATTTGCGCTTTAAAATTCCTTGACTCCATAAGCCGGTACATAGTAAATACTGATTCGTGAATGGAATAATCGGCGGGACATCTTTATTAAACTCATCAATCTTTACCCCATGGGACGAACACAGAATAGAAACGCCCTATGGCGATATCTATGCAAAAGCTAAAGACAATACAGTATTCATCCAGAGGCACGGGAATCCGCCTGCTCCTCCTCACCTGATAAACCACAGGGCAAATATATGGGCCTTTAAAAAACTGGATGTAAACAAAATATTGTCTATAAACTCTGTAGGAAGCCTGAAATTAAAATTCAAGCCGGGCACCTTTGTCATTCCCGATGATTTTATATCCCTCTGGAGTATATCAACCTTTTTTGAAAATGAGATGAAATTCATTGTGCCCCAAATGCATGAAGACATGAAGGATTATATTACCGCATTGTGTAAGGAACTCAGAATCAATGCTCATTGCGGCGGCACTTATATTCAGACTGCCGGACCGAGGCTTGAAACAAAGGCTGAAATCGTAATGCTAAAACGATTCGGCGATATTGTCGGGATGACTATGGCATCTGAGGCAATCCTTTGCATGGAATACGAAATCCCATATGTAAGCCTCTGCTCTGTTGATAATTACTGTAACGGCATCATCAAGGTACCCCTCACAATGGAAGAAATAGGTCGGAACTGGCAGAATAATATGAATGCCATTGAAACAATGATTAAAGCAGTAATTGAAAAGGATTTCTCATGAGAATACTCATCAAAGACGTAATGCTGGATGGCAATATAAGGGATATTTTTGTAAATAACGGCACAATTGAAGAAATATCGGAAAAATGTACGCTTGAAGCAGACAGAACCATTAACGGCAGGAACAAGGCTGCCCTCCCCTCCCTTGTGAACGGGCACACCCATGCGGCAATGACCCTCATGAGAGGTTATGCCGACGACATGCCGCTTAAAGAATGGCTTGAGGAAAAAATATGGCCCCTTGAAGCCAGACTGACGGAAGAAGATGTTTACTGGGGTTCAAAACTTGCCTGTCTTGAGATGATAAAAAACGGTGTTACGGTTTTTAATGATATGTACTGGCACTGGGAGGCAACGGCAAAAGCAGTATTCGATATGGGCATAAGGGGTTTTATCAGCGCCGTATTCATAGATATGTTCGATACAGAAAAGGCGCGGGAGCAAATCGAGCGCAATATAAAACTATTCGAATTATCCGACAAATATAAACCTTATGTTACCTTTACCTTAGGACCCCACGCGATTTACACCGTATCAAAGGAGAGTCTTGAATGGATAAGAGATTTCTCGGAAAAAGAGAATATTCTCATACATATGCATCTCTGCGAAACACAGGAAGAAACAGATTTTTCAAAACAAAAATATAATCTTTCACCTGTGGATTTCCTTGACTCTGTCGGTGTACTATCAGAAAGATTTATCGGCTGTCACGGTTGCTATCTCGATGAACCGGATTGTAAAACACTGAAGGATAAAAATTCAAAATTAGTGCATATGCCGGTTTCCAATCTGAAATTAGCAGTGGGCAGGGTTTTCCCGCATCTTCTCGCGCAAAAAGCAGGCATACCCTTTTGTTTCGGGACAGATGGGTGTTCATCAAATAATCACCTTGACATTATCGAGACAATGAAATTTGCGTCACTACTTGCAAAATTTCATTCTCATAATCCAACAGTTTTACCGGCAAAGGAAACTTTTGACTTAGCCACAAAAACAGCGGCCGGCATTTTACGTTTAGGAAATTGGGATATCAAAGTCGGAAACAGTCCTGACATAATACTCATAGATATGACCCGCCCTGAATTTACCCCCGGATTTGACATATATTCCGACATTGTTTACGCATCAAACGGTTCTGCTGTTGACACGGTAATATGTATGGGCAAGGTTCTCATGGAGAACAGATACGTGCAGGAAGAGGAAGACATCCTGAAAAACGCAAGGAAAACTGCGAATAAATTAGTGGGGAAATGATATTTCTCTGTGATTTAATGCTGGGCAAACTCGCTAAATATTTAAGGATTCTTGGTTTTGATACAATTTATATAACATCTGTGGCAGGATTGGACAGATACAAAAACAAAAATAATCCCCCCATCTTTTTTACAAAAAGAAGAAAACAAAATATTCCGTACAGCAACTGCGTATTCATAGAATCAAACGACGCATTCAATCAACTCTCAGAGATAAGAAACATCATCAAACCTTATATTGATGTAAGCGCTTTTTTTAAAAGATGCATACAATGCAACACGCTGCTGCACGATACTGAAAAAGATGCTATCGAAGGTCTTGTTCCTGAATTCATCTTTCACACATACAGCATTTTTAAAATTTGCCCGATTTGCAGGAAAGTTTATTGGAAAGGATCTCATACCGAACATATGGAAAAATGGATAAAAGAGACAATCCTATAAAAATTCACTGCTCACAGCCCACTATTCACTATCCACTATTCACTATTCACTATTCACTATTTTTCATGGAGGTGTGAATGTCTTTTCCATTTAAAGAAATGGTAGATATCCTTAAAAATACTTTTAAGGATAATGATCCTGTTGTCACAAAAATTTCAAAAAAAGAAAATAGAAATCCTTACTTAGTGCTTGTGGGCACGCTCCTGAGTCTCAGGACAAAAGATGAACTGACAGAAAAAGTCATGGACAAACTGACAAAGGAAATAAGAACACCGGAGGAGATGGTGGCCTTCCCTGTTAAAAAACTGGAGGAACTGATTTATCCTGTCGGTTTTTACAGAAATAAATCGACTGTCCTCAAAAATGTATCCAGGATAATTATCGATGTCTACAATGGGAAAGTGCCTGATTCAATTGATGAATTACTGAAATTAAAAGGCATAGGCAGAAAAACTGCGAACCTGGTTATCATAGAAGGCTATAACAAGCCGGGAATATGCGTTGATACCCATGTTCACAGAATATCCAACAGGATCGGCATAGTAATCACTAAAAATCCACATCAAACAGAAGAAGTATTGAGAAAAGTTCTCCCAAAAAAATATTGGATTATTTACAATTCGCTTCTTGTAACATTCGGAAAAAATATTTGCAAACCCATATCTCCGCATTGCAGTATATGCATCATATCCCACCTGTGTAAAAAATCAGGGATACTGAAATACAGATAGAAAATGTATTCATTTTAAGCTTATCAGCAAAGGGATGTGTTTTTTACCTTTACAACAACACCATATATTTGTTAATTTTCATATCCATATGATAAAAATTCGGACACTTTCAGTCATATTACTTTTAGTAATATTGTTTTCTTTTACTGTCAACGCGCAGGAAGCAGTTTCTATCAGCGTACAGGAACCAGTAAAAATAATAAAAATCAACATAACAGGAAATGAAAAAATTGATACCGGTTTTATAATGAACAACATTAAAATCAAGGAAAACCAACCCTACGACCTTGACAAGCTAAGAGAAGATATAAAAAACATTTATAAAACAGGGTTTTTCAATGATGTTCAGATAGATGTTCAGGATGCTGAAAAAGGTAAAGTAGTAACATTTGTTGTCATAGAAAGAATGCCTGTAAAAGCCATTTTTATTTCAGGCAATAAAAAGATAAAAACAGCCGATATAAAAGATAAATTAAAAATAAAAACCGGCTCAGTCTTGAATATTGAGAAAATAAAAGAAAGTATGGACGAAATAAAAAAGCACTATTCAAGCCAGGGCTATTACGCGACAAAGGTAAGTTATGAACTTGATTATGAAACCGGTTATGAGGCAACGTTAAAATTTCTTATCGATGAACCTCAAAAAGCTTTTATAAAAAAGATAACCTTTATCGGCAACAAAGCATTTAAGGGCAACAAGTTGGAAGATTACATGAGAACAAAAGAAAAGGGCATGCTTTCCTGGTTTACCGGTTCCGGTATCCTTGATGATGACGCCCTTGAAGAGGATAGAAGAAATATTGAAGCATTTTACAGCGACAATGGTTATGTAAGAACAAAAGTAGGCATACCTGTTATCAAGATTTCAGATGATAAAAAAACAATAAATATTACATTGACCGTTGAAGAAGGCAGCATATATAAAATCGGCTCTGTAGATTTCAATGGAGATGTTCTGTTCAACAGGGAAGAATTATTAAGTAAAATGCAAAGCAGGACGGGAAATATTTTCAGGTCAACAGCATTTCATAAAGATGTTTTAGCAATAACAGACATATACCAGAATAAGGGTTATGCTTTTTGTGATATTTCGCCGATGACAGCAGTTGATGATGATGCACAAAAAGTAAATCTTTCTTTTAACATAATAAAAGGAGATGAGATATTTTTTAACAGGATCAATATATTAGGAAACACAAAAACGAGAGACAAGGTAATTCGACGGGAATTAAGAATAGTGGAGGGCGACAGGTTTTCCGCGACAAATATTAATAGAAGCAAGAAAAGATTGAAAAATACTACATTTTTTAAAGAAACCGATTTCAAATTAGTAAAGACAGATGAACCTGATAAAGTTAACCTTGATCTTACCGTTGAAGAAAAGCCAACAGGCACTATTAACCTCGGAATCGGCTACAGCACGTATGACAAGGTAATGTTATCGGGCTCTATTTCTCAGCAGAACTTTTTAGGAACAGGAAGAAGTCTTTCTCTTAATGCGTCAATCGGCGCTATTACACAGCAATTTCAGTTTTCATATCTGGAGCCCCATATTTTTGATTTGGACTTGGCTGCCGGTTTCAGTTTGTTTAACTATAAAAGAATAATGGACACATATGATTACAGTAAACAGGGAGGGAGTATGTCGTTAATACGACCTTTCACTGATGATATCAGAGGATCTGTCAGGTACAGGCTTGAGAAAGTTGATGTCTCAAACATAGATGCATCAGCAAGCACTTACATCCAACAACAAGCGGGGACAGCGGTTACGAGCAGCATTACATTCAGCCTTTCAAAAAATACAATTGATGATATATTGAACCCCACAAAAGGTGTAAATTCCGATATTTCTTTTGAAGTTGCAGGCGGTCCTTTAGCCGGGGATAATTATTTTTACAGAGCTACTGCTTTTTACGGTCAATATATTCCTGCAGGCTTCTGGGACAGCTCCTTTTTCTTAAAGGGCACTATCGGCACAATAAGAGCTTACGGTGGCAAGTCAGTTCCTGTTTATGAGAATTTTTTTGTTGGCGGATTAAACTCGGTAAGAGGGTTTAAATATGGCGAAGCAGGTCCAAGAGATTCAAACGATGAAATTATAGGCGGCAGGCATCAGGTTTATTTTAACACTGAATGGATTTTTCCGATATATAAACCCGCGGGCTTAAAAGGAGTTATTTTTTATGATGCTGGTGCGGCATTCAATGATTCAACAACAGGTTTTACTTTAAGAGATTATATGAGAGCTGCAGCGGGGTTCGGAATACGATGGTTTTCACCGATGGGCCCGATACGGCTTGAGCTCGGGTTCAATCTATTTCCAAAAGAAGGGGATAGAAGTAATGTCTTTGATTTTACCATAGGCACACAATATTGACAGGAGGAGATATGAAAAAATTTATTTTAGCTGGTGCAGTAATTGTATTGCTTTTTCTTCCATTTGTTTCAGCAGCACAAACAATGAATATCGTATATGTAAACCTTCAGAGAGTAATGCTTGAATCTGATAAAGGGAAAGAAGCAAAAGACTCTCTTACCGGAGAAGCTAATAAATTAAAGAAAAGCCTTGACAGCAAACAGGATGAACTGCAGAAGGCCAAAGATGCCATAGAGAAACAGGGCGCTACCATAACGCCTGATGCAAGGGCAGAAAAAGAAAAACAATATCAAATTAAATTAAAAGATTATCAGAGACTTTATAATGATTTTCAGACTGAGCTTCAGCAAAAGGATGCTGAATTCACACAGAAAATACTGAAAGAGCTTGAAGAAGTAGTTAGAATAATAGGTGAAAGAGATAAATACACGATAATCCTTGAAAAAAATCAGGCCGGTATACTCTTTGCCTCACCTGCTATAGATATAACAAACAAAGTAATAAGCCTTTATAACGAAACAATGAAAAAGAAACCAGTTAAAAAATGATCACACTGGAGGATGTTGCTGAAAGAATACAGGGCGATTTAATAGGGGACGGACTTGTTGTCATTTCGGGCATATCAGGCATCAAGGAAGCAAAAGAAGGTGATATTACCTTTATTATTGACAACAGTTTTAAAAAATACCTGAAGGAATGCAAGGCGTCAGCAATAATTCTTGGTAAAGATATAAATCCCGATGAATTTAGAGAACACAATATAATTACAACAAAAAACCCTGTACTGGCATACGCAAAAGTTGCGGAGATATTTCATTCGAATATTTCAAAGGAAAAAGGAATAAGCCCGTCAGCATTCGTTTCGGAAACGGCACAGATTTCCAGCGATGCTGTAATTTATCCTCATGCTTATATCGGCAAAGAATCTACTATTGGAGAAGGAACAGTTATTTACCCCTTCGTCCACATAGGCGATGGAGTCACAATAGGCAAAGAAACGGTTATATACCCGCATGCAGTAATTTATGATAAGGTTATTATCGGCAAAAACGTCATAATTCACAGCGGAACAGTGATAGGGAGTGATGGATTCGGCTATATATGGGATGGGGAAAGGCATGTAAAAATTCCTCAAATCGGTATTGTAGAGATTGAGGATAATGTGGAAATCGGGGCGAATGTTACCATAGACCGAGCGTCTCTCGGTAAAACTCTTATAAAAAAAGGCACAAAAATAGACAACCTTGTTCAGATTGCTCACAATGTATCTATCGGGGAGAATTCAATTATCGTTTCTCAGGTAGGCATTGCCGGGAGTTCAACTATCGGAAACAATGTTGTACTTGCAGGTCAGGTAGGCGTCAGGGATCATGTAGTTATCGGAAACAATGTCAAAGCCGCCGGAGGGACCGGAATAACAAAGAGCGTGCCGGAAAACTCTCTTATATCAGGAAATCCCCACATGCCTCATAAAGAATGGCTGAGATTCCAGGGTCACTTAAAAAATCTTCCAAAGTTAAATAAAAGAATAAAAACTATTGAAAAGAAACTCCAGATGGAGGCCGATAATGACTGATATTACTGATATTAATGAAATCATACAGCTCCTGCCTCACAGCTACCCCTTCCTGTTGCTTGACAGAGTTATAGAATTTGAGCCTTCCAAAAAAATTGTCGGTATAAAGAATGTAACCTATAATGAACCGTTTTTTACAGGTCATTTTCCCCAAAAGCCGATTATGCCGGGAGTTCTCATTGTTGAAGCAATGGCGCAGGCAGGCGGCGTACTGGCTTTCAAATCATTTCCTGACAAAAAAGGGGCTGTATTTTTTACAGGCATCGACAATGCCCGCTTCAGGAAGCCCGTTATCCCGGGAGATCAATTAAAGCTTGTGGTAAATGTAATAAAACATAGAAGAGAAATATGGTTATTTGACGGAAATGCATTCGTTGACAACGAACTTGTTGCAGAAGCAAAGATTATGGCAATGCTAAAACAGGGATAAGGAGAATACAGTGATACACCCTACAGCTATTATTAATAAAAACGCAGAGATTGATGACAGCGTCTCTATCGGACCATACTGCATAATTGAAGACAAAGTAAAGATAAGAAAAGGCACGAAACTGCTGATGCACGTTGTAATACAGGGGAACACCGAAATAGGCGAGAATTGCACAATAAGCCCTTTTGCATCCGTAGGAGGGCCTCCGCAGGACTTGACCTACAAAGACGAAGATACAAAAGTAGTTATCGGAAACAACAATATAATAAAGGACTATGTAACAATAAACAAAGGAACACCTCATGGGGGTGGCATTACAACGATTGGAAATAATAATTTTATTATGGCATATGTGCATATTGCCCATGACTGTCATGTGGGCAACAACATAATTATGGCAAACTGCGCAACTCTGGGAGGACACGTCGAGATAGATGATTTTGCAATTTTTGGCGGCCTCTGCGCAGTACACCAGTTCTGCAAAATAGGCAAATACGCCTTCATAAGCGGTCTCACGGGAGTTCCGAAGGACATCCCGCCTTTTATTATAGCAGCGGGCGGCAGATCAAAGCCATACGGTTTGAATGTAGTCGGGCTGGAGCGTCGCGGCTTTTCAAAAGAAGAAATTTCTAATCTGAAAAAAGCATACAGAATTCTTTTCAGGTCATCTCTGCCGCTGGAAACATCTTTGAAAATTATTCATGATGAACTTGAAGGCAAACACATAGATGAACTTGTAAATTTTATAAAAACATCCAAGAGGGGTATATGTCGTTAAAAATAGCATTGATCGGCGCCGGACATATGGGGAATATACATCTTCAAAAACTGCTGGCCATGGAAGATGTTCAGGTTGCAGCCATAGCAGACGCAGATAAAACATTAGCCGGAAATATAACTGAAAAATATAGTATCCCTTTTTATTCGGATTACACAGAAACCTTAAATGATTTAAATGGAGCTGTAATTGCAAGTTCGACAGAAACACACTATGAAATCGCAAAGTTTTTTTTGGAAAACAATATACATGTTTTTATTGAAAAACCCATAACTTCAGATGCTGACGATGCAAGCGATCTTGTAAAATTGGCAGACATAAAAAACCTGATTCTTCAAATCGGTCACTTGGAGAGATTCAATCCTGCATATAAAAAAGCCCTGTTCTTTGTTCAAAACCCGCTTTTCATAGAAGCTCGCAGAACAAGCAATTTTACAGGAAGGTCTTCGAACATAGATGTTGTGCTTGATCTCATGATTCATGATATTGATCTCGTTCTTTCTATCGCGAAAAGCGACGTCAAGGACGTGCGTGCGCAGGGCGTCTCTTTTGTAGGCGATACATTGGATATGGTAAATACAACGATTGAGTTTATGAACGGATGTGTTGCGAATTTATTCGCGAGCAGGATAGCCGCGCAAAGAGAGCGAGCTATATCCATATTTGAAAAAAACAGAAACTTATACATTGATTTATTGAACGGTAAATACGTTTGTAATATAAAAGATAAGAATGGAAATATTGAAACAACAGAGCACGTTTCAGAGAAAATAGATTCTGTTATGGATGAACTATCAGAGTTTATATCTTCAATAAAAGGCGGGAAAACACCGTCTGTTACAGGTAAAGACGGGTTAAATGCTCTTATTCTTGCCGACCGGATTAAAGAAAATATTGTATAAAGCTATTTCAAATAACCTTTTCAACAAAAAAATAGTCATAGTAACAGGGGAACTTTCAGGCGAAATTCATGCCTGTCATGTTGTCAAAAAGATCGGGGAATCGTTGAACATTGAATTCAGCGGTATAGGCAGTAAAATGCTCGAAGAAGCCGGAGTTCATATCGTACACGATTACAGAAACATATCCCTTATGGGTATTAATGAAATATTCCCGAAATTGAAACACATATGGACTGCATTTCGTCGGATCAAAAACCATTTAAAACATATCAAGCCCTCTCTTGTTATACTTGTTGATTTTCCCGGCTTTAACATGAGAGTTGCAAAAATGGCAAAAAAATACGGCATACCTGTTTTATATTTCATCCCCCCCCAAATATGGGCGTGGAGACAGAGACGAATAAAAACGATAAAAAAGATTATTGACAAGGTCGTATGCATCCTTCCTTTTGAAAAAAAACTCTATGACGCATATGATATTGACGCAACATATGTGGGACATCCATTTGCAAATAATGTAAAACCGCTGCTTACAAAAGAAGAGTTTATCAAAAAGACTGCCATACAATCAAAAACCCCAATCATAACTTTAATGCCCGGGAGCAGGAACAACGAAATTGAAAAACATATGCCAATCTTAATAAAAACAATTGAACGTATTTCGTCTCATTTTAACAAACCGGCAATACTTATGCCGCTGGCTGAAGGCATTGACCAAAAGACCGTAGAAGCTTTTAATATTGGCAGCATACATATCAATTACCTTAAGGGTCTTACATATGAGGCCCTTTCCTATTGCGACATAGCTATTATCGCTTCCGGCAGCGCTACTATGGAAGCTGCGATTCTCGGCGCCCCCACAATCGTTATTTATAAAATATCAAAAATATCTTATATAATCGCAAAACTGCTGGTAAAATCAAAATATATAAGTCTGCCGAATATTATTGCAGGCAAAGAAGTATTCCCGGAGTTTATACAGAACTTGGACCCTGAAAAGATTGCGGAAAAGGCGCTCTATATGTTAAATAATGGTAACGACAGAATAGATATGGAATTGATTAAAATAAGAGCAGAACTTGGTTGTATGGATTCTTACGAGTTGACAAAAAACACAATAATTGATTTTTTACAACGAACCTATGGCACTATATCTTAGACTCCTCACATACGTAAAACCATACTGGAAAAAACTTTTATTTGCAATGATATTCATGTCTCTTGTCGCCGGAGTTAACGGCTTAACAGCTTATATTGTCAAGCCCGTTCTGGATAATATCTTTTTTGAAAAAAACGCGGCAATGCTTTCTATAATCCCCTTCGGCGTGATCATTATGTATTTGTGTAAAGGAGTCTTTGATTATTTTCAGGCATACCTGATGGGCTATGTCGGCCAAAGAGTTATAACGGATATCAGAAATCAGGTTTTTAACGCTCTCCAGAAACAGCCCTTATCTTTTTTTGATAAGACGCCTACAGGCACAATTATTTCAAGGATAATAAATGATGTAACATTAGTTCAGAGCACTGTGTCCGATGCCTTTACTGCCATTCTCAAAGATTCTTTTACAATAATTGGTCTTATTTTTGTTGTTTTTTATCGGGACTGGAAGCTTGCCGTCATTGCCTTTATTATTTTACCCTTTGCAATATACCCGATTGTAAGTTTTGGAAAAAGATTAAGGAAAGTCAGTACAAAAACACAGAAGGAAATGGCAAGACTTACTAACTTTTTACACGAAACCATAACCGGCCAACGGATTGTCAAGGCCTTTTGTATGGAAGAATATGAAAACAAGAGATTCGGAGATGAAAACAATGCTCTTTTTCGTATTATTCTGAAGCGATACAGAATAAAAGCTTTATCATCTCCCATCATGGAGACTTTAGGCGGTATTGCCATAGGTATTATCATATGGTATGGCGGCAGTGAAGTAATATCCGGACGTTCAACACCGGGAAACTTTTTTTCATTTACCGCTGCGCTTTTGATGCTCTATGAACCGATAAAGAGGCTCAACAAAGAAAACCATAACATACAGCAGGGACTTGCGGCAGCTCAAAGAGTCTTTGAAGTTGTCGACAGAAAACCTGAGATCGAAGAAAAAACTAATGCCATAGACCTGGGGAAAGTTCAGGGCATCGTCGAATTCAAAGATGTTTCCTTCAAGTATGATGACAAGATGATCCTGAGAAATATAAATTTAAAGATTAATAAAAATGAAGTGATTGCTATTGTCGGCGCAAGCGGAGTAGGAAAAACAACATTGGTGAACCTTATCCCAAGATTTTACGATGTAGCAAAGGGGTGTATTGAAGTAGACGGAATTGACATAAGGGATGTGACACTGAATTCATTAAGATGGAACATTGCCCTTGTCACTCAGGATGTGATTTTATTTAATGATACCATAAAAAATAATATAAGCTACGGCGATGAACAACATTTAGACAGAATAGAAGAGGTTGCGGATACGGCATATGCACAGGATTTTATCGCAAAACTCCCGAAACAATACGATACTTCCGTAGGAGAAAAAGGCACAAGGCTTTCCGGAGGTCAAAAACAGAGGATCGCAATCGCAAGGGCATTGTACAAAGATACCCCTATTCTCATTCTTGATGAAGCAACAAGCGCTCTTGATAGCGCCTCAGAGGTTGCGGTTCAAAAGGCGTTAGAGAACTTGATCAAGGGAAGAACAACCATCGTCATCGCCCACAGACTTTCAACCATAATAAATGCCGACAGAATAATTGTCCTTGAAGGAGGAACAATAGTTCAGTCCGGGACGCACGATCAGCTTTTGTCATCTGACGGACCTTACAAAAAACTCTACGAACTGCAATTCAGGAATAAATCTGAAGAAACAATAATAAAAACCGGCAAGAAGGTAAAAAATGTCTATTAAACAACTTAAGCACTTTCTTTTATTGAACATTCTCCCCCCCCTCATATACATCATTATTTCTTTTATTAAAGTAACTTCTCAAATAAAGCACATAGACAGCGAGGCTGTTCATGAAATGTGGGATAAAGGGGAAAACTCCATGGTCTGTTTCTGGCATGGAAGGCTTTTAATGATGCCCTTTGCCAATAGAAGAGGTAAAGGGAAAGTTCTCATAAGCAGACACCGGGATGGTGAGTTTATTGCAAGAATTATGAGGTATTTTGGTCTGGGCGCAATTAGGGGGTCTTACAGGAAAGAAGGTGGTATATCTTCGCTGAGGGAAATCATATCAGACTTAAAGAATGGCTATGATGTTGCTATCACACCTGACGGTCCAAAAGGGCCTAAATATGATGTAAAAAAAGGCATTGTTGAACTTGCCAAGCTCACCGGCAAAACTATAGTCCCCATAAGCTACAGCGCAAGTAAAAAAAAACTTTTCATTCCTGGGATAGCTTTATTGTCCCCCTTCCCTTTTCAAAAATTCTGTTTCTCTGGGGGAAGCCTATTGTCATAGGCAAGGATGCAAATTCAGACGAAATAGAAAAAATAAGAATTGAGCTTGAAAACACACTGAAAAACTTAACCGAAAAAGCAGATTATATGGCATGTGGAAAATAACGTACAATATCGTTATCAATATTATCCTTCCATTTTTTATCCTTTTTTCTTTTATGAAGGCAAAAATACGGAAAAATCTTTCTGAACGCTTGTTTTTCAGCACAAAACATAACAACATTAAAGACGCCATATGGATTCATGCTGCTTCTATCGGTGAGGCTGCAATCGCGGAAACACTTGTTAACTACATGATATCACATGACGATCTTAAACATTTTATTATAACCACAAATACCTATTACACAAGAGATCTTTTAAGAAAGAAATTCAACAACAGCATTAATGTATTTTCTCTGCCCTTTGATCTTACTTACTCAATAAAACATTTTATAAACGGTTCCACCTTTAAAGCCCTTATCATTGTTGAAACCGAAATCTGGCCGAATCTGATATGGGAAGTTAAAAAACGCAATATACCGATAATTATCATAAACGGCAGAATATCCGATGCCACTCTCAAAAACTACAAGCGGTTCTCATTTTTTTTAAAGAATGTTTTCTCAAAGATTGATCTGATACTTACCCAGTCTGAAGAACACATGAGAAGATTCAAACACATAGGAATGGACTCTCAAAAAATTATAAACACAGGTAATTTAAAATATTATAGAGAGCTGCCGTCCACTGATAATGGTTTATTTAAAGAAAATATTATAACTTTCGGCAGCATTAAGGAAAAAGAATTGGATATTTTGCTTCAGGTCATAGTCGACCTGAAAAAATGCTTTCCCGATTTCTTAATCTTTGTTGTGCCAAGAGAACTATTTCTTGTAAATGCAATAGAAAAAAAGCTTTCTCTATCTCTAAAAACAGTAAAATATTCTGATTTTAAAAACGTGGCTGATAAAAGTATTGATGCGGTAATTGTTGATACTGTCGGGGATTTATTAGATATATACAAAAGAAGTAAGGTTGCCTTTGTAGGGGGCAGTCTTGCTCCTTATGGCGGACAAAATATTCTTGAACCGCTTTTTTTTGAGACGCCGGTAATTTTCGGGCCTTACACGGAAAATTTTAAGGATGTATCAGAAATAATCATTGCGGAAGGCGCTGGGATTATGGTTGACAGCGGGGATGCTCTCTATGAAAAAATAAAGTTGGTCCTCGAAAGCGAGGATTTAAGAAACAAAATGGGGAGTAACGGGAGAAGAATCATTGAAATGCAAAGTAAAGTTATGGAAAAAACTGTGGATATCATCTTAAAAACTGTAGATGCATATTCTGACAAAAATCTTAATTGGAAAGCATAATGGATGGATTTTTAAAACTTGTTAATCTTATGGAAACTTTAAGAGGTGAAAAGGGCTGTCCCTGGGATAAAAAGCAGACAACGAAAGCTTTTAAGACATTTCTCCTGGAGGAAGTTTACGAAGTCATTGAGGCTATTGACAATGATGACTATAATGCTTTGAAGGAAGAACTGGGAGATCTCCTTTTTCATATTGTTTTTATATCGCAAATTTGTAAAGAGAAGGGGCTCTTCAATATAGATGATGTAATCAAACATATATATGAAAAGATGTACAACAGACACCCTCATGTTTTTTTAAATGTGCCTTTGGATAAACCTGTTGAGAAAAAATGGGAAGACATTAAGAAAGATGAGAAGACTGATTATTCCCTGCTTTCTAACATCCCGGTTATTCTTCCGGCATTGTCAAAAGCATATTTGATTTCACGAAAGGTAGCAAAAGTAGGTTTTGATTGGGAAAACATTGACGATATCTACAAAAAACTGTTTGAAGAAATAGAGGAGCTAAAAGAAGCTGAAGAGTCCGGAGATAATGAAGCGATAAGAGAGGAGATTGGTGATCTGCTCTTTACTGTTGTAAACATTTCAAAGTTTCATAAGATTGACCCTGAAGATGCCTTAAGATTCACTTCAAATAAATTTGTCAGGCGTTTTAATTACATAGAGACAAAAACAGACATTAAAAGCTCTCCGCTTTCTGTTATGGATCAACTCTGGAATGAAATAAAAAATATTGAAAAAAAAGGGGATTAGCCCCCTTTTTTCTACTCAGCTTTTACTACATTTGCCGCTTGTGGACCTTTCGGGCCTTTTGTAATTTCAAATTCTACTTTTTCCCCTGCTTTCAAGGTTTTAAAACCATCCAGTTTGATTGCTGAAAAATGAACAAACACATCTTCACCATTATCCTGCTCAATAAACCCAAACCCCTTTGCATCATTAAACCATTTAACCTTACCTACCGCCATGTTGCTTGACTCCTTTCGTTTAAGTATTAAAGCAGAAGCTTTTTGCTATATTATTCCTTATCCCCATATTGTGTCAAGTTAATTTTTTAAATGCCCGCATTAATATTTTCTTGCAATGATACAATAAAAACCCGGTTCATCAATGAACAGATTAATAACAAGTCCCGCTCTTTTCAGTAAGGCGCGCATTACTGTCTCATCAGGCAGATGGTCATGCATGACAGCATGGCATGATCCATGGTGCCTGTTTATCCCTTCTGACGAATCGAAGTGCGAAACGACAAAAACCCCGCCCGGCCTCAAGATACACAAAAGGGCTGTCATGGCTTTATCTTTATCGTGAAAATGCGGGAAGCAGGAGAAGCAAATAACTATATCACAGGAATTACCGTCCATAGGCGCATTTTCCGCATCTGCAAGAACAAATCGAATATTCTCAGCTTCATGGAGGCTCCGATTTGTCTCTATCATTTTATCCGCAAAGTCAAGCTCGTAGAGTATTCCTGTTCCCGTGATCGCTTCGAGAATAATCGGAACAAGTATGCCTGTTCCGCACCCCACGTCTAATACGTGGTCTCCGGGTTTCAGCGGCAGAAGTGAAAACAAACGTTCAAACTCCTTTCCATACTTATCATAACAACCGGTGGCATGGTCTTTATACCACATATCACGCCACTCTTCGGCATGGTTGTTGAAAAATTCTTTTCGTGTTTGATAAATCTCATCTGGTGTCATTTTCATGGGATATGCTCCTTTTTATGAGTTTTGCTGTACGGCGTTTTGGAGAAAAGATATATGCAACGGCAAAGATTATTGTCGCCATGAGAACCACTGCCGCACCGGAGGGAAGATCAAAAATATATGACGCGATCAGGCCTGAAACACAGGCTCCGATCCCTGAAGAAACAGAAATGATAAAGAAGTATTTCAAGTTATATGTTAACTGAAGCGCCGTGGCACCGGGCTGAACGAGCAACGCGAAGATAAGAAGGCCTCCCACTGTAGCAAGGTTTGATGACACTACAGCCCCGGTGAGAAAGAGGAGTGTATAATAAATCAATCTCTCCGGCACGCCGCTCAATGAAGCAAGCTGCCTGTTAAACATGACGGAACGAATCTCCTTGAAAAATAATATTACAAAAAGCAGGAGAAGCAACGTAATAAAACCCAATACCACAATGTCTGACAGGGAAAGGGAAAGCAGATTTCCCCACATCAGATTGAGTGCTCCGGCTTTTGTCCTTGTGAGAATTCCCATACCGAGAAAGGCAAGTCCCATAAGAAATGAAAACATGATCCCAAGCACATTCTCAGGGGCCATGTCCGTGCGATCCGAAAGCGGACCAAGCACCGCCGCCATAAGCAGGCACATGATGAATCCGCTTAAAACCGGGCTGATGCCAAGAAGCATGCCTAATACAGCTCCCGCAAAAGCGGCATGCGACATAGCAACGCCGATGAGCGGTATTTTCATAAGCACAACAAATACGGACAACAGAGAGCAACTCGCGCCGCAAAGCACGCAGGCAATGAAGGCTCGCTGAATAGGAGAATATGTGAGTATATCAATAAATTGTTCAATCATAAGAGACAAATCTCTTGCCGTTACGGTCAAAAGTATCCAGCGGATACTGGAATAACCTGCTTAGCATTTTACCGGACATTGCGGCGTTAATGCCTCCGGTAAATTCAATCCTGCCGTGCTTCAGGAGTACCGCTTGCTCCATTGCCGCGGGAAGCATATTAAAATCGTGCGTGACAAAAAGAAGAGTAAGATGCTCTTGCTTCTGGATTTCGTTTATAAGGTTCAGAACTTCCTTCTGGATGGCTATGTCCAGATTAGCAGTCGGTTCATCCATAAGAAGAATGTCCGGCTGCTGAAGAATTGCCCGAGCTAACGACACTTTCTGACGCTCGCCGCCGGAAAGCCGGCCCAGAGGTCTATCCGCAAGGTGAGTCATGCGCATCATTTCCATCAGTCGCATCGTTTTTTCTCTCTCATGCCTTCCGGGAGAACTAAAGAGTCCCAGGCGACCGATTGAGCCTGTCATAACAGCCTCCGACGCAAGAATAGGAAAAGCCGGATCAATTTGAAGCTGTTGCGGAACATAACCAATACGAATACGGGTTTCGCGGGAGCGCTTCCACGACTCACGGCGTCCAAAAAGACTTAGCGTTCCTTCGAACTTTTCAAATCCGGCTATGACATTCAGAAGCGTGGTTTTCCCTGCACCGTTAGGACCGATAATTCCGACAAAATCGTTATGCGACACGTTAAGGCTGATATTGTCGAGCAGTACCACCCCGGCTTTTCTTACAGTTACTCCTTCAAGCGCTATAACATGTTTGTTTATGTCGCACCCGTTAGAATAATCAACTGTCATTTTCTCATTCCTGCAGCGAGCACAGTATTAACGTTATCTTTCAATGTCGCTATATAACCTTTCTCCGATGGAAAATTTGTCAGAACAACATGGGGAACTCCCAGTGTTTCCGCGATCCCTTTTCCGGCATCAGGCCCGGACTGAAGATTGTCTACAACAGCTATTATATTAAGTTCTTTTCCGATTCTCAAAAGGCGCACCACTTCCCTTGTAGACATTGCCTCCGGTCTTCCGTATTCTCCCACAACACGGAAACCCATCCATTCCAGCGGCTCTTTCTGCATTGAGGAAGCAATAACAGGCTTTCCGAATATCCCTGCCTCTTTGATTCGTTGAATGAGTAAATTCGCATCCGCTCTCACCTCACGAATCGCGTCTTTTTTGCGACTCACTATTTTACCCTTATCTTCGGGAAAGCGTTTTGAAAGTTCATCAGCAAGGAGAGCTAAGCCATAAAGATAGGAATCAGGGGCCATCCAGTTACGTCCTTCATTATCCACAAAGAATTGCCCTCCATTGTCTACCCCAGCCTTACTCATAAAAGACATCCCCCTGAATGAAACAATCAAACCTGCTCTTTTCATTTTCTCGATATCCGACAGTTTTACATCATAGTGGCCGGGACATTGTCCTGGCGGCAGTATTGCTTCAACTGAATAGCTATCCGGAGGCAGAAGCAAGGTCATTATCCCGGATAAAATAGTGTCTGATGTTACAATAATTTCCTTGATTTTTGCTTTTCCCTCTTTTGACTTATTCGAACATCCGAAGAAAATACACACCAGCGCCATTGCCACAATAGGAAATAAAAACTTCTTTTTTATCCGCATATTCCGATCCTCTTCAATCCCTTCCGTTTTGTAATGAACAAGCTTAATTGAACTTCATACTGAATCCGGCAGAAAAAGTTGTTCCAGGCATTGGATAGCCCTTGGCATATTCATAATTCTGTTTGAAAATGTTGTTAACTGCCACAAAAACCTCTGACTCGCTCATATGCAATGGTTTATAATTGAAACTATAGCTCAACCGGGCATTAAACAACGTAATATCGTCCAGTTTATCTTTAGCAGTAAGCTGAGGAAGATTAAAAGTGCCGCCGCGTGCGGCAGTGCCCTGATACAGGTTTCTTAAGTGCTGCATATCCATGAACAGCCGGTATTTTTCCAAAAACATCCACTTGGCTCCGGACTGAAATTGAAAACCAGGAGTATAAGGCATATGGTTATTTTCAATATTGTTGCCACCCTTGGTTTCAGCCGCCTGCCATGTGGCGCCGGCAAAGAACTCAAGGTTTTTCAGAGGTGTTACTGAGCCTGTAAGTTCCAGCCCGCGAATCTCGTAGTGGCCGATATAGTCGTTAAATTGGGCTGGGATGATATTCCCGCCCATATATGCAAGGAAACGGTCTTTTCCTTTGTCATTGAAAACTGTTGCTCCCAAAGAAGCTATTTTCGGCCATTTGTGGGTTAGGCCTGCTTCGTAGTGGTCTACTACTTCCGGTTTTACGCTCCTTGGATTATTAACAGGCGCATTGGTAAGCACCATGTTCATCAGAACTATCGGGGAAGGATAGTTTACTCCACGGGAATAATTGATGTTGAGGTCGGTATTTCCATAACCTATCACCAGACCCCCCTGAGCTGCCGACTTATTTTCAAACTCACTGTGACTATAATAACGGAAGCCTGCCGATGGAGTAACATGGAAGCCTTCATGCCTGCCGAATACATGGCTTATAGCCGTATAAGGAGAAAAAAGCGTTGTATCGGGAAAATCCCAGACCCTTCTTGCCAGGCCTCCATTGACGGCGGCTGCTCCCGCTCCGGTTGGCGCCTGTCCGCTGTATGTCCTTTGTGTGTTTTTCATACCGGTCATGTCAAGATCAGCGCCGATCAGAATTTCTCCTCCTGTCCAAAGATTGAGTTTTTCTTTGCCTCTGATTCCGTAAAGACTAACCTCCTGCATAGACCTGAGTCCTCCGGTACCGTTCGCATAACGCTTGCCGTTACTCAATTCCTGTAACAGTTCAAAATCCGTATGATTCCAGTAACCTTTAAGATAACCGCTGAACTTGTCGTATTGGTGATTAAGCGTTAATGTGGTAAATGAAGTTTCGGTATCGTAGCGTTCTGCTCCGGGCCAGTTTATTCCGTTAGTTGCCGTTGGCGTGGTATTCGGCATGGGAGCTTCTGTTTTGCCTTTTACGTAGTTAGCCAGAAATCTGATATTCCATTCTTTGTTTATCCGATAACCGGCATTGGCATAATAATTTGCCTGATTGGCGCGGGAATTATCGCGATCACCGTCTGTTTCAGCCCAGCTCTGAGACGCGTAAATATCAAAAGGCCCTCTTTTAATACCAGCAGAAAGGCTTTCAATAAATGTGGAATAACTGCCTGCACTGGAATTAAGGACGACTTCCTGACCCTCTTTCGTCAGATATTTGGGCAGGATATTAATTGACGCATAACCACTGCCGAATTGAGACGGCTGCGGGCTTTTGTAAACCTCCATGCCCCCTATTGTTGATACGGCAATACCGTCACCCAACACCTGTCCGAACAATGCTCCATAGCGCGGAACCCCGTCAAACTGAATATTAATATCAGAACTGGGGTGACTCGCACCGCGGCCTCGAATATAAAGGCTATGGCTTGTCTGGCTCCCCATAAGGTTCTTACTCTGAAACATAACACCCGGCACATCACGCAAAGTCGACAGGAAATCATAGGAATTCTGCTGCTTGATCTGTTCTTCTGTCACCACATTGTACTGGGTGCCGTAACGAGTCTCAACCGGTGTAACAGGATTGTTGTACGGAACACCTATTACAGTAATTTCTTCCAAAATTGTTTTTGCTTCTTTCTTTTCCTTATTATTTTCTGCTTTCTCAGGTTCTTCTGCCCTTACCGACAGGGTTATTACAAAAATAGACAGAATAAAACCGATTGTTATTCTTCGCACAACTTTCATTAAACTTTCCTCCTTCCCCTTTTCTTTTGCCACCTCCTTTGCTATAATAGACAAAGAGAGGGTGGTGTACTATAAATCACTTTCTTTAACCGGGGGGCAGGGTTTTTCCCGCCAAGGTCAGCCCTGTCCCTCTTTTATTTGCCGTTTTCCCCAATAACTGTGTCACGGATATGTTTCATTCGCCTCCCAACTGTTTCTTCTTTTAAAACAGGCACATTCATATCCTTTTTATATCCCTATGAAACCCGCAGCTTGTATATGACCGGGAGATGGACAACAACTCTGTAAGGCACTTTTTTAGATATCACCGTTCTTGCAACCCCTTCTTTAGCGCTGTCGTCGAGAAGCCGGTAGCCTGAGCTTTTCACTACCTTGATCCGGCTTATAGTTCCATTTTCCAGCACAATAAAGGAAAGGAGCGTCTTCCCTTCGAAACCCATCTTTCTTGCCCATTCAGGATATTCAATATTCTTCATGATTGCGTCACGTATATGGTTGTAGTCATTGCCTTCTTCAAGGATAAACTCGCCGCTGCCGCTGCCTGCACCCCGCCCTCCTCCAGAGTCAACACCTTCTGCGCCTCCCGCATAACCGCCGCGAGAATGAAGTGATGCACCTGACCCGGAATAGTTCGTATAGGTTGCAGGCGTCCCATGAATAACCGTTTCGCCTTGGTTATCCGACGCAGTAACAACAGTCGCAACAGGAGACGGCTCAGTCTGCTCTTTTACGGGAATGTTTGCCAGGTTGTCCCGTTCCGCTTGCTTTCCGGGCGCCTTCTCTGTTTTAAGAATCCGCGGTTTATTAACAATTGTACTTTTATCATTTTTCTGCGCATATCCTCCTGAAGATGAAGAATATTTCGTGAGAGAAAAATCAATCTCCACCACCTTCACCTGTCTCTCCTGCCCGGTATATGAAGCTGCCATGAGGAGCGTTACGATGCAAGCATGGAAAATAACAGAGATGCCTATTCCCAGGCAGTTTTTTTTCATTGGCCCAACCATTCGGTCTGAAGACTCACTCTTTTGAATCCTGCCGTCTTAATAAGATCAAGGACCTCAACAAAACCCTGAAGAGGAATATCCTTATCGGCCCTGATAATAAAGGGTGTCTGTCTCGGCATGGATGCTATACACGTCTTGAATGCCTGGAGAGTAATGGCCTTGCCCTCATAGAATATAGCGCCCTGCTTATCAATCACCAGAAGCTGCGTAACTGTGGCCGCTTCATGTTTTCCTGCTACTCTTGGCAGTTCTACGGGTATAATGCCCGTAGCTGCAAAAGTGCCTGTGGTCAGCACTATTGTAAGGAGCACAAGCATTACATCGATGAAAGGGATCATGTTAATATAATCAAATTCTTTCTCATTCATGATGCCCGTCCCACTCCAGAAGAATTACTTTGACACGCCTTAAAAGAGTGTTGTAGAAAACAATGGACGGTATCGCGACAACCAGACCTATAGCGGTAGCCTTAAGCGCGAGGGCAATTCCTGCCATGATGCGCGTGGCATTTACATAACCTTCGACGCCTATTGTATTGAAAGTCAACATAATACCCAGCACGGTTCCAAGAAGACCAATATAAGGCGCGTTACTTCCTATGGAGGCAATTACTCCCAGTTTTTGTGTAATTTCTATCTCCAGGTTACGCCTGCCCCTCTCATAACCAACGGGATCAACCTTTCTGAGGAAAAACCACCGTTCCACAAAAATTGCCAGCGAAATAACGGACAGAAGAATAAGCAGTCCTATTATACCAAAGTCTATCGCATAACTCAGCCATGCCATCACAAACCCCCTGTCGCGGTTTTTAACCGCCTTAACAATACATTTTTGCCAAATCAATTATTTGTGCTACTTATTTAATTATTGTAACACCGTAAATCAGAGAGTGTCAAGACGAAATAACCGGATTGGACGGTCAAATCAAATAAATCCGAAAACAGAACTTTCGGGAGTTTTAGTACAATTATCTATTGGACAATGGATAGCCGGATTTCAGTAAAAGAGAATTAACCGGTTGAAATGAGAAAAGCTAAAATAATCAATCAATGTTCTTCCCTACGCTGGACATGCTCAATGTCCCGTGCTTTACCCCTTTGATTGCCTTTATGCTGTCGGCCAGTTTTTGCAAATTTGCCGGATTTCCTCTTGCCGCAATAATTTCAAGGCAATTGTCATGATCCAGATGAATATGCTGTGTTGAGATTATCAGCTTTTGATAATCATGTTGGATGTCAATAAGCTTGTTCTGCAGGTCCCGCTTGTGGTGATCATATACAAGCGTAATTGTGCCTGCCACATCCGTACCTTGCAGCCATTCTTTTTTTATCAGTTCCTGCCTGATTAAATCCCGGAGCGCTTCGGAACGGTTGGTGTAGTTTCTTTCTTTGATAAACTTATCAAACTTTTCAAGTAAAGTTTTTTCTAATGACACCCCGAATCTGACCAATTCCGACATTATCACCCTCGTTGTTATTGGTATTTTACTATTATTTGTAGTTTTGTAGCATGTTTAAAAACAAATGTAAATAAGGAGCATAACCATATTATCTTAAATCTACGCTCCTTATTCCAGACGGCCTCCATGAAGGAGATATGACACGGGGGCGATGAGCGGTTTGTTGTTGACACTCAAACAAGATAATCCAGCATATTAACTGTTTGAACCTGTATATATTATAATGTATAATTCCAGGAAGCTCACAGCAATAAGCTTCCTGCCTTATGCAATGAACTGCCCGGTCGTAAGCAGAAGGAGCATCAAAGGCAAAAATTAATATATTTTCGCAGCAGGCTGGGAGAATTTTCCCGCCAAGATTAAACTTAAGGACGATATATGGGTAAAGTATACCTTGTAGGCGCAGGTCCCGGCGATCCGAAGCTCATTACCTTAAAAGGCCTTGAATTGATCAAGGTGGCCGACATCATCATCTATGACTATCTTATAAATAAGGATCTGCTCAGTTTTGCCGGAAAGGACGCGGAGCTTATTTATGTCGGTAAACAATCCTCCTGCCACGAACTGCCGCAGACCGACATCAACGCGCTGTTAGTCAAAAAAGCAAAAGAAAAAAACCTTGTTGTCAGGCTTAAAGGCGGCGACCCTTTTATGTTCGGCAGAGGAGGCGAGGAAGCAGAGTTTCTGGCAGAACACAAAATAGACTTCGAGATCGTCCCGGGAGTGACATCTGCCATATCAGCGCCTGCTTATGCCGGTATTCCCCTGACCCACAGGGAATATGCCTCTTCGGTGGCATTTATCACAGGTCATGAAGATGCTTCAAAGACAGAGTCAACAATAAAATGGGATGCCCTTGCCCACGGCTGTGACACGCTTGTGTTTTTAATGGGTATAAAAAATCTTAACGATATTAAGGAAAATTTAATTAAAGCAGGCAAAGACCCTCATACGCCTGCATGCGTAATCCAGTGGGGTACATTGCCGGAGCAAAAAGTTGTTTCAGGAAATTTAAAGGAAATTGATATCTTAGTAAAAGCGGGGGGCATGAAACCTCCCGGGATTATTGTTGTAGGGAATGTAGTCAGCCTGAGAGAGAACTTGAAATGGTTTGAAAAAAGGCCACTTTTCGGGAAAAGGATTGTTGTCACAAGGCCTCCCCATCAGTCGACAAAATTCGGAAGCCTGCTTATGGAAAAAGGCGCCCGCGTAATTTACATGCCCACAATCGAGATTGAACCTCTTTATCCGAACAAAGCGCTCCTGAGATCATTTAAAAAAATAGGGAAATACCACTGCATTATATTCACAAGCGTAAACGGCGCATCAATTTTTTTTGATAATTTTTTTAAGACAGGGATGGATGCAAGGGCTTTGCACAATATAACAATTTTACCAATAGGCGATGCTACCGCTTCATTTTTGAAGACCATCGGCATTATCCCTGACCTTATCCCTGAACAATTCACTTCTGAAGGAATCATCCAGGTGCTGAAAGGTTTGAAGGTAAAGGGCAATGCATTCCTCCTTCCCAGAGCAAGAGACGCCCGTGATGTTATTGTAGATTACATAAAGAATCAGGGCGGCAGATGCGATGTTGTTCCTCTTTACAAAACCGTTTTACCCAGGACACCTGCTCTGTTGACAGAAAAACCTGATATTATCACATTTACAAGCTCATCAACGGTAAGTAACTTTTTGAAAATCTACGGCAGAGAAGCGCTTAGCAACACCTTGATCGCTTCCATAGGACCGATTACCACCGAAACGTTGCGAAAGAACAATATCGAAGTTGACATAGAGGCAATAAGATACGATATGAAAGGACTTACAGAGGCAATCGAACAATACATAACAAAAAGAGGATGAAAGAAACCAAAATCACTTAGCTTCTCTCATCCTCTTCATTTCTTTATAATCTTAGTTGTCTTACTTTTTACTTCCCCCGCAGCGCATCCCAGCCTTTTAATATCTGGAGCCCCATAGATAATTGAAAATCGTCTTCGCCTGCTATTTTTTTACTATTATCCCCATTTTCTCCGGGTTTTGCCTTTTCCTTTTCCGATTCAATATGCCTTTCCAGATCTTTTTCCTTAACTGGAACAGCCTTTTCTTTTCCTTTTGTTACATTATTATCAACAATAATATCGGGTGTTATGCCTTCAGCCTGTATAGATCTGCCTTTTGGAGTAAAATATTTTGCTGTCGTCAGTCTCACAGCAGAGCCGTCACCAAGCGGGAAAATCGTCTGTACAGAACCTTTTCCAAAGGTCTTTGTTCCCACTACAATAGCCCTTTTGTAATCCTGCAAGGCACCCGAGACGATCTCAGACGCGCTTGCGCTTCCATCATTCACCAGTACTACAAGAGGGCCCAGGTAATCGTTTTTCTTGTTTGCATAAAATTTTACTTTATTTTCATCCTTTTTTTTGCCCTCTATATATACAATAAGACCATCTGCAAGAAACTTGTCAGAAACCTCAACGGCCTGTTCCAAGAGTCCGCCGGGGTTATTTCTCAGGTCAAGCACAATGCCTTTAAGAGGTTTATCTTTATTGGTCTTTTCCAGTTCTTTCATGGCATTGTCGAGGTCTTTTGTTGTTTTTTCCTGGAACTGGGCAATGCGGACATATCCATAATCATCTTCTAACATTTTGTATTTCACACTTTTAACTACTATTACATCCCTCACCACTTTAAAATCCCTGGGCGCAGAAAAACCGTCTCTCATAATAGTAAGCGTAACAGGCTTGCCCTTGGCGCCTCTTATCAGCTTAACTACATCCATAAGACCCATGTTCCGTGCCGGTTTGCCGTCTATCTTGAGAATATGATCTCCTGACTTCATGCCGGCCTTGTATGCCGGTGTATCTTCTATCGGCGCGATAACAGTGGGAAATCCATCTTTTATGGTAATTTCAATACCTATACCCCCGAATTCGCCTTTAGTTTCACTCTGCATATCTTTATACATATCAGGCGTCAAGAAGGAGGAATGAGGATCAAGGGATTCGAGAATCCCTTTTATTGCGGCATAAACAACATCCTTATCCTTTACATCGTCTACATAGTTTTTCTTTACCAGGTCTATAACATCCGAAAATGTCTTTAAATATTCATACAGTTCCTTGCTGTCAGCGCCTGTCGCATAAGTCTTTTTTCCCTGCGCGCCCATAAGAAAACCGAGAACAAAAATGAAAACGAAAATAACGCTTAGAGATAACTTTAATTTTTTGCTCATCTATAGAATCCTCCTAATTTTGATAATACTATAAACAATACAAACTTTCAATGAATTTCCTGAGATACCAGTTTAATTAGTTTCCATAGGAAAGCATCCGAATGAACACTAATTTCAGTAATTACTGCAAACAACCATGCCATATGCTATTCTATCTGTAATGGAAACAGTATTCATTGCTATGAGCGGAGGCATAGACAGCTCTTTTACTGCCTATCTCCTCAAACAGAAGGGCTATAAAGTGGTAGGATTTACCTTTCAACTGCTCCCCGAAACAATTAAAAGCGCCAAAAATCCGAAGGCGTGTTGTTCAATAGAAACTATTCACAGGGCTAAAAAAATAGCAGACAGTCTTTCCATACCGCACTATATAATCAATATGAGGAAAGAATTTGAGGAATATGTAATAGATAATTTTCTAAAGGAATATAAATCCGGCAGAACTCCCAATCCATGCATTCTCTGTAATAAGTATATCAAGTTTTTATCTTTCCACAATAAAGCATTATCCATCGGCGCAGATAAAATAGCCACCGGCCATTATGCAATTATAGACAGTACGGCAGGTAACTACACAATAAGAAAAGGAACAGACAGAAATAAGGATCAATCCTATTTTTTATACCCCATTAAAGAAAGTTCTTTGAAGCATATTCTTTTTCCCATTGGAACATACGCAAAGGACAGTTTAAAAGATAATGCGGGCAAATTAGGATGGAATCTCCGGAATGTCAAGGAAAGCCAGGATATATGCTTTATCCCTGAGGGTGATTATAGAGACTTTCTGTCAAATTACATAAAGTTAAAAGAAGGACCGATTTACCATACTGACGGTGTGTTCATGGGCAAGCATAACGGCATTCACCTTTATACAATCGGCCAGAGAAGAGGTTTGAATATTCCATATAAAGAACCGTTATATATCGTGGAGATCATTCCGGACAGAAACACTTTGATTGTCGGACCAAAAGAACATCTTAAAAAGAAAAAACTTGTAGCTTATAGTGGAAATTTTTTTAATATGAACATGCCCGGCTTTGCTTCCGGCAGTTTCTCCGCAAAAATACGGTATAGACAAAAAGAGGAATTGTGCACATTCAGCATATCAGATGATCTTTTATATGTAAACTTCGAAAACCCCATATATTCAATAGCACCGGGGCAATCTGTGGTGATATACAAAGATGACGCCATTGTCTGCGGAGGAATCATCAGGAACAGCGAATAAAAAATGTATTGACCACTATGGCGCGGGAGGGATATACTTTGAAAAAACATTGGGGGTAACCTAATTATGCCTATCTATATTATGTTCAGTAAGCTCACTGATGAAGGCAGAGCAACAATCAAGAGACACCCGGAGCGCATCAGGGAAGTCGATAAAGAAATTGAGAAAATGGGTGCAAAGGTCCTTACTCAATACGCTCTTTTGGGTGAGTATGACTTTCTGAATATACTTGAAGCGCCCAATAATGAAACGGTTGCAAGGATATCAATTGAATTGGGATCAAGGGGCACTGTACAGCTTATGACACTTCCTGCAATTCCTGTTTTCGAATTTATCGAGAAAATGGAAGTGCAGAGCGATTCTTCTGCTGATTCGGAACGACCTCAGATTCCTGACGAATATCGAGAAAAAATGTATTGAAATATTCGGTCTTCGGTTTACTGTTCATAGTTGAAATATATGAACAGTAAACTTCTTTTTACGGCATAAATTTCCTGAATAAATCTCTTGCTATAACCACTCTCTGAATCTGATTGGTTCCTTCGTATATTTGTGTGGCTTTTGCGTCCCTCATCATTCTCTCTACGGGATATTCTTTCGTATAGCCGCATCCTCCGAGAATTTGTACTGCATCGGTTGTAACTTTCATGGCAGCATCAGCAGCATAGACTTTTGCCATTGCAGATAATTTATCCACGCCTATGGCGCTCATCTTATCCCGTTCGTACACCTTCGTATCGAGTAAATGGGCAGCTTCATACACAAGACAGCGTGCCGCCTCTACCTCGGTTGCCATGTCAGCTACCATAAATTGTATACCTTCAAAATCCGCGAGTTTCTGTCCGAACTGAACTCTCTTCCAGGCGTATTCCAATGAAAAATCCAGCGCCCCCTGTGCGATACCAACGGCCTGTGCGCCCACGGCAGGTCTTGAAAGATTGAGCGTTGACATTGCAATGTCCCAGCCATCACCTTCCTTTCCGAGCAAATTATCTTTTGTGAGTCTTACATTGTCAAATATTAACTCCGTAATATCCGAGCCTCGCATACCCATCTTGTCTTCACTTTTTCCAATAGTAAATCCCGGGCAATCCTTTTCAAGATAAAATGCTGAAATCCCCTTTGTCCTCAAGCCTGGGTTTGTTGATGCAAGAACGGTATAAAATTGCGCATTAGCACCGTTTGTTATCATTGATTTCTTTCCGGATAAATAATAGTAATCACCATCTTTAACTGCTACTGTTCTCATATGCGATGCGTCAGAGCCTCCTTCAGGCTCAGTCAAAGCAAAGGCTACAAGATAGAGCTTATCCGGTTCTGTTATTTTGCTGTATATGTATTCTTTTTGTTCGTCATTTGCCGCCACCATTACAGGCATCAATCCGACACAATGCGCAAGTGGTATTAATGACGGCGCGCCTGAAACCTTTGCGAGCTCTTCAATAACAACACAGAGAGATGTAATATCACCGTCAAGTCCTCCAAAACGCTCAGGCAGCATAAGATATAAAAAACCGTGTTTTTTGTATATATCCACGAGATCCCATGGAAATGAACCTGTTGCATCTATTTCTTTTGCCCTCGGGGCAATTTTTTCTTTAGCTATCTTTTCTGCGATCATCCTTATCATGTTGTGCTTCTCGGAAAAGTTCGGCATCCAGTAAACCTCCTTTTAGTTGACAAAACCGCTTATTTCTAACATAATTTTCTCAATAAGTTAAATAAAAATAAGTTAGATAGAAATGGAGGCATTGTGTCAAAAATATATTTTACAGATTTAAGAACAAATCCCAAAAGAAATCTCCTCAATAAAATTGAGGATTTATTAAACAGATTGAGGATCGATAGTGCTGTTAAAAAGAATGATAATGTAGCAATAAAAGTACATTTTGGTGAAAAAGGCAATACAGCCTATTTAAGGCCCGTCTTTCTCAGAACCATTGTTGAAAGAATCAAACAAACAGGAGCAAAACCCTTTCTCACCGATACAAACACTCTTTATACAGGCTCCCGGAGTGATGCTGCCACACATATTATAACTGCCATAGAAAATGGTTTTGACTACTCATGTACCGGCTGTCCCATTATAATTGCAGACGGATTGCGCGGGAAAAGCGGGATTAAAGTTCCGATAAATGGTGAAATTCTCAAAGAAGTCAACATTGCTAAAGAGATCGCGGAAGCAGACTGTATGATTGCAGTAACACATTTTAAGGCCCATGATTTATCCGGTTTCGGAGGCGCGCTTAAAAATCTGGGTATGGGCTGCGCAACAAAAGAAGGTAAAATGATTCAGCACAGTTCGGTAGCTCCTAAAATAAGTCTCAAGACATGCAAAGGTTGTAAGCTCTGTCTTGAATATTGTCCGGCAGACGCTATTTCCGTAACATCGAAAAAAGCATCTATTAATGAAGACAAATGTATTGGCTGCGGTGAATGTTTAGTTGTTTGCCCCCACAATGCAATTATGGTGCAGTGGAATGAATCTCCTGATATTTTTCAAAAAAAGATGGTGGAACACGCATGGGGAGCGCTGAAAGGAAAGGAAAAAACATCCTTTTTCCTGAATTTCCTTATGCAGATAAGCCCTGCATGCGATTGTTACCCTAATAATGATACCCCGATAGTAAGGGATATCGGCATTCTTGCGTCAAATGATCCGGTAGCTATTGATGCTGCATGCTGCGATCTTGTCAATGCTGAAGAGTCTATTCCTGATACCGCAATCAAAAAACAGCTCAAAAAAGGTGAAGATAAATGGAGAGCCCTCTATCCCTCAATAGACTGGAATATCCAGCTTGATCATGCCGAAAAGCTGGGGCTTGGCGAAAGACTGTATAACATTATAAAGATTTGACAATTTTATACAGTCTTTAATTTAGGATTGGAATTATACATCCCATGGCGGCGGAAGAACAGGAGATTCAAATTCTATCAGAAAAGGTTCATCCCATGTAATGTCCCGGATAAACACCCTTCTTAACCCTTCAAGAGTTTTAACTTTTTTTGCTTTAATCTGGAAGGAACCTGCAATTTTAACAAAATCAGGATTTTTGAGTTCCATAGAACCGGATGTGCCGTAACGCTCTGTCATAATATCTTCAAGAATTCCAAAGCTGTTATTGTTCTGAACAAAAATTACCACAGGAATATTATACTTTTTAATAGTTGCCAACTCCGCTATTGTGGGAAGCAGGCTGCCGTCACCTGCAAGACACAGGCAGGGACGCTCAGGTCTCCCGATTTTTGCTCCGATGCTTGCAGACAGAGAGTAAAAAATCGGGGATATACCTCTTGGCATGAGAAAAGCATTTTGATGATAAACAGGGAAAAAATACTCTGCCCAGTAAGAGGGGTAATTAAGATCACAAACAATTGCCGTGTCTTCAGGGATAACATGTCTTATAAGCTCTGTCATGCGAAACCCCGGAGCTGTTTTTCCTAATGTCTCATATTCTTTCCTTTGTGTCTCCTTCATTTCTTTCAGGTTCCATTCAAATTTCCTCCCTTTAATGGCCTGACAGAGTCCCTTTAAGACCTGCCCGACATCGCCTGTAATTTTTAATTTTGCAGGATGATTTTTGTTGATCCATCTATCATCCACATCAATATGGATAAGCTCTCCTATCTTTACCCCTCTTCTTTTCGCATCAGCATCGCGAAGTCTTGTTCCGACGGCAACAACTATATCCGATGATGCTATTATATCGCGCACAATGCCCTTCTGTATAAAATTTCCGAAGGAGTACAGGTTGTCTTCCCTCACTACCCCTTTGCCGCCTGTGCTTGTAAAAAATGGTATGGAAGCTTCTGTGCATATTTCATCGAGCACAGGTCTTACCTCATTGAACATCAGAGATTTACCCCCAAAAATAACAGGGCGTTTCTTCCCTTGGAGAACTTCTTCAATGCTGCTCAGATCAAAATCCATTTCCTGTTTTGTCTTTGATTCACTTCCATTCCCTGATTCCCGATCTTTAATCATCGACACTGGAGAAACTTCTTTTTCGAGGAAATCATAGGGCACAGAGACAACAACAGGCCCCTTTCTTCCTGAAGCAGCAGTTTTATATGCATAATCAAGTGTTGCGATTATTTCGTTCGGATTTGATATAACAAAAGTCTTTTTTGTAAAATGCGTAAATATTTTTTCCGGTTCAACAAGTTCATGGAGCACACCCTTGCCTGTATCTTTCCTCTTAGTGTCGATATACAATATAAATAGCGGTATATCATCGCCATAAGCTTCCATGCACCCCGATACTGTATTCCCCAGTCCCGGCCCCGGCGTCACAAGAACAAAGCCTGTTTTACCCGTTGACCTGGCATATCCGTCAGCCATAAATACAACACCTGCTTCATGCCTCCCGACAAAAACATTGATATTATGCTTAGTTAGACTTTCGTTTAACGGAAGCGTATGAATTCCGGGCAAATGGAATATATTTTCAATATTATTTTTCTTAATAAATTCTATAACTGCATGTTTTCCAAGCATTTATCACCTTTTTTATGAGTTTAGCATACTAAACCTGAAAGTTAAATAAATATTTACTTGACAATAAAACATATAATTTAGTTTAATACTGTAAACTTTCTGTAAGCTTATACTGTTATTATGAATATTGACGGATCAAGAATAGCCGAACGAATCAAAATGCTAAGGCAAGCCAAGTCTCTTACACAGGAGGAGCTTGCTACCAGGGCAGGTCTTACCAAGGGATTCATCTCCCAGGTTGAGAGGAACCTTACGTCTCTGTCTGTAGAGAGCCTGATAGGAATCCTTGACGCCCTTGATGAGAAACCGTCTGCTTTTTTTGATGGAGCGATAGATGAACAAATTGTCTTTAAATTGAAAGACAGAGTTGAGTTGGAATGGGATTATGTAAAGAACTTTCAGATACTCGTTCCTGCCGCTCAGAACAGAATGATGGACCCTGCTTTGCTTGATCTTGACATAGGAGAGCAGACGCCTGAAGAAGAACCTCATGAAGGTGAGGAATTCGGTTTTGTATTGTCGGGAGGCATTGAGCTTGTACTTGGCGGAAAGCCTTACAAGTTAAAGAAAGGCGAATGTTTTTACTTTAAAGCAACAAGGAAGCATTATATCGCAAATAGGCGGAATAACAGGGCATACGTTCTGTGGGTGTCTTCACCTCCTAATTTTTAATACCCAATAGGGTAATAAAAATATTATGGAGGCCCACAAAATGCAGCACATTGTTTTTTGCAGATTTTTTATGACAGTAAATTATGATGGTCTCGTAAAAAGTCATAGTTTTCTTTATTTGTCATTCCTGCGAAAGCAGGAATCCAGTGAATTCAAGTAGTTCTGGACTCCGGTTTTCACCGGAGTGACGGTTTTGGGACTTTTTTACTAGTTCATCAAATATAGCTATTTTAATAATACAGAAACATGGATTTCCCGGGCAAAGGAACGGATAACCACGCAGCAAAAGTTGCGGGTTACCGATAATGAATGTTGAACATATTTTACCCTTTGAAGCAAGCTTCAAGGTGTGGACCTGCGGGGTAATCACCAGTAAACACGCCGGGTATATAGTTTTGGAGGTGGTCAAGTGATAATTAAAACACCCACTAAGTTTTTTCTTGTTAGTGGTTCATCTGAAGGATTCTCATTATTAAATGCATTTGATGGCGCTCTTATGGCTTCAGGCGTAGGAGACACAAATCTTGTCAGAATGAGCAGCATTCTCCCTCCGGGCTGCCAGATAATTAAACCGCCTCCGGTTTCATTACCGCAAGGCGCTCTTGTGCCTGTTGCTTACGCGTCTATTAACAGTGATGTTCCCGGAGAAATCATATCTTCCGCCGTGGCAATCGGTATACCAAAAGATCCGGGTCTTGCCGGCCTGATCATGGAATATTCTGCAAGGGAAAAAGAGAGTATTGTTTTAGAACAGGTTAAGAAGATGGTCGAAAAGGGTATGAAGATGAGAAACAGGGAAATAAAGGAAATAATGGCTATTTCAGCTACATATGAAGTTTTTGCTATGGGAGCTGTATTCGCTGGTGTAGTTTTGTGGGATTAGCATGGAGAGGAGGAATACAAAAATGACCCCGAAAAATGTTTTCTTTACGAAAGGAGTGGGTGTTCATAAAGATAAGCTTTCATCCTTTGAGGTTGCCTTAAGAAACGCAGGTATTGAAAAATGTAATCTTGTGTATGTATCAAGCATATTTCCGCCTGAATGCAAGATTGTTTCAAAACCCGCCGGTTTGAAACTTCTCAGCCCCGGCGAGATCACTTATTGTGTAATGTCCAGGAATGAAACCTGTGAACCGAACCGTCTTATCTCAGCAGCAATCGGCTTCGCAAGGCCGACAGATTACTCCCAGTATGGTTATCTTTCCGAGCACCACGCTTTTGGTGAAAAGGCAATTGTGTCCGGAGAATACGCGGAAGACCTTGCGGCTACAATGCTTGCCACAACACTTGATATCCCTTTTGACCCGAATCAGGCATGGGACGAACGCAAACAGTCTTACACAGCAAGTGGTCACATATTCAAAACTAAAAATATCTGCCAGTCAGCAGAGGGGAACAAAGACGGTCTCTGGACTACGGTATTGGCAACGGCAGTTTTTATTATAGACTAAATGTCAAAGCCTCACTTTAATTTCTGCGGATTGCCCGACAAAGACAATATTTATGAAAGCGCATCAATCGTCATACTTCCCATACCCTTTGATAAGACAAGTACATGGCTCAAGGGCGCCGACAAAGGTCCTGATGCGATAATTGAGGCCTCAGAATATCTCGAATTATATGACATAGAAACCGATACTGAGGTTTTTAAGAAGGGTATTTTTACTGCCGAATCAATCCATTCGGAATCCTCTTCTGCTTTGATAAATAAAACCGACGCAGCAGTCTCTAAATACCTTAATGACAACAAATTTGTAGCATCCCTCGGCGGTGACCACTCTGTTTCTATAGGTCCAATTAAAGCATATTCCGAACGCTATAAGGATCTAAGCGTGTTACATCTTGACGCTCACGCTGATTCACGCGACTCATATGAAGAAAGCCCCTACAATCATGCCTGCGTTATAGCCCGTATAAGAGAGTTTGTTGGAAACATTGTCTCTGTGGGTATACGGAGCATGGATATCTCTGAGCACCCCGGCATTGATAATAAAAGGATGTTTTTCGCGCATAACATACATGATTCTTACAAGTGGATAAATAAAGCGGTTTCATTGCTAACGGATCATGTATACATCACAATCGATCTTGATGTATTCGATCCGGGCATTATGCCGTCAACGGGGACTCCCGAACCTGGCGGTCTAAGCTGGTATCAGGTTACAAAACTCCTCTATTCCCTTTCAAAATCAAAACAAATAGTCGGATTCGATGTCGTCGAACTTTGCCCGTCAGACGCTAAAGCCCCGGATTTTCTCGCCGCCAAGTTAATCTACACTCTCTTAAGCTACATAAATGCAAACAAACCGCGTTATTCATAGATAAACATCCTGATCAGGGGTACAATCCGGATGGGGCAATGAGTGAGTTAGTGAAGTACAATAGGAAACCTGATTTTTTATCCGAGGAAACGGTTACAACAGTTTTAACCATCGCTGAAAAAGCCGGGAAGTCAATAACGACGTTGTATAACACAATATTACTTCTAAAACCGGTTTCTAAAATTCAGGATGTTATTTCAAGTGGAAAACTCCCTGTAATATCAGAATTCCATTCTCGCCCCGAAGAACTCCCCTGTGCCGGTTGTCCTGTCACGCTCCGGCTGTTCCGTGCGAACTCATATCCGTTGGATTTACAATAATGTATAAGTCAATAAAGAATAACCGGTGAGTTTATGCTATGGTAATACAATGACAGGAAGGAGGAGATTCTTCAATGGCAAAATATAAATATGTGGAAAAGCCTTCTTCGGGAAGATGGTGGATGGAAGTACGAAAAGGTTCTTACTGCAAGGGCAACATACGCAAAAACCCCGTAACCGGCAGATACCAGTTCTACCGCGGCGCCGCGAACGTTCTTCGCCCTTCCTTTGAAGAAGCTGATCTGGAGGCTTTGATACGCCTCATAGAAGACCTGGATCTTTAAGGGGAGCACATTGCAGATGAAAGTCTATTTCGCCCATCCCTGTTTTACCGATAAACAGCTTGAATTTAAGAGAGTTTTTTTCAAAATGATAAATCATGCTTTCGAACACATGGGAATGACAAATGAAATTGTCATGATTGACCCTTTTGATCATACACCCAACGTTGAAAATGATATGGGAATAAAACTTCATATGAGTGAACAAATCATGGAGAAGTGTCTCCAGTTGCTGGCTGAATGTGATATTGTAGTAGCGCTTATAGATGGAGACGACACCGGCACAGCTTTTGAAGCAGGTTATGCCCATTCAATAAAAAAACCGGTAATTCTCATTTCAGAAAACTTTTGCGGCAAAGCTAACGCCATGCTTATCGGTTCTGCAGAAACCATGATCGATAATATTCTCGATGAAAATCAGATGAAGGAACTGAGCTTGACCATAAAGTCCTTTCACGGCGGGGCAAGGGATAATCAAGTTTCTTAGCGCAGGGAAAGACGGTGTAGAAACCTTCTAAAATAACCATTGACATGACTTGATATTTTTAAATATATTTAAACTTAAGAAAAATTCAATTGTATACAAAGGTCTTATGTATGAGATACAATCCAATTAATGCCTATGAATCTCTTTAAAAACAAGCAGAAAAAATTCGTTGCAATAAGCCTTGAAGAAGGATTGGCAAAGATAGCTTACGTGACATTTCAAGAAGGGCATTATATCATAAACAAGACACATACTCTTAACGATCTCGAACTTGATAACTTTCTAAAAACCACCAGGGAAAGATATTTTATCGTTGCCTCAACTTTCCAGACATTCTACCAGGATTCACTTCCCCTCCCTCCTGCTCAGGATAAATATCTTCAGAAACTGGCCGAAATGGAATTAAGAAAAAGCTACACTGAAGTTAAAGAATTCTCTTTTCTTCATTACGTGCTCGGCGAAACACAGCATGAGGGGAGGAACGTAAAGGATACATTCGTTTTCGCAGTGGATTACGAAGAAATACGAGCAATTATTGAAAAATTCAGCAGATACAATAAAACAGTTATCGCTTTGTATCCAAGCGTGTTCACTCTGTCAAACCTTATTTCCTCATCAGATATTCCGCCCGATGAAATCCTGCTCTGCGTTCTCGATACAGGCAATAACAAGACATTATTTCTCTTGAAAGGCGGCAAAACATATTTTGTCCGCATTACCCAATCAGACCAGCCCGGCATCAATGAACCTGATATTGACAATATCAATATGTCAATTAACTACTGCCGCCAGACACTCCGGCTCAGCCCTTCCAAAGTAATTTTTATCGGAACAACAGGGTGCAGTTACGAATCAATTCCCGGCATTATAGTGCCGTCTATAAATATCAAATACCCATCACAATTTATTGATTTTACCGACAGCATTGCAGAATATATAGTGCCCTTATCGGCTATTTTTGCGCATAAAAATATCAGGCAATACAGTCTTCTCCCTCCGGCATATCAATCATTGAAAACACAAAAAACAGTTCTTATATGGTCAACATCATTTCTTTTATTGTTTTCCCTTATCGGAGCAGGCAGAATCGCCCTGACAGCTTCCCAGATTCCGGATTTTAAAACTAAAATACATAACTTAAGAAAAGAGATTTCTGAAAAAGAACCTGCTTTCATAGAATATGAGGGCATTAAAAAAGAATTCCAGAAAATCATGCCGCTTGTAACTTATATGAATAAGGCGAATACTTCACCTGATTTTCAAAAAGCGCTTGCTGCATTCAGTTTTCTCCCCATGCAAAATATTAAAATAAATTCCATTCAAATGAATATGCAGGATAACACGCTGACAATCCACCTTCGAGGCGTTGTTCTTGCAAACAGCTTTGCCGATATGGACGCAAATTATCGAATATTAATCAATGTGATAAAAAACACCAAAAATATGGATATTACAAAGCAAGGCATCGACGTAAAAGAAATGACTTTTTCAATTGAGGTAAAATGGAAAACATAGAAGACCATGTTTTTGTACAAAAACTTTTAAAACATTATTTCCTCGGTTATATTTCGGCATTGATTTTGTTTTTAATAATCTTATCATCTTCTGTAATCTTAAACAATTACACTACCTCTCTTGAATCAACATTGAATAAATTGTATACGCTGAAAATAAACCTTGTAAAGGTTAGAGACACTGTAAAGGATATCAATAATTCTCTTTATGATATCGGAAAAATTATACCCCCGGGCATACTGGAAGAACCATCAATCAAGTATATTTATAGCGGACTCGACACGCTAAAAACCGTTGTCGGAAAAGCACAGGTAACCATGGGAACCATCGAAGACAAGGGAAGCGAACTTCATTTACCGATAATAATTTCAGGTACGATCACTGATTATAAGCTTTTTTTTGATAGCACCGGAAATCTTCAATCAATGAGTTTTCCCTTTTTTACTATAGACAGTCTTGTTATAACGGGAATGACAGGCTCCAAAGGCGAAGATTCATTTGTTTATGAAATAAAGGGGGATTTAAACATACCGAAAACTGATTCCAATGCCATAAACGCAGAAATCCGAAGAGGCGGTAAATAATAAATTGAATGTCTATAAAAATTTGATTATACTGATTATATTGTCATTTTTTGTAATTTTTGCCTTTTATGAGGGTACGAAGAGGGTGGTATTTAAACCTTTTTTATTATCAAGGGAAAAAGAAATCGCCGGGTTTTTCTATGAAAAAACCGCAATTGCACAGAGAGAACAAATTATTGCAGTAGGCTTAAAAATGCCTCTCGATAATATACCGGGGCTAAGAAAGAGTTTTCCGGATATCTCACTTTCCGAAGTCCTCCATGAAAAAGCAATTGAAAAAAAGAATGTATCAATGATTTTTGTTAAAGATGGACAAAGAATTGCGATTATAAATAATCAGGTGGTAAAAGAAGGTGATTTGATAGGGCGTGACAGAGTCTTAAAAATTAACAGCGATAAGGTTCTTCTAAGAGAAAACATGACAGACAAATGGCTTTTCATTGAGCAGGCAGAAGGCAGGATTTCCCAAAAAAAAGAAGCTGCTAAAAAAACTCAGCCTGAAGAAAAAAATAAACCATCCGTTATTGATGAAAATATTGAAAAAATAATCAATGCCGGTAATAACAAAACGCTGAAACAGATTGAGGATATGAAAAAATGGTTAAATGCCAAATAAGATATAAGGGCATTATCTTAATTTTATTGTTGATTATTATTTTACCATTTTTTGTCTCCTGCGCTGCATCACAGCATCAAACAAGGGTCGATATAAAAAGAGAAATTAAAATTCCGGAAGAATTTAAAGAAACGAAAATTGAAAAACCTTCTTCTTTAAAAATACCTGATTTTGTCCCTGCCGCTGAAGATATAACACCCCTGAAAACACGGATTGTAAATATTTCAGCAAGAAACACTCCCCTGAGAGATGTTCTTCATGTAATCGCAGAGGCAACAAGCCTCAACATAGTCATGGATAAAGGGGTTGATCCTGAAACACCGGTAAACATTACATTGAAAAATGTAACTGCAGAAAACGCCCTTAAAACAATATTTAATTCTGTTGACTACTTTTATACATTTAAAGAGAACATGCTTTTCGTAAAGGCTGTCGATACCCGCATGTTTGAACTGGGCCATCCCGCCCTTGAGCAAAAATACTCCATTGACTTAGGTGGCGACATGCTCGCAGGCGCAACATCTTCAGGCGGCGGGTCTTCCGGAGGCGGTGGGGCGACAGGGGTAAAAGGGAGCATAACCCAGTCAATAAAAAGTGACGACACGGCTTTCAAATTCTGGGAGACAATTGAAAAGTCCATATCAAACATTCTCGGTTCAAAAGAGTCGGGAACCTCTGTGCAGCAATCTTTTACCGTGAACAGACTCGCGGGGTCAATAATCTTAACTGCCACAAAAAATAATATTGATAAAGTGGAGATGTATATCAACAATCTGCGAACAATAATAGGAAGACAGGTTTTAGTTGAAGCAAAGATTGTTGAAGTTCAGCTTAACGACAACTTTAAACTTGGCATTGACTGGAATTATATAACCAGTGATGTTAACCTGATCACAACAAACTTTGCTTCAGTTGTGCCTGCCTCAGGACCTTTGATGAGAATTGCCGTTACCGACCATCGTTTTGCCCCTGTTCTTCAGGCTCTGGAAACACAGGGAGAGGTGAGGCTTCTTTCAAATCCGAGAATAAATATCATGAATGGCCAAACCGCCCTTTTGAGCGTTGGAAGGAACACCTCCTTTATTTCCAAGGTTGACTCTACTACTACCGGCGGGATAACGCCTATTACCACATATTCCGTTCAAACAAGCAGCATACTCTCAGGGATTCTCATAGGCATTGTTCCCTATATAAACGAGCATGGAGAAATTTCCCTAACAGTTGCACCAATCATATCCAAACTCATTGAATTAAAGGACAAAAATGTCGGCGGAGTGGGAAATCAGACGCAGATATCCCTTCCCACTGTCGATCTTAAGGAAATGAGCACTACCGTAAAGGTAACGAACGGCCAGACAATCATCATTGGAGGTTTGATAGAAAAGCTGGAAAGCGTACAGGATGACCAGGTGCCTTTTCTGGGGAACATTCCTTTAATGGGATATTTCTTTAAAAGCAGAAATAAACAGGACGCTAAGAATGAGCTTGTAGTTTTAATTCAACCATTCCTGGTGGGAAAATGAAAAGAAAAGGAATACGGTAATTATGGCAATATTAAAGCTTGGCGATATACTCATAGAAAAGGGTCTGATAAATAACAAACAACTTGAAATTTCACTGATTCATCAGAGGGTTACCGGGGATCTTCTCGGGGATGTACTTGTAAAACTGGGGTTTATATCATACAAAGAAAGAGCTCAAATACTTGCGGAACAATCGGGGATAGAATTTTTTGATCTCAGCAGCTACTATGTTTCAGAAGATGCTTTACGGACCATTCCGAAAGAAATGGCTGAAAAAGCTGAATTCATCCCTTTAGAAAAAGAAGGCAGCAGACTTAATATCGGCATAACAAAACCCGGTAACATTCAAGCAATAGATGCTGTGACAAGAATAACAAAAAGTCAGCCCAGGATCTACCTTGTTGATAGAGATGCCTATAACGAAGCCATGGACAGGTCCTATTTCTTTCTGGATAATCCGGTTCAGGAGAGTATTGACAAAATCATTCAAGGTGTCCGGACATCCGGAACCATAGGCGGCAATGATGTCGTATCACTGACCGATATAATTATTATGGATGGAATACGCAAGAATACCACCGACATCCATATTAATCCTGCCGATGATGTTTTGCAGATTTTTTTCAGAATAGATGGTGTTTTACAATACGCGCACTGCTTACCGAAAGTTGTGCATTCCGGCATTGTATCAAGGATAAAGATAATTTCGCAGCTTAACATTGCCGAGACAAGGCTGCCTCAGGATGGATCATTTACCTTTAATTTCTTAAGCAGGGGATATGATATCCGTATATCCACTGTCCCGACTATTTACGGCGAAAATGTCGTTATGAGGATATTAACCGGCAAGGCATCCTTTCTCAGGCTTGAAAAACTGGGCTTTGATCATCTCAATACGGAAAGAGTAAAAAAGATGTTTCAGAAACCCTATGGAATAATATTGATTACAGGTCCTACGGGAAGCGGTAAAACTACAACACTGTATGCGGCGCTGAGAGAAATAAATATACTTGAAAAAAATGTGCTTACCGTCGAAGACCCCGTGGAATATAAACTCAGTTTTGTAAAACAAACTCAAGTCAATGAAAAGGCAGGCTATACTTTTGCTCTTGCAGGCAGAAATTTTATGAGACAGGACCCTGATGTTGTCCTTCTCGGTGAGATAAGGGACGAAGAAACAGCAAAAATTGCGGTAAGAGCTTCCATAACAGGACACCTTGTCATCAGCACGCTTCACACAAATGACGCGGTGACAGCAGTTCCAAGGCTTATTGATCTTGATGTGGACAGGTATATGCTCTCTGCATCGATCCTCGGCATTGTTGCACAGAGACTTGTACGGACAACATGCAGCTACTGTAAAACAGAATACGATTTAAGCGAATATGAGACATCTATTCTAAAAGAATATGGAATCACCTCTAACACCGGCTTTAAAGGCAATGGTTGTCCGAGATGCAACATGACAGGGTATTTAGGAAGAATGATTGTCGGTGAAGTTCTTGCCGTCAATGACGAGATGAGGGAATTGATATATTCAGGCGCTTCCATTACAAACATGAAGGAAAGCGCTATGAAGAACGGAATGCGGTTATTGAAAGAAGACGCCATTATAAAGGCATCACAGGGCCTTACAACTGTTGAAGAGGCGCTGAGGGTTGCCGGCTGATATACATGGTTATGTTTGCCTATAAAGGGATCAGCATCGACGGTTCATTGATTAGGGGCGCTATAGAAGCAGAAAACATCGACTACGCCCAAAAAAATCTTGTGTCTAAAGACTTAAGTATACTCAGCATTAGAAAAACAAGCAGTTTTTTGTCGGCATTAAATATCGGCGCTCTTTCCGGGCAGGCAAAGAGACGTGATGTCATCGAGTTTGTAAGAAGCATAGGCATAATACTGAAAGCAGGAATACCCATTCTTGATGCCCTCGATGATTTAGGGCAGGCAGCGGAAAAAAAATCTCTTAAAAACGCAATATATGATATGAAGCAAAGGATCGAGTCAGGCTCAACCTTATCGGACGCATTCAATGCAAATTCACGCATTTTTCCCGATATCCTCATAAGAATGGCAAAAATAGGGGAAGAAACGGGACGCATTGAACTGAGCCTTATGGACGTTGCCGAACACCTCCAGAGAATAGAGGATCTCAGCGATACGATAAAACGCGCCCTCATGTACCCGATTTTTGTTCTTGTCACAACAGGCGGCGCCTTGCTTTTTTGGATCATCTATGTACTGCCGAAACTTCTTTCCGTTATCGGGGAGATGGGGGTAAAGCTCCCATTAATGACAAGAATATTGTTTTTTATGAGCAATCTTTTTCAAGCAAGATGGTATGTTTTGCCTTTGATACCGATAGTTATTATTGCGAGCATAAGACTATTGAAAAAGAAGGAGAATGGGCGATATTACCTTGATCTGATAAAATTGAAACTGCCCATAGTAAAACTCTTTGCGTACAATAAATACCTCGCTTCTTTCGCGGAACAGATGAAGATCATGGTGGTTGCCGGTATAACCATTGACAAATCACTTGCCATTGTTTCAAATTCAGTAGGCTCTGAAGTGTTCAGGAGGGCAATCATAAATATACAAGAAAAAATATTGACTGGCAGCAGGATTTCAGATGCAATTAAGGAGCATAGCATTTTCCCTAAGATGGTAGCAAGAATGATTGATGCAGGCGAATCGAGCGGCAACCTTGATGATCAGTTTGCCTTTCTTTCCGATTTTTACTTTAAGAAACTGGACGATGTATCTGAAAAATTGGGCAAAATGATAGAGCCGGTGATGATGACCATCGTTGGCATTGTCTTTGCTTGTATGATTATGGCAATTTTGCTGCCTATTTACGATTTGGTAGCAAAAGTTAAATAATATCTGAAAATTATGGACTATTTATCCTTTTTTAATCTTAATGAAGATCCCTTCAGACTTACACCCGATTCTCATTTTTTCTACCCTTCACAGGAACATAACGATGTACTCTTTTCGCTGGACTATGTAATAGAACAAAAGGAAGGTTTTTCCCTTATTGTTGGTGAGCCGGGGACAGGCAAAACAACCATTTTAAGGGTATTTATCGATAAATGGAAAGACAAGGCAGAGATAGCGTTGATAATGACGCCGCGCCTGTCACCTGAAGAATTTTTGCAGGCAGTGCTGGAGGATTTGAATGTCCATATAAGCTCAAACAACAAGAATGAAATGATTAAAGCATTCAGGGATATTCTCATAGAACGTTCCTTGTCTGACCGAAGGGTTATTATAGTTGTTGACGAAGCGCAGAATCTCCCTTACGAAACGCTTGAAGAATTAAGGCTTCTTTCAAATCTTGAGACAGAGAAAGAAAAGCTGCTGCAAATTATGCTGGTAGGACAGCCGGAATTAAAGAGAAGGCTCTTATGTGAAAACTTAAAGCAATTGAATCAAAGGATAGCAGTAAAGGCAACATTGAACCCTCTGAATGCCGTTGAGACACAGGATTACATTAATTTCCGGCTCAGAAAAGCAGGCAAAGGTTCTGTAGTATTTGAAGATGACGCAATAAAACTGATCTATAAAATCTCAAAAGGCACTCCCCGTTTGATAAACCTTCTGTCTTCAAGATCATTGATGGCTGCCTATATTGAAGGCACTAATTTTATAAAGAAGAACCATGTTGAATACGCCAAAAAGCACCTTTCATATGGTGATACAGATGATAAAAGAAAGGTCAATATTCTGAGATATGCTTTAATAGGTTCAATTCTGATTATTCTAACACTGATAGCATTCGGCGTTGTTGTTAATATCAATAGTCTCCTGGCTAAAAAACAGGAAATTCCCGTTAAAGAAGCGGCAACAGCTAAAGAGATAACACAGGTTCCTACAAAAGAGGAAGCCCTTATTAAAACAACGCCTGCCCCAGAAACCCTGCAGGAAGCATCTATTAAAAAACCACAAAAACGTATTATTACTGTTGTTGATGCAAATTTGCGGAAAGGTCCGTCAACGGACTTCGCCCGGGTTTCGGGAATACAAAAAGGAACGCTTCTTGAAGTAATTGAAGAGCATATACTTGAAAGCGGAGAAAAATGGTATAAGGTTAAGATGCAGGACGGCAATGACGGATGGATAATAGGAGGAGCCATCACAATAAAAACCGGAGAAACACATTAATAAAAAAGGGAAATCATTTGTTTCCAAGGCTTGACAGCCTTTCTGATATATTTTTTTTTGTTTTAGCATCTACATTGTTAAGAGTAAGAATTTCTCTATAGACCTTTTTTGCATCATCGGGCCTGTTTGTGCCCTCGGCAATTCTTGCGATACCCAGGTATCCTCGAATATCTTCCATTTTATAAAGACTTGAATACAGTTTATTGGCTTCATCATAGTCTTTATCTTTTTCATAAAGAAGCGCAAGATTTAAAAGAACGTTTTTATTCGATGGCTCCAGGGATAGGGCTTTTAAAAAATATGCTTTCCCTTTATCGTGACTGCCCGACTGAACATATGATATACCGATATTTACAATGGAAGGTACATAGTTTTTATTGATATTCAGGACATCCTGAGAGTACTTTATTGCTTCTTCATATAAACCCATATTTATCAAAAGGCCTGCAATGTTATTCATAATCACATAATTCCGCTTATCAATTTCAAGGGCTTTTTTATAATAGTTCAGCGCCTGCTGATAGTTTTTGTCGGCCTCATAATTTTTTGCCGTATAAAGAAATCCATCCTTTTCTGTTTTTTGTGATACTGCTGAATCTCTTGGTTTTTTAGCTGCTTCTTCATCCTGCTTTGTCATGTTTTGTGAATTCAGGTATGCCTTTTTACCTATAAAATCGCTTCTGCCTTCTCTTTGTATAGGTTGAGGAGGATCAGCCTTTGCCGTCTTTTTATACATCTTTTCTTCAGACTTTCCTGTCGGATTCTCGACAGAATTCCCCGCCTTGTTCTCAACAACTTTATCGACTGATACGCGAGATGTCTCCGACTGCTTCGGTTCGATTATTTGCGGCTGCAAAGCAGGTTGAATATTTGCCTTGACTGTCCTGGACATCAATGAAGGCTCCACTACGACATTTGTATAATAAACAATGCCAAGCCCGGCGAAAACCATAAACAAGGCTAACCCACCTAAGATGACAATCTGTTTCTTTACATTTCTTTCCTTCTTTGCATTGAGAATTGTCCTTTCAAGAGTAGGCGGAATTCCACCTTCCTGTTTCCGGTGTTTTATTTTTGAAAGAAGGTCTGCGATAAGACTCATTTTACGGGCCTATTCCTCATATTTGTCTTTCACAGAGAAAAGAAGTAACGGCCCGGCAGGGCTTTCAGCTTCACAGCTTTTGTGTTGTATCATCTGATTTTTTTCTCTATTTCGCAAATTATGAAATATTTTCCATGAATAATTCATCTTTTTTTGCAAATTATTCGCGTTATAACAACCAACGGCCTCCCAGTTAAAACCGTGCCGATCTATACACTTTTTCAGAATATTTGCTCCGATCATGACATTGTAGCACGGATTGGTTATTAGTTCATCTTTGTTCAGTCCCCATGTTGTAATCCAGAAAGAATTGATTTGCATAAGGCCCACATCAAAGGAGCCGTTTCGGTTTATATTGAAAGCTCCGGGGTTCATATTTGATTCAATTCCGGCAATACTCTTAAGAAGTCGATAAGGAATACCGTATTGTTTTCCGGCATCTTCAAAACAAAACGCGTTAAGGAGCGAAGGCATCAATATTACGTATATAATTAATAATTTCATTGAGTTGACCAATTATAGTTAAATAGTGCTTTAAAAAGCAAGAAATATTATACATACTATGGAAATATATGGAAAATGTCCTTCTGGTCGAAGATGATATTCTGCTGAGAACCCAGATGCGTTTTTCCCTTGAAGTCACCTTCAATATTTTTGAGGCTGGATATGTTGAAGAAGCCCTGAGAATCCTTAAAGAAAACAGCATCGAAGTAGTAATCCTGGACCTTGGTCTGCCGCCTTCTGAAAATACGCCCTATGAGGGCATCAGGCTTTTACGCTTTATTATCGATACATTACCGGCAAAGGTCATCATCCTGACAGGACAGAAAACTGAAAACGCCGCCTTGGAGGCTATAAAATCAGGCGCCTTTGATTACATTATGAAACCGGTTGATATGGATAAAATTGTTTTTTCTATTCAAAGAGCTTTACTCTTCAAGGATGTTGAAGAAAGGATAAATAAAGAAGGTATCAAAAAGATTTCCTTTGACATTGAAGTCGGCAAAGGACTTCAGCCCGCTAGAGAAGAAGCGGAAAAAAATATTGTTTTAAAGGTATTAAAAGACACAAATTTTAACGTCTACCAATCCGCAAAAATTCTGGGCATTAAAAGGGAAAGCCTCTATTATTTTATCAAAAAGTTCGGATTTAAACGAAACGAATATGACGATTAAACTTATTGAAACGGCATATCTGTTCTTGATCTCTGTTGGCGTAATAATCATCTGTATTCTTGCTTATCTCAGGCTTTTAACAAATCGCGCTTCCAAGACAGTCTTGTCGCTTATACATATGAACGAAACATGCAACCATGATTTGCATCAATTTCTGCTCAATGCGCAGAATCTATTAATAAATGCAAATATAGAAGATATTTTCTACGAGATTGCATATCTCGGGATTCATTTTGAAAAAAAAACCAGCAGTAATAAGCCTGTAGTTCAACAGAGCATTGAACGAGCAGATTATGTTATCAACATTGGTTTTATACCCAAATCAGCAAGCGGTGAGAATAGATATATCAACTCAATTGTTTTTCAAATTATCCTCATTCTTGTTGAAACGGACATTTTAATTAAAATAAAGGCCATTAACGAAGCATTCTATAACTTTTCCAAATTGCAAACCTTTATAATACATGACGTAAAAAACATCGCCCAGTTTGCGCAAACGCTATCTTATAACCTGGAACATGCGGATAATCCTGAGAGGGAATCAAAGCTCATCAATATTTTAAAAAAATCCGTGCCGCTGTTGTCTTTGAGGGCTAACAAAATATTGGACATGTTGGGAACAGGGAAAGAAAAGAGTTATCCTGATAGTCAGAAAATAAAAATAGACATAAAGGAGTTGATTGAAACGCTTGCAAGCATGCATAAACTTCCCTATGAGATTCGCGGCAATGCTTCAATATTTATGGAAGAATACCTGATTTCTGCTATTTTCAGCAATATTTTGAAAAACGTGTACGACAAGTCCTTGCAAGAAAATAACGTAAAATCCGTCATTACTATCAGTAACACGGGAACACATGTAAAAATTATTTTCTATGATACGGGAAGCCATATTGAACTTATTGAAAGAATTTTTGAACCATTTTACACAACAAAGAAGGATGGATTGGGCATAGGACTTTTCCAAGCAAAAAGCATGGCTCTATCTATAGGGGGGGAAATCACCCCGAGGAATATCGAAAACGGTGTTGAATTCGAAGTAATAGTCCCTTATAAATAACAGGGCCTGCTGATATCTGTACATATGTAAAATAATTCTACATCTTGATTAATAATCTTTTATGATGATAATGTAAAAGTGCTTAATAATAAATCTGGAGGCTTGTATATGGAAATGCTTAGAAAGTTAAAAAATCAAAAAGGCTTTACTCTCGTTGAATTGGCTATAGTGCTGGTTATCATCGGAATCATGCTGGGAGCAGTGCTTAAAGGACAGGAGATGATCAACAACGCAAAGGTTAAAAGATTATATGCTCAACAGAAAGAGATAGTGGCAGCTATTTATACATATTATGACAAATTCGGCAAATTTCCTGGAGATGACAACGCCGCAGGTATTGCGACACGGTGGAATCCTCCGACTTACTACACTGCCGGGAATGGGAATGGGCTGATAGACGGCGGCGCAACCGGAACCGATGCCGCGCCCGGCACCATGTTTACCTGTGCAGCAGCTACTGCATCGGAGACATGCGGAATGTGGGATCATATGAGACGTTCAAATATCCTCTCCGGGCCCCTTGACGGCACCAACGCCACGAATGCCTATGGCGGAACTGTGGGCGTGGCAAACGTTGCGGTATCCGCTTTAACGGTAAACTGGATCGGTTTTTCACGGATTCCCTCAGATGTGGCACAGCAACTTGATACACAATATGATGACGGCGTGGGCACTACAGGCTCAATTCGTGCTCTTGCTGCTTACACTGCCGGTTCAACAGCTCCAATATCGCTTTTTTTCAAACTTTAACATTGTTCTGGTTTTTTTTGACCCTGAACATACAGGGAGGATTTTCCTCCCTGTATGTTTTTTTAACGCAATTTTTCCTTCTGGTGATATAATAAGATTACCTTTATGAAAAGGGAATGTCTGAAAACACTGATTAACTTAAAACCTTTTATTCAATGCTCATTGCTTAACCGGCAGGGTTTTACCCTTATTGAACTTGCGATAGTAATGGTTATCCTGGGTATTCTTCTCAGCATAGGGGCCGGCATGATCGGTCCCTTAACAATACGAATGAAAACAACGGAGACAAAAGAACATATAAGTGCCGCAATAGAAGGCGTTATAGGGTATGCCGCAACCAATAACAGGCTCCCTAATCTTGCCCAGTTTCCAAATACAGTGCGTGCCCGGAATGATGCCTGGAACAATCCTATTCAGTATATTTTTGATAATAATCTCACTACATCCCTATGCGACAGAACGACTACGAATATAACATTAAGAATATGCAATGATGCCGCCTGTTCAACATCCAATACCGTGAATAATGTGGCATTTATTATCCTCAGCGGCAGCGCAAATTTCAATAATCAGACTGCGGGAAATCAGGCTGTTGGGGCGGCAACAATAATAAACACATATGTCACGGCAATAGCAGTTGATAACTACGCAGGTGATTTCACCCGCGCCACCGATGAATACGACGATATCGTCAAGTGGGTAACATTGCCTGAACTCCAAACAAAGCTGTCATGCGGACGATGTTCAGCCTATGAAATATGGAATAACCTTGGCATTGCCGGTTATTTCCGCGTTAACGGCATAGGATGCGGTCTTATTCCCAATAACACCTTTATATCAAGCATCGGTCCGGGAGGAAGCGTTAACGGTTTTACCGATGCATCATGCACAGCGCCCGCGGCAGTTCCGTCAATTACTTACACACAGGCAAATGTAACAGACGCAAACAGAAACTGCGCCGTGAACTACAATAATACGGACAGATAGCTCATTAATAATTATAACGTTGCATAAAAATAGTTTGTTTTGATATATTATAAGGCAAGAGGGGAACATGAATGTTAAAGACATATTAAATGCAATGATTGAAAAAAATGCTTCCGATCTCCACCTTATAGAAGGAAATCCGCCTTCCTTTATCATTAACGGAAATTTAAGCTTTTACGACAACAAATCAATGACCAGAAATGATCTGAAAATATTCCTGGATGAAGTTGTTGAGGATGATGACAGAAAACAGAAGTTCTTTAATGAAAAAGAGCTTGATTTCGCATATGAGTTGGAAGGTAAGGCAAGGTTTAGGGTCAATGCCTATTTCCAGAGAAATTCCGTAGCTTTTACTATAAGGATGATTCCTTTAAACATACCCACATTAGAGGCGCTGCATCTACCCGACACCTTAAAAGAATTCGCAAAAAAACGGAGCGGTCTGGTGCTGGTAATCGGCCCTGCCAAGAGCGGAAAATCGACAACAGTTGCTGCTATGGTTAACATAATCAATAATGAAATGCCTACACACATTGTGACAATAGAAGATCCTATTGAGTACGTTTACAAACCGAATAAATGCGTCATTTCCCAAAGAGAGGTCAAAGAGGATACTCTTTCCTTTGCCGATGCTTTGCGCCATATTTTAAGACAAAGCCCGGGAGTTATCGTTGTTGACGGCATAAAAGACAAAGAGTCCGTAAAAATGCTTCTCGAAGCAGCCGAAACAGGTCATCTCGTTTTCTTTACATTACGAACATGGAATGTGGTTCAAAGCATAAATAAAATTATTGATTATTTTACGGAAAGCGAGAAAAAGCAGGTGAGAATACAGATATCTCATACCTTAAGGGGCGTTATTTCACAAAGACTTATAAGAAGAATAGATAAACATGGTTTTGTATGCGCCTGCGAAGTCATGCCCATAAATCAAACGATACAGAATCTCATCAGGGAAGACAAGCTGAATCAGATATTTTCAGCAATGGAAGATTTGAGGAAAGAAGGTATGGTAACATTAAACGATTGTTTTCTCGCATTATATAAAAAAGGCTTGGTTGACCTTCAGGAAATCCTTGAACACACTCCGGGCAAACAGGGCTCTTTGGAAACATTTCTTTTGCAATAGGCCTGTTTGCAGACAGAAACAATCGGTACAGTTTTTTCCTATCGCCCTTTTTGACTTACCCGCTCAAATCAGCTATAGTATATGGCGACATGGAATTTCTGAAATCAATAACACCAAAAGCAGCTCTTGATATCATTCATGCTTTTCCAATAACCTTGATCATGGAAACAGTTGATATCGAGGATGCCCTTAACCTTGTACTGGCAGAAGATATTGTTTCCGGAGAGGATATCCCTCCTTTTTCCAAATCACTGGTAGACGGATTTGCCGTTCTGGCAAAAGACACATACGGAGCGAAGGAAACATCTCCCCTCTTTTTAACAGTTAACGGCAGGGTAGATATCGGAAAGGAAACGGACATTGTTCTTGAAGAAGGACAGTGCGCAGGTATAAGCACCGGTGCAATGATTCCTGACGGCTCTGACGGCATCGTCATGGAAGAACATGTAAGACGGCTGCCTGATGCAGTTGAGATTACAAAAACAATCCATAAAGGAGAAAATATCTGTTTCAGGGGAGAGGATATCGCAAGGGGCGATATGGTTCTCAGAAAGGGGAGAAAACTTTCTCCCTTTGATCTCGGCATTCTGTCAGCACTCGGTATCGCAAGAGTTCCGGTTTTCAAAAGCCCTGAGGTGGCAGTTATATCTTCAGGGGACGAGATTACGGCAATAGATGAAACGCCTCCTCCCGGCAAAATAAGGGATATAAACAGGTATACTGTCTCAAGCTTGTTAAGAAAAGAAGGCTTTAACATTACCTTTAAGGGTATTGCAAGGGACAGCGTAAAGGAAATAACGGAAAAGCTCCTGTCCGCACAAAAGTACGATACGATCCTGATCTCAGGAGGAAGCTCCAAGGGAGAACGTGATTATATTACAGATGTTATCGAAAAGCTTGGCGGCAGCATACTATTCCACGGTGTAAACATAAAACCGGGAAAGCCCATCATATTCGGGAAATTATGGGACAAACCCATATTCGGGCTGCCCGGTCATCCAAACTCATGTATTATGGCTGCAATTAAATTTGTACTCCCTATACTCCAAAGACTGAAAGGAGAGCCGATGCAGGATAAAAAGGGGATCGCAAGCTTACTCACAACCAATATCCCTTCATCTTACGGCATTGAAGAATACGCGAGGGTTTCTGTTGAAATTGTTAATGGAGTATCCTATGCGACACCCATTTTCGCAAAATCCTCTGTAATCTCTTCTCTTGCCCGTGCGTCAGGTTACATTATAATCCCGGAGAGCACGGAAGGATTTGAGAAAGACGAAGAAGTGGAGGTTTATTCCTTTTAAAAATGAAAAGATATCTAAAAACATTGCGGAGCGAAGAAGCCATCAGCAAGATACTTGAAAACACAAAGCCTATTGATGATGAAGAATATCTCCCCGTTTTTCTGTGTAAGGCACGAATTACATCAAGGCCTGCATTTACCAGAATTCCGAATCCCTCCTTTCTATGCTCTGCCATGGACGGATACGCCACATCTTTTAAAAATACGCTCGAAGCAGACCTTACAAACCCTGTAAAACTGAAAATAAATATTGACGCAACGCCTGTAAACACGGGAGACCCTATACCAAAAGATGCTGACGCCGTCATAATGATAGAAGACGTTGAGGAATCTGAAAAACATATAACCATCAGAAAACCGGCCTATCTCTGGCAGCACGTCCGAATGATCGGCGAGGATGTAATTGAAGGAGATATGCTTATTCCTACAAACCATAAAATAACTATTTTTGATATAGGAATGCTTATATCCGGAGCCGTTTCACACATCCATGTGAAACGTAAACCAAAAATTGCCATTATACCCACGGGCAAAGAACTAATAGATATTTTCGAAGAACCCCTTGAACAGACAGATCCTCAGGGGAAAGCCCCGTTAATTGCAGTGGGCAGGCTTATAGATTTTAACTCTCATACTCTTTTAAAACTTTCAGAAGAAATAGGTTTTGATGCAATTAAAACAAGAATTGCCCGTGATAAGAGGATGTTGGAAGATATACTTAATGAAGTAATTGAAGATTGTGATGTAATTCTTCTTAATGCCGGGACAAGTGCCGGTCGTGAAGATTACACCAGTGATATTATTACAGAGATGGGAACTCTCATCTTTCACGGAGTATCCATGATGCCCGGCAAACCTACCATATTCGGCGTCATAAAAGGCAAGCCCATATTCGGCATTCCAGGATATCCCGTATCTGCCATATTAAGCTTTAAAACATTTGTAGAGCCTCTTTACGCAAAAATGAGCACAACAAGTTTTCGAAACAGATATATGCAGTGTATTACCCCTTACAAGATACCTTCAAGAGTGGGTATTGAGGAGCTTGTGAGGGTAAACCTTATAGAAAAGCAGGGGACCTATTATGCCTTTCCGCTGCCCAGAGGGGCCAGTGTCTTTTCCTCAATGGCAAATGCCGACGGCCTCATAAGGATACCGGAAGATATTGAAGGTTACAATGAGAACGAAGAAGTCCAATGCGAGATATTGGGAGAGGAAAAGGACCTGAAACAGAGAATCCACATCATCGGCAGTCATGATTTATCTCTTGATTTCTTAAGGGATATGATGAAGGTGAGACATCCTGAATTAGACGTCATTTCAACACATACAGGAAGTTTAAGCGGCATCTTTGCTTTTAAAAAAGGTGTGACGCAACTCTGCACCACACACATTCTCGATGAAAACGAGAAAATATATAATGTCCCTATATTAAAGAAATATCTGGATGATACGCCTTTTATGCTTTTTCATATTGCCAAAAGGTCGCAGGGCCTTCTTATCCGTAAGGGGAATCCGAAAAACATCCAAAGCATAAAAGACTTGGCCCGACCTGATATAAAATTCATAAACAGACAGGCCGGTTCAGGCACCAGAATCCTTCTTGATACAATGCTGAAAGAACAGGGAATTAAGAAACACCTGATTAATGGTTATGATAGAGAAGAGTCCTCACATACAGCCGTAGGAATACTTGTAAGGGAATCCATAGCGGATGCCGGCGTTGCCATCCATTCAATAGCCCGGATATTCTCTCTTGATTTTATACCTTTAGCCCAGGAGGATTATGACCTTCTTGTTGCGAAGGATTTTGCGGAAGACAGAAGATTCAAAATGCTCATGGAACTGATTACTTCGGATGAATTTAAAAAAAGACTCGAAGACATGGGCGGTTACGATACAAAAGACACAGGTAAAGTAAAATACATCAATAGATAGCGGTGAACGATAATTATGCTGATTGACGAGTTTAACAGAATTATAAATTATGTAAGAATTTCCATTACCGATAGATGCAATCTGAAGTGTAAATACTGTGTTGACGGAACATTTCCCTTTGTGCCTCATACCGAGATGCTTTCCTATGAAGAAATTATACGGTTTGTAAAAATATGCGCCGAACTTGGAGTAAGCAAAATAAGGCTGACAGGAGGAGAGCCTCTTACGCGAAGAGGGATTTCTCATCTGATTGAAGAAATAAATAAAATACAGGGTATAGAAGATATAAGCCTGACCACAAACGGGGTTTTGCTCGGAAAATATATTAAAGAACTGATGGAAGCTGGATTGAGAAGGGTAAATATCAGCCTTGATACATTAAAGAAAGATAAATTTGCTTACATAACGGGCGTTGACGCTTTCACAGATGTCATAAGGAGCATTAAAAAAGCCCATTATTCAGGTTTAAACCCGATAAAAATAAATTCTGTTATTATTAAAGGCTTCAATGATGATGAAATCCTCGATTTCGCAAAACTGTCTATACGCTATAATCACCACATGAGATTCATAGAATACATGCCTTTCGGCGATTCAGGCATGTGGGACAGATCAAAGATCGTCACATCGGGTGAAATTGAAGCCCGTATAAGAGAAGTATACGAACTGGAGTCCTCTGCTAATAATGAAAGAGGCCCTGCGAAGATGTTTAATATTAAGGGCGCAGCCGGCAAAATAGGGTTTATAAGTCCCGTATCTTCGCATATATGCTCGGAATGCAACAGAATCAGGCTTACTTCAAACGGCAAAATACGGCCATGTCTCTTTTCTGATGTAGGATATGATGTGAAGAAACTCCTGAGAGAAGGGAAAAGTGATGAAGAGATAAAGTCTTTTATAATTAATATCGTCAAGGTGAAGCCTGAAAGAAAGGATGAAATGGGGCAGATCAAAAAATGTCAGAGAAGTTTGCAGCATATCGGAGGATAAAGGAGAAAAAATGAAGCTTACCCATTTAGACAGTGATGGCAAGGCGCGCATGGTTGACGTCACGGAAAAAAAAGAGACCGAGCGGGAGGCAAAAGCCTTTGGCAGGGTGAAGATGTCGCCGGGAACATACAAACAAATCAAAAAGGGCGAGGGCCCTAAGGGTGACATTTTTACTGTCGCCAAAATAGCAGGTATTATGGGAGCAAAAAAAACACATGATCTTATACCTTTATGCCATCCATTGGCAATTACCCACATAGACGTCAATTATACCTTTGTAGATAGTGAATCCGTTGTAGAAATTACATCTTCTGTAAAAATAAAAGGACAGACCGGCGTTGAAATGGAGGCTCTTACTTGCGTCACACTTACCGCATTGACAATATATGATATGTGTAAAGCCATTGATAAGGGCATTGAGCTTGGACCGTTTTATCTCTTAGAAAAAAGCGGGGGAAAGAGCGGCAGATATATAAAAAACGTGAAGCGTGAAGCGTTAAAAAATGAAATATTATGATTTAGAGGTGAACTATGAAGGCCAAGATCATTTCAGTAAATATCAGTGACAAAAAGGGCGAAAAGAAGCACGGCGTGGAAAAGTGTATGTTAATAAAAGATATGGGGCTTGAGAATGACGCCCACGCGGGCTTTATGCACAGGCAGGTAAGCCTCCTGGCAAAAGAGAGCATTCAGAAAATTAAAGACATGGGAATAGATGTCGATTGCGGAGATTTTGCTGAAAACCTGACTACTGAAGGCATAGACCTGCCGATACTGCCTATCGGCACAAAACTTAAAGTCGGGGACAACATTATTTTAAGAGTTACCCAGATAGGCAAGGAATGTCATGCCAGGTGCGCTATTTTTCAGCAGGTCGGTGATTGCGTAATGCCGAGAGAGGGCATTTTCACTGAAGTTCTTACTGAGGGTGAAATCAAGACAGGCGATGAAATTGAGGTATTGCCATGAAACACAGCGCCGTAGTTATTACATGCAGTGATAAGGGCTCCAGAGGCGAACGCATAGATAAAAGCGGACCGGCAATAGCTGAAATGCTGAAGGATTCTTACAATGTAACCGATATTATCATTGTACCGGATGAAACCGACATTATAGCTGATACAATAAAAAAACTCATAGATGAACAAAAAATAGACCTTGTTGTTACAACAGGAGGCACAGGTTTGTCAAACAGGGATGTAACCCCTGAAGCCACAAGGATGGTCATTGAGAAGGATTTACCCGGCTTCGCTGAAATAATGCGCATTGAGAGCTACAAGGTTACCCCTCACGGGATAATATCAAGAGGCATCTGCGGGATTAGGGGTGAGAGCATCATCATTAACCTGCCGGGAAGCCCGAAAGCAGCGACAGAATGCCTCTCCTTTGTTTCGGCTGCCCTGCCCCATGCGCTTAGTAAGCTTAAAGGGGATACTGCCGATTGCGCCAGCTAATCCCAGTTCCAAATAAAAGCACTATCATCGTTGGCTTCGTCATCAGTCTCCTCGACGTACTATTGAGGCACGCCTCGTCGCTTCTTCCTTGCCGCCTCGATTGCCCCGCGGTCCTATTCTGCTTGTAGCAGTGTAGTTCATTTCATCTTTTATTTGGAACTGGGATAACAATTTTAGTTTTTTAAAATGCTCTCCATCTCACTAACTTCTTCGTCAACATTCTCTAAATCCCAGACGAACTTAACAAAATCCATATCCGCAATTTCGGGATTGATTCTTTCAAGAATTTTGAAAGCTTCTGTTTCACTTAATATAACCCCGCTCATATCGCCCCCAAAACCAAAATTCTCAATCCTTGCCAATTGATCTGCCAGCGAGCAGACAGCAACAGCCATCCTGTTTCCTTCCGGAGCATTTTCAACAGAATGATGGTATGTGGCAACATCAACAAATATTTCAGGCAACTTCCACTTTTCCATAATCCATCCGCCTATGGCGTCATGTGATTCGCCGATAAACTTTTTCTCTGCTTCAATCATCGATACGCACTCGTCTCTGGTTGCCTGAATAACAATCTCATATATTTCATGGACAAATCTGTCTAAAATAATCTTCCCTACATCATGAAGAAGGCCTGAAAGGTAAACTACCCCCTGGTCTTTTATATCCACCTTTTTGCATAGCCTCTTTGCGATTACCGCAGTAGCCACAGAATGTTTCCAGAATTCGTTCTCATCAAAGGTTTGAACATTCCGTGGCGGTTTTAATGCCCTGTATGCCCCGCAGGCTATACAAATCATCGAAATTTCTTTTATACCCAGCATTCTTACAGCATTGTCAATAGCAGATACTTTGTAAGGGAGCCGGTAAAAGGCAGAATTAGCGACTTTCAGCACATTCATGCTCATTAATGGATCTTTTGTGATTATATTTGATAATGAGTTTACGTCACTATTCTCATTATCAATGGCTTTCAACAATTCCATCATTACCGCCGGGATCGGAGGCAGTAAATTAATGGCGCCTTCAATTTTTTGTTTTAAATCTTTTATCATAAAACCCATGGTACAAATTTAATATTTTAAAAATTCCGTCCTTGAAATATAATATCGGATAATTATGGTAAATACTTAAGAATATTTAATAAATATGTTGTTTTATTGAAATAAGTTTTTTTGGCGATTTGTTTTGAGACAGGATAAAATCTGTTTTTCTAAAGACCGAGGAACTGTATTGAAATTCCGCAAAGGAAGATAGCGGCGCCTGCTAAAGCGTGGCTGTATTTTTCCAACCCTTTGAAAGGAAGAAAATTAATGCCCATGTAAGAAACTCCGACTATACTTAACATGGTAATTATTGTAACACCACCGAAAACAAAAGTTACTGCTAAAAGGCCGAAAATACTGTTTTTTGCCGCAGGATACATCAATATAGGAATAAGAGGTTCGCAGGGGCCAAAAACGAAGATTGTAAAAAGCACCCAGGGTGTAATATTTGTCTTGTTTTCAACATTATGAATATGTGTATGTTCCTCAACGTGTATATGCTCATGAACGTGTTTGTCGCCATCTGTATGAAAATGAACATGTTTATGTGGTTTGTTCCTCAATGCTCTTCTTAATCCCCAAACAAAATACACCAACCCGAAGGCAATGAGCGCCCATGCTGCAAGGTCACCGCGAAAAGATTCCACTATTTCCAATTTTGTTACTGCTATGCCTAAAGCTATACCTGCTATTCCCAATATAACCGAGCTCCCGATATGACCGATACCGCATAAAAAAGTTATCCACATCGTCTTCATGAGAGACCACTTTCTTGCCTTGGCTATTACAATAAATGGTATATAGTGATCAGGACCGATTAATGTATGAAAAAAACCTATTGAGGCGGCTGTGATTATAAGAATTGTCAATTCTTGTGACATAATTTTTGAAATAGTAACACTATTTATATAAAAATGTAATAAAAAAACAGGCTGCCTTGATAAAAATATCCGGGCGGCCTGTTTTCAGGAGCTTTTTACTTTTGGTCAATCTTCAGCTTAAATGACGGCTCTTTTTTATCAACGTCTTCTTTTTCAATGCCGGCCATCTTTATCTTCAACCTTAAATCGTTGGGACTGTCGGCATTTGCAATGGCATTGTTGTAATCAATCCTTCCTGCCTTATAAAAATCCATTAAATGCTGGTCAAAGGTCTGCATGCCTTCATTATACGCTTCGGCCATCGTCTCTTTTAAAAGACCGACCTCGCCCCTCATAATAAGGTCTTTTATCCTCGGGCTGTCGAGCATTATCTCTATGGCTGCAACCCTTTTTCCTTCCACAGTCGGTATCAGCCTTTGCGATATAATTGCCCTCAGATTCAGGGCAAGCTGCATATGTATCTGGAGATGCCTTTCTATAGGGAAAAAGTTCATAATCCTTTCAATTGCCTGATTGGCATTGTTTGCATGGAGTGTGCCCATGGCAAGGTGACCTGTTTCTGCAAACGTAATAGCATCCTCCATGGTTTCCGAATCCCTTATTTCGCCGATAAGAATAACATCCGGCGCCTGCCGTAAGGTATTTTTCAGAGCATTGTAAAAGGAGTGGGTATCAAATCCCACCTCTCTCTGAGTTATAACGCTCTTTTTGTGATTATGGACATATTCAACGGGGTCCTCTATGGTGATTATGTGTCCGCGCTGATTGGCATTCCTGTGGTCTATCATTGACGCGAGTGTGGTGGATTTACCGCTTCCTGTTGCGCCCACAACAAGTACAAGCCCTCTTTTACTCATCATAATATCTTTAAAGATGTTCGGCAGACCCATCTCATCAAGACTCTTTATCTCTGTTTTAATCTGTCTGATAACAAGACCTGCACACCCCCTCTGCCTGAAGATGTTTACCCTGAACCTTCCAATCTCCGGATAGTAAAGGGCAAGATTCTGCTCAAATTCCTCGGCAAACTGAACCTTCTGCTTTTCATTCATCGTACTGGCTGCTATTCTCTCCGTGTCCTCAGGCGTAAACGGGGGCTCGTCGTAAGGCTCAGTAGCACCTTCAATGCGAAACATGGCAGGGAGACCGGCAGTAATGTATATATCAGAGGCGTCCCTCTGGTTCATGTACTTTAAATATTCTAATATCTCGGCCATAATCCATCACCTCTACTGTGCAGACTTGGGCAGGTAATAAGCTACCTCATCTTTTGTTACAATATTTTTTGCAACCAATTCAGTCACTGAAGCTTCCATTGTCTGCATACCGATAGCCTTGCTTGTCTGCATAATAGATGGTATCTGTGCAATCTTGCCTTCCCGGATAAGGTTTCTTACAGCAGGATTGCCGATCATAATTTCAAAGCCTGCAACCCTGCCCTTTCCATCTTTTCGCCTGAATAGAGCCTGCGTTATAACTGCCTGTATGGATTCGGAAAACATGGACCTTACCTGAGCCTGCTGAGCCGCAGGAAAAACGTCAATAACCCTGTCAACTGTTTTCGGAGCCCCGCTTGTATGTAACGTGCCGAAAACAAGGTGTCCAGTCTCTGCGGCAGTAAGAGCAAGGGAGATGGTCTCCAGATCCCTCATTTCGCCGACAAGGATCACATCAGGGTCTTCACGAAGAGCACTCCTCAATGCATTTGAAAAACTTTTTGTATGAGGCCCAAGCTCACGCTGGTTAACAAGGCAGCCCTTCGACTGATGGACAAACTCGATGGGGTCTTCAACGGTCAGGATATGTCCTTTTTCTTCCCTGTTTATTAAGTCAACCATTGCCGCAAGGGTCGTGGATTTGCCGCTTCCCGTGGGTCCGGTAACAAGAACAAGTCCTTTTTCCAACCGGGTAATATCCATAAAAACCTTGGGGAGGTTCAACTCTTCGAAGGTAGGAATCTGTGTGGGAATAGTCCTGAAAACAGCAGCATCCCCTCTCTGCTGTTTAAAAACGTTTACTCTGAATCGCGCAATATCACCAAGGGCAAAAGAAAAGTCCAGTTCAAGGTTTTCCTCAAAAATCTTCCTCTGCTGGTCATTCAGGATATCATATATCATGTTATGGACTTCATCCTTGTCAAGCGGCGGAACCTCAATCTTCATCATGTCCCCATGTATCCTGACAACAGGAGGACCGCCGGAGCTGACATGCAGGTCAGAACCTTTATTTTCCACCATAAAAATCAATAATTCAGAAACATCCATAATACCCTCCTATTCTATTTAATGGGGCTCGCGTCGCCCCCTCCACCGGCAAAGCCACGACCCGCAAGCAGGTACCCGGCCACCCCCTCTCGCAAGCTGTGCTTGCTGTTTTTCGCAGGGATCGTGCTTAGTGCTAATTGGGGCTCGCGCCTGTCCCCGTAAGGGGGTCGCCCCCTCCACCGGCAAAGCCACGACCCGCAAGCGGGTACCCCGGCCACCCCCTCTCGCAAGCTGTGCTTGCTATTTTTCAAGGGCTTCCAACTCTTTTACTGTTGGTAAATCTCCTATGCTCCTAAGGCTATATACTTCCAGAAATCTATTTGTTGTCCTGAAAACAATAGACCTTCCGATTTCTTCGTTTCTGCCTGCAATTTCGATAAATTTTCTTTCAAGAAGTTGCTTGATAGCTCGCGATGAGTCCACCCCTCTTAAGGCATCAACCTCCCTCTTCGTTACAGGCTGTCTGTAAGCAATAATTGCAAGCGCTTCAAGGACAGACCTTGTCAGCTCAACATCTCTTTCCTTCACAAACCTCTTTATCCATTCCTTGTAATCCGTCTTTGTCCTCATCTGAAAACCGCCGGACACTTCCACGATCTCCAGGGCTCTGTCAGAATAATTATATTCAGTTACCAATTCATGAATGGCCCCTTCAATGTCTGCTCCTGTGCATCCCTCAAGCTTTCTATCGAGCCCCTTTAATGTTACGGGTCTGCCTGATACAAAAAGAACAGCTTCTATAATCCTCTTGAGTTCCATTCCTTTAAAAACTCCGATACCTTTGTTTTTATATTTACTATATCTTCCGGATACTCATGCCAGACAACATCTTTTTCCTTGGAAAACCATGTCGTCTGCCTTTTTGCGTAATTTCGCGTATGCATTTTTATATTTTTTACCATATCTTCATAGCTAATTAAACTTTTAATGTAAAGAAGTATCTCTCTATAGCCAATGCTCAAAAAAGGCTTCAATCCTTCATTGTATCCCATGGAAAGTATATGTTCCACCTCATCCACCCAGCCCGCATTCATCATATCATCCACTCTTTTATTGATTCTCGGATACAGGTCATTCCGCTCCCTTTTTAAACCGAGCTTCAGGACTTCATAATGGCTCTCCTTAAAACCGTGGATTTGTGCCCATTCAGACATGGGCAAACCTGTGGATTTAAATACTTCCATTGCCCTTACTGCCCTTAGCTTATCCCTGAAACTTATCTTAAGGGCATATACACGGTCTATCTCTTTCAGCTTTTCATAAAACTTCAGAGGATCTTCCGTATATTCCCTTTGCAGAGCTTCCCTTAAATCCGCATCTTTCGGGGCAACAAAAAGCCCGTACATCAGCACTCTCAGATACAGGCCTGTCCCGCCTACGATGATTGGAATCCTGCCACGGCTGCAAATGTCGTTTATACTGGCGTCTGCCATTTCTTTAAACAAAGCCGCGTTGAATTCTTCATGGGGCTCAACCGCATCAATTAAATGATGAGGGATTCCTTTGCGCGCTTCCGTATCAGGTTTTGCGGTGCCTATGTTAAAGTGCCTGTATACCTGCATGGAATCGGCATTGATAATCTCACCGCTAAATTCTTTTGCAAGATATATTGACAAATCGGATTTGCCTGTACAGGTCGGTCCAACTATTGCAATGATTTTTTTCATGTTTTCCCTTTAAATCTTTACTCGTGCGTTAATTCTGTATCAGTTAATAACGGCATCACTTAAAGTAGGGGCAGGTTCCAAACCTGCCCGCTCTAAACCCGTCAGAACTACACATTATTGCCTGTCCTCGTGACTGGCGCACTTATTCCCATGACATCACCCGGTTGTAATTAGCGTTCGTCCTTCAAGGTTCCTGACTCCTGTAATGTAGTGTTGAAATAACTGATTGTCCAGAGATTTCATCTCATTTCGTGCTCCAATGAAATCCAGACTTATAAGCTTTGACAGTTCCGCATCCCAGGCATAGAGAGAAAACAGTCTGCATCTGATCTTTGTACATGAATTTCTGTTCTTCTCAAATATTTCAGCGCTTCTACGCAATTTTGCTAAATAATTCCGGCAATCTGCCAGACGAATGCCGAATGCGCCGGTCATCAATATCACAAACGGAATGAGCACAACTGAATCCTCGCTGATCCGATAATCAGGATATAAATCGGAAAGTCCGTTAAGAAGTTCAGGGTCAGCTATATCGTCAAGCGCAATCAAATCAGGCTGGTCCCAAAAGGCATATAATAAAAAATGCCGGGACTTGTTTATCTTTCCTGCCTTGTAATAAGCTTTCGAGCACTTGAGAAAGAACGTTCCCTTCTCATAACCCACATCTATATTCCCAATACTACTGATTTCCCGCACTGCCAATTGCCATTTTTCAATTTCCATGAGCAGGTCAAGAATTGTTATCCCATATTTTTCAAAGGATTGATGCAGCAAAGGAGTTGGATTTGCCAACCCTATAATAGATAGAAAAATATTCTCCTTTATAGCGCCTATTACCGGATTATTCCGATATGCTTTGGCATTCAGATATTGTTCAAAGAACCGCCATTTTTTATATACTTCCAGGGGGCTTTCCTGCCTGAATTCTTCATCATCGCCATATCCTTCCATCCAATAATGGCATATATCAAGCGCAACATTAACAAAATCATTTCCGGAGTTAAGGTTTTTTAATTCCATCCAATGCTTCCCGGAACGGTGAAACTCCCCCTTTATCAATGCCTTCATCGCATTGTTCCTTACCATCTCTTCAGGCGCGAATAAATATAGTTGTTCCATAAAATCCCATCCCGATCTTTCATACCAAGTTGCTGTCAAACATTATGGGTATAATTTGCCGGGCATAATACCAAGTAAACCTTTAAATATTCATTGTTTATTTTTTGAAAGCAACTTGATATTAGCTATCCCCTGCCCTGCTTTATATAAAAACTCAGTCAAACTGATAATAATGCGGCCCAGACAATCTCAATTATCCGGCATCATACAATACGGTTTGCCAATACCACGTTTATAAAGTATAATATATCCTCTAATGTATTCAAGGACAACTATAAAACTTGCCGTACTGCTCATCCTTATCCCGACTATTTTTGGCGTGAGCTTCGGATATGCCCTTGTAAATTATCTTGAGATACCGGATGTTAAGCAGCTTGAGACATATAAACCCAAATCAGCGGCAAGACTCTATGCAGATGACGGAACTTTGTTTTCAGAACTTTTTGTTGAAAAAAGGGTGCCCATTCCAATTACTCAAATGCCCTACCACCTTAAATACGCGTTCATTGCCATAGAAGATGTGAGGTTCTATAAACATTTCGGTATTGATGTGAGAAGTATCGGGCGGGCTGCCTTTAAAAACATCATCCGCGGGGGTATATCGGAAGGCGCTTCAACTATAACTCAACAGCTTGCGCGAAACCTTTTTCTGACTCCTAAGAGAAGCTTTAAAAGAAAAATTGAAGAAGCAATGCTTGCAATTCAGATAGAGAGAACCTACTCAAAGGATGAAATCCTTAACATGTACCTGAACTTAATCTATCTCGGCGAAGGCGCTCACGGCGTTGAAGCAGCAAGCTACGCTTATTTTCATAAAAAGACAAGCGAGTTGACACTTGAAGAATCAGCCACCCTTGCCGCGCTCACGAAATCACCCTCAAAACTGTCTCCTTTTAAAAATATGGCAAAAGCATTGGAAAGAAGAAACATTGTCTTGAGAAAAATGTATGACGCGCGCTTTATCAATGAAAAAACATACGCAGAGGCAGTAAAAACACAGTTAGTGCTTGCTCCATACAAAGCATATGAGAAAAAGACGGGATACTTCATAGAATATGTAAAACAAGCCCTCGAGGAACACCTCGATGAATCCCAGAACATGTACACAAAAGGGCTCAACATTAAAACCACTGTAAACCTTAAGATGACTGATTACGCCTATGAAGCAATAGAAAAAGGGATACAGGCGTATAAGACAAGGCATCCTGATGTCAAAATACCTCCTGAAGTAGCCCTTATTGCAATTGAAGTTAAAACAGGCGAGGTAAAGGTGCTCATAGGCGGCAGGGATTTTGCCAAATCCCCTTATAACAGAGCGGTTCAGGCAAGAAGGCAGCCGGGTTCCTCCTTCAAGCCCATTATATATTTAACAGCATTGGAACAGGGTTTGACTCCCGATTATATGCTGTTGGACGCGCCTTTATCATTTACAAATCCTTACACAAAAGTAGTCTGGCAGCCCAGGAATTATAAAAATGAATATCATGGCAGCGTCACCATGAGGAAAGCCCTTGAATTATCGCTAAACACTGCCACAGTAAGGCTGCTTGAGAAAGTCGGCATGGATAACATTATCGAAATGGCAAAAAGATTAAATATAAGCAGTAAATTCGAGCGCAATCTGTCTATGGCTCTCGGCACAACAGAGATACTGCCCATAGAGCTTGCGGCAGCATATGCCGTATTCGCAAGAGGCGGCGAATATATTCCACCCATAACATTAAGAAACGTCTCCACCAATGAAGGTGAGGAATTATACAACGAGAAGCCGGAAGAGGAAAGGGTTGTAGCGTCTGAAACGGCATACGCGCTTGTAGACATTATGAAAGGCGTTGTCCAGAGAGGGACGGCACGAAGCGCTTCAAAAATGCCTTATTTTCTTGCAGGAAAGACAGGGACAACGGACAATTTCAAGGATGCATGGTTCGTGGGCTTCTCACCGAATCTGCTTTGTCTTGTATGGGTCGGCTACGATAAAGACGGGTTTCTCAGCAACAAGGAGTCGGGAGGCGCTGCCGCACTTCCCATATGGATTGATTTTATGTCAAAGTCTTTGCCGTTATTTCCAAAAGACGATTTTAAATTTCCGGAACAAGACGATACCATTCAAGAAAAAAATAGTGATTCATAATTCATACTGAAATAGAATCATGCAAACCGATTTTCTTCCCATATCACAAGAGGATTTAAGAAAAAAAGGGTGGAACGCCCTGGACGTAATTATAATAACCGGTGACGCCTACGTTGATCACCCCTCTTACGGGGCTTCGGTAATAGGAAGAACGCTTGAAGGGGCAGGTTTTAAAACAGGCATCATCTCCCAGCCTGACTGGAAACATATTGACGATTTTAAAAAGTTGGGGAAACCAAGCCTATTTTTTGGTATAACCGCCGGCAACATGGATTCCATGGTAGCCAATTACACGGCCGGAAAACGGATACGGAAAAAAGATGATTATTCTCCGGGAGGCACGCCGGGTCTGCGCCCTGACAGGGCAACCATTGTCTACGCGAACAGGATCAGAGAAGCCTTCGGTCATATACCCATCGTAATCGGAGGTATAGAAGCAAGTCTGAGAAGGTTTGCCCATTATGACTGGTGGGGCAATTCTGTAAGAAGGTCAATCCTGTTGGATGCAAGAGCCGATATCCTGGTTTACGGTATGGGAGAAAGGCAGGTTGTTGAAATTGCTCAAAGATTGCTTGATGGTAAAAGTATTGCAGGCATTAGAGGAACAGCCATTGTAATGAACAAACCCGGAGGCAGAAAACAGGGGTTAGATGGTAAGCGGCAGGAAGACATTGTTGATGACGCATCTTTGCCGGAAGGCTGCATAGAAATACCATCCTACGAAGAAGTAACAAATGATAAATCGAGATTCAATGAAGCATTCAGGATGATTTACACAAACCAGGACCCTTTTAAAGGAAAGGCACTGGCACAAAAACACGATACACGCTACATAATACAATACCCCCCATCCCTGCCATTCTCCACGGAAGACCTTGATAAGTTTTATGAATTCCCCTATATGAGAAGCCCGCACCCTGTATACGGCAAAATCGGGGCCATCCCCGGTTTTGAAACAGTGAAATTTTCCATTATCTCTCACAGGGGATGCTGCGGAGAATGCGCTTTCTGTTCTTTATACATGCACCAGGGAAGAATAATCCAGTCAAGAAGCAAGGAATCAATACTGAATGAAGCAAGATTAATATCGGAAAAACCGGAATTTAAAGGTACAATTACCGATATCGGGGGCCCTACAGCCAATCTTTATAATGCGACCTGCGCATTATGGAAACATATTGGCGCCTGTGAAGATAAACAATGCCTCATACCGGAGAAATGTAGAAACCTGAAGCTCGGATATGGAAAAAGCATGGAATTATACAGCCGCATCCTTGCACTGAAAAAAGTGAAACACGCTTTCATTGAAAGCGGTATAAGATATGACCTGCTCATTGACAAAGATTCATCGGAATACCTTACGCACCTCTGCAAACATCATGTAAGCGGGCAGATGAAGGTGGCACCCGAACATTCAGCAGACAATGTTCTGAAAATCATGAATAAACCAAGCCTTGACGTGTATGATAAATTTGTCATTAAATACAATGAGATCAATAATAAACTAAATAAAAAGCAGTATCTCGTAAACTATTTCATCAGCTCTCATCCCGGCTCAACACTTGATGACGCACTGTCTCTCGCTCTTTATCTTATGAAAAGAAATATCCATCCGGAGCAGATACAGGATTTCACTCCCCTGCCGCTTACACTGTCAGGCGCCATGTACTATACTGAAACCCACCCTTTTACCAATGAAAACATATCTGTTCCCAAGACCTTTCGTGAAAGAAAGATGCATCGGGCGCTTATACAGCACGGAAACCGTAAAAACAGGGACCTGATCCTTGAAGCGCTTAAAGAAATGCACAAAGAGCATTTAATCAAACAGTTTATCCGGAATGAGAAGTCCGCTATCAATAAAGCCGGGCCCGTGAAACAAAACAAAACCCCATAGAATCGGAACAAGCAATGAACATACTATGCATATATTTCAATTAAGGAACAATCTCATTGCAGATATGCACGGATTTAATGTAAAATATGCAATATCTTATAATGTGCAATTTTGCAAAACAAACAACCCCAATGTAAATGCGCGGGGCATCAAAGATAGAGACTAAGAAAAAACTTTCGCAGCAATCTGCGGAAATTTGTCAGACAGGATTGACACGGATAAAAGGATAAACTTCAGGCAGTTTTGCTGTACTATGGGGATAGAAACTCCCCTTAAAAAAAAAGATTTATGCAGGAAAAATATACTCCATCATATGAAGAACTGGCGCGACTGACAGAACAACTGCGCGAACGCATAGTTGAACTTGAAAAATCAGAAGCAGAACTAATAAAAATGGAAGCAGACCTTCGCGAAACCGAAAAAAAGTATAGAAATATCTATGAGAATGCCACAGAAGGCATATTCCAGACAACTCCTGAAGGCCGTTTCTTAAGCGCAAACCCCTCTCTTGCCCGTATCCATGGTTATGATTCACCGGATGAACTTATAAACTCTGTTGCCAGTGCAAGCACTCAATTGTACGCGAATCCGGATGATCGCCTTGAATGGATGACACTGCTTGAAAAGAAAGATTCAGTACAAAACTATGAAGTTAAAATGTACAACAAAGATAAAAAATTGAACTGGATCTCGCTTAACATAAAAGCTGTCAGAAATAATATGGGCAAGGTTCTGTATTACGAAGGCACGATGAGTGATATTACCGAGCGGAAAATAGCGGAAGAAGCTCTTATCGAAAGCGAGGAGCGGTACAGAACCGCCATTGAATATTCCAATGACGGTATTACCATGATACGGGGGTATAAACATCTTTACGCTAACAGGAAATTCGTTGAAATGTTCGGATACGATAATCCTGAAGAGATTATAGGTACGCCTATAACCTCGATTGTTCATCCGGATGACTATGAACTCGTATTGGATATCAACAGGAGAAGGCGGAACGGGGAAGCCGTACCGGCAAGATATGAATTCAAGGGCATAACAAAGAGCGGAAAAGCAATTTATGTTGAAATTTCAGGAACCAGAACCACATACAACACTCAGCCTGTCTACCTTATTCTCCTGAGAGATATTACTGCGCGCAAAAAAAACGAAGAGGCTTTGCGCACAGAGAGAAACAGGCTTCTCGCGCTCTCTGACAACGCGCCTATCGGCATAGCAATGGTTGACAAGAAAGGTATATACAGGTACGTGAATCCCAGGTTTAAAGATTTGTTCGGCTATGATCTTAATGATATTTCAAACGGGAAAGAATGGTTTAAGAGAGCTTTTCCTGATAGGAAATATCGTAAACAGGCACTGAGAACATGGATTAACGACATTAAAAGCTCTCAAAAGAAAGATAAAATATCAAGGACTTTTGATGTTACATGCCGGGATCTGACGAAAAAAACAATTAATTTTTTCCTTGTGCAGCTATTAACCGGGGATTACCTTGTCACATTCGATGATATTACAGAGAGAATACAGGCTCATGAAGCCCTCATAAAATCACATAAAGAGTTGGAAAGCCTCAACAGAGCAAAGACAAAGGCCGTTCATCATATTTCTCACGAGCTTAAAACCCCGCTTGCCGTAATTCAGGGAAGTATCAGAATTTTAAAAAGAAAAGCGCAATTTATTTCTACTGACTACCGTACCATAGAAACCCTTGAAAGAAATTTAGAACGCCTCTTTGCCATTTCAAACGAAACCGACGAGATATTCCGCGCGTCACAGGAAATGGAAGCATCTCTTTTACTTGACGACCTTGATCGCATTCTGCAGCGTATGAAAGACATATCGGAAATACCGCCTGACATACAGATTCACTGGAATATTTTAAAAGAATGGACAGATCAATTTTTACCGGCCACAACAGAAGATTTTCAATCTATCGACCTCTTATCCTTTGTCCGGTCATTACTGGATAAAATAAAGGAGGCAGCAAGTCACAGGAACATACATTACAGTCTTGAAGGAGTAAATAATCTCTTTATCACCATAAATCCCGTTGTTTTAAAGGAAATATGCGAGGGCATCATTAAGAATGCAATTGAAAACACCCCTGAAAAGGGTAGGATTCGAATTGCCCTTGAGCAGAAAGATGACCGCATGTGGATTCATGTTACAGATTCAGGCATCGGCATTACTGATGAGAATCAAAAATTTATACTCGACGGTCTCTTTCACACAAAAGAAACTGACTTGTATACATCTAAAAAACCTTATGCTTTCGGCGCCGGAGGAAAGGGCTTTGAACTTCTCCGAATTAAGACATACGCGCATCGTTTCGGTTTTGATATAACCTTTAAAAGCAGAAGATGCGAATATATCCCCACTGATCTTGATTTATGCCCCGGTGATATATCCCTTTGCAATAAATGTGAAATGACGGAAGACTGCACTCTTTCAGGAGGAACAACCTTTTCCCTTTCATTCCCGATTAAACCTGCAGAACATTTTATGCATTGATCTATAACCCTGTGAATAATCACCTTATAACAACTGAGATAATTGACATTGCCCTTCCGAATAATTACGGAGTGGCAAAAGCGGACGGACTCGTTGTCTTTGTGCCTGAAGCTATTGTCGGCGACAGGGTAGCCATAAGAATTCTCAGGAAAAACAAGAAAGTTTCCTATGGAGAAATTGTCGAGATAATCGCGCCCTCTCCTTTCAGGGTCATGCCTCAATGCCCGCACTTTGGATCATGCGGCGGCTGTACATTTCAAAATCTCGCCTATGAAAAACAGCTTGAGCTGAAAGAAAACTACCTGTCACAGACTCTTAAACGAATAGGCGGATTGGATATAAAAAGTATCAGGATTTTTCCTATTACTCCGTCACCTGATACGTATTGTTACAGGAATAAGCTTGAACTTGCCTTCGGGGAAAGCGAAGGCAGGATTATTATGGGTTTGCGGGAAAGAGTCTCACCATTTAAGAACTATCAGGGAAAGGTCATACCAATAGAAAAGTGCCCTGTCTCAAGTACAATTGCAGAAAAGATTATCCCGATTTTTATCGCTTTTGTCCGAAAACACGGCCTTGCAGCTTACAACACATTTATCAACAGGGGTTTTCTCAGACACCTTATCCTCAGGGAATCCAAATCCAGCGGCGAATTAATGGTTATTCTTGAAACAACAGAAGGCATAATCCCGGACTTGATCCCTTTATGGCAGTCGCTCATTGCAGACGTTCCGGGGATAAAAAGCTTCTATAGGATAGTTAACAACAAACCGGGGGATGATTTTCACTCTGGAAAATTAATTCATATTGCCGGAAAAACTTATATTGAAGAAACGCTTAACAGCTTCAAATTCAGGGTTTTCCCTGAATCCTTTTTTCAGCCTAATACAAGAGCTGCTGAAATTCTTTACAGAAAAATAGTTGAACTTACCGGTCTTAAAACAGAGGAAAAGCTCCTTGGTCTGTATTGCGGTGCAGGCCCAATTGAAATCTCACTCTCAGGATACGCGAAAGAAGTTATCGGAGTTGATTCACTGGACGCAAACATAATAAATGCTCATGAGAATTGCAAATTGAATAATGTGAAGAACTGTCTTTTCTACGCGGGAAAAGTTGAGACGGCTTTAGCTAAAATTAACCTTGATAAAATTGATCTCCTCATTGTAGACCCTCCCAGGGGAGGCATCAGCAAGGAAGGGCTGAAACATATATTCAGGATAAATCCGAAAAAAATAGGGTATGTATCCTGCAATCCATCAACTCTGGCACGGGATTTAAAAGATATTACAACACATAACTACAGCATAACCGATATAGCGCCCTTCGATTTTTTTCCCCATACTCCTCACATTGAGACACTGGTTGTATTGCATCGTTTATAAGTTTGTTTTGCTTTACGGTTTTTTTCTTTGTCGGTCAATGGCTTGTTCGGCCAAAGGTTTATTGCGAGGTGATTTGACGAGCAACAAAAACATCTGCGCATTCTGCTTCACCCTGCGCCCCTCAAAGCTTGGGTATTCAGCTTCCTTTGCTTTGCCCGCCTCTATCTTTCTTCTCCTCCTCTATGTCTTTTGAGCTATTGTGGTTCATAACGAAGAATTGAGCCTGAGGCAGGTTTTATTGCCGATTGGCTCCAGCGTTTTGTTGGAATTTTTTTGCCTCTTTATCTGCTTCTCCATGTTTTTGTTTTATTATATCTTCTATTCCGTTTTTTGTCTTTATTCTTGTCTAAATTTTCAATATGAAGAAAACACACCATTTTCAAGAACCATCTTTTTTTGTTGTCCTGTACTCCAAAAAAGACATTTATTAAAGGGTTGCCATATTTTTATTCACTGTGAATAAAAATAATACTGAATTGTCCCGACCAAAGCCTGTATTGCCTTTACAGAGATTCCTCTCTTTGCTCTCACTGTGAGAGCAAATGCTACGGACACATTGTCCGTAATCGCACGAAATGATTAAAATCGATATTTTTGATCATCTTGTTCCAACATGGGGATCAGCGAGAGGCCGGTTTTGTGGCTGATTCGCTGGAACGTCTTGTTAAGCGTTTTGTTGAACGAGTCAGTTCCAGAAGAGACCGCAGAGCACTATTTACCGAAGCTGAATTATGGAATGCCTTCGCTATGTCAGGATCGAGAATAATCACGTTGGAACCTTCTTCGATTAATCTGTGGTGGTATTTTCCAAGAACAGCTTTTGAATAGTCGAAATCATATTCTGGGCGCAACTCATCGATGTCTTGTTTCTTGTTTTTATTCTTCATGTTTTTTCCTCTCATGTGCAGTTGCAGGTCTTGCGCTTATAATACGTGTACTTTTTCTCCTCTCGGAATATGCAACAACAAGCAGCCTGTTTTGTGAGGAGAACCCAATGGTTATAAAGCGCTGTTCATTTACGGAATGGTCAGGATCGTTGAAGGTTGCTGATATAGGATCGTAAAACACTTTAACGGCCTCATCGAAAGTAACCCCGTGTTTTTTATAGTTCCTTCTGGCTTTTTCAGGATCCCATTCAAATTGCATAGTTAATTATCTTATCTCATATCTATGATATTTTCCATGCTTAACACAGAGGTCAGCGAGACGCGCTTCTTGCGGATTCGCTGCACCGCCTTGTTCGAACTTTTTTTATACCTTCATCTTCCCGGCCTCAAAATCGTCGAAAAAGTCACGGTTCACCTCATACGTGGGCTTGAGGCCAAGCTCCATTTCTTCCATGAGTTTAATAAGTTCCTCTCCATCAATAAGCTCAATGGGTAGTAGTCCAGGCTCCTGAGCCCGTTTCTTGGCATCACTCGTGAAGTATCCGGTGGTGATGAGCAATCCCTTGTCTGCGTTGCTTGGAATGCTTCCACGGAATTCTGCCACTTCGCTTGAAGTGACAGAGCCATCATATCGTTTGCACTGAAAGACAACCCGAAAACTTACGAATGGGTTTATTTTCAGTATCCCGTTTCCGTCGAGTCCTTTATCTTTAGGGCCGCCTGTCCGCTCAACTCGCTCGAAGCCATACTCCCTGAGTAGACGTTTACAAAAGTGTTCAAAAGATTCAGGTGACATCTTTTTTAGAATTTCGAGAACATCTTTTCTATATTTTGGAATTCCAGTGGGTGAAATATCTTCACCGGAGGCTGCTATCGGTTGCTTTGAATCGGGAACTTGTGTTCCTTTCTCAGAAGAAGATATGTGCAAAGCATGTTGCCTTTCAAATAGTTCCAGAGCAGTAGTATGAGATATTTCTCCCGCTTGCATCCCTTTTTCCGTCAGACTCCAAACACCGCGTTTAGAAGATGCGAGCAGCCCTTCCCAGACAAGATATTGCCGAGCAAAATGCACTTGGTTCACAAATCGAGAAGCTCCGGTTTTAACGGTCTCTTTTTGCTCTTCCTCGGAAACACTTTTAAGCCTGGCAACTATCTCAACGACTTCGGATGGAGTGCCAGATCCACCCAGTTCCTTGAGTGCCTTAATGACCGGGTCAAAATAACGAATGAAATGTGGACCTTGTTTAATCTTTGCCATGTCTATTCCTTATTGTATCGAACACAAAGCTGAGCCAGAGGCAGGCTTTATTGCCGATTGGCTCCAGCGATTTGTTATGTGTTTATAATTTCCAACCCCAAGAACTCCGCCATGGGATCGAAATCCCTGTCGTCATGCAGTAGAGGCAACTGGTAATGAATGCAGAAGGTTCCAATCATCACGTCTATGGTTTTCCTCACAGTGATACCTTTCTTTCTGAGAAGTCTGTAGTTCATTGCGCTTTGTAAAGCCAACATACGTCCACCCATTGTCATAAATGGCATCCCCGAAAACAGTTCACTTGCTATTCTGAAATCCTTGTCATTTTGAAACCCTTGCAACACTTCGGTCAGAATAAGGTCTCCCACTATAATGAGAGTATTACCCAGTGAAACATCCAGCCAATTGGTTTGTGGCGTTATCTTACCGTTGAAATAATCAATCCAAACAGAAGAGTCAACGACAATCATCTGTCTAACCGCATTTCATCAAGGCTATCGGTCCACTTGAGCTTTCCCCGAAAACCCTTTATTTTTTCCTGACCCTTCACCTGTACTAATAGTTTTAGGCCCTCTTCTATGGCATCTTTCTTTGTTTTAATTCCCGATACCTTGAGAGCTGATTCCATCAGGCCATCATTTATCACCACATTTGTTCTCATTTATCACCTCCTGTGTGTATTCATGCTACTTATTATACACATTCAGGGAACAATTTGGAAGTCCCAAGTTTTTGTCACATAACAATAAGCTGAGCCAGAGGCAGGTTTTATTGCCGATTGGCTCCAGCGGCTTGTTATGCTTTGAACTAAAGTTTCCATTTGCCGGAAAAATATACATCTTTAACGCTTTTTGCCTTATCTTTTGCCCATGATTCTAATCCCATCTTTTTAATTAAGCATAAGTTGAAAACTTTGGTATTATGCGGCAGATTGGCGGCTTGGTCTGCGTACGGATGAAGATAATCGCAAGGAAAGTCACTACAATCGCAGCAGAAATCAACTCCTTTCTTCTCCGCGCATGGGTACACGTTGCATGGCACAGGTATAACAGGACATTTCCCCCCTTCACTGCGGCATCCTTTACAAATAGCCTGTTCCAAAGGAATCCCGGCCTTTTCTGAAACCGCAATTCTCATTTCCTGGTTTTCATTCGCCAAATACACAACGCAATTAAAGCAATCCAACCCACACGGCGCTGTCATCTGTTTGTAGTTCATTTCTTCTCCTTCATAAATGGCTGGCGCTAACACATATTAGATGGATTTATGTGCATCAAAAGAACCTTTTAAATCCATATTGTCTTGTAATATTAAATCTATATCGCATAGACGGAATTTCATGTCAACATAAAAATACCAATTAATTCAGCGATATTTTGAAATATATTAGAACTATTCTGTCTATTACAGAATCAATGGCAGATGCTAAATAACTGATATGGAAAGTGTTTATGAATAGCTTAAATTTAAAGAAATATACGACAGCCATGAGGTCATCCAGGACGCTTTCCTGTCATCAATGTTTTTATTCCGGATTAGCATCAGCGTGAAGGCTGATGCTAATCCGGGTTGAGTGGGCCTGTCCTCGCTTTGCGGGGGCAGCGGCATGGCAGGGATGTCCAAGTGAAAACATAAAGCACCATTTTCTAATGAAAACACTTGAAAAAAATATACAAACAGGTTTATAGAAAAGCATTGTGAACAAAGAAGAAGCAAAAATCAGAATTGAAGAACTGAGAAAAGAGATCAATCACCATAATTACAGATATTATGTCCTCGATGATCCTTTTGTGTCTGATGCTGAGTATGACAAACTGATGCGGAAACTGGCAGAGCTTGAAAATGCCTGGCCGGATTTTTTCAGTCCCAATTCCCCTACCCTCAGGGTCGGCGCCAAACCCCTTGAAGCATTTTCAACAGTGACTCATAGAACGCCTATGCTGAGCCTCGCAAACGCCATGGATGCTGAAGAAGTTGCAGATTTTGATAAACGGGTGAAAAAGCTTGTTAACGTGACAGACCCGGATTACGTGATGGAGGTGAAAATAGACGGATTAGCCGTTGAACTTGTATATGAAAATGGCGAATTTGTCCTTGGTTCGACAAGGGGGGACGGCTACACCGGTGAAGACATAACACAGAATCTGAGAACCATAAGGGCAATACCGATGAAAATGATTGAAAACCCTGATATGCCGTTTCCGTCTCTCCTTGAAGTAAGGGGCGAAATATACATGGCAAAGAAGGAGTTTGAAAGACTGAACAGTAAAAGAGAGCTTTCAGGCGAGCCGCTTTTCGCGAACCCGAGAAATGCTGCAAGCGGCACCGTGCGACAACTTGATCCAAGAATTACGGCAGGGCGCAGGCTCAATATATTCTGTTATGCGGCAGGTGAGATTGTTGGTGTAAATGTTGAAACACACTTTCAGTTCCTTGAATACCTGAAAAAATGGGGGTTCAGAGTAAATCCTTATGCAAAACTATGTAGAAATCTGGACGAAGCACTGGAGTATTACAAGTATATCCATAGCGTAAGAGACACAATTGACTACGAAATTGACGGTACGGTTATTAAAGTAAACAGGCTTGATTATCAGAATGCCCTCGGCGCTGTATCGAGATCGCCCAGGTGGGCTATAGCTTACAAGTTTGAAGCACACGAAGAGATCACGAAAATTAACCGAATTGATGTACAGGTTGGGAGGACAGGAGCGCTTACCCCGGTGGCGATACTCGAACCGGTAAAAGTAAGCGGGGTGGAAGTCTCAAGGGCAACCCTTCATAACGAAGATGAAATAAAAAGAAAAGGCATTATGATCGGCGATACTGTCATCGTGTCCAGAGCAGGCGATGTAATTCCTGAAGTTGTAAGAGTTATAAAAGAAAAAAGGGCAGGCAGTGAAGAAACCTTTGAAATGCCCGATGTGTGCCCGGTATGCGGAGAGCAGGTGATACGGCCTCCCGGCGAGGCAATCAGGCGCTGTATCAATATCAGTTGCCATGCTCAGATAAAAGGCAGGATTGAACACTTTGCTTCAAAAAGGGCAATGGACATAGACGGTCTCGGAGAAAAACTCGTGGAGCAACTGGTAGATAAAAATATCATCAAGGATGTATCGGATTTGTACTTTTTAAGCAAAGAAACTCTGTCGAGCCTTGACAGAATGGCTGACAAATCCGCAGAAAACATTACCAATGCAATCAACGCTTCAAAAAAACCTCCCTTCGCCCGGTTCATATACGCCCTCGGTATAAGACATGTGGGCGAACATATCTCTGTGCTCCTCGCAGAACAATACAAAGATATTCATGCATTAACAACAGCAAAGGAAGCGGAGTTGATAAATATTCCTGAAATCGGTCCGGAGGTATCAAACAGTATTATAGTCTTTTTTAAAGATAACAAAAATAACCGGACCATAGAAAGAATGTTGGAGTCAGGCGTTGAAATTGAATATAAAAAGGAAGAGATAAAACCCCTTAAGAATTTAACTTTCGCCTTTACCGGCGCCATGAAAGAGATGGCAAGGGACGAGGCCCGAAAAAAAGCGGAAGCGCTCGGCGCAAAAACCTCTTCATCTATAAGTAAAAAGGTAGATTTTCTTGTTGCAGGGGCAGAGGCAGGCTCAAAACTCGACAAGGCAAGAGAACTGGGCCTTAATGTTTTAAGTGAGGAAGAATTCCTGAAAATGATAGAGAGAGGTTTATGAAACCGGAGTTTCCCCGGTTTTTTGGAAATATATGCTGTACGGTTTCTGCCCTGAATCAATGTACTTTTTTCTGAAACAAAGTTTTTACTGTCTCGAATAAATGGGCAAATCTTCAAAAGGTAATTTTCACTGTCGTATACGAACAAATCTTTAAATTGGGTTGACATTTCTTCGCTGTAATAGCAGAATAGAATAAATATGTTGCGTAGAAAGCTGCACAAAGGGGTAAGAACGAGGAATCGTATCCCTTTTGACTCCCCAGAAGTTATGTTGGACATGCGATAAGCAGTATTTACCCGGCCTGCAAATTATCAAAGGGAGCAGCAAATGATGATGACAACAATACGCGGACCGCTGACGACATTCAGCGTAATCTCCCTGCTCATGATATGTCTGTTGTTCTTCTCTGCAACTTCGGGCTACTGTACTGTAGAGAACGATGCCCGGCCCGGCCCGCGGAAGATTATCGCTGCAATCCCTGTTGATTTTCCACCTACCTATTTTTTAGATAAAAGCGGCAAACCGGCCGGATACGCTGTTGACGTGATGAACGAACTGGCGCGAAGAACGGGCCTGACAGTTGAATATGTCCATGGCCGGGCATGGAGTGAAATCATACAGATGGTTCTGAACGGCAAGGCTGACCTGATACCCTGTATGATCATCGATGAAGAGCGAATGGATTTGTTTGCCTTTACTGACAGTATGGATTTCCAACCGGTTAATCTGATCGTAACAGCCTCGAATCACAGGATAAGGGAAATATCTCCAGGGCTTACCATCGGCGTCATACAAAGAAGCGCTGCTGAAAATATTTTGACGAAAAATCAGACCATAAAGCTCACTGCCTACAGCAATTTCCAGACATTGCTCTTTGATCTCCTTACAGGCCGGCTAAACGGAATCGTGGCGCCGACACCGAACATGATGAAGCTGGCCGCCGATATAGGCGTCGACGACAAGATCAAGGTAGTCGGCAAACCTATTATCGAGGCAAAGCGCGGCATCGCCCTCAGAAAAGGGGAGACTGAGCTGCTCAACCGTCTTAACAAGGCACTCAAGGAACTCATTGGCTCACCTGAATACCGGAATATCTATGTAAAATGGTATGGTAAACCGAAACCTTACTGGACAGTTGACAAAATTGCCGCTGTCAGCGGCATATCGCTGTTTCTCATTGTTTGCGGTATGGTTTTCTGGCGCTACCGTTCTATCCTTCGCATTAATCAAAGGCTTATTCTAAGCATTACCGGGCGTAGGCAGGCAGAGGAGGCTCTTCAGAAAAGTGAAGAAAAATATCGGACATTGATTCAAAAGATACAGACGGCTGTTATTGTTCATGGGCCGGACACGCGAATACTGACTTTCAATGCCATGGCGCTGGATTTGCTGGGGCTGACAGAGGATCAGATGCTTGGAAAAACAGCGCTTGATCCAGCATGGCACTTTTTACGCGATGATGGAGCCGTTTTGCCATTAGAAGAATATCCGGTAAACCAGGTAATCGCAACTCGCCGGGCATTAAGAAACTTTATCATAGTCATACACCGGTCTGCTAAAAAAGAGGAAAAGAATATCTGGGTTCTGGTTAACGCTGATCCGGTTTTTGCCGAAGATGGTGAGATTGCCGAAGTGGTTGTGACTTTCATTGACATTTCCTCCCGCAAGCAGGCCGAGGAGCAGATCAAGGTCTCTCTCAAAGAAAAAACGGTCCTCCTGAAAGAGATTCAGCACAGGGTGAAGAATAATCTCCTCAACATTTCCGGCATCCTTGCTCTCCAATTAAACCGTATAAAAGACGATGAGTCCAAGGACAAATTCATCACATGCATAAACCGGATCAATGCAATGACAAAAATCCATACGAGGCTCTACCAGTCAGACAACTATTCTTTCATCAACTTCAAGGGATATATCGAGGAACTGGTTTGGGAACTTTCCCGTTCCTACGGATTCCCTTCTGAAAATATTATTACTGATATTGAAGATATCTCCATTGACATTAATATGGCAATCCCTGCAGGTCTCATAGTGAACGAGCTTGTCAGCAATGCAATGAAACACGCATTCCCACCGGAGAAACGTACGTGGGACGAGAGAAACCAAGGGGCTAAGGACGAAGAGCAAAGAAACATAATAACCGTGACCTTGAAGAAGGATGATGAAGATGATGTTCGGAACTCGATGCTTGATGCTGGGGATACGATGCTTGATACTCGATGCTTGATGCTTGATGCTCGGAATAAGCAACCCGAAATCCGTAACTCGCAACTCGAACCCCCGCAACTCGTCACTCTTACCGTCTCCGATAACGGCATCGGCATTCCTCCCCATATAGACTTCAGAAACACAGAATCAGTGGGGCTTACACTGCTTGGACAGCTTACGGAGCAGGTTAACGGCAGCATGGAATTAATAAGAGATAATGGTACCGAATTTATTGTCACTTTTTCGATTGATCAGGAGAAAACATCATGAATGAACAGGAAATCAAAAAAACCATCCTCCTTGTAGAAGACGAAGCATTGATCGCTGTAATAGAGAAAGAAATGTTAAAGAAGCATGGCTTCAATGTCATTCTTGCTTCCAGCGGAGAAAAGGCAATTGAGATTGCGCGAACCTCCCCCCATATCAACCTCATCCTTATGGATATCAACCTCGGAAAAGGAAAGATGGATGGTACAGAGGCTGCAGAGATCATCTTGAAGGAAAAAGATATTCCCATTATTTTCCTGTCAAGCTATACCCAGCCGGAAGTAGTTGAAAAAGCGGAGCGTATCACTTCCTACGGATACGCGACAAAGGACTCCGGTGAGACCGTTCTCATTACTTCCATAAAGATGGCCTTCAAGTTGCATGAAGCACACAGGAAGGTACAAGAACGGGAGAAATTGCTCCAGGAGAGTGAGACACTGCAGCGTACCCTGCTCGAAAATATGCCGGCAGGGGTAATTATTGTTGACCCCGTTACCAGAACAATAGAGAACGTGAATAATGCCGCCGCGGCCATGTTTGGTATCCAGGCAGAGCACATTATCGGACATCGATGTCACACATTTCTCTGCCCGGCAAGCGAAGGTATGTGCCCGGTTTGTGACCTGGGTCAAGGAGTTGATAACTCGGAACGGGAAATGCTTTGTTCTGACGGCAGCAGACGCCCGGTTCTGAAATCCGTCAAACGTATACAAATACAGGGGCAGGAAAAGCTGCTGGAGTGTTTTTTAGACATCACCGAGCACAAACAGGTTGAAAGATTTTTAAAGGACGTCATAACCAAAAATCCCATGTCAATTCAGATTCTGGATAAGGAAGGACTCACAATAGAAGTAAACTCTTCCTATAAATTGCTTTTTGGATCTGTTCCGCCTCCGGACTATTCAATTTTTAATGATCTTCAATTACGGGAAAAGGGGATGGGGAAATTCTTTGACGAATTAAGAAACGGCGCGACTGTTCGCTTTCCTGATACATATTTCAACGCCCATGATTCAATCCCCGAGTTTCCGGATGTTCCTGCCTGGATACGGACTATTGGTTTCCCCTTAAATAACAGCAACGAAAAACCGGAAAGATTTGTTTTAATGCATGAAAACATCACTGAGCGCAGGCAGGCAGAGGATGCCCTGAAAGAAAAAGAGGCAACGTATCGTTCCCTTTCAAACCTGCTGCGCCTGCTCTGCGACAATGTGCCCGATATGATCTGGGCAAAAGATATTGAGAAGCGTTTTATTTTTGCCAATAAGGCCATTTGCCGTGATCTGCTCAATGCTGCTGACACTGATGAGCCCATAGGGAAAAACGATATGTTTTTTGCCGAGCGTGAACGGGCACGTCACGCAGATAATCCCGAATGGCACACTTTCGGCGAAATATGCAGGGACACGGATGCCATCACCATGGACGCAGGTAAACCGCAGCAGTTCGATGAGCATGGGAATGTTCAGGGGAAATTCCTTTTCCTCGATGTACATAAAGCGCCGTTCATTGATGAAAAGGGCAACATGATAGGGACTGTGGGATCTGCGCGGGATGTAACCGTGGCAAAAGTGCTGGAGGAATGTTTAACAAAGAGCTCGGAGTGCTATCGCAGGCTCTCGGAAGACATGCCTTGCTATGTGAGCGCTTTCCTGCCGGATAGCACGCTTACCTATGCCAATAAAGCTTTGGCAGGGATGACAGGTTTGCGCCCTGAAGAAATGATCGGCCTTCGCTTTTTCGATATGCTCCCCCCGGACGATCTTGCCGTCACAAGACAACAACTGGCCTCACTGACACCGGAAAATCCCGTTGAGACTCACGAACAATCGCACATTTCCCCTGATGGCAGCAAATTCTGGCAGCAGTGGACCAACCGGGCTTTTTTTGACGACAATGGCCTATTGATACATTATCAGGCTGTAGGCATGGACATCACCGAACGCAAACTGGCCGAGGACAGAGTCAAATCCCTCCTTTCAGAAAAAGAACTTCTCCTTCGCGAGGCGCACCACAGGATTAAGAACAACATGAACGCTGTTGTAAGCTTATTATCACTTCAGACGGATACATCGAGAGACCCCTCTGTCATTGCAGCTCTTAAGGACGCGGGAAGCCGTGTCCGGAGCATGATGGTACTGTATGATAAACTTTACAGGTCCGCTGATTTCAGGGAAATATCCGCAAAGGATTATCTCAATTCCCTGATTGATGAAATTGTAATTAATTTCCCCAACCAGGGACAGGTAAGAGTTGAAAAACAAATTGATGACTTCATCCTTGACGCAAATATCTTATCCCCTTTAGGCATAATTCTCAATGAGCTTCTTACGAACGCAATAAAACATGCCTTTACTGGCAGAGACAAGGGAGAAATAGCGGTGTCCCTTTCAATAAATGACAATCATGCAACGCTCATGATTCAGGATAACGGCACCGGCATTCCTGAATTGATTGCAGCCTCTACCGGATTCGGGATGCAGCTTGTTAATTTACTGGCGGAACAGCTCGAAGGAACCATTGCAATTGAACGCGAGAAGGGGACAAAATTTGTCCTGGAGTTTGAGGTGTGATCACCTCCTCTACACTTGTGTGTTCGGAAAGTCTCATCAGTTAAATAAAATCGCCGGATTTAAAGATTTACAGCACGATTAAAAAAAGATGGAATTGTTTGTATGATGCTCATTGATGTTTAATGTCTTAAGGAGGAAATCTCGCCGTGAATAAAGTGAGGATCGGCATCAGCAGGTGTCTGCTCGGGGAGAAAGTGCGCTATGACGGTGGACATAAACATGACCGCTATATTACGGATACGCTGGGAAAATATTTTGATTTCATCGGCATTTGTCCGGAAGTTGAATATGGTCTTCCAATTCCGAGAGAAGCCATGCACCTCAAAGGAGACCCGGATAATCCCCGACTCGTAACAATTAAAACCAACATCGATCACACAGAAGGTATGCTTGCCTGGGCGGAACAAAGGCTTGACGATCTTGAAAAAGAAGCGCTCTGCGGGTTCATTTTCAAAAGCAGGTCGCCAAGTTCGGGTATGCAAAAGGTCAAGGTATTTCCATCACAGGGAGGAATGCCGGTTTATAAAGGGGTCGGTCTTTACGCTTCTTCTTTTATGAAACGCTTTCCTCTTGTTCCCGTGGAAGATGACGGGAGACTGAACGACCCTGATCTTCGGGAAAACTTTATCGAGAGGGTTTTTGTTTTTAGCCGGTGGCAGGAGATGATGAAGAATTCCCCTGCTCAGAAAAACCTTATCGATTTTCATAGGGAACACAAATTACTTGTACTTTCCCACAGCCCCAAACATTACACGCAACTGGGCCGCCTTGTGGCAGCAGGATCTGGCAAAGATTATCTTTTCTTCGAATATATTACATTACTGATGACTGCATTGCGATTTATCGCTACTTCGAGAAAAAACACCAACGTATTGATGCATATCGCCGGTTACTTCAAGAAAGAACTTTCACCAGACGAAAAACGGGAGCTTGCCGAAATAATTGAAGAATATCACCGAGGTCTCATTCCGCTTATTGTCCCGATAACACTCCTGAAACATTATGTAAAGAAATACGACGAAACTTATCTTAAGGGCCAGGTCTATCTGAATCCCCATCCATTGGAGCTTATGCTGAGAAACCATGTATAGAAACAAACTTAGCATACAGTACGGGCAGATTTGGTCCAAAACCGCAGGAGACGGGCATAATCAATGCGCGGCTGCACAGCAGGCAACGCAGCGGCACAGGTCTGCCGCCATGCGAATCGTCACCATACAGACCACGTTTTTTATTTAACGTAGGAACAACAATAGTCCGTAAGGCTTCTCACCTTTAAACTGAATTTGGATTGAGCCGGCACTTCAAAGGTTTCTCCTTCTTTAACAGTTACCCATCCTGCGGCGCCGGGCAGCATAACATCGAGATTGCCGGCAAAAATTTCCATAATCTCTTTCTCTGCTGTGCCGAATTCATAATCTCCGGGGAACATGATACCCAGTGTTTTTTTGGAACCATCCGGAAAAATTATTGTACGGCTGGTAACCTTGCCGTCAAAATAAATATTTGCTTTTTTGACTATCCTTACATTCTCGAAATCCATCACAATTTGTTTCCTCCCAATAGTTATAATAATTCAGTTCCCCTTCATGCCTTGTTAACTACTTTTCGCAGTTCGGCAAGCAGGTTATCCTCTACTTCAATCAGGCCGGATTCCTGACGCTGTCTGGCCAAATGATTTTCTCTTTCTCCCGGCATGAATATCTCCTCCACTCCGGGCAGTTTCTTCGTGGATTTAACCTTACTGATAATCTCCGAAACATTACTTGCAAGTTTGTCTCGTTCTGTTAAGAGTTCCGGATCAATGGCAAAAATCAAATGTCCCCAGTTGCCCTTGCTGTCACCGATTCCACAAAAGGCAGCGCCAACCAGCGGCCCGGCAAGTATCTCGGCAATCAAAGCAAGGCCTGATCCTTTATAGCTTCGGTCGAAGGAACGAATAGCTCCCGCGATGGCCTCTTGCGGATCAGTAGTCGGATTGCCCTGGTTATCATAGGCAAAATCAGCCGGAATGCTTCTGCCTGCTGTCCGGGCTTCTACCAGTCCGAAATAGGAAGTCGCTGCTGTCGACATATCGAGTACTATGGGGTCCTGCCCACAGGGGATAGCAATAGCCAAAGGATTGGTTCCGAATACAGGTTCGTATGATCCGTAAACTGCGACTCTCTGTGGTGAGCGGCTGAAAGCAAAACCGATGAACCCCTCCGCTGCCAAAGAGGAAGCATAATAACCTATGGCTCCGGATGATGTGTTTGTGTTGAATGTCCCGGCAATAGCGAACCCGCTTTTCTTCGCCTTCTCTTTCACTATTTCCACTGCCCTCACGGCAACCAGCATGGCATGGTTTTTGTTGCCGTTGATCCGCGCAGAAATCGGGGTTTCCTTTTCGATCACGATTTCCCCGGCATTCGAATCTTTGGGTATACCCGCGTCGATGAGTTTCACTATTCCCTGATTGTTGTCCCGCAGTTGTGCATAGAGCAACACATCAGCGATGACCTGAGCTTCTTTGTCGCTGTAACCGTATCTCTTCACTGCCTTGTGTGTCAGTTCCTCAAGTTCTTTAATCGATATTTCCATAATTCTCTCCTCAAATATCCTGCATGGTGATAGAACTCCCAACGCAGATTTCAGTGAATTCATTTAATTATTTTACTCACTATTTGTCAATTATATTCCCGATATATTTTTGACTTGAGACAGCTTCTTTTGGAATAGCTATATTTGCAATATGTCCTTAAATTTAGATAGCAGGGACCACAATCTTCTTTTTCATAGGAATGTGTTTCCGGTATGTTGATTTCCCCCCGGCTACAGCACCCGAGGGCAGGTGTTTGGCTTTTTTGTACACGGTAAGCATTTTTTCTCATTGAATTCAAATCTTATCCTTAACCTTAAAGGTCACGGATTAAATCCCCACCGAACGTATATTTAGAATTTAAATCAGATTTTTATTTCTACTACAGGATTATTTTCAAGGAAAACAGAGCTTCCTTGAGTTTGTATATACTTATCAATAAACATATTCCTGATTGGTCCAGGATTTTTTGCTTGAACATTAGCATGGAGTAGTATCTCATTCCTGTTGAAAGCGGATAATAAATTGCTCTTCTCTATAAATCTGCTTGGATCATAATTAGCTACATCTTTTGGCGTTTCATCAGGCAGCACATTATTTAAGGAATCCTGTCTGTTTAAAGAAATCTCTCTCGTAGATTTCTTAACAATAATGTTGCTTTGCTGATATTTTGAGGATATTACCTTTATTTGGAACCCCCGGCAGCAATCATATTCGTTTATGTCTATAATATTATGATTATTTTGCTCTCATAAAAACAAATTTGTCAATAAAAAAATGACTATAAATCAAATGGATAAGCTTGAAAGTAAAACCTCCCACAATCCACGAACTGAATTGATTAAATATATCTTGGAACATCGGCGTAAATCTTTAATGTTGATAATCTCCTCTTCAATTGCGCCTTGTTGAATAAGAAATGATCGGTAAGTCCCGGGGAGCAGTCCTGAACTTATAGAAGGAGTGCGAAGGCGGCCATTTAATTCTACCACAACATTCGCAAAACATGATTCCGTCAACTCTCCTCTTTCATTCCAGAGCAGTACATCGTCATATCCGGGTGATTCTGTCAATGCCTGTTCATACGCATGTCTAAAGGTCGTTTTATGATATAGAAAAGGATCATTTGAATCAACAGGCTGCTTTGCAACACAGATTCGGTAAGGCTGCGGAATGCTCGACAGTAAATCAGCTTCCAATGTCGGCTCACCATCCTGCGACACCATTAAACGTATTTTATGAGGCATCAAGGATAGCTTGACCTCCAGCGCCTTTAATTTTTTCAGGATCATCTCAATATTGATATGGCGGGAAAAATAATCGGCCGAACCTTTCATTCGTTTCAGATGGTCATCAAGTAGGTAATACCCGTTTTCAGGAGTCCACAGAATTGTCTCGAGCAATTCAAATAATGGCATCGGCTGCACAAGGATTCTGGCTTTTGTCCGGCATTCCTGCATCTCATCGGCGCTTTCAGAATCCCAGACAATTCCGCCTCCCACGCCATATTCGGCTATTTTGTTTCTTTTGTCTAAAAGCACGGTTCTTATTGCCACATTAAACTGCGCTCTGCGTTCCGGAAAAATATAACCTATAGCGCCTGTGTAAATTTTTCGGGGCGAATTTTCCAATTCAGCGATAATCTGCATGGTTCGTACCTTGGGAGCTCCGGTAATCGAGGCTGCCGGAAAGAGAGCGCAAAAAATGTCTGTAATATTTGCTTTTGTCTGACAGCAGACTGTGCTCATCATATGCCACAAGGTCGGGTATTTTTCAATATCAAGGAGGCTCAATACTTCTACGCGGTCAACATCAGCAATACGGCCCATGTCATTTCTTACCATGTCCGTTATCATTACATTTTCCGCCCTATTCTTCTCGGATTTTGCAAGCCATACAGCCTTTTCGAGGTCGTCAGTCTGCCACAATCCTCTTTTTGACGTTCCTTTCATGGGCCTGGAAATCAGATGTTCACCTTCGAGCGAAAAGAACAATTCCGGCGAGGCAGAACAGACAGTCCAATCCGCGGTATCTATAAAGGCTCCATAACCGTAGCCCTGGGCATTAACCATTCTTACGAAAAATATCCATGGATCTTCAGAAAACAATGCTCTAAGGCGATATGTATAGTTTACCTGATAGGTATCTCCTGCTTTTATATACTCTTTAATTTTACTAAAACAGGTCTGGTATTCGTTTCCTGAAACAGACGGGCTCCATTTAATTTCAACGGGACTTTCTTCAGAAAATGACGGGAAGGATATTTGCTCAGGGTTTTTGTAAATCCCGAACCAGATAAGCGGAAAAGACCCGGATGAAGAAGTGACGGCGCAAGAAGGGTTGAAAGCATGGCCGGCCTCATAGGCGACAAATCCTGCCGCATAAAGACCCCTTGCCGAGACCTCATGCTCAACAGTTTTCAAAACAGGCAAAATTGCCTCGTGACTATAAGCTGCATGAACTCTGATAGGACAACGAAATAACAGCCATTCTCGCCTGAAAGTATCATAAAGAACAACGCTGTCTTTATTTATTCCCTTTTCCATATTTTTCCTTAATTTTAAACGACAGTTCTATCTGATGAGTTTTTCTACAATAGGTTTATCTGCTTCAGGGAAGTCATAGTTAGCAAGATCCGCCGGTTTTACCCATCTTATCTCTTCATGATCATTAAGGTTGAAAATGCCGGATATTAATGTTGCTCGATAGGCAATGAGCTTGATTGTCCATTCAGGTGTGTAGCTGTATTCGCTTACGCAGATAAGATCGCCAACTTCAACCTCTATTGCAAGCTCTTCTCGCAGTTCCCGCTTTAAGCATTGCTCATGGGTTTCGCCTTTTTCGAGCGAGCCACCCGGGAACTCCCAATTTCCAGCGAATCTCCTTCCTTGCTTTCTCTTGCCGATCAAAATATGGCCATCTTTTTCTATGATTCCTGCTATAACAATTTGCGGTGATGGTTTCTTCGTCATATTTTTTAATATCCTGGCTTGTATGCTTCCAAATACTTTTCCTGTACTGCGCAAACATAATTGTCACCGGCAATTACAGGAAAATATCTTGCAGAATCTCATTTCCTGAACTTCTTATATATCTTATTTATGCCGTAACAGATTATAGCTGCAGTACCTGCTGCCAAAGGAACACCAAAAACCACGATCGTGGAGACTGCTCTTGCAAAGTCAAAAGGATTAATCTTTTTGGATTTCTTTTTATTATCATGATCATTTTTTCTGATATTTATTATGTCCATTACGTACCCTGCACATTGTATCATATCAGCAGGCAAAATGATGAATTTTTTTGGAACGGTTTTTTGATGATAGTCCCCTATGGCGATTTTGACCAGTGCTAAATAATATGGTAAAAGTTTCTAAAAAAACCGAGGTGGTTTTATGGAAAATATGAAGCAAAAAACAATATCAATGCTTTCAATAATCTTTCTTATTTTTATAGTCCAAGCCTTTACCACAAAGTCAGGTTTTTCGGAAAGCTATATCCCGGCTGGTTTTATAGATGTGAAAAAGATAATCCCCTCAATCATTCTCGATATCCGATATTTCGGCCCACACAATTTTGTCGGGGAAAAGATTGAAGGATATAAGGCCCCGAAATGCTTCCTCACTGAAAAAACAGCAGTTGCGCTGTCGAAGGTGCAGGAAGAATTAAAGGAATTCTCCCTTTCTCTTAAAATTTACGATTGTTACCGTCCACAGAGGGCGGTAAACCATTTCGTGAGATGGGCAAAGGATATTAATAATACAAAAACAAAAGATGAATTCTACCCGACAATTGACAAAATAAATCTTTTCAGGGATGGCTATATTGCAGCAAAATCAAGTCACAGCAAGGGCAGCACAGTTGATCTGACAATAGTCCCCTTCCCTGCACCGGAACAGGGAGGCTATATCCCCGGACAACCGCTTCAGGCATGTTATATGCCTGTCGATAAACGTTTCAAAGATAACAGCATCGACATGGGGACCGGCTTTGATTGTTTCCATGAAATGTCCCATCCGGCAAATAGTCGCGTGGGATTAGAGCAAAGAGTTAATAGAATGCTCCTTAAAACACTGATGGAAAAACATGGCTTTAAAAACTACGATAAGGAGTGGTGGCATTTTACGCTTAAAGGTGAGCCCTTCCCCAATACTTTTTATGATTTTTTAATTGAATAATACCAGTATTTTACAAGGAATGAGTTATCGCATAGTAAGCTACGGGATATCAAAGACAAAAGGGCAATTTGAACCCGTCTCAAGGCAAGCATAGAGATATGGACCAGCGAGGCAACCAATTAACAATAATATCTTCTACAACAAATAAATATATGTTAGCCTGATGGGAGAAACAGAATACAGATTCTTTGGAATCTTCTTTAATGAGCGCAACAAGTGTAAAAGAAAATCAACAGAATCAAGCAATATTTACAGGTCATTGTAAGAGAACAGCATGATTATTGATAATAAAAAGTCCATCACAGGAGGTATGTAATGAAATTAAAAATATTAATTGCATTTACTGTTTTTTTTCTCACAGCAAATCTTGTTTACGCAACCAAAATAATAGTAGTATCAGGACATCCTGAATATCCTCCTGTTATGTGGCAGGAAGGTGATAACATCATTGGAGTAGGACCTGAAATTGTAAAAATGGTATTTGATGATCTTGGGATTACCGTTAATTCAAAGTTCAAAGGCTCATGGACACAGGTTGAGAAAGGCATCAAAGAAGGTGATATTGATGTGTTGGCAGGTGTTTATATGACAGCCCAACGCAAATTATTTATGGATTATTCCATCCCTTACATGAAGGACCCTGTCGTTATTTTCGTTGTAAAGGGCACGGCATTTCCTTACAAAAAGTGGGATGACTTGATAGGAAAAAACGGAACGACCACAATCGGTGACAGTTTCGGAAAAGAGTTTGGCAAATTCCTCGCTGGTAAGTTGGCAATTTCCAGGTCTCTTAAGGCTGAAGGTAATTTTAATAAACTACTGTCAGGGGAAGCGGACTATTTTATTTCAGCTATGTATTCGGGACTGATTGAGGCCGAAAAACTCGGGATATCCGACAAGATTGAATATCTGCCGGTATATGTGACAGCGGAAACATTCTATATCTCCATATCTAAGGAATCAAAATTTCTCCGATATCTGCCGAAAGTTAACGAAAAGATTGAAAAGCTTATAAAGGACGGCACGGTAGACAGACTTATTGACGAGAAAATGAAATACTACCTGGAGGGTATTAAGGGGAAAAGATAATTTTCCGTATCTCGGTAGATCAAGGGGGGCGTTAAGCCCCCCATTTTTCTTTTGCTATTTTGCCTGTTCAGCCGGTGCTACTTCCGGAGCTTTTTCTGCTGGGGCTTTCTTTGATTTCTTTGATTTTTTTGGTTTCTTTGATTTCTTTGTTTTCTTTACCTTCTTCTCAGTGGCTGCTTTTTCAGGCGCTGCAACTTTTTCAGGCGCTGCTGACACTGGTGGAGCCGCCTTCTCCTGTGCAAAACCTGCTGAGGCAAATACTACGCTGATAAGTAATGCGATTACAATAACAAATGCTTTCTTCATTCTTTTCACCTCCTTTTATTTAGCAATCTTATAATATCCGGTGATAATTATGCCCATTCTATCCTTTATGAGTTTGACGCCTATTTTGATATCTTCCCGATTCATCTTCAAAAAAAACTTCCTTTTTCATCTGTCCTGATAAGTCCCAAGGCAACTCTTAAGCATTTTTCTTTTGTCATCTCTTTTGTTATATATTACCATTTCTTATAAAAAAATGAGAGAGATTTTTACTAAGATGAGGCATAAAAATTGATATGAAAAAAGTGAAAATATATATTTATTATAAAGTCGCTAATAAAGAACGCTCACGGGCTCGTACTTTGTCCCCTGTATTGCCGGGTAAATACCTGCGAGAATCCCTACCGCCATACTTATAATTAAAGAAATAATGATATTTCCCAAATACAACGAAAAGGGGAGCTTGCTGAAATAACTGACAATCATGGTAATTATGAACCCCACAGCCACACCTAAAACTCCTCCGACTAGCGCTACAATAACCGATTCTGTAAGAAACTGAAATATTATATCCCTTTTTCTGGAACCGACAACCCTCCTTATCCCAATTTCCAGTTTTCGCTCGGATATGGAAAGAAGCATAATAGCAAAAATACCGAGTCCTCCTATTAAGAATGAGACAGTGGAAGCTATTATGGTCAGGATTGATACAAGCCTGATACCCTGCTCCTGCGTTTTGACAATATCGTCCATAGTATAAATGGAAAAATCATCCTTTTGCTCAGGTTTCATATTGTGTATATTCCTTATGAATATTTTTATTTTCTGCTTCATCTCAACAAGGGGAATACCGTTCTCAATTTGAAGATATGCGCCTTTAATATAGTCTACGTTGCTGTAACGCCTCATAATGGTATTAAGCGGTATGTAAACCTGGAGATCCTGATCCTGTCCAGACAAATCTGTTCCTTTTTCGTCCATTACACCGATAATCTCTGTAGGCACCCTGTAAATAAGAATGTATTTACCGATGGGATTCTGCGACTGGAAAAGACTATCCAATACCTTATATCCTACTATCGCTTTTTTTTCTGCATTGAGATTATCATCGTTTGTGAAATACCTGCCCATAATCAAATCTAAATTTCTTAGTCTGAATATCGCCTCAGTAGCTCCTGTAATACTCACGGTAAGTGTTTTTTCTTCATATCTGGCCGGATAGGAAATATCAAAAAAAGGCACAGCCTCTACAATGCCTGCAAGGGACTCTTTAATCCTCTTCACATCTTTAAGTTTCAGGGTCTTCGATTCGCCAAACTGGTGTGTGCCTCTCCCCCCCACATGCACAATGCCTGACCGAAGAATAATAAGATTCTTTCCAAATTTGCCGATTTCATTATCAATTTGTTTTTTCAAACCATCGCTGATGTTGCCAAAGGCAACAAGACTCATGACAGCAAAAAGTATTCCAAGCAGTGCGAGGCCCATCCTTCCCTTGTGTATAACAAGATTTTGAAAAGCTATCCTGAGATAGAAAATAATTCTATACATTATCTTTCTATGACCCCGGACAATTTAAACCGCTTGATTTGTCGCGAAGCTTCATCCTCTTATTGCCTCTATAGGCTCAATCCTGCTCGCCCGTAATGCCGGTTTGAGACCGGAAAGCAAACCGGTAAGAAAGCTGAAGAAAAGGGCAAAAACAACAACCTTATATGAAAATAACATGGGGATATCAAAAAGTTTTTCAAAAGTTCCCCCAAGCATCACACTGAGCAGGATGCCTGCTATTCCACCTATTAAGGTTGTAAGTATAGATTCAAAGAGAAAGGAGAGCAGGATACCTTTTCTTGTTGCCCCGTAAGCCCTCCTGATACCGATGTCTTTACGCCGTTCCTGTATGGTCAGATAAAAGAGGTTGGCAAGAACAAAACCGCTAACAACAAGCGCCACTATTGCCGCTATGCCTAAGAAAAGGAAAAGCTGACCCGAGATGACCGTAACAAACTTCATGATATCCTTAGAACTCCTTATGGTAAAATCGTCTTCAGCAGTCCCCAGGAGACCATGATTGTTTCTGAGTACTGTTCTCACATCTTCGACAGTCTTGTCAATATCCCTGTCAGTCTTGAGCCTCATCATGCCCAGATATCGTTTTTCATTGGCGATTCTGCTCATTACCGTTGTTAAAGGCATGATCACCCTGTCATCAATATTGGGTCCGCCCATGCCCCCGCCTTTTTCTACAAGAACACCAACAACCTTTGTTGGGAGTTTACCCACAAGGATTGCCTTGCCAAGAGCATTTTCACCGCGAAAAAGTTCATCGTACACCTTTGCTCCAATAACACATACCGCCTCTGCGCTGTTATAGTCGCTTCCCGTAAATACAGAACCGGACTGAAAACCCCATGAAAAGGATTCAAAGTAATTCGTGGTGGAACCGACTACCTGAGTTTGCCATTTATTCCCTTTATACTTCATCATAACATTCCTTACCTGATAAACCTTCATCAGGTCATAAATTCCCTCTATCCTGTAAAGCGAATCTGCATCACGAAATGTCAAGCTGCTGGTTCTGACTCTTGCCGACCGCTGCCTCTCCCCTCCGCCAAAAACCATAATGGAATCAGGACCCAGCACTTCAAAAATATCACGGGCTTTTTTGTTGGCCCCATCAATTGTAGTAATAATGATACAAATGGAGAGAATACCCAGAGCTACTCCGGTAACGGAAAATATCACCCTCCCCCGGTAATAATAAAGAATCTTAAAAATTTCTTCGAGAAATTCCCTAAGTTGTAATATCTTGAGAGATAGCCCCATCCTCAATCCTTATAAGCCTCTTGCCGAAAGAAGCAAGTTTAGGGTCATGGGTAACAACGATAACGGTCTTTCCTTCTTCGTTGAGCACACAGAAAAGCTCCATAATTTCGTTGCCTGTCTTCGAATCCAAGGCACCGGTGGGTTCGTCGGCAAGGATAAGGTCGGGATCGTTAATAAGAGCCCTGGCTATGGCAACCCGCTGCTGCTCACCGCCTGAAAGTTGCGAAGGCTTATTGTGTGTCCTCTCGGCAAGACCGAATTTTACCAGAAGCTGCCTGGCCTTTTCACGGGGATGTTTTATCTGTTTTTTTGAATATACGATTGGAATCAGGACATTCTCCATGGCATTCAAATAGGGAAGTAAAAAAAATTGTTGGAAAACAAAGCCTATATGCATGTTTCTAAATGCTGCAAGGCCTTCATCCTCAAGACCATCAATACTTTTACCCATAAACTCATACTCACCATCTGTCTGTTTATCGAGGAGGCCTACTATATTCATCAGGGTGGTTTTGCCTGACCCTGAAACACCCATGAGGATAACAAACTCACCTTGCCCGATTTCCAAGTCTATGCCTTTGAGGATAGGAAGTTCACGCTCTCCTATGAAATAGCTCTTTTTTATATGCTTAAGGCTGATCACTTCTTTACGCTCGGGGTACTGTTTGGCTGGGCCTTTTTTATAGCCGGCAGAACAATGCGTTCCCCTTCGGCAATACCTGAAAGAATCTCTGTAAAATTATCATCCCTTATACCGGGAGTTACTGTTCTGCGTTCCGGTTTTTCTTTACCCTTGCCGACATAGACCACGTTTTTCCCTTCTTCAAAGCGTACAGCATTGTTCGGAACAACAAGCACATCCACCTTCTCTTCAACGATAATACGCACATGGGCTGTCATCTCCGGCCTGAGAAGCGCCGTATCTTTCGGTTCTATCTTCACAATGGCAAGATAATAGACGATGTTGTCCTTTATTTCCGGCTGAGGATAAATCATGCCGATCATCCCCGGGAATCTTTTATCACGATATGTATCCACCCAGTATTCCACCCTCACCCCTGTTTTTGTTCTTCCTATATCCGTTTCATCAACATATATCCACATCTCAAGCTTGCTGGGGTCTATAATCGTGATGAGAATAGCCGCAGAGAGACCAGATACTACAGTTTCCCCTTCTTGCGTAGACACCGTTGATACATAACCTGAGATAGGAGCATATATTTTTGTGTAACTCAGAGAAACTTCAAGGGCTTTAAGTTTCTCAACAGCCTCCTTAACCTTTGCTTTTCCCAGTTCTACCTGTGCCAAAGCTACATCTAATTCCCTTTTTGCCTTATCCACACTGTCCTTTGTGGTGAAATCCTTATCTAAGAGCCTTGCCTCCCTTTCATAATTCAACTTGGCGTAGGCATATTGTGCGTCCTTCGATTCCAGGTCTCTTTTCTGCTCTTCTATCATAGCTTGGTTATTCCTTAAATTTGCAACAATCTCCCTGTCATCAATTTTCGCTATAAGTTCTCCCTTTTTTACATAATCGCCTACTTGATATTTCAGTTGGGTAAGCGTCCCCGTGGCCCTTGTTCCCACTTTTACAATCGCTCCTACCCGGGCTTTAATGATGCCTGTCTGTTCCGTAAAGTACGTCACATTCCCTTTTTTCGCTGTAAATGTTTCACTTCTCGCTTTTTCCGACGTACCTTTTTTACCGGTAAAATAGAATACTAAGCCGCCTGCAACAATTATTACTGCTATTGCTGCAATCACCGGAATTATATATTTTCTCGACAGTTTCATAATTAGTTTTCACTCCAGTAGGATACTTTTTCAAGAAATGCCAGCGCATTATTCGATTTGTACATGGATATTGCAAGATTTTCCTTCGCCTTAGCCCAGTCTTTCTCGGCCTGTAACAGCGTCAGTATATCACCTTTTCCGGCTTTATATTCTCCAAGAGCCTGATTGAAGTTTGATGTAGCCTGCCTCAGGAGTTCGCTGTACATCTTTATGCTCTCAATACTTAATTGATAATCCTTATAAGCTTTTATAATATCGAGCTTTACATTTCTCTTAATATCTTCAAGTTTGTATTTTGCAGCCTGTATATCTTTTGATGCACCAGCTACATTGTAATACCGCCCAACTCCGTCAAAAAGAGGAAAGGTGAAATTGAGCATAAAAGTATCCTGTCTGCCGTCAGGAAAAAACGTTTTGTCCTGCCTTTGCTGCTGCAACTGCGCATCAATTTTCGGGAACCATTCACTCTTTTTTTCGTAATACACCATGCCAAGTCTTTCCACTTCCTTTACTTGAGCAGCAACATCGGGCCTCTTGCTGATAGCTCTCTGGGCCAGTTCTTCATAGCTCCGTTGAAATTTCGGGATTTCAATCACCCCTTCAGCATCTTGCTCCTCACCCGGGTCCATCAATAAAAGAGATTTTAAGTCTTCAAGCGCCTTGGCATAATCCGTCCGGGCATCAACTATATTAATCATTTCAGCCGTGGCCTGCACCTCTGCCTGCAAAACATCACTCTTTTTTGCGATCCCTTCCTCAAACCTTGCCTTTGTCAGCTCATATACTTTTTTTGCCGTATCATATGATTCCTGACGCTTTTCAACGACAGTCTTTTTTCCAAGGGCTGAAAAAAAGGCATTTTTAACATTATAAAGCACATCAACTCTTATTCCTTCTAACTTTTCCTTTTCTCTTCCCATAACAGAATAAGAAGCTTTTCTTTGCGCGTACCGTAAACCTCCGTCGAACAGTCTATATGACACGCTTCCTGTCGCGCCATAAGCATCCTGACCGCTTATAATGCCTGATCCGGTGTTTTGCTTCGGCACATTGTTTAAATATCGCGTATAAGAAACCTGTGTATCAATTCTCGGCAAATATGGATCAATGGTTGATATATAAGAATATTCCGTTCTTTTCACCGTTTCCTTCTGCTCTTTTATGGGCAATGAAACACCCATTGCCTTTTGGATGGCTTCATCAAGGGTTATTGAAAACACCTCTGTTGGCATGAACAAAAAAACAGCGAGTATACAAAATAATATTTTCATGGCTTTAGAAGGATTTTTGCAAAACATATGATATACACATTGAATATTCAAAAAACTACCTCCCGTTCTCGTTCTCAAAGGATAGCTTGGCAATTATTTCGTTCAGTTTATTTGGCAAATAATTTACTGTCAATATAATAATAAATATTCATTTTTTTAGCAAATGCCATGCCATAAAACAATTTATCTACAACTTGATGCAATTCCTAAGACCTTTTGAAAATAATGAAAAGCTGATTGAATTTCAACAGGAAGCAAATGTCGAGAAAAACAAACCGCCCTGACAATAATGTCGCCATATTTATATGAAGACGCTCTCATTTGCATATTTTTTTATTGCATATTTTTAACAAATATTTAATCATAGGTAACACTCCTGTAAAACAGGCGGATCATGGATGCAATAAGTATGCATATGCATCAGTAGACAGTACTTTTAAGTTTTCTTAACAAAATTGAATGCTGAAACTCGGGATTATGAGTTTTTGTTTTCGAAGTTTCTTTGATTCTTAATTCATAATTCTTATTTATAATTATTAAAATCAGGAGGTTTTTATGGATATAGTTCTTGAATCATACAATGACGGGATATATACAATCACACTTAACAGACCGGAGAAAAAAAATGCCATGGACTTTGATCTTCTCAAGGGTCTTTACGATGCCATGCAGAGGGCAAATGCCGAAGAGCCTCCATTTATAGTCATCAGGGGCTCCGGAAAGGCCTTCTGTTCCGGCGGAGATATTATGGCATTTAAAGATGCAGAGGATGCGGAAGCTTTAATTGATGCAGAGGCAGCCGTACTTAATGAAAGCATAAAGCTGATAAGAAGAACCGCTGCAATTGTTATTGCTGTTATTGAGGGAGTCGCTGTAGGCGCCGGCTTCGGACTTTCATTGGCATGTGATCTATCAATAGCCACGAAAAAAACAGTTATGAATATGGCATACAGGAGAATAGGCCTTACACCGGACGGCGGGGGAAGTATATTTCTGCCGAGGCTGATCGGGGCAAAAAAGTTTAACGAACTTTATCTCTTTTCCCGTAATATTAACATGGAACAAGCTCAGGATATGGGTCTTGTAAACATAGTTTGTGAAGAAGAAGAGCTTGAATCCAAACTTGATGAAACAATCAAAAGTCTCAAGGCTCTCCCCATGGAAACCATTAAGAACTTCAAAGATCTTGTAAACAATGCTCTTTTTTTCGGGCTTGCCAATCATCTGGATAAAGAAAGATTTTATGTGGCAGAATTTGCATCCAAACCGCTTTTCAAAGAACGCATAGAAGGTTTCTTAAGAAAAAAATAAGGACCTTTTGCAGAACCGGGTTTTTGCCTGAGTATTTTATATTTGTTTTTAATGAATTTCTTTGATTTTTTTGTATCCATCGTTTAAAATCTATCAAAAAAATTAAGGAGCCGCCATGGAGATTAGTTCCAGAAAAGAAAATAATATACCCGTTGTTTCAGTTAAGGGCAGAATTGATGCTGTTACCGCACCGGAATTTGAAAAAAATATGTCCGAATTTATTTCAAAGGGAGAGTTCAACCTTATTATTAACCTATCAAATCTTGAGTATATAAGCAGCGCTGGTCTTCGGAGCATCCTTGCCACTGCAAAAAAATTAAAGGCCGAGGGAGGAAAAATACTTTTTGCCGGATTACAGGGCCCAGTAGAAGAGGTTTTTAAAATATCAGGTTTTTATTCAATATTCAGTATATTTGACTCAGAAACAACGGCCCTGAATAATATTTAAATGCTTATTTTTCCGCGTATCAAGCTGGCTGCAAAGATCGAAAACCTTGAACATCTCATAAAATTTGTCTCTGATTGTGCTAACAAACAAGGAATAGACCGGAAAAGGATCATTGAGATAGAAATTTCAACAGAAGAAGCTCTGGTTAATATTTTTAATTATGCATATCAAAATGTGGACGGGGACGTAGCAATAATCTGTAAATCAGATGAAAAAGATGAATTCGTCATAGAAATAGAAGATTCGGGCGTCCCTTTTAACTTGCTTTCACTCAAAGAACCTGACACTACACTGGATATTTCTGAGCGAAGCATTGGAGGTCTTGGCATATTTCTAATGAAAAAACTGATGGATGATGTTCAATACAAGCGCGAAGAAGACCGTAATGTGCTGACGATGGTCGTATCTAATTTCCATACTGATAAAGACAACCCTGAAAATTAATAAGCTCTGATAATGTTTATACATTGAGGGATTGGTTTCCCATTTATATATTGCTATTCGATAGATTAAACTATTTTTCTCCTTGTTGACTCATTTGACCTATTCTGCTACTCTATGTAACTATGGAAAAACAATCTGGATGGATAAAAAAAACCAAAGAAGAGATTAAAGAGATATTCTTATTCTGCGAAAGATACAAAGATTTTCTTGATACAGCCAAGACAGAAAGAGAAACAGTAAATAGTATTGAAAAAGGCCTTACGGAAAACGGCTTCATAAACAATCCGGCCCATATAAAAACATTCAGCATAAACAGAGGAAAGGCAGTAGCAGCCTTCATAGGAGGGGAGTCACATCCTGCCGACGGCCTGAATATTATTGCTGCCCATATAGATGCACCAAGGCTGGATTTAAAACAAAATCCTCTTTATGAAGATGTCGATCTTGCGCTTTTACGCACCCATTATTATGGCGGTATAAAAAAATATCAATGGGTGGCGATACCCCTTGCCATGCATGGAGTTATTGTAAAAAAGGATGGAAGAAAAATTGAGCTTGCCATTGGTGAAAATGAAGACGATCCCGTCTTTGTTATAGACGACTTGCTTCCTCATTTATCAAGAAAAATCCAAGACGAAAAGAAGATGGCTGATGCGATTGAAGGTGAAAAACTTACACTCCTCTTCGGAAGCATGCCTGTCACAGGCATCGAGAAGGAAAGTATTAAAATGGGTGTTCTCAAATGCTTAAATGACCGTTTCGGCATTATAGAGGATGACTTTATAAGCGCAGAGGTGGAGATTGTGCCTGCCTTCAAAGCAAGGGATGTCGGAATCGATCGAAGTATGATAGGCGCATACGGTCAGGATGACCGGGTCTGTGCTTACGCGCTTCTGGAGGCAATGTATAGGACGTACAAGCCTATGCGTCCATGTCTTGCAATATTCGCGGATAAAGAAGAGATCGGTTCCGAAGGCAGTACCGGAATACAGTCGGCCTTTCTTTGGATGACTCTCTATGATATTCTTGAAGGCATGGGACTAAAGGCCGATGAAGCATTGATCCGAAAAATGCTTTTTAAATCAAGGGCGCTTTCTGCTGATGTAAACGGCGCCTTAAACCCCACATACCAGGATGTCCACGAAAAACAGAACGCCTGTTACCTGGGACGCGGCATATGCATCTCTAAGTTTACCGGTCATGGCGGCAAGGCTGGCGCCAGTGATGCCAACGCAGAATATGTTTCTGAAATACGGAATCTTTTCGATGGCGAAGGCATTGTATGGCAAACCGGTGAGCTGGGAAAAATAGACGCAGGAGGCGGTGGAACAGTTGCGAAACACCTTGCAGTATACGGCATGGACGTCATTGACTGCGGAACACCATTACTTGCCATGCACTCACCCTTTGAAATTTCAAACAAACTCGATATATATGAAACATTCCGAGCTTTCACGGTCTTTTTCAAATCATAATAACGGAGGCTTCAAAATAATATGATGGAAAATGAAACATTCAATATACCTGACACAATTCCCCTCCTGCCCGTAAGAGATATGGTAATGTATCCTTCCGTAATATTGCCGCTTTTTGTCGGCAGGGATATGTCTATAAATGCCGTGGAAAAATCACTATCAAAGGACAGGCTCATTATTGTTGCTGCACAAAAAGATTTAACCGACGAAGACCCTCTTCCGGGAAGAATTTATTCCGTTGGCGTGGTCTCACAGATCATGCGGATGCTCAGGCTGCCTGATGGAAGAGTCAAGGTGCTGATTCAGGGCCTGAAAAAAGCAATAGTTAAAGAGTATGTTCAGGAAACTCCGACTTTTATTGTCCGTATCGAGACTATCGAAGAACCTCTCATTACGGAAATTACCCTTGAGATCGAAGCACTCATGAGATACGTCAAAGAAGAAATGGAGAAAGTTGTGTCCATGGGCAGGATGGTACCTCCCGATATACTCATGGTTCTCGATACAATAGATGAACCGGGGAAGCTCGCAGATATTGCCGCTGCAAACCTTGGATTAACAGTGGAAAAAGCTCAGGAAATCCTTGAGATCATTGACCCTATTGCACGGCTCAAAAAACTCTCTGAAATACTCGGCAAAGAGATCGAACTCCTCAACATGCAGGCAAAAATCCTCTCTCAAGCAAAGGATGAGATGACAAAAAGTCAGAGAGACTATTTCTTGCGGGAGCAAATGAAGGCAATAAAAAATGAGCTTGGAGAAGCCGACGAAAGAACGGAAGAAATTGAAGACCTGCAAAAACGTATTAAAAAAGCAAAGATGCCGAAAGATGTGGAAAAAGAAGCAAAAAAACAGCTTGAACGGCTCGACATGATGCATCCCGATGCAATAGAATCGTCAATGCTGCGGACATACATCGAATGGCTCGTAGAACTTCCCTGGAGTTTGTCCACCAAGGATAACATCGAAATAAAAGCAGCAAAACTGGTGCTCAACGAAGACCATTACGACCTCGAAAAAGTTAAGGAAAGAATACTTGAATTCTTAAGCGTCATCAAACTTAAAGGTGAAATGAAAGGCCCTATTCTCTGCTTTGTCGGGCCTCCGGGAGTGGGCAAAACATCTCTGGGTAAGTCAATCGCACGTGCCATGGGCAGAAAATTTGTGCGGATTTCCCTTGGCGGCATGAAAGATGAAGCGGAGATACGTGGTCACAGGAGGACATATGTTGGTTCCATGCCCGGCAGAATTATACAGGGTTTAAAACAGTCAAAATCAAATAACCCCGTATTCATGATGGATGAAATTGACAAGATAGGTATGGATTTCAGGGGAGATCCTGCCAGCGCACTCCTTGAAGTGCTCGATCCCGAACAGAACAATGCCTTCAGCGATCACTACCTTAACCTGCCCTTTGATCTTTCAAAGGTAATGTTCATAACAACGGCAAACAGAGTTGACACCATTCCCTCTGCCTTAAGAGACAGGATGGAGGTTATAACTCTTTCCGGCTACACGGAAAGGGAAAAGCTGGCCATTGCAAAAAAATACCTGATCCCTAAACAACTAAAAGAGAATGGTTTGAAAGAAAAGAATCTCGCATTTGCCGACCACGCCATTACAAAAATCATACTGGATTACACGAGAGAGGCTGGACTAAGGAATCTTGAAAGGGAGATAGCATCTATCGGAAGAAAGGCTGCTAAAAAAATAGCTGAAGGCAATAAAGAAAAAACCGTAATAACCACAAAGAATCTTCATAAGTACTCGGGGCCATCAAAATTTATCCCGGAAGGAGATTTCGGAGAGGATATTGCCGGCGTTGCAACCGGTCTTGCCTGGACTGAGTTCGGTGGAGACGTGTTATTTATTGAAGCATCATGCCGTAAAGGTAAAAAGGATCTCCTTATCCTCACGGGCAATATGGGCGACGTAATGAAAGAGTCTGCCCAGGCAGCGCTGACCTATATAAAATCAAAGGCCGATATCCTCGGAATAAGCCCTGAAGTATTCGATTCTCTTGAGATGCATATCCATATTCCGCAGGGAGCAATCCCTAAAGACGGACCATCGGCAGGCATTACCATGGCAGTGGCTATGATCAGCGCTATCACGAAAAAACCTCTTAATAGAAAAACAGCCATGACAGGCGAAATTACCCTTACCGGAAGGGTATTGCCCATAGGTGGATTAAAAGAAAAAACTCTTGCAGCGCTCCGGTCACGGATGGAAACCGTGATAATACCGGAAGAAAACATGAAAGAACTTATAGAAATCCCGGGGTATGTAAAAAATAAGATAAAATTCATACCTGTAAAAAATATGGATAATGTAGCAAAAATATTTTTTGGTGAAATAAAAGCTTAAACGCTTTGCCGTTGGAGGGGGCCAGACACCACCCTCCGCTAACATTATGAAAAACAAGCATGAACCCCGGTGATTTCAAATGCAAGAGGCTTCATTCTACGATAAATTAGAAGGCAGGAAGGTTCAGTGCAGGCTGTGCAGGCACAGATGTCTTATTGCCAACGGCAAACGCGGAATATGTACAGTTAGAGAGAATAGACAGGGAATCCTTTATTCTCTCATATATGGAATACCATGCGCTTACCATGTTGACCCTATAGAAAAGAAACCTCTTTTTCACTGTCTTCCCGGCTCTAAGGCCTTCTCTATTGCTACTGCAGGTTGTAATTTCCGATGTCTTCACTGTCAGAATTATGATATTTCTCAAATATCAAATGATAAGGATGTTATTTCAGGTCAGTCAATAAGCCCTGAGGAGGTTGTAAATCTTGCATTAAATTCAGGTTGTAAAAATATATCATATACATATACCGAACCCACAATATTTTACGAATATGCCTTCGATATCGCAAGGCTTGCAAAGAATAGCGGCATCTATAACAACTTCGTAACAAACGGATATATTGAGGAAGAACCTCTTACTGCAATTCGCCCTTATCTTGACGCAGCGAATATCGATCTTAAAGGTTTTAATGAGGCATTTTACAGGAATATCTGTGGCGCGAAACTATCCCGCGTTCTCGACACAATAAAGCTCTATAAAAAACTGGGTATCTGGATAGAAATTACGACACTCATTATCCCGGGACACAATGACAGCGAAGCGGAACTTAGAGCTATTGCGCAATTCATTAAACATGAGCTTGGCACTGAGACCCCCTGGCACGTAAGCGCCTTTTACCCGACCTATAAACTTCTTGATGCCGCGCGAACCCCGCCAAAAACTCTTCACCGGGCTCGTGAATTTGGACTTGAAGAAGGTCTCCGTTATGTCTATGAAGGGAATATCCCCGGATCAGATGGTGAAAACACATACTGCCATAACTGTAATAAGCTTGTTATCCGGCGATACGGATACAGCATTTCCGATTACAATATCAAAGACGGCGGCTGTCAATTTTGCGGTGCTATTATTGACGGTATAGGACTGTAACTGAAGAGCCCCGGTTTTTCCGGGAACTGCATGGGAACTTATATCCTAAACAACAACGCTACCCGGTATGCCGCCATCCCCCCACAGTAAGAAATGAGAAGCATTGATATGAATGAGGTCAGAAACCACTTCCAACTGCCCATTTCCCGTTTCATAACAACGAATGTAGGGACACAGGGTATAAACAGCATGAGTGTCACAAGAAACGAAAGAGAAGAAGCATGACTTATAACCTTCGGAAGTACCTCCAGAAGTCCCTTATCGCCTATATTGTAAAGAACGCCAAGGGTCGCGATAGCATTTTCCTTCGCAATAACGCTTGAAAGCAGAGCTACAATCATCTTCCAGTCAAGCCCGAGGGGTGCGCCAAGAGGCTCAATAAAACGTCCTGCCAAGCCAAGAATGCTGTTTTCAACATTTCTTCCGGGAAAGTTAGACAATATCCATATAATGACTGAAAAACCGAGTATAACTGTACCTGCCTTCTTTATAAAAGAGAGGGTTCTGTTCATGACAGCCGCTGATATTGTTCTGATATCGGGCTTATGGTAAAGAGGAAGCTCCATAATAAAAGGTACCGGTGCATCTTTTAAAAAGAACCTGCCCATAATCATACCGATGAAACCAAGTGCAAGAATGTTTAAAGCAACAAGAGACCAGGAAACAATCATGGCTTTTTCACCGAAAACCGCAGCAGTTATAAAGGTCATAGCAGCCAGTCTTGCAGAACAAGGTACAAAAGGGGTGAGAAATATGGTGAGCAATCGGGCTCTTTGAGATTCAATGATTCTCGCTCCCATAATTGAGGGAACATTGCATCCAAAGCCAAGGCACATAGGTAAAAAGCTTTTCCCGTGGAGCCCGATTATATGCATAAATCTGTCCATAACAAAGGCCGCTCTGGCCATATAACCAATATCCTCAAGAAAAGCCATGGAAGTAAAAAAAATAACAAGAAGCGGTATAAAGGTAAGCACAGAACCTGCGCCCCCGATAATACCGTCTATAAGCAAACCCTTGATCCAGAGAGGTGCATTGTGCAATAAATTTTCAATCAGACTACCGAAAGATTTTATGGTAAATTCGAGCCATTTTTGAAGAGGATATCCTATCTTGAAAGTAAGGGTAAAGATTACTGCAAGGATGCCCAGCAATAACGGGATTCCGATAATAGGGCGTGTAAGGGCATGATCTATGCGATCTGTTATAAGCACCTGTCCCATTTTAAATCTCGAAACCGCAGCGCGTGTTATATCTTCTATCCAGTCGTATCTTCCTCCGACAACAGCACGCAGGGCATCTTCATGCTTCAGGAGGAGATGCTCTATTTTATTCCAGGTATCTGGAGGCAGAAGTTCCTTCATTTCTTCCAATGCCTCGGGGTCGCCTTCCATTAATTTTGTAGCAATCCAGACATCAGGATGTGGCGGCGAGGCATGTTCGCCTACAAGTTCATTTATTTTTTTAAAAATAGTACGGTGGTCTTCGGAAACATCAGGAATCCTCGGCTTATAAGGTAATTCTCCTTTCGCCAGACCGATCGTGGTCGATACAAGTTCCTTTATGCCCCTGTTTTTCTTGGCAACCATTGGTATAACAGGTATTCCAAGTGATTTTTGCAGTATATCCATGTCTATGTGAATCCCCTGCTCCTCTGCCACGTCCACCATATTCACGGCAAAAACAACGGGCGGGCCAAGGATAAGAATCTCTGAAAGCAAATAGAGGCTCCTGTCTAATGCAGACGCGTTTGCAATAAGAACAATAATATCAGGATGCGCGTGAATTATAAAATCCCTGGCAACCATCTCTTCATCTGACAGAGCACTGAGACTGTATGTACCCGGGAGATCTACGATCCTTATGCTGAAATTTTCATTCTCATGCACTCCTTCAAACTTTTCTACCGTTTTGCCTGGCCAGTTTCCTACATGCTGCGACAAACCGGTAAGAATATTAAAAACAGTAGATTTTCCTACATTAGGCTGTCCCGCGAGCGCCACAAGGAGAGACTTTTTTCCTTTGACAGGCTCTGCTTCAGCATCATGGGCATGCAATTTAACTGCCATTATTTTGTTTGCCTGCCCCTTGCCAAGGGCAATCCTTGTATCCGAAGCAAGGACAATAATCAAACCGCCTATGTTTCTGAGGATTTTAATCCTTATACCAGGAACAATGCCCATTCCGGCAAGTCTGCCTACAAATTTTTTACCGCCGGTAATTGAATAGACTACGCCCTCTTCACCTTCTTCGAGTGACGTAATGGACAGCAGATCATCATTCATACCAATTCGCCATCAATCATATTGAAGGAAGTGAGAATGAAAGACACCAGTTAAATTTGTCCTCCTTTTCTCCATATTGTATTCCTGTTATCTCATCATACAGTTTTTGTGACAATTCACCTATTTTCTTGTTGTTGATTATGATCGTTTCTTCCTCGTGTTTTATCTCACCTACAGGCGATATAACAGCTGCAGTTCCGGTTCCGAAAACTTCCTTCAATGAACCGTCTTTTGATGAAGAAATCAATTCATCTATCGATACACGACGTTCTTCTACTTCAATACCCCATTCTTTTGCAAGAGTTATCACCGAGTCCCTGGTAACTCCCGAGAGTATTGTTCCTTCAAGAGAAGGCGTTACTAATTTGTTATCAATAATAAAAAAGATGTTCATGGTGCCCACTTCTTCAATAAACCTGTTTTCAACGCCATCAAGCCACAATACCTGTGTAAACCCTTTATCCTGAGCCATTTGTGCAGGTAACAAACTGGCGGCATAATTGGCAGGGGTTTTCGCCTCACCAAGACCACCACGGGCAGCTCTCGTATATTCACCTGAAGTAATAAGCTTTACAGGGTTAATGCCTTCCTTGTAATATGCTCCTACAGGCGAGGTGATAATTAAAAAACTATATGTTTCCGAGGCTCTTACACCAAGAAAATCGTCAGTTGCAAAAATAAAGGGTCGAAAATATAGTGAGGCACCTTTATTTTGAGGGACCCAGTGACCGTCCAGAACAATGAGCGCCTCTATTCCCTTGATAAACAAATCATAATCCACAGGCGGTATGCAAAGTCTCATGGCTGACCTGTTGAATCTCTCATGATATTTCTCAGGACGGAATATATTAATCTTTTCAGCGGCATAAAAAGCTTTTAAACCTTCAAAGATAATCTGTCCGTAATGCAGGGAACATATGGATGGTGATATACTTATACTGCCGTAAGGAACTATTTGCGGAATATCCCATTTGCCGTTTTTATAATCACAACTGAACATGTGGTCTGAAAAATGTCTGCCAAATCCTAAATCATTGAAATCAATCTCATTCTTTCTGCTTTTTAAAGTTTTCGTGATTCTCATTTTATCATCTACCCCTCATACTATATTAATAAGCCTTTTCCCGGCGCGGCAGGCATCATCTAATGCTGTAGAATGACGAAGAATAGCTCCTTTTTGATCAATACCGAGATAACTCAATGTTTGATGCTCAGGGACGCTGATTGACCTGAAGAATGCTTTTGCAGTCGCTTCACCGCATTGAATACCTATATCTTTTTTCATGCCGCCGACAAGCAGTAAAAGACCTTTCCTTCCTTGAGGCCCCTCTGAAATGGGTCTGCTGAGAAGATACTTTTCAGACCAGAAACATTGAAATCTGTCAACCATGATTTTTGTCTGGGCAGAAAGTGCAAAGAAAAAAATCGGTGATGAAAGAATAACCCTGTCGGCTGTCCTGACTGCGTCATAAATTGCACCCATGTCGTCTTCAATAACACAAATGCCTGTATCATCACATTCACCACAGTTCTGACAAGGCTTAATGTTCATAAAATTGAGCCTGAAAAGGCTTATTTCATGACCTTCTTTGTCTATAGGCTTCAGCACCTCTTGAAGTAAAATATCGGAGTTTCCGCCGGCCCTCGGGCTTCCATGAAAAGCTACTATCCTCAACATTCCTCGCAATTATTCTCTGTTGCGCATAAAACATTTCCTGCGCAACGTTTAAACGACCTTTCTGAATGCCGACTCCTGATAAATTAGTCTACCTTATAGAAGGCTATTTTTTTGGCGGCACATACAGGACAAACATCAGGCGCTTCGCCTTCTACAGTGCAACCGCATACTTTACATATGTAATACTCGGTTTCCTCATTTTTCCCAAGAGAATCGAGCACTTTTTTATAAAGTGCGGCATGGATCTTTTCAACTTCATTGGCAATATGAAAGCTTCTCACAGCTCCATTGTCGCTTTCTGCCTTTGCTTCTTCAATCATAACCGGATACATTTCCATGAACTCATGTGTTTCACCGCTAATGGCTTCTTCAAGATTTTCTTTCGTGCTTTTAACGCCTTTAAGTTCTCTCAAGTGATTATGCGCATGTACCGTTTCTGCCTCTGCTGCTGCCCTGAATAATTTTGCAGCTTCTTTATAACCTTCTTCTTCGGCCTTTTTTGCAAAGGCAAGGTACTTCCTGTTTGCCTGAGATTCTCCTGCAAAGGCATCTTTTAAATTATTTTCCGTTTTAGACATATTTACTCCCTCCTTAGTATTACTCTTGTGTACTGCCGACAATTTACCGTTACAGCAACAAGGCCTGAATATTTATTCCTCAAATTTTTTATGGTATTCTTTTACCTTACCGGCAAATTCCCTTCCGAATTCGTAACATTTCTCTTCATCCTCTGAAGATGGTTTAAATTGAATTTGAATGCCTGGCTCCATCACTTCAACGCCAATCTTCTTAAACATCTCATAAGCCTCCTTTACTGCACCGCCGCCCCATCCATAGCTGCCGAATGCGGCCATAATCCTGTTTCTCGGTTTTAACCCGCCAAGATGGTATAAAAACTGAGCCATTGAAGGAAACATAATGTTATTAATTGTAGGAGCGCCTATTAAACATCCTCTGGCTTTCCAGAACTCCTTTACTGCAACACTCATGGGCGACTCTCTGAGCTTTACCGGCCTGCAGTCAACACCTTCATCCTTTATGCCCTGAATTATGGGGGTCATCATATGCTCTGTGCTGTGCCACATAGTATCATAAATGACAGTTACCCGCAAATCGGCTTTACCATTGGCCATGTCAAGATATTGCTGGATTATCTTTCCGGGATCCTTCCTCCATATTACACCATGGTCAGGCGCTATCATGTCAATATCGAGGTTGAGTTTCAGTATATCAGCTATCTTTGTCTTTATTAACTGGCCGAAAGGCATAAGGATGTTCGCGTAATAATCGGCGACTGCATCATTCAGTTCAAACTGGGAATTACATTCCACGAATTCATCATCAAATCTGGATGCAGTTGCAATGTGCTGCCCAAAGGCATCCTGCGATATGAGAAGTTTTGCCTCTTTCACATAAGTTACCATGGAGTCAGGCCAGTGAAGCATGGGCGTTTCCAGAAACAACAGGGTATATTTACCCGTATTGAGAACATCACCGCTTTTAACAATCTTAAACCGCCACTTCGACGTGTCAAAATATTTCTCAATACCTTTTTTTCCGCGGTCTGTTATGTAAACCGTCGCATCCGGTATAAGCTTCATTATCATATCAATACTGCTTGCATGATCAGGCTCAATATGGTTTACAACAATATTTACCACTTGGGACAAATCGACTATTTTACTTATATTTTCAATAGTTACGGAGCAATAGTCATGCTTGACCGTATCAATAAGTGTGGTCTGTTTATCTTTTATAAGGTAATTGTTATACGTTGTACCGTTTTGTGTTATATAACCATGGAAATCTCTTATACCCCAGTCAATTGCCCCAACCCAATAAATATCAGGCTTAATCTCAACAGTTTTCATAAAACCTCCTCTTCACAATAGACTATAAGTTAACAGTATTAAATTAAAAGAATATGCATAGAATATCAAGATAAAATAAGCCTTGACATACTTTGTTATATTTTTTAAAACTTCAGTGAACAGCAAAATTCAATCATACTAATGACAAAAGAACATATAGACTCAAAAGGTTTTGCTACAATTGTTATCCTTACTATTCTCTGGGGGATAAACTATTCGGCAATTAAGTTTTCAAATACCGGGTTCTCGCCCATCTTTACAACCTTTCTGCGTTCATTAATTGCATCATCCTTAGGAATAATATATTGCATCGTTATCAAAGAACCTCTTTTTCATAGAGGCATATTATTGTTTCACGGTTTTATTGCGGGAGTTCTTTTTGGTTTAGAGTTTGTGTGCCTGTATCTTGGAATGCTCTATACCGACGCAGCAAGGGCAGCCATATTTGTCTATCTCTCTCCATTTGTTATTGCATTGGGAGCGCATTTCTTTTTAAAAGAAAGGCTTAATACACTAAAAATTGCAGGTCTGGCGCTTGCTTTTATCGGAGTATGTTTAGTTTTTAAGGACAAGCCTAACACATCAGGCAATTTGATGCTGCTGGGAGACATACTTGAGATTGCAGCAGCTATATTCTGGGGCGCTACAACTCTCTATATTAAGAAATATCTTGCTCAAAAAGTTCATCCCATAAACACGTTCCTCTATCAGTTTGTGTTTTCAATACCGATAATATTTGCATGCGCGTACTTTATTGAGGATAAATGGATTTTTAATGTAAATGTCTATGTTTGGGCTTCTGTTGCATACCAGTCTGTAATAGTTGCCTTTGCATCGTATCTTGTCTGGTTCATGCTGATTCATACATATCCTGTAGCCAAACTTTCTGTGTTTACTTTTCTTGCCCCTGTTTTTGGCGTTCTTTTCGGTACAATTATATTGAAAGAAAGACTGACAACAGGCTTGATCCTGGGGCTTGTATGCGTCAGTATCGGCATCTTCTGTAATAACTACACAAAAAAATGAAAAAACATAAGATTTTAACCATAGCCGGTTTAATTATCAGTATCCTTTTGCTTTATTTTTCTTTAAAAGACATTAAATTTATTGAAATTATTGATATTTTACAGAAAGCAGATTTAAAATTATTTTTTATTCCTTTTTTATTCATCTTTCTCGCTGTGATACTCAGCGCATTTAAATGGTCAAGAATCGCCGGAAACAATGTAAAGCTTCAGGATACTTTCATCGCTCTCATCATAGGTCTCTTTGTCAATAATGTTCTGCCTGCAAGAATCGGCGAAATTGTAAAAGGTTACGTCTTATCCAAAAAAACCGGTATTTCTTTTACATTCAGCCTTTCAACTGTGCTCATCGACAGATTTTTCGATCTTGCCGGCCTTTTGTTGATAGTGTTTATATTTTTCCCCAAACAAAGCCTGCCTCCTATGGTTTCTCAAGGCTTATTTGCACTTGTTATATTGCTCTTAGCTTGCATGGTTATGTTAATTATTATGAGCAGGGAGAAATTTACCGGCGCTGTCTTAAAAATGCTTCACAAGATAAAAAAACCTTTTTTAATGAGATTTGCCAACAGGTTGGTCGAGGTCGGGGAAAACATCAGGCGGATAAATTCACCTCTGAATATGATCTTTTATGTGGCAATATCCTTTTTTCAATGGCTTTGCATGAGCGCCGCCTTATACTTTGCTTTATTGACGCTCAATATTTCGGTAAAATTTATCTACATACCCTTTGTCTGTGCATTACTCAACATGGGCCTCACCATACCCTCATCCCCTGGTTATGTCGGGGTTTACCAGTTTCTGCTTGTATATATTCTTTCCATTTTTAATGTCCCGAAACAGGAGGGGTTTGCAGTTTCAATTATGTTTCATGCATCATGGTACATTCCATACAGTATTTTAGGATTCATATTCCTGCTGAAAGAACATATCAAAATTAAGGATATGCAGAAATTAGAGGAAAATAATGAAAACTGAGAATGTATCTATTGATTGATTTGATGTTTTAAACACGCTTTTATTAAATAAAAAAGCGTCCCCACGGGGATTCGAACCCCGGTTGCCGGCGTGAAAGGCCAGTGTCCTAGGCCTCTAGACGATGGGGACATATGGGCCGTGCAAGACTTGAACTTGCGACTCTCTGCTTAAAAGGCAGATACTCTACCAACCTGAGTTAACGGCCCTTGAAGTGTACTAAGATATGAAAATTTTCACGCATTGTCAAGCCTAATAAACCCCTTCGCATTTCATTGTTATTTTCTTTATGAATAAAAAACAGGTCTGCGCACCCAACACTTTCTATAATATTCAATAAGATCAAGTAAATTCGCACATCCTCTTGTTTAGCAAATAAAAAAGTAATGTTTTTTTGCGTGAATAATTCGTCAGCTAAAAATAAGGAAATCAGCAATGAAGGAGTTTTTTTACTAATTTTACTTATCGGAAACCTTCTGTTTTGCATCTTTCAGGAACTTTATCATATCATCAAGATTATCAGGTGTAAGAGAAATACCTTTTTTTGTCGGTATCCATTCTCCTTCCTGATTTTCAAAATATGTTCTGATGTCAATATACTGTTTCCCCTTAAACTCCTTTAATGAAATGATGATTCTATCTTTGCCTTTCTCTAACTCTCCTATCTGCATGTTCCCTCCTTATTGCTTCATTGTAGCAAATTGCTATAAAAAAATAAACATAGGCAGATATTTTTATATTGATAATAATTGAATTGATAAATCGTTTTGAATAATAAATAATTATTTTATTCAAGAGATCAGGTATGTTGATACGGGTTGAACATGCTGAAACGAAACAATCTGACCCCGTATCCGCACACCTTAATATATAATCTGATCAATCCGAATCTGATCAGTAATCAAGCGTTAATGGAAAGCGGCATAGCATAATCATTGTCTGCATAATTTTCAAAACAGGGTTCGCTTTTAATTCTCTTTTTAACTTTACCGGATTCAATCTTTATTGCGCTGCCCTCTAAAGAGCTGCATCCGAATACTTCTATGAGCATCGTTTCCATTGCATTTCCGGCAAGATAAAATTCTGTTTTGATCCGCTTTTTCCCTCTGTCAGAATGCATTTTATCTGCTCTCTCATTAGTAGAGCTGCACCCGAATACTTCTATGAGTAGTTCTTCCATGGTTTTATTGCTTCTGTCAGTTTCCAGATTCCATTTCATAGCCATAATATCCTCCTTGTGTTCTGACTTTATTGCCTTACTTTAATTTAAAGGCAAGGATTATGCCAAACAACAAGTTTGTGTATAATCAATATGTTACAAAACATAGCCTATATTATACTGTCATATATAACAGATTGTAACTGAATCATATCTTATATTTGTTAATTACTGTTAAATATGATAGATTAAAATTGTAATTTTAATCTTACAGAGGTCTTAAATGGTACAATTTCTTTTTATTTCGCCTTTGACTATTAATCAGCATCGCCTTTTTTTGTTTATTTTCAGGCGAGTTAGAGTTTTTTAAGCAAACATTGCAAAGTGCAGGCATAATAGCTTACCCAAGTACCGGTACTTTTACAGTAAATCTGCTAAATATGACAGGACACTATTTACACTATTATACGATATTTTGTAAAATGCTGAGCATGACAAGGTTCTTTCCGGGAAGTACATATGAAGATTGATGAAAACAGTTTTTTCAGAGAAATGACCTTGCGCATATGCGGTAGTCTTGAGATTGAAAAGGCTCTCTGGCACTGTTTCCTTTATGTCCGCAACATCCTGCCCACTGATGAACTGATTCTAACCGAATACAGCCACAACACAGGCACTCTGGATGTTGTCGCAACAGCAAATGAGCATAGCGGCATTTCAAGTATGGATAAAATACCTATGCCTCCTCACCTTCAGAAACAATTGGAAGACCCTTTTAAATTCCCAAGGGTGAGGACATCTGACGATGTATATAAGGATGAAATACTTTCGATTGTTGCCGCTAAATATCGTTGGACTGACTCTTCTATTATTGTCGGACGGCTTATTGTTGAAAATAAATTTGTCGGATCTCTGATAATCAGGGCAAACGGAAAGGGAAGATACGCGGCAAATGACGCTAAACTATGGTCTCTGATAAATGAGCCTGCGGCAGTTGCCCTTGCCAACAGCCGGAGATATATGGAGCTGATGGAACTGAAAGAACTGCTGGCAGACGATAGCAGATACTTCCAGAACGAGTTAAGGCGAGGTTTCAGTGAAGAGATTATTGGCGCCGAACTCGGCCTAAAAGGGGTAATGGAACAAGTCTCGAAGGTAGCACCTCAATCAAGTCCTGTATTGCTTTATGGCGAAACAGGAACCGGCAAGGAACTTATTGCCAACACAATCCACAATTTTTCTCCCATGAACAACGGGCCGCTTATAAAGGTAAACTGCGGTGCCATACCCGAATCGCTCATAGACAGCGAGCTTTTCGGTCATGAAAAGGGTGCTTTCACCGGCGCTCTTTCACAGCAGAGAGGTAGATTTGAACGCGCTAACGGCGGCACCATCTTTCTCGATGAAGTCAGTGAACTGCCTTTTCATGCCCAGGTCCGTCTGCTTAGAGTCCTCCAGGAAAAGGAGATAGAACGCGTTGGCGGAACCAGGTCCATAAAGATTGATATACGCATTATTTCTGCCACCAACAAAGATCTCAAGGCGCTTGTAAAAGAAAACCTCTTCAGAGCTGATCTATACTACCGTTTATGCGTATTTCCCATCAATATCCCGCCCCTCAGAGAACGTAAGGTTGATATTCCGGTCCTTGTTGATTATTTCATGCGAAAGAAAGCAAATGAAATAGGACTGCATTTTAAACCCTCCCTTATGCCTGGCACTATGGAGCTGCTCCTTAATTATGACTGGCCGGGGAATGTAAGGGAGCTAAGCAATGTTCTGGAGCGTGCAATAATCATTCACGGCGGTAGGCCCCTGACTTTTGAGGATATTGTCGGCATTCAGATGCATAGCGATGAATATAATGAACACAGGATTGAAAAGAATGATCTGACTCTTGGCAATATTGAATCACAGCATATCAGAATGGCTTTGGAAATGGCCGGTGGAAAGGTGGAAGGAGAAAAAGGAGCAGCAGCAATTCTTGGAATAAATCCGGGAACCTTGCGCCACAGGATGAGAAAAATGGGCATCCCCTTCGGCAGAGCTGCAAAGGTATAATTCATAAAAGCATAATAGCCATTGGCCCAATCTTCGCAGAAATGGAATTTAAGGGAGTATAAACAAGTCTGATCCTCCTACATAACAAGGTGACATATTATGATAAAGTTATTCCATTTTTTATTTTATTTATCATGTTTCTCAATATTTCTGACTGGTTGCGCTGGACATTCAAATGATGTCAACAAAATAGCATCTGAAATTTATTCAAAAAGCAAGATACAGGAACCGCTTCCTCCTCATGCCTTTAAATCCGATGGCTGTTCATGCTTCCCTGACGGCAACTGGGCAGAATGTTGCATTAGGCATGATCTGGCTTACTGGATGGGCGGCACACGTGTGGAAAGATTGAATGCTGATATAGAATTGAAAAAATGTGTATCAGAAAAAGGTTATCCCGTAACAGCCTTTTTCATGTACTATGGCGTAAGAGTCGGCGGCGTATGGTGGCTACCGACTCCATTCCGTTGGGGCTTCGGCTGGGATTACCCACAGTCAGGGCCTTCTGAAAAACCATACTGATACATAAACATTTGATCTCATACTTACGGTTTTAAAACAGTCTTGCATACTTCATTTATACTCTATATCACCGATCCTCGGATATGCCCTATATTGAAATCCGAACTCAACAGGAACATCACCGGATAGTTTATTTACCATCTCTTCAATACGTTTTTTGTCGTCCATGTTATGAACAATACCGCCTGCAATCAATCCATATTCCACAAGCCCTTCTTCTTTCAACATTACTTCCAATGTCGATACAGAGGACAGATCATGGTTACTTGCTATTTCTGCTTTTATTTTTGCTGCGAGGGCTTTTAACTTCAATATATTTTCCGATTTTTCCGTATATAACTTATCCATTTTTTCAAGCTCATTCTTTATAATTTCCGTAATTTCATCATATGTCTGTACGCTTGTGTCAAAAACAAAATCGTACTGTCCAGGGTCGTCCCAGTCGCTTCCATAAATCAGATAAACAGCTCCCGCCATTTCTTTATCTACTTTTTCTATCAGCCACCTGGCATTTTCACTATTGCCGATATCCTGCCATTTCATTACATTTTCAATTCTCTTTTCAATAGGCGCTATTGTTCGTATCCTTAACACATGGGGCATGCCTTTCAACAAAAAATTGCCGCCCCTGCCCATAATTACAATATTATTTTCCAGGGCATAATGAAGAATATGGCTCTGATTTAATGCCACAAAACCTCTGTAAGACCATTCATATCTCTCAACGACAGTGGGTTGATTTTCATCAAAATACTTTGCCATTTCTTCCCAATTGGTTCCCACTCTCTTCATATCTTCAAGAATTTGCTTTCTGTCTATATAGACATAGTTCAACAATCCGGCAACGTTCTTGCCTATCTCTTTTCCGCCGCTTCCGTATTCTCTTGCTATTGTCAATATGGCCATAACCCCTCCTTATAAATGTCTTTTTTTAAAAGAACCTATTTCTGAAATGGAATTACCCAGATCAGCATAGCAGGAATATAGCAAAAAATAAGCGATATAATAACATAGGGCACAGTAATACCCAGAAATTCTTTCAAACTGACTTTTCTCTGGTCTTCTTTCTCGCCCATGCTCTTTGCTACAAACAATGCCGGGGCGCCTGCTACAGTGAGATTGCTTCCCAGTGTGCCTGCCCACAACAACATCCAGTAAAGGGGCCATGGGTTCATTCCTGTTTCTTTTGCAAGGTCTCTTATGACATAAAGCATGGTCAGAATATAGGCATCATGTTCCACAATACCGACGATAGGGGCCGTTACCCAGTATAACGCTGTAGCGCCCACGATAAGGCTTTTTTGAATCAACGGTGTAATCGCATTGGATACTAATTTTATTACTCCTGCATGTTCCAGTCCTCCAACCAACGCAAAAAGGGAGACATAAAAGAATATTGCCCTCCAGTCGAGTTCGGCGAATACCTGTTCAACGTTTGGAATTTCAATGGTAAATTTATCTTTAAAAAGCTCAAATACAAGGATAATGGCAATAGCCCCCCACATGGCTATAAATCCCAGTGTATAACCGAAAACAGGACGAAAGGCCATTGCTATAATTGTAAGGACAAATATACTGCATGAGATTATGGCAAATGGTTTATCCTTGATATGGTCAAGGGGCTTTTCCTCAGACATGGATGCAACATCCATCCTGATGTCTTTGTACTTTCTTGAGAATAGCCAGTAAAAATAACCGCATGTAATGATATAGGAGAAACCAAGGATAAAAAATGATGACGGCCTCCCTGAATGCCACAGGAAACCACTGAATTCTATTCCTGAGACACTGTGGAGCATCTGCGGGGGCAGATCACCTAAGAGCATGGCCGTACCCATAAAGTTTGCACACAAGCCTACAAACATGACAGGCGCAAAGGCCGGGAAATTGAATCTTCGACAGGCATGAAAGACAACAGGCGCGAACATGAGGACAACAACAACGTTATCGATGAGCATTGACACAAATCCGGCAAGCATTCCAAGGACCGTTACAAATACAGCAACGTTACCCTTAGACATCTTCAGTATTATGGCCGCCATAAAATCCGGCACCCCGGATTTACCGAAATAGCCGGATATGATCCATATGCTGAGAAGTATGGCTATGACATTCCAGTCAACAATCTTGAATGCGTCAATATCGCTGTACACGCCGACAAAAATCATGAGTATGATCCCTGATAGCGCAGCAATGACACTGTCAATCCAGCCGGTTATTACAAGGATGATGCTGGCGAGGAAAATAACGCTTGCTGCAATTTGCATAAAATCCATGTTCTCATTACCCCCTGTTATTTAATATCCAGAATATAAAAAAGGCGGGAAATAATCCCGCCTTTAGTTCTATCAAATATTTTATTTAATGTATACAATTTTTTTAAATCATATTACTCCCATTGCTTGTTGCCTGCCAAATCTCCGCATAATTTTATCTGTAGAGATTTATTTATGAATCTATGCCATTTTTGCCGCTGACTTCTTCGCAACCATTCTGAGAAATACCTTCACGGCCTCTGCGGCAACCGGGGCTGCAAGAATACCAGGCAACATTATCAGCCATTCGTTCAAACCAATGAATGAGGTGCCGAAAAACGGTCTTAAAAACGGTACATAAACGGTGATAAGGACAAGAATAAAAGAGCATAATACAGCCCACTGCATCCATTTATTTGAAAAAATACCTATGGAAAATACACTGTGATATTCTGATCTTACCGTATATGCCCTCAACAATTCCGATGTACAGAGAGTAAGAAATGCCATGGTCTGAGCTGTGGACAAATCACCGGGATGAGTATCAAGCGCCCATTTAAAAACAAGCAACAGGGCAATGGTATCCACAATCGGTACACAAATAAGACCTATAGCCATTTCCTTATTTATTACGGGCTCTTTTGCAGGTCTCGGCGGTCTCTTCATAATATCCGGCTCTCCCTTTTCCATACCCAGGGCCAGGGCTGGCGCACCGTCGGTAACAAGGTTAAGCCATAGAAGCATAATAGGTTTGAATGGTATGCCCAATCCGAAGAGCATGGAGAAGAAGACAATCAAAATCTCACCTATGTTACAGACAAGCAGGAAGTATACAAATTTACGGATATTCGAGTAGATTACCCTGCCTTCCTCTACCGCGGAAACGATGCTTGCATAGTTATCGTCGGTGAGCACCATATCCGCTGTCTGTTTTGTCACGTCTGTACCTGTAATACCCATGGCAACGCCAATATTCGCTCTTTTTAATGCCGGCGCGTCATTTACACCGTCCCCGGTCATAGCTACTATGTGCCCTTTTGCCTTGAAGGCGTCTACAATCTTTGTTTTATGCTGTGGCGATACCCTGCAGCATACATTTACATCATTGATAACCTTTGACAGGTCTTCATCGCTCATTTTATCCAGTTCCGCTCCGGTAAAGACCTTTCCATTCGGTCTGAGCAGGCCTATCTCTTTCGCTACCGCCTCAGCCGTATCCTTATAATCGCCTGTCACCATAACGCTTTTCAAACCTGCCTCGCGGGCAATCCTCACAGCCTCTTTTACTTCCTGTCTCGGCGGATCTATCATGCCCATAAGACCGATAAAAGTGAGCTTTTTCTCGATAGAGTCCGATTCGCATACTTCAGGCAATCCATCAAGCGGTCTATACGCAACACCCAACACCCTGAGCGCCTGACTTGCCATATCATGATTTATCCCTAATACAGCCTGCCTCTTTTCTTCAATGATCGGGATGGATTTTCCACTCTCTACAATGTTATCACAGAGGTTCAGGATCATATCGGGCGCTCCTTTTACAAATGCTGCCGTTGCGGGAAAATCAGCAGGTAATACTTTCGTTGACACACTGCCTTTCAAGGTATGTATGGTGGTCATCATCTTTCTGTCCGAATCAAAAGGAATTTCCATCATTCTGGGGAGAGCCTTTTCCGTATTATCTTTTGTAAGGCCTGCCTTTTCTGCGGCAACTACCATTGCGCCTTCCGTGGGATCACCCACCATGCGCCATGTTTTTTCGCCTTCGTCCTCTCCACTCTCTTCAAGCTTGGCGTCATTGCAGAGCGCAGCACCGAAAAGCATAAGTGATATCGAAGGATCACCCAAGGGGTCAACCTTTTTTCCATCAACCATAAACTCTCCAAAGGGGCTGTAGCCTTCGCCTGTTACTTTAAATCTTGTTCCGCCTGCCCATCCCTGGGTAATGGTCATCTCGTTCTGAGTAAGGGTGCCTGTTTTATCAGAGCATATTACAGTAGCGCATCCGAGAGTTTCAACTGCAGGCAGTTTGCGAATCAAGGCATGACGCTTGATCATTCTCTGCATACCCAGTGCAAGACATATGGTCACAACAGCAGGCAGGCCTTCAGGTACTGCTGCTATGGCAAGGCTGACTGCGGTCATAAAGAGTTCTATTATATCCTTTCTCTCTGCGCTGAAATAGGCCAGCAATCCATCTTTGAAAATCGTACTAATATTGGTGTCTCTAATAATACCATATATGAAAACAAGTCCACATACAGTAAGACACCCTATGCCCAGCAGCTTCGCCAATTGATCGAGTTTTACCTGGAGCGGTGTTGGCTCATCCTCATAGGACTGGAGCATCTCAGCAATAAGACCGATCTGGGTATTCATGCCCGTTCCGGTTACAATACCCTTGCCGCGCCCATAGGTAGCTACAGTACTCATAAAGGCGGAATTCTTCATGTCTCCGATGGGTATCTCTTTATCCAATGTAACCCTTGCATCCTTATCAACAGGAACAGACTCACCGGTAAGTGAGGCCTCCTCTACCTTCAGGTTGACACTCTCGACCAAACGCATATCGGCAGGCATATAATTGCCTGCTTCTATCAGAACAATATCTCCGGGCACAAGCTCCCGTGAAGGAATGGTGATTTGATGGCTGTCACGGATAGCCTGTGCGTTTGGTGCGGCCATTTTCTTGAGTGCCGCAAGTGCCTGTTCCGCTTTTGATTCCTGGATAACGCCTACTACGGCGTTTAATACAACAATGACCATAATAGCAACGGCATCTCCTACTTCACCGAGAAGCAGAGAGACAACGGCAGCAACAATCAGAATGATGATGAGAAAGTTGTTGAACTGCGCAAGAAGCAATTTTAAAAATCCTGGACGAGGTTTTTCAGTAAGCTCGTTATATCCGTGCTCTTTAATCCTCTCTTCCACCTCGGCGGTGCTTAATCCATGTTCGAGGCTTGTGTCAAGCTCTTTTACGGTGTGCTCAAATGAAACATGGTGGTAACTATTCTCCTTCATAATACCCCATGTTTTATTTGCTCCCTGATTGTCGATATCTTTAATTATACAATAATTACAAAAAAGGCGGGAATTAATCCCGCCTTTAGTTTTAGCAAATATTTTAAATAATGTATACAATATTTTTTAAATCATATTACTCCCATTGCTTTCAGTACTGACAGCATAATTGCTGCTGCCATAACGGAACCAACCTGGCCGCCTGCATTGGCACCCATTGCATGCATAAGGAGATAACTCTTTTTATTCCACTTCTGGCCTTCTTTCTGGACAACACGGGCAGACATGGGGAATGCAGAGATACCTGCCGCACCGATCAATGGATTCACTTTCCCACCTGTAGCATAATAGAGAACCTTTCCAAAGAGCACGCCGAAAACCGTGTCAAGACAGATTGCCATGAGACCCAGTCCAAGGATAAGAAGAGTCTGTGGTTTCACGAATACTTCTCCACTCATTGTACCGCCGATTGCTAATCCAAGAAACAAAGTAACTATATTTGCTATTTCATTTTCAGATGCCTTTGTAAGTCTGGCTACTGCACCGGACTCTTTCATAAAATTGCCGAGCATGATCGTTGCAAGAAGGGGCAAGCCCATTGGTGCAATCAGACCACCGATGACTGTAATAACAATAGGAAAAAGTAATGCTGTGGTATCTGAAACAGTCTTCTGGTGTGTTTTCATAATAGTTTCACGTTCTTTCTTCGTCGTGAGCGCTCTCATTATCGGCGGCTGAAGCAAGGGTACCAGGGACATGTATGAATATGCTGCAACTGAGCATGGACCAAGCAGTTCTTTCGCATATTTGGATGCCACATAAATAACGGTAGGGCCGTCGCAGGCGCCTATAATTCCAATAGTGACAGCTTCGTTATAAGGGAAGCCGAGGGCAAGGGCAACAAGAAGTGTCAGGAATATACCGAATTGTCCTGCAGCTCCAAGAAGAAATGTATAGGGATTTTCGAGAACAGGTCTGAAATCCGTCATAGCTCCGATACCAACAAAGATAAGCAGAGGGAACAATTCATTAAGAATACCCATATTGTAAATTGTCCTTAAAAAACCTCCTTCATCCATCATTCCTGCAAGGGGAATATTCACCAAAATACATCCGAAACCGATTGGAACAAGGAGCAAAGGCTCAAAATCCTTCTTTATTCCTAAGTAAAGGAGTATTGATCCTACTACAATCATTACCACGTGTGACCAGTGCAAGGCAGAGACCCCTGCGATAAGTCCTGTTAAACCACCCATTATTGCTTCAGTCATTTCAAATTCCTCCTTTCCTATTTTTCTTCTTTTTTATAGGGGAAAATCTTCTTCAAAATACTCATTACAAAACTGAATAGAATGAGTGTGGCAATTGTTCCGCCCATGCCAACTACAAGCAAGGTTAAACCGAACGTCCATTTATCCATCATAAGCCTGCCTCCTTGGGGTTTGATATTTTTTTGTTATTAAAATAATTAACGGATGCTTTGTCAAGAGAATATTTTCACAAAAAACCCAATTCCCATAACAATTTCCGAATAAAACCTCTAAAAAAACATTAATAAAATGTTGAATACCATGAATCAGGCTGCTCATACTTTTACACATATAATATTTAAGTAATTTCTTTAGTCTTTAGGGTTTGCAGCAAAGGATCTTTGTAAATTGTGGGGGTTGAACAATAAACCGAACCTATGCTGCAAACAAAATTCATTTCTGCCTTTTCTTTTATTATTCCCGGACAGGATTCTATCTGTGCGGTCTTTAAAAACTTTTTTTGCCATAATAATGTGTCTAAGGAAGTAATCCGCATTTGATCTTCCCATTCGGTCTCATATACATTCATGCTACCCGATACAATGCGCTTTTTTAAAATGCAATCTTATTAACAGGATTCATTTTACAATGTGAATGTATTCACATTCAATCAGGCTTTTCCTGATTTTCCGGTTCGAAAAACCTGATTTTTCAAGCCTATTATCCCCGGACTATGGGTATTTTATTTCATATGAGTATCAAGCAGACAGACCGAGTCTTTTTGTGCATCACTACAGGCAGATGACGGGAAGGGGAAGCTCCGGGTTCCTCAATCCACCATCAAAAATAATGAAAAACCTCATTGGCACTGAAATAT
>CAZHHX010000003.1:29043-127183 GCA_964532465.1 uncultured Syntrophorhabdaceae bacterium | reverse complement strand
GATATTTCAGTGCCAATGAGGTTTTTCATTATTTTTGATGGTGGATTGAGGGCAATATGTGAACTGTCAGTATTTAAGGGTCTGACATTGTCATTCCCCCGCCGTCAAAACCCCCAATATACTGAATTTGACAAAAGAGACTTCATTTTTTTGCGGTATTGTTATTTTCTGTTTTGTGCTTTATAGTTATTGTACTGCAGTTCAATAACTTTATTCAGAAGGGGTTTTATGGCAGAGAAGGTTGAGCTTCCGATTATCGGTATGAACTGCGCAGCGTGTGCTGCTCGTATAGAAAGAGAATTAAACAAGCTTGACAATATCAAAGAAGCGCGTGTTAACTTTCCGCTGAAGAAAGCTGTAATAATACCAAAAAACGATATCGAACTTAAGGATGTCATCTCCCTTATCCGTGATATAGGATACGATGTTGATATAGAGGGTGATGTAACAATAAGGGCAAGAAAGGAAGAGGCAGGATTAAAGAGGGATTTCATTTGGTCTGCATGTTTTGGCGCTGTTGTTATGATATTTTCTATGTGGATGGTGCTTCCCTATGGGAATTTTATCCTGCTCTTGCTGACCTTGCCCGTCCAGTTCTATTTCGGTATGAGGTTTCACAGGCCTGCAGTTCTGAATCTCAGGCATTTTACTGCCGATATGAATACTCTTATATCAGTGGGGACGTCTGCCGCATTTTTTTATAGTTCCTTTGTTACATTTTTTCCTCATATTATAATATCTGCCGGTATGAAGCCTGATACATATTTTGATTCCAGCGCAACCATTATTACATTGATATTGTTTGGAAGGTTTCTTGAATCGAAAGCAAAAACAAAGACATATACAGCAATAAAGATGCTTTACGAACTATCGCCGAAGGAATGTGCTTTAATAAAAGACGGTATGGAGACAAGGGTTCCTACCGATACTATTGAAGTAGATGATATGGTATTGGTAAGGCCCGGCGAAAAGGTGCCTGTAGATGGAGAAGTTGCGGAAGGTAATACATATGTTGATGAATCTATGATAACCGGCGAAGGCATACCTGTTTATAAAAAAATTGGCGATGAGGTAATTGGAGGAACAATAAACGGTAAGGGTTCAATAGTAGTGAAAGTAGCAAAAATTGGAAAAGATACGGTCTTGTCAAAGGTTATCCGCCTTGTGGAAGAAGCTCAGTTCACAAAAGCCCCTGTTCAGAGACTTGCAGATAAGGTGGCAGGCATATTTGTTCCTATTGTGATACTTATAAGCATTGCGGCGCTTTTTGTATGGTATGTCTTCGGGCCTGAGCCTAAATTGACAAATGCCCTTCTATCCTTTGTGAGCGTTCTGATTATTGCATGTCCATGCGCACTTGGTCTTGCAACACCAACAGCGATTATGGTTTCATCGGGCGTAGGTGCAAAGAGAGGTATTTTGATTAAAAGCGCTGAGGCTCTTGAGCTTACTAACAAGGCTAAGTACGTCCTTTTTGATAAGACCGGGACGCTAACTCAGGGTGTTATCATGCTTTCCGATATATTGCCTGTCAACGGCTTTTCTAAAGAGCAGATACTTTGTATTGCCTATAATCTCGAAAAACAGTCCGAACACCCTTTTTCTGAAGCGTTAAGAAGAAAAGCTGAAGAATCACACATTGAGATAGAAAAAGTTAACAATTTTCAGGCAATACCCGGAAAAGGGATTGAGGGAGAGATAAACGGAAAAAGTTATTTTATCGGTAATGTCGCCCTTTATGAGGAAAAAGGCAAAAGGCTCGATGATACTGTAAAGCAGGCATACAATGAAAAAGAAAAGGAAGGGACATCGCCTGTTCTGGTCTGGAGCGACGATAGCATTATGGGTATTATTGCATTCAGTGATAAGGTAAGGGATGAATCGAGGACAGTCATCGATGAGTTGAAGAAGATCGGCATCGAGGCCGCGATGATTACGGGCGACAGCATGGAAGGGGCAAGAAGAATAAGCGAGACAGTTGGCATTGAGAAATATTTCTACCGGGTGCTGCCAGATAAAAAGGCAAATATAGTAGAAGAGTATAAGAAAAAGGGTATAACAGTTATGGTTGGTGACGGCATAAATGATGCCCCTTCTTTAGCTACTGCCGATGTCGGTGTAGCTATGGGCAAAGGAACCGATATTGCCATAGAGTCTGCTGATGTTGTTTTAATGAAGGGACAGCTTTTAAGACTTATCAGCCTTATTAAACTTTCAAAGAAAACCATCTGGGTTATAAAGGAAAACCTGTTCTGGGCTTTTATATACAATATCCTTGGAATTCCTATAGCTTTCGGGGCTCTTTACCCCTTTTTCGGGATACGCTTCGAACCTATGTATGGAGCGATTGCAATGGTGATCAGTTCTGTTTCTGTAGTGAGTAATTCATTAAGATTAAAGATGTTCAAGGATTGACAAAGACGGGCAAAAGGCTTATTAATATAGGTGTTTGCTGTTAGCAGTAATCTGTTCCCGGTTTGATCGTTAATGGATAAAAGTTAATAAAGAGGAGGTAATTATGAGTAATGCAAAGCCAGTAAGTGATAGCGAATTTGGAAGTGTGGTCATTGAATCTGTTTTACCGGTTCTCGTTGATTTCTGGGCAACATGGTGCGGACCATGCCAGACTATGGGGCCTATATTAGATACAATTGCAGGAGAATACGAGGGGAAGATAAAGGTTCTTAAGATGAATGTTGATGAAAATCCTGCTACACCGGCAAAATACGGGATCAGAGGGATACCGACGCTTATTCTTTTTAATAAGGGCGAAATTGTTGACAGAATTATAGGCGCTCAGCCTAAGGGGAGCGTAGATAATTTAATTAAAAAAGTCTTGGGTTAATATGGATAGTGAGAAGAAAGAGGTGTATTTTGAAAAGGTCAGAGAGGAGCCTCTTGCTAAATTGTTCGATATAAAGCTGAAAGATGTGGAAGAAGGTTATGCCCTGTGTGAGATGGTGTATACGGAAAAAATGGATAATATTTATGGAAATGCCCATGGTGGAGCCCTTTTTTCATTGATAGATGAGGCATTTGAGATATCATCGAACAGTCATGATAATATTGCAGTTGCATTGAATATGAATGTTACATATATGAAGCCGCCGCAGAAAAATGCTGTTTTGACGGCTGAGTCCAAGGAGATAAACAGAACAAGAAGGACGGCTTCATATAATATTGTTGTAAGGGATAACGAAAGTCTGATTGCTGTATGCCAAGCATTGGTCTATGTAAAGGATCAGAAAATTCCTTTTATCAAGTAGTGCTTTTTTTGCAGTTAAATTGACAGACCAGAGTGGACCCGGGTCTTTTCCGGAACTAAAACTGAGTAGTGTAACTACTTTGGAGTAACAGTGATACGCGCTTTCTTTTCTTTTTCGCCTTCGACAACTACCCGATCCTCATCAACATAATAGGTGACGGTTTCACCTGTCAATTTGTCCAAACCGGAATAGACAATCACGTTGCCCTTTAACATGATTTCAGCTTTTGTATTGTTGAATTCTGCTTCATTACATGTTGCTGTGCGTTCTTTCTTTACAATCTTAACATTTCCTTTTGCGTATGCTTTTTCTATCTCGTTTGTAGCTTCATTCATATGAGCTTCGATAATATCGGAAAATATGAAAAGATCTTCCTGCCTTGCCACAACACTTCCTTTAAAAACCACATATTTTTCTTTGTCAAAACCTTCCATTGTGTCGGAAACTATATCAATAGGCTTTGTTTCATCGAAAAAAGAAAAATTATTTTCTTTTTCTTTCTCCTTTACCTGTGCCGGTTGAGGTTCTAATTCAATCTCCTTTTTCTTTTTTTCTTCAATGGGCAACAATGTTTTGTCAGTTTTTGCTAATTGAAGGCTCTTTCTTTCTCTTGTGATTGCCTTTACTAATAAACTTTTCGGGAATTCTTTTTTAAGGATATCGGAGTAAAAATCGCCTTTTTGGAAATTTCCGATTGCTCTGTATGACATACTGAGATAAAAGAGCGCCTTGTCTACGCCTTTAGCGTAAGAAAATTTTTTCAGGAAATATTCAAGCCTTATTATGGACGCGTTATACTGATTCGTTCTGTAATAAAACTCACCGATATACAGCTCACGGTCAGCAAGTTTCTGGCTTAATACTTTTAGTTTTAGATCGATATCTTTTGCATAGCTGCTTGTAGAAAAACGGTTTTTTAAGTAAACATACCTTTCAATTGCCTTTAAGGTATATGCCTGATCTCTATCAAAAGAAAGAGATAGTTTTTCATAACATGCTCCAAGCCTTGTAAGCACGTAGGGAATATTTTCATCTTCGGGGTGGGCACCAAAGAAGTCTTCATATACTCCTGCTGCGAGAAGGTACTCTTTTTTTTCAAAGTATACATCGCCGAGTTTTACCGAAGCTATGAAAGAAATCGGGTCAAAAGGAAAGTTTTCCCTAATATAAGAGAAATCTTCTATGGCTTTATCATATTTCTTCATTTTCAAATAATTGACGCCCTCTACGTAGATATCACCAGGGTTTTCAGATTTCTTAGGTGATTTGGAAGCACATGAAAATACTAATAGACACGTTATTAAAAGGATTATGAATTTATGCATGCTTAATTATAACAGAAGATTTTTTTTTATGCTATCCTTAAGTATGCCGGAATTAGACAAAATAGTGCAGGAAGGGCTAAATTATTTTCATATTTCCTATGATGAAAAGACATTAAAAAAATTATGTTTTTATATCCTTGAACTTAAGAAATGGAATGGACATATGAATCTTACCGGTCTTAAGGAATTGAATCGTATTGTCACTGAGCTTTTATATGATGCATTTTTTCTATATGGATATATGCACGGAATAAAATCTGCACTTGATTTAGGTTCCGGCAGTGGAATTCTTGCAATTCCTATTGCGATACTGAATGAAAAATTTAAAATCATCTCAGTAGATAAAAGTCTGAAAAAAATTCAATTTCAAAGTCACATAAAAAGAGTCATGCGCTTAAAAGATTTTATTGCAGTCCACAGCAGAGCAGAAGCGCTGGATACTATGGAAGCAGATGTTATGATTGTAAAAGGATTCGGTAGCATTGAAGCAATATTGAAAACCGGAGAAAGGCATATCAGGGCAGGGGGCTTTGCATTTATACTGAAGGGTAAGGGTGAGGAACGGATAGCATATCAGGGGTTCGAATTAGATGATGTAATACCTTATATCTTGCCGATAAGCAACAGGGAATACCGGCTTTTCATTTATAGAAAACTTTGATCGAAGCCCATTGACATGAAAGATTGTTTTATATAGAGTCTATCAGGCATGATAAAGATAGGGATTCTTTCTGATACGCACCTTGACAGAGCCACGGATAGTTTTAGATCAAAAATAAAAACAATATTTTCAGATGTGGAAATCATAATCCATGCAGGCGATATGACAGGAACGGGGGTTTATGATTACCTATGTAACTGGGATTTAAAAGCTGTCAGGGGAAATATGGATTGTCATGAATTGCAAGCAGTGCTGCCGTATAAAAGAATTGAAGAAATTAATGGTAAAAAAATTGGTATTATGCATGGCAAGGGTCCACCATATTTTGTAGAACCCTTTGTTTTTAATGAATTTAACGGAGTTGACGCCATTATTTTCGGTCATTCTCATATGCCGTTTCATGCAAAAAAAGGCAAAACAGTTATGTTTAATCCAGGTTCATTCAGAAAACCTTATACTCCTCCCGGAACAGCAGGCATTATGGAAATCAGTAATAATGAAATAATGTTCAGACTTATTGAAGTTGAATGATTTTTATGTATACATGGAATTAAAAGGATTTAGTGTGTTAAGGAAATAGCAGTTTTATGCGAATAATATATTATGGATAATATTTATCTTTCATTCATCTGGCATATGCACCAACCGTACTATAAAAACCTTTACACCGGTGAATACCTCCTTCCCTGGGTATTGTTACACGGCACAAAAGACTACTATGATATGCCATTTTTATTAAAGGATTTTGACGGCATAAGACAGAATTTTAATTTTGTTCCTTCACTGTTGATGCAGCTTATTGATTACGAAGATTTAAATGTAAAAGATACATATCTGGAAATATTCAAAAAAAAGCCCAAAGAACTGTCCGAAAATGAAAAAGTATTTTTATTGATGAATTTTTTCAATGCAAACTGGGACAATATGATAAAGCCTTTCCCGAGATATTATGAACTTTTACGGAAGAGGGGGTTTTATTATTCCCAAGAACATATCAAAGATATTTTAGGATATTTTAACGATGAAGATTATCAGGATACTCAGGTTTTGTTTTTTCTTTCCTGGATTGATCCTTTGTTTTATGAGCTTTATGATGATTTGAAGTATCTGAAATCTAAGGGCAGGAGATACAACGAAGAAGATAAGCGTATTTTGGAAAATGTTCAGAAAGATATTTTAAAAGGTATTATTCCGCTTTGCAAAGACCTTTCATTGAACGGCAACATAGAGCTTTCCACATCACCTTTTTATCACCCAATAATCCCGCTTTTAATTGACAACAGGATTGCGCGGGATGCAATGCCTGATTGCAATCTGCCTGAAAAACTATTTGCCAGCCCGGAAGATGCGTCAGCCCAGATCAGCAAAGCGAAAGATTTTTTTTATCAGACATTTAATTTTCATGCGAAAGGTATGTGGCCCCCGGAAGGCTCTGTGAGTGAAGATGCCCTTGAATTATATATGGATCACGGTATTGAATGGGTTGCAACAGATGAGGAAATTCTTTATAGAAGTCTGAATCAGGAAGGGAGAAGAGACGGCGAAGGTTTTCTTCTAAACCCTGAAGTCCTATACAAACCATATTGTTTTGAGAAATCAGGCAGAAAAATCAATATTATTTTCAGAGATAAATGCTTATCCGATCTTATTTCCTTCCATTATTCCAAATCAGACCCTAAAGACGCGGCAACGGATTTAATAAGAAGGATAAAAAAGATAGGTGAATCAGTAAAAGGCAAAATCAGGACGCCTCTGGTGGCAATCGTTATGGATGGAGAGAATGCGTGGGAGAGCTACAGAAATGATGGAAGAGATTTCTTTAATTATCTTTATGAGGGCATATTAAAGGAAAAACATATTGCCTGTCGTACCGTCTCCGAGATACTTGATGAGACAAAAGATATGGGCAAGCTGTCACATTGCTTTGCAGGGTCATGGATCTATAATAATTTCTCTGTATGGATTGGTCATGCGGAGGACAATACAAGCTGGACTTTACTTTCGGAGACAAGAGATTTTTTGGCAACAAAAGATCCGGAGGGACTGAATAAAAAAGCCTGGGAATCCCTGTACATTGCAGAAGGCAGTGATTGGAACTGGTGGTATGGCGACGAGCATTCATCCGATAGTGACGAAATATTCGATTTTCTCTTTCGCGAGAATCTCTCAAATATATATAGATTTTTGGGTGAAGAACCTCCGGAAAAATTAAGCATACCTGTAATACTCGAGGACAGGGAAGTAAAACCCACAAGAGAACCTGTGAATTTTATACATCCAAAAATAGATGGAGGGGTATCGAACTATTTTGAATGGATGGGCGCCGGTTTTTTGCAAGGAAAGGGGCATGGGGCCGCGATGCATGACTCTGTTTTACTTATGAAAGGATTCTATTTTGGATTTGATGAACATTCATTGTATATGAGGGTAGATATAGATAAATCTTTCATTCAGAATGTTAATGATCTTTCTTTTGAGATAACCATTGAAGGAAAAAGTACATTTGTATTGATTTACCATGTGAAAGGAGGGTTGATCGAAAGTTCTTTTCCCATTAAGGCTACTTTATCTGATATTCTGGAAATGGAGGTTGCTTTTAAATCTCTTGGAGTGAAAGCTGGAGACAAGATCAATATATGGTCTTCTCTGAAGATTAAGGAGATGTTGGTAGACAGAATTCCCGTAAGGGGTTATCTTACGATTAATGTGCCTACAGAAAACTTTGAAATGGAAATGTGGTATGTGTAGCTTCCGGTTATTTTCTTGATTCTCTTATTGCGCTTAAAAGCTTATCCATTTCGTCTCGTATAACTTTTTCTGCTGCATCGTTTAAGATATTTCTTGCGTATTCTTCAATATATTTAGTGATTAGCGGTGTTATTCTATCAACAATATTAATCTTTATATTTTCCATTGAATCATAAATAATTTTTTTCAATTCATTTTCGAGTACGTTTATATTTTCTTTTGGCAAATTTTTGTATGATTGAGTTGCCTGGATTTTATTTTCTTCAATTTTCTTTGTATTTATGAGAGGAAGGACATCTTCTTTGTCTATCATTTGATGGACTCTGAAGAAATTGATAGGTTTTTCAATAATGCCCTCTACTTGATAATTGGAAAAATCTGATTCTGCGCCTTCATCTTTCATGAAAAAAAGACGTACATTCTGAAGCATATTCTTTTCTTTTAAGTCTTTATAAACATCCGTACCATCTTTTTTTTCCAGCTTGGCATTAAGAATATATATTTCCGGCCGGTATTCTTCTGCTATTTTTTCAACTTCTCTGCCGTTTGAAGTGAATATTATCTCATATTCATCGTTTGGGAATACAACCCGGAAAGCATCCTTTAAGCTTTCATCCTTATCTGCAATAAGTATTTTTTTCATAAACGCTCCACGTGATTTATTTGAGATTTAATATATTATAGATAATTTTATCAGTTGGAATCAAATTAAATAACGATAATATCAGGAGAATAATCGCAATTAATGCTGCAACAAGGTAAGGGAGTGCGGGAAGTCTTTTTTTAATTTTAATCCCTTCTGCCAATGTAGCGATGCTCTCCTCTTTAAGCACTGTATTTACAATACTTTCATCAACTGTCCTCTCTGATTTTGAGTAGAGAAGAAGCAGACATCTGTCACAGATGACGTTAATGAGCCTTGGGTATCCGTCTGACGCAGAGTAGATAAGTTTAATCGCATCGTCTTTAAATTGGAGAAATCCCTTAGAGCCTGCCTTGAGCAGTCTATGGGTTATATAAAGATTAACCTCTCTCAGGGAAAGAGGCTTCAGACGGTATATAACGGTTATCCTTTGGGATAAATACCTCATGCGCGGTTCTTTTAATTTTTCTATCAGTTCTTGCTGTCCTAAAAGGATTGTGTGAAGTATTTTTTCCTTTTCTGTTTCCAGATTTGACAGAATTCTTATAAATTCAAGCATTTCATCTGAAAGAAGCTGTGACTCATCAATGATAATTATGGTTTCTTTCCCATTCTTAAATTCTTCAAGAAGATACGACTGAAATCGATCAAACATCTCTTTTTTTGATGAGCTGTTATGAGAAATATTGAGTTCTCTCAAAATTTCATGCAAAAATTCCTTTTCATCCATTATTGGATTTAAAATAAGGGCAGTGTTGTATTCTGATTTATCAAGAGAGTCAATGAAGATACGGGATAATACGGTTTTCCCAGTGCCTACATCGCCGTAAATTGAAGCGAATCCTTCTTTCTGGGACAGAAAAAACTTCAGGTGGTCAACTGCTTCCCTGTGTGTGATGGACTCATAATAGAAATGCGGGTCAGGCGTGAGCCCGAAGGGTTTTTCATTAAGACTGAAGTATTCCAGATATGGAATGTCCATTTGATGTTACTTTTACAGAATATTTGAGTATTATGCAAGAAATATTTGATAATACTATTAATATTTGCGTAATTTTATGTATAATATTTTACTAAATGCTTATATCAGTGATAATTCCCGCGTATAATGAAATCAATACAATTTCCCATGTGCTGAAAAAAGTGGAAGAGACGCCCTATAATAAAGAAATTATTATAGTAGACGATGGATCAAAAGACGGGACGAGGGAATATTTAAGTTCAAGGTTCAAGGTCCAAGATTCAAGGTTAACTCCTTCTCCTATCACAATATCGGATGAAGGCGGGTTAGATTATTCAACTGCTGTAAAGGTTATATTTCATGAAAAAAATATGGGCAAGGGCGCGGCGATACGAAGCGGTATAAAAGCTGCCGGGGGAGATATTGTTATTATACAGGATGCGGATTTGGAGTATGACCCGAAGGACTATCCAACACTATTTGAACCTATTATTGAAGGAAAAGCTGATGTTGTTTATGGATCGAGATTTTTAGGAGGAACGCACAGGGTATTTTATTTCTGGCATTATGTAGGCAATAAGCTGATCACTCTGGTGTCTAATATGCTTACCGATTTAAACCTTACGGATATGGAAACATGCTATAAGGCATTTAAAAAAGAGATGCTGGAAGGGATAAAGATAGAATCAAACAGATTTGGTTTTGAGCCTGAAATTACAGCAAAAATGGCAAAGAAAGGCTGTAGAATATACGAAGTGCCTATTTCTTATTACGGCAGAAGCTATGAGGAAGGAAAGAAGATTACATGGAAGGATGGGGTAAAGGCGGTATTTACCATTATAAAATATAATCTTTTCAGGAAGTAATTATGTGCAAAGCTCAAAAAACGGGGGCCGTTTGTCAGGACTCAAGAGTTGGAGGTAAAGACCCGGTATCAAGACACAATTCTCTATCGTGCGTATCCTGTTTCTCCTTCTCAGGAACTTATTTACTCTTCAATTCAAAATTAAGAATTAAGAATTCAAAGTCTTGTTCACAGGGTTTTACATTACTTGAGACAATCATTGTAATTATTATTATCGGCATACTTGCCGTATCCGTTGGATACAGGTTTTTTTCCACTTCTGAAACAAGCGCTGTTGCAGGAGCGGATCAGGCGGTTGCGGATATCCAGTATGTTCAAACTCTTGCAATGGGCGCCATGTCCCCTCAGAGCATTTCATTTTCGAACGGCTCCGGTGTTTATAATATGGCCGGTGAAACCAGAACGCTTCCGGGCAATGCTCTTGCAGGTGCTGCAATAACATTTACCTTCAATTCTCTTGGAGAACCTGTTGCTGGAGGAGACCAGACAATCGCAATAGGGTCGAAGCAGATAAAGGTATGGGTAATTACAGGAAAAGTGGAGGAACTTCCTTGAAGAGGGAAGGATTCACAATGATTGAACTCATAATGTTTATCGTTGTTGCAGGGATATTTGTGCCCCTTGCCTTCCTCGGATTTTCAGGAGTAATCAGGAGCGGGACCACCCCGGAAATGATTACAAAGGCGAGGTTCATTGCTGAGCAGAAGATGGAAGATATAACAAGAAATCCTTTCAGCAGCCTCCCCGCAGCGCAGGCAGCGTATGGTACAGTCCCGGGAAACACCGGCTATCAATGGAAATGGACGATTAACCAGTTGGCTCCTGCTGATATATCTACAGTTAATCCTCCAATAACAGATTATACGAAATATAAAAAAATTGTTGTTTATGTGAAAGAGCCGAACAATTATGAATATACGGTATCTACTATTGTCACGCAAAGACCATTTTGAAGGGTATATAAGCGTTCTCAAGCGATTCCATGGTTTTACGCTTATGGAGATGATAATAACTATCGTTATTCTCTCGGTTATCGCTTTATTTACCTTCTCTTTTTTCATTGATCTTACGAAGGTTTATACATCTATGGAAAGTCAGAGAAATATTCATCAGGAAGCTGTTTATATAGCAGAAAGAATTTCCCGGGAAATAAGGGATGCAAAGTCTGTTACTGTTGCAGGCAGCAGCATTGCCTTCCAGAGAAGTCATGCCATTGCGACAGACAGCAGCAGTAACATATATGTGAGATTCAGGTTATCAGGTGCAGACATTTACAGAGATTCCGGTACTTCAAGCGCAAGCTATACAGTGAGCAAAATTATGGGCCGGAATATAACAAGCTTTACTGTTGCGCCAACAGGGGTATTACCGCAAAACGCTGTTGCACAGATAGCGATTTCAGTTACAAAGGGCGGCTTGACGCAGAGCTACGCAACATACGTTTGTCCCAAGAATTATACAGTAACAGGCAATTGTGTATTTACAGGGAGGGATTTCGGGGGTTGTTATGAAGATAGAATTTACTGATAAAGGCATGGCTCTTATTGTTCTTATGGGAATTATCGTTGCCGTCGGTATTATGGGAGCCGGAATTGTTTCCTTTATGGACGTTAAACAGAGAAGCTATCCTGTTGCGGTCAGGTCTTATCAGGCGCTGAACCTTGCAAACGCGGGTGTTGAATTTGCTATTCGATATAAAACAGAAAACCCGGGGGCTTTTTTAAATTCTACAAACCCGTTATCGCCTGGAAATGCAATAACGGTTAATTTTGGCGAGGGCAGGTTCACAGTTCAATATCTTGGCAATCCGCCGACTTCAAATTATGCCCTTAAATCAACCGGCGAATGCGGTGTCGGAAAGAGAGAAGTAAGAATTGAGAAATTTGCCGGTTATTCACAGGGAGGCGGCATAGTTCTTTCTCCCATTGTGAATGCTACCTGCCAGCAACCGGCACAGGGATGTTTAAACGCCAACTGCACCACTATTTCGTGCCCCGGAGGAGCATCGGCTAACAGAAGTGTTTCAATACCTATGACAAACCTTTTCGATAACTCGATTTACATAAAATATATTGAATTAAACAGAGATGGAGGCAGCACAAGTAATCGTTTGCGGAATATCTATCTTGGGGGAATTTTAGAATATTCATATACATCTGATGGGATGAATCCAAATCTTAGCGGTTCCGGAGTAAATAGAGGGATTTGTATACCTACATTCAGCGGGGCAGGTTGTTCCGGTCTATCGAGCGCGAAAGTGCCTTATGGATATAACTGGGATCTTCAGATACAACCGGGCGCATTAACGGAAATATTAAATTTCAATTCAAATAGTATTTCCGGTCAATATAAGTTGAAAATATATTTTGATTTCAATACCAGCTACGGTAGTTTGCAGTCAGTCACAATAAATTTTACCATATAGCAAAAAAAGCGGTTTTTTAACAGTTTTTTTATTATTACTAAAACCTTTATCATAGGGGCTGCACGTGAGGAAGCCATCCTTCCGTTGATGCCAGGGGGTACTTTTTTGGGGCCCATGACGTGCTTGACTTAGTTATTTTCGCTATGGTAAAGGTATAAACGCAAATCAGAATATAATAAAGAGGAAGGCACATGGAGAAATATCCCCATATTTTTTCACCGGGACGCATCGGAACCCTTACAGTAAAAAACCGCATAAAATATGCTGCAACCGAGACGAATTTCAATTACGGCGATGGTTATGTGACTGATAAAGAAGTGACGTATATGGAAGCGCAGGCAAAAGGCGGGGCAGGGATTGTGACCACGCAGGGCGCTTACCCGGACGCGAAAGGCGAGGGTAAGGGTTTTAAGGGCATGATGAGCATTGATCACGACCGTTTTATACCCGGACTTGCACGGATTGCCGAAGTTATTAAAAACAACGGGGCCTTATCCTGCATGCAGATTTTGCATTGCGGAAGGGAAGGTGGCGTAGACCTTGATTATTGTCTTATGCCTTCAGTTGTGCCTCAGAAGCTGTCATACTTTAAAGCTCCAAGAGAAATTACGGCAAAAGAGATAAAAGAATCGGTAAACGACCACATCAAGGCTGCACGCAGGGCAGTGGAAGCCGGCTATGACATGATAGAACTGTCTGGTATAGTGGGTTATCTTATCTCCACATTTATTTCACGCTACACAAATAAACGACAGGATGAGTACTGCGGCGACATACGGACCAGATGCCGTCTTATGATGGAAATAATACAGGGTGTCAAAGCGGAAGTGGGCAATACAGTACCTGTAGGCATCCGATTGTGCGGCCTTGAGCTTCTTGATGACCGTGGAGGGAATACTGTTGAAGAGAGTATAGAGAGTTTTCGCCTTGCAGAGGAAGCAGGGGCGGATTACCTGAGCGTAACTATAGGCTGGCACGAGTCTTCCCAATCGGTCATCACAAGGGATGTGCCTATGGGGCATTGGCTATATGTGGCTGAGATGATAAAGAAGACGGTAAATGTCCCGGTCATGATGGCTTTCCGCCAGTTCCTGCCGGAAATACCGGAGCAGGCAATTGCCGATGGAAAAATAGACTTCTGGGAGGCATGCCGACCCATGATTGCTGACCCTGAGATACCCAGGAAAGCAAAAGAGGGTAGGGAGGATGAGATTATTCCCTGTATTGCCTGTAATGTCTGTTTTTCACGCCTTTATTTCCACCAGCCGATTATGTGTACTGTAAGACCGTCCCTGGGCCATGAAAAAGAGGATAAATGGGGTTACTACAACTTTTCTCCCGCAAAAAAGAAGAAAAATTTAATTATTGTTGGAGGAGGGCCTGCAGGATTGCAGTGCGCTGTTACGGCAGCAAAAAGAGGTCATAAAGTTACCCTCTATGAAAAGGGTGATTCTTTAGGCGGGAGTATAATCCTTGCGTCAAAGGTTGATGAAGGAGCAGCGGAACTGATGAGACCAATCAGCTACCTCGAAGGGGAATGCCGACGTAACGGTGTTGATATAGAGCTTGGCGCTGAATTTACCGCACGGATGCTTGATGAAAGCAGTGCGGATGCAGTTATAATTGCCGCAGGCTCAAGTATTGATATGTTTGCCGGGGTTTTGCCGGCAAATCTTTTAACCCCCGAAGATATTATAAGAAAGGGAATAATGCCGGGAAAACGAACAGTAATAATCAGTGGCGAAGGCGCAGGACTTGGCACAGCCATTTTTCTTTTGAAAAACGGAGAATACAATATTTCTATTGTGGAAAACAGCGGCAAGCTTGGCCGTGATGTAAATCCTTTTTACCTGTGGCAATATATTCAATTATTAAAAAAGAAGAGGGCCGCAGTCATGCTGAACTCGAAAGTTATGTCAGTAAAGGGGAATGAAATGACTATTACAGCCAAGGGAGAGATGAGGACAATAGAGTTTGACAATATTATCACGGCTCAGAGGAATATGGCATCAGGATGGAGTAATATTTCGGGTGATAGCAGGAAGGAGGTCCATTTTATCGGGGATGCAAAAAAGCCGAGAAGGCTGCTCAACGCAATACACGATGGTTACCGTCTTGGAATGGAGATATAATTATGATACCTGTTATTGAGAAGTCATCATGCACAGGCTGCGGCGCCTGCGTAGACATTTGTCCGCCGCTGGCTCTTTATTTGGAAGATGAAAAGGTTCAAATTCAGGAAGAATTCTGCGAGGAGTGCGGTTTTTGTGCTGCTGAATGCCCTGTTGAGGCTATCAGGATAATCTTCCCTGTATTTGGCGAATAATCGCATCTGCGGATCAGAATAACCTGTAAAAAATACTTTTAAAACTTTTACAACGTATCTTTCTTGTTATACATGCTCATTGCTTTTTCTTTACTCCCAAAGATAAAGGCATGTATCGCATCTGCTGCTTTGTCGAGAGATTCTATGAGAATTTCTCTTTCTTCTTCCTTGAAACCTGAAAGCACATAGTCTTCAGGCTCCATGAAAGGGCTCCTGCCGATCCCGATTTTCACTCTGTAAAAGAGTTTTGATTGCAGAGCGTCGGCGACTGATCTTACGCCCCTGTGCCCGCCGTCTCCCCCATTTAGCTTTATCCTGATTTTACCGAATTCCATATCGAGGTCGTCGTGGATGAGGATAATATCTTCAGGCTTCACGCCCATTTTTCCTGCAAGAGACAAAACAGGCGCGCCGGAGATATTCATATAAGTGTCCGGTTTTGCAAGAAGCACATTTTCATGCATCCCTATTCTGCAACCACAGACTTTCTGTTTTACCGGGATGCGGAATTTTTCCGAAAACCTGTCTATTGCAAGGTAGCCGATATTATGTCTTGTGTATTGATATTCAGAGCCTTTGTTTCCAAGACCGCATATTAAAAACAAAAAACCCTTACTCCTTCTTTTCTTCGGCTACCACGGTTTCTTCAGTCAGTGCCTTTCCATCACCTGCAGAATGGGCAATAGTTACTATTGCAACGTCAGGGTTTTCAAGGAATTTTACGTCAGGCATGGCTATTTCGTGCACATGAATGGAATCTCCGATGCCAAGGTTTGTTATGTCAATATCAATCCTTTCCGGTATCTGCGATGGAAGGCATTCAGCCATAACTGTCCTCAAATGCTGCTCAACGATGCCGTTATCTGTTAAGCCTATTGCCGTGCCAGTCAAAAAGATAGGTATCTCCACTTCGATCTTTCTTTTCATGGAAACCTGCAAAAAGTCAATATGACAAATAGTATTGCCGATGACAGTCCTTTGCACAGTTTTTACCATGACAGGTCTCTCCGCAGTTCCGGCGCTGTCGGGTAGTTTCATTGTAAGAATTGAATTCCTCTTCAACTGTTTGCGGAGTTTTTCCCAATCTTTCAGAGAGATTGTGATGGGCAAGGATTCAATGTCCTTGCCGTATAGGATTGCAGGTATGCCGCCATCTTTTCTTATTTTTTTTGCAAGGGACTTACCCTTACCCCTTCTGGTCTCTGCATTAATTAATATTTCTTCCATTTGAACCTCCAATGTTTTATTGCAAAATGAAGCATTAAAAGTTGACCTGCTATGGGCTTAAAACCGATGTCGGATCAACTGTTTTTTATATAAACAAAGAGCTTACAGATTCGTCCCGGTGTATCCTCTTGATTGCTTCACCAAGTATGGGAGAGACATCAAGCACCTTGATTCTTCCAATCTTTCTTGCCTCTTCCGATAAGGGAATTGTGTTTGTTGCAATGAGTTCTTTTATCGGCGAACCGTTTATTCTTTCAACCGCATTCCCTGAGAGTAATGCATGGGTACAGCAACCATAAACTTCTTTTGCACCGTTTTCCATAAGCGCTTCTGCTGCTTGAACGATACTGCCGCCTGTATCAATCATATCATCTAAGAGTATCGCTATTTTATCTTTTACATTACCGACAATATTCATAACTTTTGAAACATTCGCTCGTTCTCTTCTCTTGTCAATAATGGCAATGGAAGAATTCATACGTTTGGCAAGTTCTTTAGCCCGTTCCACACCTCCTGCATCAGGAGATACGATAATGATTTCACCTTCCATTTTCTTCAAATATTCAAATTGTGCCGGTAGAGCGTATAGATGGTCAACGGGAATATCAAAGAAACCCTGAATCTGTCCGGCATGCAAATCCATGGCAAGTATCCTTGTAGCCCCGGCCAATGTGATCAGGTTGGCAACAAGTCTCGCTGATATCGGTGTTCTCGGCACTACCTTCCTGTCCTGTCTTGCATAACCATAATATGGTATTACCACAGTTATCCTTTTTGCCGAAGCTCTTTTTACTGCATCAAGCATAATGAGCAGTTCCATGAGATTATCGCTCACAGGAGGGCAGGTAGGCTGAACAAGGAATGTATCCATTCCTCTTATGTTTTCTACAATTTCTACCTGAATTTCACCGTCACTGAATCTGCCTACTTTCGCTTTGCCCGGTTGAATGTTCAGGTACTTACAGATCCTGTCTGCAAGCTCAATGTTTGCGTTTCCTGTAAATACCCTTAGTTTGTCCAATTGACGCTCCTTTAAAATTCTGGGGCGGGAGGATTCGAACCTCCGAATGCAGGCTCCAAAGGCCTGTGTCTTACCGCTTGACGACACCCCAATAGTTTTTTATTATTTATTGCTGCTGTTTTCTGCGTGCCTCTTTTTCGTATGCTTCAATTACACTCAATTCAATTTTCTGTCTTGTAGCGTTGTTTAAAGGATGGACTGTGTCTCTATAAGAACCATCTTTCATTTTTTTGCTCGGCATTGCAACAAAAAGCTTTCTGTCTCCATTTATCACCTTTAAATCTCTAATAATAAAGCAACCGTCAAATACAATTGATGCATACGCCTTAACCCGCTTCTCTTCTACCGGAAAAATCTTGATATCTGTTATGTCCATATAACTCCCCCTTATGTATGCTATGCGCAATAAATGCACTTTTCATATCACCGAAAGATATCAATGTTTTTTTTGCATGTTCCTCATCTTTGAATATGCCGAAAACCGAGGATCCGCTGCCGCTCATGACCGCGCCTAAAGCGCCTGCATCAATTAACTTCTCTTTTAATGTCTTGATTATTGGACGCATTAGTATAGCGACCTTCTCAAGATCGTTTTCCAGGATATCTGCAACTTCTTGAACAGATTCAAAATTTTTCCTCAATTTAATATCATTTTCGTCTTTTGTCAATACGATTCTTAGACCTCCATATATATCAGGGGTCTTTAACGCCACATCAGGATAGATGATAAGGTACCATAACCGGGGTAGTTCGACAGGTGATACCTGCTCGCCTATCCCCCTTATTATGCAAGGGCCGTCGCTAAGAAATAAAGGAACATCAGCGCCTATTGCTTTTCCCATTTCCGCAAGGTCTGTCTGGTCTATGGTTAATCCCCATAACTTCGGGAGTTCCCTTAAAACAGCGGCAGCATTACTGCTTGGGCCGCCGAGGCCGCTGCCTATCGGTATATGCTTTTCTACATATATCTTTAACCCCTTTTTGATTCCACATCTTTCTTTCAACATCATAACTGCTTTATATATTGTATTTGCCGGTCCTTGGGGAAGACAATTTCTGTTATCTTCCACAATTACTCTTCCATCAACCTGTTCTTGAAAATACATAACATCATAAAGAGAAACAGGCGATACAATGCTTACGATATTGTGATAACCATCATCCCTTTTTGAAAGGACTTTTAAAAAAAGATTAACTTTACCAGGGGACAGACAAATGTGCTGTCCATCGGTTTGATTGTGGATTGTAAAATCAGTTTTTATTCCTGATTCCGAATCTTGCATATGCTGCTTTATCTTTTCACTTTTCACTTTTCACTTTTCACTATTTTATTATGCTTTTACTACCTGAAACCTGTCAATGCTGAAATCAGGATTGGCAATGAGATTGACCTTTGTTTTAAGAGTATTTTCTATATATTCTATTGAAGTTTTCTCTTCTTCATAAATAAAGCTTGCCGCTTCAGGAGACAGATAGACGTTCAATCTATCCACATCTTCGTTCCTGCAGAAGCTCCTGATCTCTCTTAACACCTCATAACAAACCGTATATCTTGATTTAACGTACCCTGAGCCGTCGCAGTTCGGGCAAGCCTCTGTAAGCATGTTGACTATATTGTGTCTCGTCCTTTTCCGGGTAATCTGGACAAGGCCGATCTCACTAATGGGATAGACAAAGGTTTTTATTCTGTCCCTCTTCAGAGCTTCCATAAGTGTCTGAAAAACCATATCTCTCGATTCTTTCCTTTCCATATCAATAAAATCTACAACAATGATTCCGCCGATATTTCTCAACCTTATCTGGTACGCGATCTCCTTGACAGCTTCAAGGTTTGTTCGAAGTATGGTGTCTTCAAGGCCTTTTTTACCGAGATATCTTCCTGTATTGACATCAATAACTGTGAGCGCCTCGGTATAATCTATTACAATATACCCCCCGGATTTTAACCAGATTTTCTTCTGCGCAAGTTTAGCAACGTCTATTTCAATCCCATATGCTTCAAAAATAGGGTCCTTCTCATTAAAGTAAATTGCTTCGCATTTTTCTTCCGGTAGATATTCCTTTAAAAACTCCTCTATCTTTTTAAAAAGCAATTCATCATCGATGATAATCTTTTTCAGATTATGTGAATGAAGGTCTCTGATAACCCGCAAAATCAAACCCAGGTCCTGATGCAGTATAGACGGCGGTCTTGTGCACTTTGCCTTCTCGTGGATGTTTTCCCATATCCTCATTAAAAAGTTAAGGTCAGCCGACAACTCTTCTGTTGTTTTACCTTCGGAAGCTGTTCTTGCAATGAGGCCGAACCCCTTCGGGCATATTTCTTTAAGCATGTCCGCAAGTCTTTTTCTCTCTTCTTCCTGGTCTATCCGCCTTGACACGCCTATATGCTGTGTTGACGGCATGAGAACAAGCAGTCTCCCGGGCAGTGTTATCTTTGAAGTGACTTTTGTTCCTTTTTGACCTATAGGTTCTCTCGAAACCTGAACGATCAGTTCCTGTCCTTCTTCCAATACGCCTTCTATTCTTTCATTTATCTCAATGGGAAATATAAGGTCTGCGTCTTCATATTCCTCATACATAGACTTGTCCAGCATGATGTCACCCACATATAAAAAAGCTGATTTTTCAAGCCCGATATCCACAAAAGCGGCATCCATTCCGGGAACGATTCTTGATACCCTGCCTTTAAAAATGTTCCCGACAATGTTTTTGTCATTTTTCCTTTCAATAAAAAATTCCACAGGTACGCTGTTTTCCAGGAAAGCCATCCGGATTTCATTAAAAGTCACATTAATGATCAGTTCAGATCCCATGAATTTTTCTATCCTCTACCTTCACGATCCTTTTGAATACTCCTTTTTGCCAGAACGCTTTAATCCCCTTGCCTTTCCAAAGATAAAAACTGTTTTTGATGCCGGTTCTCCATTTTATCAATTCATCCAGTCCTTCATTTTCGTCTGAGATGAGAATATATGTATATTCTTTTACCATATTTTTCAGGTTACTCTCAACAATTTCAAAAATCTTCATACCTGCAGGCAGTATACTGTTCATTTTTCTCAATACAATTTTATCTGAAAAAGTTCGGGTAGATGTTTCAATCTCCATCAATTCGCAGACACTCTCAATCCCCACAGGCAGAGCATCAGAGAGGGCAATGTTCGGCATGGGATGAAATTTTCCGTGCATTTTTATGGAAACTCCGGAAACCCGGAGAGCCCGGAGCAGAATATCCATGGCGTCAATATGACCCATATATCTTGCATCACCGTACTTCCCGTATCTAAGAGTGTATTTCTTTGTGACTGGAAACTGGAGATTTGAGGAAAAATCTTCCATTCTGCCCCCCGCTACGCGAGGACAGGCCTCTACCCCCCGCTGCGCGAAGTCAGCCCCCTGATCCCCGCTATGCGAGGACAGGCCCCTGACTTCAAAGCTGCCGCTGTTTTTACATCCAATTCCGCATTCTGCGCAACCGTAATGACAGTCTGTAGTGAGTTTGCCAAGCTCGGCATTTTTTGCTTCATCGATGAGGAATGAATTGTCAACCCCTGTATCAATAAATGACCAGGGCAGAGGTTCTTCAATTTCCCTTTTTCCGAGGTATTTTTCCATACCTATTCCATTCTCATTGAACCATTCATAATAGACATCGGGTTTAAAAAACTCCCTCCATGCTTCAAGTTTTACACCTTTGTCAGCAAGATATTCAAAAAGCGGCGACAGGGATTCATCACCTCTTGAAATAATACCCTCGATCAAGCTTGTTGCCACATCCCTGTATTTTACTGTTTTGCCTTTTTTTCGCAGCAGTGTTCTTATCATGGACATCTTTTCTTTCAAGGCATCGCTGTCTTCCATGGGCAGCCACTGAAATGGTGTATGCGGTTTTGGTATAAAGGGAGAAATCGCCAGATTTATATCCATACCGGCCTGTTCAAATCTCCGGACAATTTCTTTGATTATTGATATATCATCTTCTTTTTCCCAGGGAAAACCTATCATGAGGTACATTTTAAGTTTTCTCCATCCGCATTTTTTAAGAAGAGGCATTTGATTGAAAAGTACATCAACATCAATGTTTTTATTAATCATACATCTGATGCCGGGAGACGCGGATTCAAGAGCAAAGGTAAATCCGGTCCTGGCGATACCGGCTATTGCTCCGATTTCATCTTCGCTTATGCTGCCGATTTTCAGGGAAGGCAATGAGACGGATATCCCTTTGTGACGCTCTTTAATATAGGAGATTGTCTGAAACAGGGAGCTGTAGTCGCCGGAGCTCAATGAAAGCAGGGATATTTCTTCGTACCCCGTGTTTTTAATGGAGATGTCTATGATCTCTTTAATCCTTTCAAAGGACCTTTCCCTGTAGGGCCTGTATCCGAATCCTGCCATACAGAAGCGGCATCCGTTTCCACAGCCTCTTGATATCTCGACATTCAGCCTGTTATGGATGCTCCCGGACACGGGTATGGGTGGTTTTAACGCGTGATACGATGTGTCAAGGTCTTTGATGTATGACCTTTTTACAGATTCCTTCGGATATAAAGGGGAATAGACGCCTTCGAGCTTCGCCAGTTCTCTGATAATATCTGCCCTGTTATCTCCCTTTAAACTTTTAAAGACATTCAGTATTTCAACAAGTGTTTCCTCTGCTTCGCCAATGACAATCAGATCAAAGAACTTTTCAAATGGTCTCGGGTTCAGCATAAGTGGACCGCCGCCAATGATAATAGGGCCAACTTGTCTGTCTTCATATCTCAACGGTATTTTACCGAGTTTAAGCATGTTGAGCACATTTGTTACATTCAATTCGTAGGAAAGGGAGAAACCTACCAGATCCATTTTCCCGATAGGTGTTCCAGACTCGAGAGTGCATAAGGGCATGTCCTTTGACTTCATATAATCATCCATGTCATACCAGGGCGCGAAGCACCTTTCGCACCACACACCTTCTACGGTATTGGCAAGCTCATAGAGAAGGAAATATCCGTAATATGACATGCCGACTTCATATACATCCGGATAACAAAGGGCAAAACGGACAGAGACATCCTCTGGATTTTTCATGACCCTGTTGGGTTCAATGCCCGTGTAACGGGCTGGTTTCATAATATTGCCGGGTATGTTTTTCATAATATAATTCTAATCAAAGAAGAATGGGGCATTAAGAACAGAGAAGGGGCAATTAAGATTCTTAATTAATGATTCTTGATTGAGTTTTATCTCTCCTTTATTATCCGGTCAAGGTCTTCATTGACCATTTTCTGGATTCTTTCCAGTGCTTCTTCGGTCTGCGCCTCAAACCGCAAAACAAGGATAGGCCCTGTGTTGGAAGCCCTTACAAGGCCCCACCCATCATCAAGGACCAATCTTACACCATCTATATCGATAATTTTAAACTTGCTTCTATAATATTCAGTCAGTTTTTTAACTACATCGAACTTTATTTCATCAGGACAGTTTATCCGTATCTCAGGTGTTGAATACAGCTTCGGGATATCTTTAAGAAACTCGGAAACCGGTCTCCCATCCCTTTCCATGATTTCAAGAAACCGCAAAGACGCGTATATGGCATCATCATATCCGAAGAATCTGTCCGCGAAAAACATGTGACCGCTCATCTCGCCGCCGAGTACGGCATTTACTTCCTTCATCTTCTGTTTTATCAGCGAATGACCTGCCTTCCACATAATAGGAATGCCGCCGTGCTTTTCAATATCTTCATAGAGGTTCTGCGAGCATTTTACCTCAGACACAAAATAGGCGCCTTTTCTATCTTTAAAAATATCCCTTGCTAAGATTATCATGAGATAGTCGCCCCAGATAATGTTTCCCTCGTTATCAATCACGCCGATCCTGTCTGCGTCGCCGTCATAGCCGATGCCCACATCAGCCTTTGTTTCAATGACTGTTTTTCTCAGGTCAACAAGATTTTTTTCAACAGTAGGATCTGCGAAATGGTTCGGGAAACGTCCGTCTACATCACAATAAAGGCCTACTACTTCCTGCCCCATTTCCTTCATGATAGGGAGAGCAACCACGCCTCCGACGCCGTTTCCGGCATCTATTACAACCTTAAATTTCTTATTCAGTTTAATATTTCCCCGTAAAAACGTGTAATAATCTTCAACGATATTTTTATATTCCCTGAAGGAGCCTGTTCCGTGGACAAATCTTCCTTCCTCTATTATTTTTCGTAAATCCTGTATCTCATCACCGAAGAGTGTGGTTTTTCCGCAAGCTACTTTAAAGCCGTTAAACTCAGGCGGGTTGTGGCTTCCTGTTACCATGATTCCGCCATCCATCCCGAGATTGAAGAGAGAGAAATAAAACAAAGGGGTGGGTACCTGACCGAGGTCAACGACGCTGAGGCCGCTCTCAACCATGCCTTCAACAATCAGATTTTTAAAATGTTCAGAGCTTAGTCTGCCGTCCCTTGCCACGGAAGCATTTGTTTTGCCGCGGTCTGACATATATGTTGCCAGGGACCTGCCGATATTCCTTACAACATCGTCAGTCAGGTCATGTTCCACCGTACCTCTGATATCATACTCCCTGAAAATCTCTTTATTCATGTTCGCCTCCCTTGTTTCACATGGGTATTATCAAAAGTTTCTATTGTACTGTTCCGGTTCTTGAGCATTTTGTTTGCTTTTTTCACTTGGTCGGTCAACGGCATATCGGGAATGTCCATCTTTGGCGGTCTGCCGCGTCCTGCGATCCTCCGACGTACATTGAGTACGTCTGCGGCCTGCATGACTTACAGCCCATCCAAACCTGAACATTACCGATATGCCGTCGCCCACTCAACCCGTATCAGCATAAGCCTTCAATCGCTTATGCTGATACGGAATAAAAATATTAATATTTTCCTCGAAGCTTTACTTCGGGGTAGTTCATCAATGTATAGGTTCCCATATTTGAGCAGGGAAAGCGCCGCCGAACTGTAGCATAATAACATAGTGAAAGAATTGATGATAGAAAAAACCGCATATATTGCCGGAATTGCTTCCGCAAATAATAGAATACTCTCTTTGAGAATAATAATTAATTATGTTAGTATCTTATCATGGAAAAACGGATATATGTTGAAACAAAAGTAGTCAGTTATCTTACCGCAAAGCCAAGCCGTGACATACTGATTGCCGGTCATCAGGAAGCTACCAGGGAACTTTGGCCAGAGCTTTTGACCAAATACGATACCTATATTTCAGCACTTGTATATGAAGAAGCAAAAAGAGGCGATCCGGATCAGGCAAAAATGCGGCTTGCGGCAATTGAACCTTTCCCGTTGCTCGACATAGATGACGAGGCACGATCTCTTGCAGAAAAGCTTATTGCCCGGAAAGCAATACCTGCTGAATATCCTGAAGACGCTCTTCACATCGCCTTGGCAGCGGCAAACGGTATTGATGTTGTTGTTACATGGAATTTTGCCCACATGAATAATCCGTTTACACGGAAAATGATCAGGCAAATTATTGAAGGTGAGGGCTTTGTGTGTCCTGAAATCTGCTCACCTGAAGAACTTATGGAGGTCAATATATGAAAGATCCTATTGTTGAAGAAGTTAGGAGAAATCGAATGGAGCATACGCAAAAATTCCAGGGTGACCTTTCCGCAATCTGTGCTGATCTCCGTTCTGTTCAAATTGCCGCCAAGCACAAAGTTGTCCGTCTTGCATCAAAAAAATTGATAACAGAAAATGGTTCTTTACGACATACTAAAGTACATGGTTAAGTTTTTTATTGGTTGAGAAGAAAGACAATTCACCCTTTCTGCTGTTTTACGGGACCCCTCCATTTTTCATTTTTTAACAAATATTCCGTCCGCAACTCTGTTATTACTTTTGTTTGCCTTGCCGTCAGTCATGGTGCTAAAATAACGGCTGATACCGGCATACTAAGTAACGACAGCATTTGTGAAGGCATAAACAAAAGCGGAGGAAAAGTTTTGGTAAAGACGATATTCAGCATATCAAAAATGGATTGCCCTTCAGAAGAACGAATGATACGGATGAAGCTGGAAGGACTGACGAATATTCAATCCCTGCAGTTTGACATACCAGGGCGTAAACTGGAGGTATGTCATACTGATAGTTACGATAACATCTTTAAAGCCCTTGAAGGTCTCCGGCTTGATACCAAGCTGGTTTTCTCGGAACCGGTGGACGGAGTAAACATGGATGATACTCAATGTCAGGAAAGAAGGGTGCTATGGCAAGTTCTTGTCATCAATTTCGTCTTTTTTGCCCTTGAAATGCTCACCGGTTTTATTGCCCGTTCCATGGGGCTTGTTGCTGACAGCCTCGATATGTTGGCAGACAGCATTGTTTATGCGCTGTCACTTTCTGCTGTCGGTGGAACGATCTCGCGGAAGAAGAACGTTGCAGGAATAGCAGGTTATTTTCAACTGGTGTTGGCCGTTTTGGGATTTGTAGAGGTTATCAGGCGCTTTGTGGGACATGAAGAGACACCAGATTTTCGACTGATGGTCATCATCTCCCTTCTTGCTCTTGCAGGCAATGCGATTTGCCTTTATCTGCTTCAGAAATCCAGGAACCAGGAAGCCCATATGCAGGCAAGCATGATCTTTACGTCTAATGACGTGATCGTCAATATTGGCGTTATCGTAGCAGGAATAATTGTATATCTTACAGCATCCAAACTGCCCGACTTGATTGTTGGAACCATAATTTTCGGGCTTGTGGGAAGAGGTGCTTACAGAATTCTGCAACTGTCAAAATAATGCTTCCCATCTTTTTTTGTGATTATCAACCCATTGTTGTTGCGGTGTAATCGTGGGTAAATTAGGAAATATTTCCGGCAAAGAAGCAGTTAAAGTATTTCAGAAAATCCCCCGCTGCTTACTCGATAAATGCTGCGCCGACTATACCGGCATCTTCGCCGAGTTGCGCTTTTTTAATCTTTAAACCGGCAAGGGACGCCTGCATTGTCCTTTTCTCCATAATGGCCCGCACATCCTCTATAAAATATTTTGAACCGTATACAACACCGCCGCCAAGTATTATAACTTCAGGGTTTAACAGATTTACAAGGCTTGCCAGGGCGGTGCCCGTGTACTCGATAACCTCTCTCCATATTTTTCTGCACAGAATATCTCCCAGCAGATACGCTTCTTCAATGTGACCTGTATGGAGTGAGCTAATATTGCCCTCAATGATATCCCATACCTTGCCTCGATATCCTTCCTCGATTTCAGTCCTTGCCCTTTCTATTGTATATGAACCGCCGCAGTATGCTTCAAAACAGCCTGTGTTCCCGCAATGGCATTTGTAACCGTAGGGATTGACGATAATATGCCCAACTTCACCTCCGACAAGAGAGAATCCTCTGTAGATTTTCCTATCTATAATAATTCCGCCTCCGATCCCGGTGCCGATGAATACTCCGATTACATCCTGGGGGACTTCTTTTAAACCGAATTTCCATTCACCGTATGTTGCCGCGTTTACATCGTTTTCAATATGAGTATATATGCCGCACATCTTTTCAATATCGTCCTTCAAAGGCGCGTTGTGCCAATCCAGATTCGGTGAAAACAGGATATTTTTAGTCGTTTTATCAATTTGTCCGGCACAGGCTATGCCCACCCTTTCTATCTCAATATTGCTTTCCTTAATGATCGTCTTTATTAGACCGGCAATATTGCCCCTTACACCTGTGTAACCTTTTTCTTTTTCAGTTGGAATTTTCTTTTTGAAAGTCACCTGACCTGATTCATCAACCAGACCGGCTAAAATTTTTGTGCCGCCAATATCAATACCTATACGCATATTAGACCTCAGTGAATAGTTGTTAGTGAACAGTGAATAGTGAAAAACAAATCAACCCGTAACCCGTAACCCGCTTCACTGGTTTTTTCACTTTTCACTAACGACTATTCACTATTTTTTTCAGCATCTGTGCGTTCCTTACAGCCTTGCCGAGATGACAGTTATTAAAATAAACGAATGTATTTCCGGCTTTATTCGCGATATTTATTATCGGATCAATAAATTCTTCAAGTTCCTTTTCGGAATAAAGATAATCATATCTGACTTCTGTCGGCGCTTTAAACCATGCTGTATTCCTTCCATGAAAACGGAAATATCCTGTGTCTGACGTCAGGGCAGGGTGAAAGGGTAACAATCCTTTCAGCTTAGGTTCGTCAACAATGCAATAGCCGAAAGACATCGCTCTCAGAACGTCAATGTATTCATCATCAGACCATTTTGCATTCCTGAATTCTACCACTGATTCATAATTATCAAACTCCTGCCGCAGCGTCTTTAAGTAATACATGTTTTTGCTGTCCGGGAGAAATGCATAAGGAAACTGAAAAAGAAGGGCCTTCAGGTTGTCGCCAAGGGGGCTTACCCCGTCCTTAAAGAGCCCGCATTGTTCTTTGACGCTGTTGTTTCTCTCATGGGTCAGGCTCTTATGCGCTTTAACTACAAAAGAGAAATCCCTTGATGTTCTCATTGCAAAAGACTCCATAGTCTTTTTTGACGGCATCGAGTAGTATGTGTAGTTTACTTCAAGTGTATTGAATCCGAATGTCTTTTCGTAATACGGCAGCATTTCATACTTTTTGATATTCGCGGGATATACTTCTCCCACCCAGTCATCAAAGGAAAAACCGCTTGTGCCTATAAGTATATCGCCCATAGCAACCATCTTAACGTGACTTTTTACGTTTTAATTTGACATATTTTGCCAATATCTAAATAATATATGCGAACATTTCAAATCTCAAGGCAAAAAGGAGCGGCCATGGAAAAACAGTATGTAATTGATGAATTCACGTTAAAAGATACATGGAGGCTGTTCCATATTATGGCTGAATTTGTGGAGGGATTTGAAAATCTTTCTGATATAAATCCTGCTATCAGTATATTCGGCAGCGCGCGGTGTCAAAAAAACGATGCGCTTTACGAAAAGGCATTTAAGCTGGCGAAAACGCTTGGAAAGAATGGTTTCAATATTATTACGGGCGGAGGCGGCGGTGTAATGGAGGCCGCGAACAGAGGCGCGAAAGAGGCAGGGGTAAAATCGGTGGGGATCAATATCGAGCTTCCCTTTGAGCAGAAGCCGAATCCATATTCAACGCTTAGATTAAGTTACCGGTATTTTTTTGTGCGGAAGGTCATGTTTATAAAATACGCTATGGCCTATATTATCATGCCTGGCGGATTCGGAACGCTGGATGAATGTTTTGAAGCTATTACCCTTATCCAGACAAGGAAGGTGAAGCCCTTTCCTGTCATTCTTGTTGATTCCTCATACTGGAAAGGACTTATGGATTGGATTAACGAAACACTTCTGTCTCAGAATAAAATTTCCAAAGAAGACCTGAATATATACAGGATTATGGATGATCCTGAAGAGATTACCGAGTACATAAAAAAATTCGTTATTTTATGATAATGTCAGTTTGACAGGTTAAGAATGGCCCAATAAAGCCCCTTTACCACCTCTGCCATTTTATTGAAATCAAGGGTGTCAATCATGTCCGTGGTTTCATGATAGTTATGGTTCCTGTAGAACGCGGTGTCGGTAATCATCAGCGCCTTGTAATTAAAACGCCAGAAGCTCTGGTGGTCTGAAAAATCAATGCCAGGGAGAAATGATGGGGCGGTTATTGATTCCACAGGTATATTTGCTGCTTCCGATATATTTTTTCTTACGCTCTCAACAAGGTCTTTCTGCCCCCATTTTCCGACCACCGCGATAAAATTGCCCGTATCAGGATAAAACCATTTCAGGAAAAATACCGGGTATTTCTGGGATTTAGGCTTGTCTGAAAAATAGCCGATCATTTCAAGCGATATCATGGCGCGGACCTGAGCGCCTGCGTTTGCGAGGGACTCCGCGTGGACGTAGCTCCCCATATGGCGGGTGCGGAACAATTTCGGTTCCTCAAGGGTGTATGCCGTAAAATCAAGGCGGTATTTAAGTGAGGGCTTCAGACTGTTTACAAGACGGCTAAGTTCCAGGAGCCCCGCAACACCGCTGGCGTTGTCGTCTGCGCCCGGTTGATTTCCATAAACATCATAGTGCGCTCCCACGACAATCCTTTCCCCTTCTTCGGGGCCGAATGAGCAAATTACATTCCTGTACTCGTTCTTATCGTAAACAAATGATTGAATCTCTGTTCTGCATCCGGTTTTTTTAAATTCTCCCAGAATATACTCAGCGCTTTTGTTAAGGGATTTGATGTTCTTATAATTCCTGGGCGGGTCTATGGAGGTAAGGGCTTTAACATCATTTCGCATCTGCTCAATGCCAACCAATATGTTTGTTGTTTTTGATTGTCCCTTTGCAGAAAAACCATTCCCAACAGAGAAAAGTGTGAGCAGAATGATTAAAACAAAGAGGCGTCTCATGTGACCTGTCATGTAAAATATTTTATTTTTTCAGGCATATCTTGTCGGATCTTTAATCCCTGCTTCCATAAAGCCTTTTCTTCTTAATAGGCAACTGTCGCATTCTCCGCAGGCCAGTCCGCTCTCATTCGGATTATAGCAACTGTGGGTAATTGAATAATCAACGCCAAGTTCGACGCCTTTCTTTATGATGGCGCTCTTTGTCATGTCAATAAGCGGCGCATGGATTGTCAGGGTTTTTCCTTCAACCGATTCTTTTGTGGCAAGATTTGCCATTTGCTGAAAGGCTTTGATAAATTCAGGCCTGCAATCAGGGTAGCCGCTGTAATCAATCGCGTTTACACCGATGAAAATATCATGAACCTTCAAAACCTCCGCCCAGGCAAGGGCATATGAAAGAAATATCGTATTTCTTGCCGGAACATATGTGACTGGGATTTCCCTTGCCATATCTTCAGCGTTCCTGTGTAAAGGGACACTAATATCATCGGTAAGGGCTGAGCCGCCGAAGGTTCTCAAATCTATTTTTATAACTTTATGTTCCGTAACATTAAAAAATTCGGAAACTTTTTTAGCGCTTTCAAGCTCAAAAATATGTCTCTGTCCGTAATCAAAGCTCAGGCAGTACAGATCAAAATCCTGTGACTTGGCGATAGCAAGAATAGTTGTGGAATCCACTCCGCCGCTTGTTAACACAACAGCGCCTTTTTTCATACACCTCTCCTGTCCGGTTCCCATATGTATTTATGCAACTGCAGTTGAAATCTGACTTGAAGATTATCCTTTAAAATCCATTCGGCAAGCTCACGGGGTTCCAATATCCCATGCACGGCAGAAAAGATGACCTTGCAGCGTTCTGGAAGATTGAATTCTCTGATTTTGGATTTGGCCCATAAATAATCTTTTTTACTGCCAATAACAAATTTAACTTCATCATTATGCTTTAACAGGTCAATATTTTTCCAGAGATTTTTCCTGCTCATCCCGCTTCCCGGGCACTTCACATCCATAATTATAACAGCCTTCTTATCAACGGCGCTGATATCAAGGCTGCCGTTTGTTTCTATCAGTACTTTGAAACCCTGACGGATAAGATTTTTTGCAAGGTTATGGGTTTCGTTCTGCAACAGCGGTTCGCCGCCGGTAATCTCCACCAGTTTACACCCGTATTCGGCAATCCTGATTATTAAGTCCGAAACGCTCCATTCCTGACCTTCCTCATAGGCGTAAGCCGTATCGCAATAGGCGCACCTGAGGTTGCACCCGGCAAGCCTGATAAAAGCGCAGGGCAATCCCGCGAATGTGGATTCTCCCTGAATGCTTTTGAAAATCTCATTAACCTTCAGAGCTGATTCCATATGATCCCCGATGGAGAGAATATTCTGCGAAAAAAAGATGTACAGAAATGTTTATTCCCAGTAAATAGAACCGCTTCCCGGAGTTTCGCACACTTTAATTTTTGAAACTCTAATATTGTCATTATTTAATGCGTGAGAAAGTCTTTTGAATAAGTATTTTGCAATATTTTCCGACGAGGGATTTTCTTTGCTGAAAATCGCCAATTCATTGAGGTCTTTATGGTCGAGATCTTCCAGAATTATTTTAACAGAGTCCTTAACATCCTTGAAATCTATTCCTATGCCTATTTCGTTAAGTTCCCCGCACTGAACGTAGGCTTCTACAATCCAGTTGTGTCCATGGGGCGCTTCACATTTTCCGCAATAGTCTCTTAAATGATGTGCTGCCGAAAAATGGGTTTCTACATAAATTTCATACATTGCCATTAAAAATAAACCTAAATGTCCTGTAATGCAACAATTATTAGTTATTCCGGTTGACGGCTCAACCTGATCCTGTATTTCTCAACAAAATGATGCGGATAATAGGAAAGTTTGGCCTCGCGCAGGCCCGGCAGCCCCAGATCCTGCTCCCGGTTGATATAGGGCACATTCTCCCATGTTTTTTCACAGAACTGCTGATTTACAATCTGATACAATCCCGGTATATCAGGATCGGCCTTTTCTATATGCACAACTGCCGTCTCGTCATTGAGCAGTTCTCCTATGGTAAATGCCACAACTTCCTTTCCAACTGTAACTACTCCGCCCTTCAGGTCAAGGGCCTTGTAATGATGCAGTATTTCACGGACAGCCTCCCATTCACTGGAAAGATTCAGGTCTTCCTCGCAACGCTTTAAAATGCACCACTTTTCCTGAAGCTTCAGGCATTCGTCAATATGATGTTGGTTCAGAGTCTCATATTCAAATCTGTATGAACGAAACAACTGGTTTATGTGGTTTCTCTTTGAACGGTATTTATTTCCGGCAAGAGCGACAAGATCATCCCGCAGGTAGACATAATCAAAGTGCTCCCTGGCTGGTTCGACTGTAAAGTTTCCCAAACCGTCAAGTTCTGAAGCGAGGGATTCATCCGCCCGCTCGATACGGGGATCAGGACTGTTTTTTTCCTGCGAAAGCCATTGAAGAAGTGTTATGGCAGGTTCACACCTTGATGGGGGCCCAATCGGCTCCATGGCATAGAAACCATTATTGCCCTCATGGCAGATTACCATGAGCCAGTTTTTGTACAATGACCACTGAAAACCGTAAAGGGTGCGCCATATAAAAAGGTTTGTAAAAGTCCATTCGGAAAGAAGGGGCTGGCGCTGTTTTAATATCTCGTTAAATATGTGGCGGTCTTGCAGCTCAATGGGTTTGAAATCCGGAAATTCCGGGTTTTTTGACATGCTAACCGAGCCTGTACTGAACCCCGAACTCTCCCCTGGGATATGTCCAGTCAATGGCCCCTTCTATGCAAGCTACCCTGCAGGTACCGCATTCAAGGCACCCCGCGTACTCCACTGTTATCTCGTCCGCTGCTTCGTCGTATTTATAAAGATGTCCGGGACAGATACACAGGCAGTACCTGGATCTGCACTTGGTCCTGCATATATCGTGGCGTATTTTTATATGACTCTCTTTGTCGTTTTTAAAGGCATCAAGGGCAAGTTTCTCATCAACTTTCATGTGACTTACCTATATTTTTTTCATTCCGTAGAGTGTTTTTAATCCTTTCATGCTCAAAGCGCCTGAATTTTTCAGTCCTTCCCATATGGTCTTGCTCAGTTTTTCCTTTGGCTCCCTGCCGAACCACATTGCCTTTTCAACAAGGGCAGGGAATAGTTTCGGATAATATGAGAAAAAATCATCGTTGTCGAGAAAATCAGACATCTGCCTGTTGTTGTACAGGTCTTTCAATACAAAACTTTCTTTCAGCCTGCTCTCATAATAAGAAAGTGTTTTTGCAGAATAGTCACCGGAAGCTTTTGCTTTTATGATTGTTTCCGCCGCGATTATGCCTGACGCTATGGCAAACTCCATACCTCTCACCGTTACGCCCATATTCAATGCGAAACCTGCCGCGTCGCCGGTTACCAGTATGTTGTTTCCGTAAAGTTTTGATATGCCGTTGTAGCCCGATTCCGGGATTATATGCGCGGAATATTCCGCAAGGGTGCCCCCTTCAATAAGCCTTTTAATTTCATATCTTTCTTTAAAGGAGTCTATGAGTGTATGCGCTTCCATGGTAGGGGATTTTTCCATAAGAGCCCTTATCCCGACCACTATGCCCAGAGAGATTGTCTCCTTATTCGTGTACAAAAACCCGCCGCCGAATAATCCTTTTGTAACATCTCCCACAAAAAGATGGGCGCAGCCTTCATCTTTGTCAACGTTGAACCTGTCATTTATCTTTTCTTCGGGAAGCTCAATTACTTCTTTGATGCCCACAGCATAGCCCTTCGGCTTCATTTTCGGCTTAAGTCCCGCCTGTTCAGCCATAAAGGAAAGAGCGCCGTCTGCCGCAACCACGATGTTCGCGTATATCTCCTCAGATCCTGCCTTTATGCCTGCAACATTTTCGCCTTCCCATAACAGGGAGTCCACCCGGTATTTGGGTATTACAAAAACACCTTTTTCCATCAGTCTTTCCGCAAGCCACCGGTCAAAACGCGCCCTGAGTATGGTGTAACTGTGTGCTTCCTGTCTGAATTTTTCTCCGGTAAAGTCTACCCCGATGGAATTTCCTTCTCCAAGCAGGCTCCACTTTTCCCTGACGACCTTCCTCTCAAAGGGAGCCCCCTCAAGCATTGTCCCTGCAAGTTCCCTGATCGGTTCGAGGTAAAGCCTTCCGCCTGTCACATTTTTACTGCCGGGAAAATCTCCCCTCTCAACGACGATTACCTGCATGTCCTGCTCGGCGAGCATATACGCGCAGGCAAGCCCTGAAAGCCCTCCACCCACAATGACTACATCAATCTTTTCCATAATTAATTCATTATTAAACTATTTTTCTTTAATAATCAACTTTAGAATGATTCAGGGTCCCGGCCTTTTTTACTGGATGTGGCCGGAACACTGTTTTTAATTTTCGACCTGCATACTGTTGCCCGGCTATACGTGTTTTACGAAGATATTATACGGGAATTGTGAAATAGAAAACAGCTCCTTCTCCCACTGTTCCTTCAGCCCATACACGGCCTCCATGCTGCCTGACAATACGCTTTACAATTGTCAGACCCAGGCCTGTTCCTTCAATCTCTTCTGTTGTATGCAAACGCTCAAATATTTCAAAAAGTTTATCAGCATGTTCCATAGGAAAGCCGATACCGTTATCCTTTACATAATAAATAATTTCATTATTTTCAACCCATCCTCCCGCTTCAATGACTGTAATTCCCTCCAGCTTGCCGTACTTGACGGCATTTGTCATAAGGTTGGCAAATACTTGCTTCAGCATTATTCTGTCGCCTTTCGTGTCAGGAATAGTTTTAATATTCAACTGAATCGGCCGGTCACGGTATATTGTTTTGATTTGATCAAATACCTCTTGCACGATTACATCCATCTTAACATGTGAATATTTAATCGTCTTGCCTCCCAGCTTGAAAAAAGTGAGTAAATCGCTGATAAGCTCTTCCATATGCATAGTGTTCGTGTTGATAATTTTAAGATAACGCCGGCCTTTTTCATCGAGGCGACTGGAATATTTTTCCAGCAGTCTTCGGGAAAAACCCCCTATGGCAACAAGGGGTGTCCTTAAGTCGTGGGCGAGAGAGAAACTAAAGACTTCAAGGCCCTCATTGATGGTCTTGAGTTCCATAACATGCTGCTCAAGTTCCTGATTCAGGTTATGAATCTCTTCCTCTGCCTGTTTACGTTCTGTAATATCCATTAAAACAGTTACACTGTATTCTTTCAGGTATGTTGTTCTGAACTCGATATCCTTGGTTTGTCCATCTTTACAGTGAATCCTGAATTCCTCGTCAGCGCTTTTATTCCTGCCTCCCTTTGATAATCTGCCCGTTTTCCAGGCATCGATAACCTTCTTTCTATATTCGGGATCAGGGTAGGCCTTCTGAAACCATGTCCTGCCGTCAGGAATATCCTGGAGGAGATAACCGGTAATATTCGTGAATTCAGGATTTATATATGAGTAAAAACCGTTCTTGTCAACCAGGGCGATCCCGGTAGGGTCATTTTCAAGTATGGTAAAAAGCTTTTCCTTTTCCCTTTGAAGGGATTCTTCCGCTTTCTTGCGCTCGGCAATATCCTCAACAGTTCCTTCATAACAGATAATTTTTCCATCATTATCCCTTACAGCACGGGCATTCAGGGAAACCCACAGAATACTTCCGTCCTTGCGGCAATACCTTGTTTCGAAACGTGATACCATTTCCTGTTCTTCATAAAGTGTTTTCAGTATTCTTCTGTCATCAGGATTTACGTATAGCTGATTCCCTATGTCTGTGACAGCTTCTATAAACTCCTGAGGTGATTGAAAGCCGAACATTTCAGCGAGGGCGGGGTTGGCGCTGAGAAAACGGCCTTCAGGGGTGGTCTGGAATATGCCTTCAACGGCGTTTTCAAAGATGCTGCGATATTTTTCTTCCGATAGCCGTAATTTATTCCCTCTATTTTGCAATTCTTCGGCCATTTCATCAAAGGCCTTTGCAAGCTGGGCGAGCTCTCCGCCCCTGTGTCCAATGCCGGTACGGGCATTCAGATTTCCCCGTCCTATCCTTTTTGCGGTATGTGCCAGTCTGGCAACTTTCCTGGTAATCAGTTTGTCTCCCACAAACCATAAAAAGAATAGGGCAACAACTGCAATTACACTGAAGGATGCGAGGTTTTGAAATAATATTTGTCTCGCGCCTGCAAGGGCTGTTTTTTCGGGTATGCCTACACGGATGTTAAGATATGGAAGTTCGCTTCCTTTCGGGCGGAGTTTTTTATACGCGTAGAGGCGTTTTATATTGTCTGCGTCAGAGGCAATGAAAGTACCGGAATCCTTTTTATTCTGCATTTGTTTTACAACTCCCGGAAAATCAAGTTTCCCTGTATATTCTTTATATCCGGGGTAATGATAAATAATCATATCATTGTGATCTGTTAATATTAATTGAGAGCCCCTCGGTAATTGTGAGAGCGAAAAAACTTCGCTGTAGCGGGCAAGATCGAGGGAGACTACGACCATTGCTCTTATCCTGCCCCTGGAATCTAAAACTGGATACGCAAAGGAAAGTATGGGGCGTTTCGATATGCTTCCTATACTGAATTCGCTAATGGTGAAGGCCTTTGTCGTTATGGCGTCTTTGTAGAATTTTTGATGAATTACTGATTGTGATTTAAAAGGCAGGGCAGATGAAAATATAACACCGTCGGCAGTAACAGCAAAGATGGTCGCGTACAATGGCTGTTCCTTCAGCAAGGCGCTGAATAATTTATCGCATTTATCAGCGTTTCTGTTCTGCACTTCGGGCAGCTTGGCAAGCGTCATCAAAAATACCCGCGTGCTTTCCACAATCTGCTCCTGCTGAAAGGCGATATCGTAGACAACGTTCAGAGCGTTTGCCTTTGCTTTTTCCGTCTCATATTCCTGTCTGTTTATACCTGAATAAAGGATCAACCCGAGAGAAGGAAGCGCGAGTATCAGTATCAGCAATACCAAGTGTGTCCTTATGGAATAAAAAAATGAGTATTTCACAGTAGTTCCCTGAATATATTTAAATACCTTGCTTCAGCTTAGAACTCATCATATTAGATTTTAGCAGATAAATATCTATTCGGATACCTGTTTTATTTTAAAGCGTGATTATTGCAGGAAAAGTAAATGGGATATATATACCATCATGATTTGTTTGATTTTATTTTACTGAATGGGGTAATATTCTGTATATAAAAAAATTAAATAAGGGGGTATTAAATGGCAACGAAAAAAACAACGGAAAGCCCGGAATTTTTGTACATGTCTCTGGGAAGCATCATCGTGGAAGAGCAGATCAGATCAAAAATTGACACAACAAAGGAGCCCTTTAAAGCCCTTATGGAATCAATCAGAGACCGGGGTGTTCTTGAGCCAGTCCTTGTAACTCCAAGAGATGACAAATACCTGCTCCTCTGTGGAGAAAGAAGATATCTGGCAGCACAAAAACTCGGTATGGAAGCAATCCCCGCAAGAATTGTCAATGCAGTCCCGCAAAAAGATGAAATTCTTGCTATCCAGTTAGTAGAAAACCTCCAGCGGGAGGACTTGGATCCCATAGATCAGGCAAAAGGTATATTGGCATATATTCAGGCAAAACATCCTGACATGTCAGAGGCGGGAAATGTATACAATGTGGATGAGGTGATGAGCGACTTGGTGCGGTACAACCGGAAGCCCGAAACCCTCCCGGAAGAAATCGTTACAACTGTTGTAACGATTTCTGAAATCTCTGCAAAGTCAATAAATACGCTGTATAACACGATATCGCTTTTAAAACTGGTTCCTAAAATTCAGGAGGCAATTTCAGTCGGAAAACTGCCCGTTTCTCAGGGTTATCTCTTCGCCGCTAATCTTGGAAGTCCTGACTTTTTTACCATTTTTGACGAAATAATGGAGACACCTATCACAAATACAGTTCTTGAAAAAAAGCTTACCGCCTATAAAAAAGCAAAACACCTGCCCTCGGGTGCTGTAGCCGGGGGCCTGCCCTCGGGTGCTGTAGCCGGGGGGAAATCAACAGACCAGAAAGCCATTCCCATGAAGATAAAGGTCGCAAGTCTACAGACTATAGAATCATACTTTAAAACAAAGGGCAAAATGTACACAAAACCTGACCTCCAAACATTCCTTGATGAACTGAAAGTCTTAACCTCGTTAATAGAACAGCAGATTGAAGCAGTCACGGAGACTGTATCGATTAAACCGGTCAAGAGGCCGCCCGTTGGCATATGAGGTAGGTAACACAGAATGCGGAATTGAAGGTTCTGATTGACACTCCTTGACCCATTTGATAGCATTAGGAAAAAACAAACCGGAGAAGGTAGTAAACCGATAATATGCCGGAAAAAGAAGCGAAAGCACGCATTAAAATCAATAAACTTCTTGAAGAAGCGGGTTGGCGTTTTTTCGATGATGAGCTGGAAAAGCCAATATTGTCCTTGAAAACAATATCAAAATCACCGAAGAAAAGCTGAATGAATTTGGTGAGGATTTTGCAGCATAGGGGGAGATGACCATCAAGGAAACGCTGATACCGAAGCATGGCGGCTATCGAAAGCTTAAGAGTTTTCAGATAGCGCAACTGATTTATGATGTAACGGTCCGTTTTTGCGATAGTTATGTGGAAAAACGCAGCCGTACTCATGATCAGATGGTGCAGGCGGCCTGGTCGGGTGTGCAGAATATTGCTGAAGGAAGTCAGGCTTCGGGAACCTCAAAAAAGACCGAACTCAAACTTACCAATGTAGCGCGTGTAGCGCGCGCAAGCCTCGAAGAGTTGCGACTTGATTACGAAGACTTTTTGCGCCAGAGGGGGCTTCCCATCCGGGACCGCAGCGATCTTCGCAGACAGAGACTGATAGACCGCAGGTGCGCAACTGCCGATGAAGTAATGCAGTGGGTGAGGGTAGAACAGGAGCGCGGGGTAGAGCGCTTGGACAGTGGACGAGGCGGACAGAGTGGACTTGGTGGGCAAAAAAATCGGACTGTCCTTTCAGAAATAGCTGCCAATGCTGCTCTGGTTCTGCTGACAGTGGCGTGCAGCCTCCTTGACCGGCAAATTGCTGCCCAGGCAAAGGCATTTGAAACAGAGGGCGGTTTTACAGAAAGACTCTACCGCATTCGCACAGAAAGCCGGAAATCCGGTTCTTCATCTTTGTCCGCGCAGTCCACGAAGTCCACAGACAATTAGGGAGATTCATTTGCTCGACAACGAAACAAAGCGCCGCATTGATACTGCACGGGATGTACTGGTAGGAAAATTGCCTGACCCTACAAGAGGAGAACAGAATGACTGAGGACAGAATACAACGGATCATTTCCGCCTTTGACCATTTTGACGGAAAATACAAAAAAGAAGAAATGGAAGAGGCCGTTACCCTTAAAGACGAGATAACACCGCATCTGATCCGCATTCTTGAAGACATTGCCGCGGAACCGCAGGCGTATGGGGAAAAAGAGCATTATGCCAATGTTTACGCAGTGGCGCTGCTCGGATATTTTCAGGAGCCGGGCGCGCACCTGCCCATTATCCGTGCTTTTTGCATCAACGATGAAGAGAGGGAGGAGCTCTGGGGAGATATGGTAACGGAAACACTCCCGGCCTTGCTTTTCTTAACATGCGGCAATTCTCTTGATGCTATTAAAAATCTGGTTCTCAATCAGGATGTCTATGTTTATGTGCGAGGCGCAGCCGTTGATGCTCTTACCTACGCTGTATCGAGAGGAATGGTCAGCCGCGAAGAGGTTGTCGACTTTCTTTCCGGTCTTTTTACCGGCACGGAAGCCGAAGAAGACACCGACTTCTGGTGCTCCGTTGCAAATGCCCTTACCGACCTTCATCCCGGAGAGGCTTTGGAGATTATCCGCAAGGCCTATGACGACGGCCTTATCGATGAAAGTTATGTGAGCCTTGAAGAAATAGAAAAAGAGGCTGCCCGCGACAAGGAAGAAGTGCTTAATCAATTGAGGTCATATGTTGACAGGAGACTCTATACAAACATTCACGACTATCTTTCGTGGTTTGCATGTTTCAATGAAAATAAAGACATAGTATATAAACCACCATTCATAGACCAAGCAAAAATTCGTAAAAATGAAAAAAACAAGAATCGCGCCAAAAAGAAAATCGCGAAAGCATCCAAAAAGAAAAACAGGCGGTAAATGAAATTGTATCAGAATATAGGGGGCTGCCATGAATGATGTAATACTCCATGCCTTTGACTGGCCTTATGCTGATATAGCGGATAAGGCGGAAAAAATTGCTGCGCTCGGTTACGGGGCGGTGCTGATTTCGCCGCCTCTTTATAGTCGGGATGATGAATCTGGGAAGGAGTGGTGGCAGCGGTATCAGCCCAAAGATTATCGTATTCTCCGTTCATATCTGGGCAACAAGGCTGATATTGAAAGGGCTGTTGCCGCGTTGCATTCCCATGGTGTGCGGATTTATGCGGATATAGTTTTTAACCATATGGCAAATGAAAACCGTTCTGATCGTCTCAATTTTCCCGGTGGTGCCGAGCTTGTGCGGTACAGGCAGGAACGTGAGAAATTTGAGAAAGACAGACTCTATGGTAATCTCGACGTGGGGTTATTTTCTCCATGGGACTTCAATACGGACGGGAATATCCTGAATTGGATGGACCTCCATGAGGCAACTGAGCATTCTCTTTCGGGTCTGCCTGATCTTGATATGAACCAATGGGTAATTGAGCAGCAGCTTACTTGTTTGAAAGCCTTGGATGAAATGCAGTTTGACGGCTATCGCGTGGATGCCATAAAACATCTTCCGGAAGATCATCTAAAGAGGGTATTTGAATCAGCCTATACATCGGGGAAATATATTTTCGGAGAAGACCTGACATCAAACGATCGGGAGGAGGGGCTGTTCCTCTGGCCCTTATTTAGTGATACGTATATTTCTTTCTATGATTTTCCCCTCCATGAGACATTGAGAAGGGCATTTTCCATGAACGGAAGCATGCGTGAACTGGCTGATCCGGCAGCGTTTAAGCAGGCCCTGCCTTCGTGGCGGGCCGTAACGTTCAGCGTGACCCATGATATGCCGAATAATGATGGTTTTCGGGGAGTAATGTTAAATCCACAGGATGAATACCTTGCAAATGTCTACCTGATGGGACGTGACGGAGGCGTACCGCTCGTGTATTCGGACAACAATCAGAGTATCGGCAGATACCCTGAAGATTATAATCGTTGGGCGAATTCATGGGCGCGGAATGATATGACGGCAATGATCCGGTTTCACAATGCTGTTCACGGTACATTGCAGCGTTCACTCTTTGAGGACGACGGTTTTATTGTTTTTGTCCGTGGAGATTGTGGAATTGTTGTCATAAATAAGACGGATGCCTGGCAGCATCCCAAAATCAGGACATGGGGCCTTCGTCAAGGCATCTATCGCTGTCAGATTCATGGTTATGAAATGAATCTGACAGGCGATTATTTTGATTTTGCGATAGCGCCCCGTGAAGCGCAGATGTGGCTTTACAAGTAATTCCAATAACAATAACAAAAAGGGGAACCGGGATACTTCCGGTTCCCCTTTTTGTTATTGTTGCCTTTTAAAACCATGCCAATCTATAAGAGGCAATAACCGCGATCCTGCCTGCAGGATCGCCTGCACCTGCTACCATTCGCCGGTTCTTAGGTATTCGTCCATTGCTTCTGCTGCTTTTCTGCCTGCGCCCATTGCAAGGATAACTGTGGCGGCGCCGGTTACGATGTCGCCGCCTGCGAATACCCCCTTCTTACTGGTTTTGCCTGTTTCCGGGTCAGCTTCGATGTTTCCGGATCTCCTTAAATTCAAGCCCTCTGTTGTTGACGTCAATATGGGGTTGGGACCCTGTCCGATGGCTACAATAATAACATCAACGTCAATGATGTGCTCGGAGCCTTTAAGCTCAACAGGTCTTCTCCTGCCTGACGCGTCAGGCTCGCCGAGTTCCATTTTCACGCATTCTATGCCTTTAACCCATCCGTTTTCGTCTCCTACAACCCGGATAGGGGCTGTGAGCAGTCTGAAATCGATGCCTTCTTCTTCCGCGTGGTGGGCTTCTTCCGCTCTGGCAGGCATCTCCGCGCGAGAGCGGCGATAAATCAGATAAACATCGTCAGCACCCATTCGCTTTGAAATTCTTGCCGCGTCCATTGCCACGTTGCCGCCGCCGATAACTGCTACTTTGCTTCCAATCCTTACCGGTGTATCATATTCCGGGAAAAGGTATGCCTTCATCAAGTTGGCCCGTGTAAGAAATTCATTGGCAGAATATACGCCATTTAAATTTTCTCCGGGAACTTCCATGAAATAGGGCAAGCCAGCGCCTGTACCGACAAACATAACATCATACCCCTGTTCAAAAAGCTCATCAACTGTGGCGGTCTGGCCTACAATCATGTCAACCTTTATTTTGGCCCCGAGCTTTCCCACATAATCCACTTCTCTCTGGACTATTGCCTTGGGGAGACGGAATTCAGGAATTCCGTAAACGAGAACGCCGCCGGCCTTATGGAGCGCTTCAAATATTGTCACCTCATGTCCCTTTTTCGCAAGCTCTCCGGCTACGGTTAATCCGGCAGGCCCCGCGCCGACTACAGCAACTTTTTTGCCTGTAGGTTTTGCAGGCTCGGGGGCGCGGACATCGCCCTGACCAAGTTCGTAGTCAGCGGCAAAACGCTCAAGCCGGCCTATTGCAATGGGTTGTCCCTTTTTACTGAGGATACATCTCTCCTCGCATTGTGTTTCCTGCGGGCAGACGCGTCCGCATACTGCCGGTAGGCTGTTTGTTTCTTTTATCGTATGGATCGCGCCCATAAAATCGCCATCCTTGATCTTCTGGATAAACTGGGGTATCTGGACGTTAACGGGGCATCCTTCAACACAGGGCATATTCTTGCAGTTCAGACAGCGCGCCGCCTCTCGGAGAGCGTTTTCTCTCGCGTATCCCAGGGCGACTTCATTAAAGTTCTGAATCCTCACCTTCGGATTCTGCTCCGGCATTGGCTCACGTTTTTTTGATTTTTTCAGAGACTTCTCTTTTTCTTCAAGTTTGCATTTGTGATCCCACAGGGCGCGACGCTCCTCCCTGTTGTACATCCTTCCCCGGAGCATCAGCTCTTTGAATTCAACCTGATGGCCGTCGAATTCAGGACCGTCAACGCAGACAAACTTTGTTTCCCCGCCCACAGTGGCGCGGCAGCAGCCGCACATACCGGTCCCGTCAACCATAATTGTGTTCAGGCTTACAACGGTTTTTAATTCAAAAGGACGTGTTACATCGCATACTGCTTTCATCATAATAATAGGCCCTATGCCTATAACGAGATTAATTCTTCTTTTCTCTGAGATAAGTTTTTTCAGAACATCGGTTACAAATCCATGATGACCGTATGTTCCGTCGTCTGTTGTTACATATAATTCAGTGCTTACCGCCTTCATTTCTTCTTCAAGGATCAGCATGTCTTTTGTCCGCGCGCCTATAATACTGATGACCTTATTCCCTTTTTCAAAGAGGGCTTTCGCGATTGGATATACCGGCGCAACGCCGACGCCGCCGCCCACACAGATGACTGTTCCGAAATCCTCAATATGACTCGGCTTTCCCAAAGGTCCCACTACATCAAGAATTGTCTGACCCTCTTCAAATTTCTCCATTTTTTGTGTTGAAGATCCGACTACCTGGAAAATAACCGTAAGTAAACCTGTTTTCCTGTCAAAATCGGCTATAGTTAAAGGAATACGTTCAGCGTAATCGTCCACCCTCAGGACAACGAATTGTCCGGCTCTGGCTTTTCTAACGATATCGGGGACATAGATTTTAAAGAGGACGATTGAGGCTGCCAATATTTGTTTTTCAACAATTTCATTTAATTTTGGTTCATTTGCCATGTCTTCTCCTTTTTTCTCTGTAGAATTTAACTTTATTGTGATTCTTTACCTTGCTGAATCGGCAACATAACGGTAAATGCCGTACCTTTGCCTATCTTACTATCGATTTTAATATGGCCGAAATGTGATTCCACAATCTTTTTTACTATAGACAGTCCAAGGCCGGTGCCGGTAACATACCTGGTCTCAGCTCCGCATACGCGATAAAACTCATCAAAAATACAGGGCAGGTTCTCTTCATCAATCCCTATCCCTGTGTCAGCCACGGTAATGTGTAAAAAATTATTGTCCGGTCTGGCCGATATCATTACCTGGCCGTTTTTAACATTGTATTTAATCGCGTTGGAGACAAGATTCGTAAACAGTTGTTCCATTTCAGTGCGGTCGGCCTCGATAAGAGGCAGATGGTCGGGTATATCCATCTCAAATTTAAGGTCTTTTGCTGTGCCCTGCACTTTAAGCAATTCTACGGTATTCAGAATAATTTCGGAAATATTGAGAGGTTCCTTCTTTCTCGCAACGGATTTTACCTCAAGACGGCTGTACTGCAAAAGGTCATTTACAAGCTCCAGCAAGGAATGCGCCCGCTGTTTCGCCCGCGCCATCATCTGTTTATACATCTGAGGGTCTGTTCCTGCCGCCTGGGTTAAATAGGCGGAGAGATACCCTTCAATGGCGGAAAGCGGGGCTCGCAATTCGTGAGTTACCATTGCTACAAATTGCGATTTTATCTGGTTGATCTCTTTCAGGCTTGTGATGTCACGCAATGTGCTGACAACCCCGAAATCCTGTCCGGTCTCATCCCGCACTTTTGAGACATTTACCATAAGTGTTTTATTTATCGGAGGCGGAAGTTCCATTTCTTCGGACAGCATTGTATATTGTGATAATTCGGAACTGAATCCCTTTTCAATAATATTTATCAAGTCCTTGTTGAGGATGATTTCGTTAATATCCTTGCCGGGTTCAAACTTTCCGTTTAATGCGAGCATTTTTATCGCGGCAGGGTTAAAGAGTACAAGCTGGTGCTCCCTATTGATTACCAGTATGCCGTCAGCGATGGAGTTAACTATTGTGTGTATCTTCGAACGTTCATTCGCGACTTCAAGGAGTTTTTGATCTCTTTCCTCCATGAGCATCTTTGTTTGCATACTGAGGCGGCGTTTCTCCAAGCCTCTGTTTACAAAGGCAAGCAACTGGTCAGGGGTGAATGGCTTTGGAATATAGTCGTAGGCGCCGCGCTTCATGGCATCAACGGCAGTTTCAATGGTGGCAAAACCGGTGATAACGATCATGATAATTTCAGGGTCAATCTGCTTTACCTGTTCCATCATCTCCAGACCGCCCATGCCGGGCATCATCAAATCAACAAGCATAAGGTCATAGGCCCTTGCCTTTACCATTTCCAGACCTTCTTTACCGCTGTTTGCCGCATCAGCGGTAAAACCCTCTCCTGTAAGGATTCTCCTGCACCCCTCGCGGATACCTTTCTCATCATCAACGACCAGAATCGTTATCTTGTCATCCATCAATCACCAGCCGACTAAAACCGTTCAATTCGCTCAAGCTGTTAAAACGGATCTGGCAAACAAACCAGTTATCTTATTTATCAATTCTTCAGGTGTAAGCGGTTTATTTGCAAATTCATCTGTCTTCATCCAATAGCCGTCAAGTTCCTGGTTAAAATCCATGCCTGTTTCACCAAGGACTGCCGTGAGCATCAATATGGGGATGTTTCTATACGCGGGGTCAGCCTTCAGTGCCTTTGCAACGCCAAAACCGGTATCATGCTTCTCCATCATCAGGTCAAGAACGATTACATCAGGCTGTTCAAATTTGACCTTGTCCATTACCTCGCGGCCTGCGTATGCAACTGCCACTTCGAATCCGCTGTTTTCGAGGACAGCCTTATTCAGGTCTATAAAATCCACATCATTGTCGACAAGCAGTATTTTCGGTTTTTTCGCCATAGCCTCTTCTCCCTTTATTTATTTTTAAACAATTATTTTATATAAATCCCCTTTTCCCTTCATTATATCATCACAATATATCTTCACATTTTGTTATGGGAAGGATTATGGTAAAAGTGCTCCCCTTTTCAAGCTCCGAATAAACATCTATTTTACCTTTATGATGCTCGATTATGCCGTAAGAGATGGCAAGCCCAAGCCCTGTCCCCTTCTCTTTTGTGGTAAAAAACGGAGAGAAGAGTTTGTCCATGTTTTCAGGCGGGATACCGGGACCAGTATCCTGTATTCTGATCTTAATCTGCTTTTTGTCGGCTGTTGTGCTGATAGTCAGTTTCCCCTTTCCTTCCATGGCTTGAGCGGCATTCAGAATAATATTCAGAAAAACCTGCTTAAGCTTGGTCTCGTCGGCAATGATTGCGGGTATGTCCGGATAAAAGGACTTTTCTATCTTAATGTTATAGAACATGGGTTGATTTGTGATAAGGGCAAGGACATCTTCCAGCAGATCATTTATATACATCTCGGACTCCCGGAGCTTGGTTTCCCTGGCGAAGCTCAGAAGCCCCTGGACAATGTCTTTCGCGCGGCTTGCTTCGCTTATAATCAATTCAAGGTCCTCTTTTCTGGGATCTTCATTCTCAAGGCTTTTCAGTAAAAGATGGGAATAAATCGTAATTGTTCCAAGGGGATTATTGATTTCATGGGCAACGCCCGCCGCGAGCTGTCCGAGAGAGGCAAATTTCTCTGTTTTTATCAGTTGCGCGTGAGCTTGTTCCAGTTCCTGATGTGACATCTGCAACTGCTTATGAGACTTTTTAAGCTGCTGGTATATTTTTTTACTTTCTTCGAGGAGATAGTGAAGGCAATATTCCGTCTCAGCGATGCCTTGAGCCACAGCGATTGCCTTATCGCGGCAGGTCTCATGCCCGCAGGCTCTGCAATCAAGGTTATGCATCGGCGGGGCCTTGCCGATTTTTTTAAGTATAGCCATAATCTGTTCTTCTGACGGTATGGGGAGTTTTTGTTCCATGTTATCAAAACCCCGGCTGAGATCGATATCATTATATGTTTCAAGTTTTGCCTCAATGTCGGAGGCATCCTGGAGTTTCATTTCAGCCTTTGCGTATCGTACGACTATCTGGCGTCGGCCAAGTACAGAGAGTTTACTGTCGGCAAAAGGACCATCCACGCAGCCGAAACAGTAAACAAAATCGAGAAATTTTGCCTTGATATAACCTGCCGCCAATTGGTTGAGCGCCCCGATAGCGCGCTTGTGCCCATAGGTAACGCTGATGTCGTCCATTAAGATGTCGTAATGCGCATCAATGTTTCTGTAAAGGCCCGCAGTAACGGAAATTATCCTGCCGAGATAAGGCTTCGGACCATCAAAATCAGTTTCATCAAGCTCATTACAATTAATGCCTTTACTGTCAATTAATCGTCTGATATCACGGAAGGTGATTACTTCATCAATGACCCCGGCAACGTCAGGAACATTCATCTCTCTTACCTGAGCCATACAAGGCGTGATATAAACAATCTTCCATCCTGCCCCCTTTATCCTGCGGGCAACCCTACCTATAGCGATCATTGGAGAAACGATGGGTGCGATATTGGGAATTAACTGGGGAAGGTATTTCTGAATGTAAAAAACTATTACAGGACAGAAGGAAGAAATCATTGTCCTGCCGGTTTCTTTTGAAAGGAGTTTTCTGTAAGCCCTGCTTATCAGCTCAGCGCCGAAGGCGCCCTCCCAGACCTCTGTAAAGCCGATAGTTTTCAATGTTGTGGCCAGTTGTCCAGGGCTGCACATATTGAGATCTGCCGGAAACGCGGGGTCCAGACAGGCAATGACAGGTTCCTTATCGGATAAGAGCTTTTTCACGTGATCGAGACCGCTCTTGTAATCCAATGCCTGACGGGGACAGGAAGTTATACAGCTTCCGCAGAGGATGCACCGTTCAGGGATAATCTTAATGCTGTTTTTATCAACTTTGATGGCTTTTGCGGGACATATCTGAATACAATAGAAACATCTGCGGCATTTATTGTTATTGATGCTTATGTCACTGGAATTTCCATTATCGGGAGACAAGATATTTTTATTTAATCTGTCAGGTTCCATTCAGGTTCCATAAAATCAATTTACCCAATAGATATTTTTATATTATATGAACGCCGCTTCTTGTCACAAGGCCAGATAATAATTGTCAATATTTTGTGATAATAAGTAAATCAGGCATAGATTGTCAAGACAAAAATTGTTATCAGAACATAAAAATATGTGACCCCAAGTTCTTATAGACAAATACAATATGTACAGTGTATAAGAAAAATTAAATGTTATGACAGAAAAAACAGAAAATCCTTTAGTCTCAATAATCATACCCACTTATAATTACGCAGGTTATTTGCCCGGGGCTATACAATCGTGTCTCGATCAGTCCTATAAATCGCTGGAGATTATTGTTGTTGATGACGGTTCAACGGATAATACAAAAGAGATTGCAGAACATTACGGCAAAAATATTCTTTATATACACCAGGAAAATTCAGGGGTGTCTTCTGCCAGAAACAGGGGGCTGGAAGTGGCTAAGGGCGATTTTATCGCTTTTCTCGATGCAGACGACTATCTTACGGAAAATGCTATTGAAATAAGACTGAACGCGCTTCTTGGAAAACCTCTTGCAGGCACTGTCATTACCGAGACATATTCACAAAAAGGCGGCAACCTGTACTGCAAACCAAGGTTTAAAACTGATATTATGTCGGATAAATTTTATGAAGACCTGCTCATGGGAAGATTCCCCTTCGGAACCTGCGCAGCCCTGATGCACAGCAGCATTGCAAAGCAATTCAGATTTATGCCGGGTATATCAAACGGGGAGGATGTTGTCTATTTTCTGAAATTATTCTTTATCGCGCCGGTTATTTATTTAACAGAACCTACTGCTGTTACCGTATGGCACAGCGACAGCCTCCGGCATAATATTGAAGAACTGAAAAGGCAGGGTGTAAGCCTCGTTCAGACTATTTTTGATGATCCCTTTTATGGAGAAGCAATCGAGCATCTCCGGAAGGATTATACCGCTAACAGGCATATGGAACTTTTTAGAAAATTCTCCTTAAACAACGAAAAAAAGATTGCCAGAGAGCATTACAGAAAGGCCGTTTTTCTCAAACCTGACAGGATTTTTAAAATAGACTATCTGATAAAATTTATTAAGGCTTGTTTTTAAGCCAGGACCAGCCGGATGGGACATCCTACACTCCTCCTGCCAAGCAAATATTTGTTAAAAAATAATCCATATAATATCATTCTGTTATAACGTACTCCTTTTTCAGTGCAAACCTCTCCTGTCAGTTCCTTATAAACTTTTATTGTAAAATATTTGAAGTTATGGGAGGATAATCATATTCTTTTCCCATGACACAACAATCTATGATAGTGCCCTCGATAAAGGCGATATGTATGTTGCCAAAGGCAGTTATATTGAATTAGCGGGTTTTGGAAACGATGTTTTTACAGTCAAAGCCGGGCCTGGACAACCCTGAAAAATGCAAATTTAAGCAAAGCAACATGGACGGAGGGGTCGAAATGTAAAGATGGTTCTACAGGGGAGTGCAAGAAGTAGAAATATCCTGAGGGAGACCTGATGCAAATGGTCTCCCTTTCTTTCGATAATCTACGTTCAAACAGAAGTGGCTGGAGGTCAGGTCTTGTTTTTTTGCGCCAACGGCACTTTTTATAAAACCAACATTTCACTCCATAATTCACGATCAAAATCAAAAGACCATATGCTCGCTTTGTGAAAGAAATATGTGGGGAGCAAGCATTTCTTCATGTATTCCTTACCTTCAGGAAACCATGCAGTGTGCAGGCTTATAAGTATATTAAAGACTTACTCCGAATAAGAATCTGATATGCATATTTCTAAGAGTAACCCTTGCTTTTCGGAAACCGCAAAGCCCGCTCTGTAATCGCAATCGCCGCAGGCGCTCATCCTATGACGGGGCTACAGGCGGTCTTCTGACCGGTGTTGCCACCGCAGCTTCATGGGCTTTTTTAACCTTGTCTTCCATAAAAGAAACAAGAAGACGGAGTTCATCAAGATATGACTGAAGGTCCGATTCGGCATACATAGCGGCTTTTTTCTTAAAGTATGTTTTTGCATTCTGCAATACTGCAACCTGCTTTTTCATAGATTATTTATTATCTTGGGTGCATACTATTTTGTATATAAGTTCTGAAATACTATCGGGAAGGACTGGGCTCCATTTAATGGTTGAATATGGTTTGGAAACTTCTGATATTGCAATGCCTTCCGAGCTATATAGGGCAGGGGAGGATGATAGTCCGTATTCCTTCTGTGGACAATTAAAACTCCATAAAAGGAGAACATAACTGAATTTTTCAAGACCCTGTGTAGAACGATTATTTTTTATCTGATTATTGATGTAATTTAATCTTCCTTTATCAGAAAAAGTTGTTTTACCCAATACTTCTATAATGTCCTTTTCTTTAGAAAATATACTTTGTTTGTCATAGTAAAAATCATTATTGTAATCATCGCTGCTAAAATGTACCCAATCTGACGCTTGTGCTGACAGGGAAAGTCCTAAGATAATGAATATAATGAATAGTTTTGTCATGAGAGAGGATGGGATATACAAAGTCTAACAGGCAAACAATGACTGACAATGGTATAGGGTGCACCAAGGTTAGTCATTGTTTGTGGCCATTAGCTCATTTCTTTACATATACAATCACCCTACCGTCTTTATCCCGCTTCATAGTCATCTTTTTACCATCATATGACTGGATGGTATAGGGTGTATTTTTGCCATCCGTGACAAGGGTAAGGGTGCTTTCATTCACTGTATATGTGCCTTTTACTGTGGTTTTGCCAATTACAAGAGTAAAGGTGCCGTCAGCTTTATGTTCTACCGTTGCCTGTTGGCCCTTGAATTCATAGGTCCAGTTGCCCACAATGTCTTTCTTGTAATCTGCAGCAAAAGCCAAAGTGGCAATAAACATAATAAAAACAATTGATACCATAATACTCTTTTTCATAAAATTACCTCCTCTTATATAATTAGAATGAACTGCAATCGTAAGGATAACGGGTTTTGATATTTTGTGCTATAAATTCCGGTCAACCTCGAACACCAATTCCGATTTTGCTCGAACACTTTTCATGTTGCAAAAAGGACCATTATGATAGTGAAGTCAAAGAATAGTGAGAGGAGAACGATCCCGATGTCTAATTCTGTTCAGGAGGTTTTGAGAAAAGTCAAAATCGGGACATTTCCGGGAAGGTATTCCCCATTGCCGTGAGGAGCTTAAGGGATGCTTATGACAAAGCGCTAAACAAAGCTGAAATTGAGGACTTTACGTTCCACGATCTCCGTCACACTTTTGCTACAAGGCTTGTACAAAATGGTGTCGATCTCTATAAAGTGAAGGAACTTCTTGGACACAAAACCCGCGCAATGACGGCAAGATACGCGCATCACTATCCTGAAAGTCTTAGAGCGAGCATAGAAACCCTAAATATTTGCTACAATTCTGCTACAATCGGGATAAAGAATGAGTTGACAAAAGTGGTGTAAACCCTTTATTATTAGGAACGCCGGAGTGGTGGAATTGGCAGACGCGCCGGACTCAAAATCCGGTGTCCCTTGCGGACATGGGGGTTCAAGCCCCCCCTTCGGCACCAATAAAAACAATAAGTTACATATATAATAACAATGTTACAATGTAAGAGCATTTTATAAATTCTACCCTATTTCTACCCTTAATATTTTATACACCTTACAGGAGTATTCTCCTTATATTTTGCGCTGTTAGTCTTTGACACACGTTTACGTCTTCCGTATCGAATCGTTTGTGTTCCAATTCTCTTGAGATTTCAAGTAAAAATTCTTAGCATACTGTCGAATTTCATTAAATGCATTATACTGAAAATATATCCTCAAGCCACTTTTTATTGAAGCCCGTAATTTTCTGCAGAAACAAAAAGAAAGCTGTCAAGTTTTTACAGATTTTTCTTGGTATTCATGTCTTATCTAAAAGTTCTCTAAGTACCTTCCTCGGCTGTATATATTTGCCGTTGAGTTTCATGATTGTGCCAGCCACCTCAGTGTTGAATGTATCGACGTCTAAGCATACCGATCCTTCTTCTATCTGATAATAAAAGTTGAAATGGAAAACAAATTCGTTCATAGATCCCAATGTCCTTTTATCAAAGGTCTTACAGAGCGTTATCTCTTCATAACTGTCCATGATTCTGCGTATCATCTCATCTTCAATGGACTCGGCCTGAAGACGCTTTAATAACTCATTTCTGAAAATATTCCCGATTTGCTTTATATCTTTCTTGGTCAGATTGACCACGACGAATGAGAATAAGGTCTTTGAGTTCATAAAGATAAGGCATTTCTTTCTATTGATGAAAAAAAGGTTTGCATACCATGGTCCCAGTAAGCCGGTGTCTTCATCCAGCGTGTAGGTGGAAGGTCTGATGTCCAGTAGGTCAATTATTTTCTTGGTGCAGCAGATGTATGCCATACATAGTTCTTCGCTTATCTCCCCAGTTTTTGCAAGCAGAAGTTCTATATTCAATACTTGAAAACACAAAAAGGCCGCTTCCAAGCTTTTTGCCGATAATAATCTTGTTCCATTTGATCCGATAGAATTGTTATCAGTTCTAGTAGAGTTATTACGTACTGCCGGTCTTTCAAGACCAAAGGCCCGTTATATCCATGAACTGGCTCAACGTGTATCTGATGGCAGGTTATCATTCTCAGAAATTGAATCAGAAAAAGATGATGATGTAATTGCCGCCCTTATTGAATGTCCAGTTATAGGTCGTTGGACTGCTAAGATGTTTCTGATATTTGGACTGAGAAGACTTGATGTGTTGTCGCTCGCTGATGCTGGGTTGTTGAGAACGGTGAGACTTCTTTATGGAGATGGCGGAGATCAGGAAGAATTGCCAAAGTAAATAAACTTCAAGTTTTATTCTAACCTGCTTGTACTATTGCCGGGCTATTTTGGCTCCAAATATTAAACCCTCTTATTACCTTTTTCGGGTGGCTGATATCGCGCCGATAGGTGTGTTGATATCGTAATTTCAATTTTCAAAAGCATAAAAATACGATTTCTATATATTTCACAACACAAAAACCTTATAAAACATCTAAAATATTTTCTTAAAACTGAAATCTTGCCACAACCTTTTCAAATAACTGTTTAATTCTCTTAAATAAAAGTTTAAAATCAACAATATATTCAAGAATTGATTGTTACTGGTAGGCCTTTGATTTCATTTTTTATTATCAAGGGCAAATATGAATATAAAGCCCCTGGAGTAGGAGCGTATTTTCATAAAGGTAGGGAATTGTGACCACTAAAGAAATCATCGACCGCATATTTAAAGAACCGGGCATCAAATACGAACTTACAGAGTTTGAAAACCTTGGAAAGCCAATCCATGAAATAATCTCAATTTATCCTAAAACAGTGGAATCGGGCCGGGAAGCAGGTAAGACGAAATATTTCATGAAAAGCCTCATCCCCTTTGTGTCGGGGAAAGAAGAAGTTCAGGTATATGTCGAAGATGGAAAATCTGCCCCGGAAGAGATAGTCCGGCAGCTATGGGTTTACAAACTGATCCATCAATATGGATACAAAGAAGATGAGATTGACCTTGAAAAAAGCGTCCAGTTCGGAACGGAAGTCGGCACTAAGGCTGCTGACATAATCGTATATTCTGACCCAACCAAGGAAACGCCGAAGATCATTGTAGAATGCAAAAAACCAAAACGGAAAGACGGTATAGAACAGCTTAAAAGCTACATGAATGCCAAAGGCGCACCTGCGGCTATCTGGTCAAATGGGAGCGACAGTATTATTCTCTATCGGCCTTATCCGGCACAGTTCGATGATACCCTTTTCGACATTCCAAAGCGGGGTCAGGAACCGAAGGACGTTCTCGAAGCAAAAAAGACCCTTCTCCAACTTCAAAAGGACTTCAACTTCAAGAAAATCATCCAGGACCTGGAAGAACTGGTTCTTGCCGACAGTGGAAAAGATGAGTTCAATGAAATCTTCAAGCTCATCTTTGCTAAAATCTGGGATGAAAAAGAGGCACAGGAGACCCGTAAAGACAAGACCGTAGAATTCAGTAAGGCAATTGACCCGGAAGTCACTTATGACCGGATCAATACGCTTTTTCATAAAGCTGCCGAGGAGTGGCCCGGAGTTTTCAAGGACGGCGAAGATATTGAGCTGACAAAGCGTCACCTTCAGGTATGTGTTGGTCCCATCGTAAGAGTGAGGCTTATGGGTTCAAACCTCCGTATTATGGATGATGCCTTTGAATACCTTCTCCCTACAGAAGCCAAGAAGAAGAAAGGGCAGTTTTTTACGCCCCGCCATGTTGTTGAAATGTGTGTGCGGATGCTCAACCCGAAACGCAATGAATATGTAGCGGACCCTGCCTGCGGGTCAGGTGGTTTTCTCCTGCACGCCATGGACTGGTGCTATCCTGCTGTTGACAATGAGACCAGAGAACTACGGAAACACAAATATGCCGCCAAATATCTCTGGGGTATCGATTTTGAGACCCGTGCGGCAAAAACCTCCCGTGCGCTCATGCTCATTGCAGGCGATGGTCATACAAACATCTTCGGTCCCGATGTTAACAGCCTCGATCCCAGGACATGGTATGATACGGCTTCCGGGCAGGCGCTGATGCACGGGTTGCGACAGGCAAAATTGACCGTAAAGAAGATACCTGACAACGAAACCTTAAGAGATGAGGAGCACGCCTGGGAGTACTTTGAAGAATTGAAGTTTGACGTGATCCTTGCCAATCCTCCCTTTGCCGGTGAGATGAAAGACCGCAAAATGCTCGCCTATTATGAGCTGGCCAAACCGGCACTCAAGAGGGCAAAAGACAAGGCGCCAAAAGAGGAGCGGGATGTTCTTTTCATCGAGCGGATACTTAAAATGCTCAAACCCGGTGGCCGCGCTGCTATTGTTCTTCCGCAGGGAAAGTTCAATAATTCCTCTCTGGCGTTTATCCGTGAGTGGATTCTCAAGAAAGCCAGACTTCTCGCTGTGGTAGGGCTCCACCCCAACACCTTCAAGCCGCATACAGGAACAAAAACTTCGGTGCTTTTTGTTCAGAAATATACCCAGGAACAGCTTGCAAATATTGCCAAAGTGCAGCAGGAAGTGGCCGGTGCCTGTCCAGACTATGAATCACAGATTAAAGACCTTATGAAAAAACATAAAGATGATGCTGATGTGCCTGATGATGCCATACCGGAGGCAATTGCCGATCTAATGGCAGAGACCTTCAGCGAACCGGAGCCGGGGATAGCGGATGAAGAAGCGGGAAACGGAGATCATGATGAATCCGATGGAAACGAAACATCTTCTTTTGAAGACTCGGTTGCTCTGGCAGAAGAGCGTTTGAATGATCTTAAAGGTACCCTGTTGAAAGCCAAGCAGAAGCTCATCAATCTTGAGAGCGACATCCAAGCAATGGAGGAAAAACAGAAACAAGAAATAGGTTTGGTTACAGAAGGTTGGGAAGGGACAAAAAAAGAACTTCAGGCACACACAAGGGAGATGAAGACTTCCTATGCTACAGCCATGAAAGAACTCAAGACAGACCAGAAACCGCAGCAAAAGGCCCTCAAAGAAGAAATAAAGCGAATAGAGAAAGAGATTCCTCAAGCCGAATATGAGTTGAAAGTTTTGAGCAACCGGGGAAAATTGGAATTGATCCTTGCCGATTCCGACATGATCGGAACCCTTAAAGAGCGCTGGATTGCCGCTGAAGTTGCCAAACGTCTCGACTATCCTATCTTTATGGCAGTGAGCGAACGAGGCGGAAAAGATAATTCCGGCGAATATATGTATATCGTGGATGAAAATGGTAGTTTAATGGAATTTCCTCAAGGACATCCTCAAGAGGGTCAGCCTGTAGTAGATCAGGATTTAGTTAATTTTTATTTGAAGCAGGAAGACCTTACAAATGCTGCCAATATTCCTGACGACAAACTTTGTATTGCCGAAGCCTTTGTCCGGTTTGCACAGAAAGAAGGGTTTGATTTCTGGAGGGTGGGGTAGTGGCAGTATGGAGTGAAATAAACCTGTCTGCTATAGAATTAACTCGAATTGATGCGGAGTTTTATAAACCAGAGTTTTTGGCTGCAAAAGAAGCTGGTGGCAATAGCAAGTTCAAGACCTATAAAGTTTCTGTTATGCACCCCGCTGAGTTTACACGAAGATATGCAGAAGATGGTCTCCTCGTCCTTCTTGCCCAAAACAATAGAGATAATTCATACGATTGGAGCAGCAAGCATTTCGCCTCTAACGACTTAAGAGGCACTATCTCACGTAATCGCCTGGAGTTCGGTGACGTAACTATCACCAGATCTGGCGCTAATTTCGGTCAGACATCCGTCATTGGCATTGAATTGGATGAACAAGAAATATATGCTTGTGCGGATCTTCTCGTTTTGCGGTCTCCCTTGATAGATGGATACCTTGTTTCAACTTATCTTAACTCCTCGATTGGAAAACGTTTATTGAATCGTGGAGCTTACGGCGGCGCTCAACCGCATATTGCTCCGACATACATTAGAGAAATCCCGTTTCCTGAGCATCTTGTTGCTTCAGAGAAAGAAGTTAGTAAATTAGTGAAGCAGTCCAGAATACTCGGTAAGCAAGCAGAAAGGCTTTATACTCAGGCTCAGCAACTCCTCGAATCAGAACTCGGGCTTGACAAGCTGGTTTTTCAGAAACCCATTGGCTACACAGCTCAGTTCAGCGACATGGAGCAATCGCGGCGTATAGACCCAGAACATTATTTCCCAGAATTCAAAGCATTTGTGAAAGCATTGCCTGCGGACATATCGCTCGAACCGCTTTCTCGCCACCTGCGATTCTGTCAGCGTGGAACTCAGCCCATTTATATCAAATCTGGCTTGCCTGTCATTAACTCAAAACACGTGCAACCTAACAGAGTGCTTTTGGAAGATAATCGTTTTGCAATGCCAAATCCCGTCCCTGATTTTCAGATTCGTTATGGTGATATTCTTATGAATGGAACAGGGAGAGGCACGCTGGGCCGTGTTGCGCCCTATTTGAGGGAGGGATTGGCAGTGCCCGATAATCATGTCACCATTCTCAGGTCGGATACACTGGACCCTGCTTACGTGTCGTTCTACCTAAACAGTACGGTCGGCCAAATGCAAGTGGAAATGCATCAGCGGGGCAGTTCTGGACAACTGGAACTTTATCCTTTTGATATTCGGAAATTTCTCATCTGGCCACCTTCGGAACCACTCCAGAAAGAACTGCGAGAGCTTTACGAGAAAGCAATCATGTCTGAGCAGGAATCCAAACGCCTTCTCCAACAAGCCAAAACACGCGTGGAAAAACTGATCGAGGAGGCAGCCAAGCCATGAAGAAGTCCTTGCCCCCTGATATTTACCCCAATTCCGGCAAGGGCCAGTTTCTTGTTTACGAATCCGAAGACGGTCAGATCAAGATTGACGTGCGGTTGGAAGAAGAGACAGTCTGGCTCACCCAACAGCTTATGGCCGAACTCTTCCAAACGACAAAACAGAACGTAAGTCTCCATATTCAAAGCATTTATGAGGAAGAAGAGCTTGCCCCGGAGGCAACTGTCAAGAAATACTTGACAGTTCGACGCGAAGGGAATCGTGAAGTCCAACGCCTTCTTGATTATTACAATCTGGACATGATTATCTCCGTCGGCTATCGGGTGAAAAGTCATGTAGCTACCCGCTTCCGCCAGTGGGCAACCCGCCAGTTGCGGGAGTATATTGTCAAAGGTTTTGTACTTGACGATGAGCGGTTGAAGAATCCTGACCGACCTTTCGATTATTTTGAAGAGTTACTTCGCCGGATTCAGGATATCCGGACATCTGAGCGGCGCTTCTATCAGAAGATTACCGATATATACGCCACCAGCGTAAATTATGACCCTACGCAGGAGATCAGTATTGAGTTTTTTAAAACAGTACAGAACAAAATGCATTGGGCAATTACGGGGATGACAGCAGCAGAGATCATCCACAGCCGCGCCGATGCCGACAAACCAAACATGGGTCTGACCAACTGGCGCGGGCCTAAAGTCCGCAAGGCTGATGTGACCATTGCTAAGAATTATCTTGGTGAAGATGAACTCCGTGCGTTAAACAACCTCGTGGAACAGTATCTTGTCTTCGCCGAAGGCCAGGCGATGCGGCGCATTCCCATGCATATGCGAGACTGGATCAAAAAACTGGATGCCTTTTTGAATTTAAACGAGAGGGCTATCCTCAGCCATGCAGGTCAAATATCCCATGAAATGGCCGTGGAGACGGCAGAAGGCGAGTACAGCAAGTTCTATGGTAAGCAGATTGAGGCACAGGACCGGAAAGAATCAGATTTTGACAAAACCATTAAGAAACTTACAGATGGCAGGAAAGGCAAAAAATCATGAAAATATCCGACGAAGATAAGAAGTTATTGGAGGAGCTTTGCGGGCAGCAGGCAATTAGCCATGAAAAGGTGCTGAAGCTTTTGGACACTGTCCAGGAGTACGAATTCAAGGATCGCCGCACTGGCGTTTATGATGCGCTACGGGAAATCCTCAAAAGCAAAACCCCCGAGGAGTCCGAGGGGCGATCATGAGATTCCGAAAGCTTACTATTGAAAATTATAAGTCCTTCCAGTTTATCACAGACATTGTATTTCCCTTTACCGAGGAAGGCGGCCACAGTATCTTTCTTATCGGCGGCATGAATGGTGCTGGCAAAACCTCAATCATGGAGGCCATAAACTTCTGTCTTTATGGTGCCAAAACAGATGAGATTGTCAAACATATTAACCGCCGCGAAAAGGCAAAGGGGAATTTCAGCGTATCCTTTGAACTGATTATCGAGATGGATGATCTCTCGGAACTCGTAGTCAAACGTTCCTGGACTGCCGGAACTGCCGTTGACCCTAAACCCAGAGACATGACAGAAAGGCTGGTTGTGGTAAAAGACAGCAAGCGTGTATCAGTGCAGAACCAGGAAATATGGCAGAATTTTATACGGGCTGCCATCCCGCCCGGCATTACTCAGTTTTTCTTTTTTGATGGTGAAAAGATACAGGAGATAGCTGCTGACGATCATTCGGAGGTTCGCCTGAAATCATCCCTGGAAGCTGCCCTTGGTATCCAATATATCACGCAACTTTCCAGCGATGTACTGTACATCAAACAGGAAGAAAGGAAAGGGTTCGTGGAAATAACCGACGAAGACCTTGAGTTCAAACAGAGCGAATTGAAAAAAGAAAAAAGCAAACTCAACCGGAAAAATCAGGAGCGGGAATCGATCTCAGATGAACTGGAAACATTCAAGACAGAGCTTGAAGAAGCAAAAAAACGCTTCGAGGCAACATTCCATACCACACCTGAATCACGAGAGGCATTGCGGGAGCGTGAGAAAAAACGTATCTTTGCTGCTAACAGGCTTACAAAGGTTGAAAGCGAGATTCGGACTCTATGCGAGAAAGTGTTGCCATTCAGTATTGCCGGTCAGCTCTTTGATGAAATTCGACGACAGATAGAAATTGAAAGGGAATCTGCAAGCAGTGAGGCAATCAAGGAGCACGCTGCTGTTCTCTCAAAGAGGATTGTGAGAGTTGTTGAAGAACCTGAGCCCATTTACCGGGAAAAACTTTCCGCTGAAAAAATGGAAGAGCTGGAGCGTAGAATTTTCCGTCTCTTGAAAGAAGGCGATTCCAAAACAGATGTTATCAGGATACTGGGTTTATCAGACCGCGATGCTGCGCGTGTGTTAAACAAGATGGAGACGATGGAGGCAAGTAATATATTTCAACTCAGACCTCTTTTTGAAGAGAAGCAGGAATTGGAGGCACAGGTCCGGCAGTTTGAGGGACTGATGCAGGCCGGTATTCATGCTGACTCGGAACGGGAACTCTTCGAGCAACTTCAGGCCGAGATCGAAGGATGTTCCACACAGATTGGTAGAAAGACAGAACAGCTAAGGCTTGTAGAAGAGGAGATACTTTACCTCCAGAAAAGAATCAAAGATATCGAAGTGGAAATCGAAAAACTTTATGAAAAACACAACGTATCAAAGGAAAAAGCAGATTTTATCCAGGAGTGTGACGCTATAGCCAATATCCTCAACCAATTCATCGTCCGCTTGCGCAAGAACAAGGTCCATCTGTTGCAGGAAAAAACGTTTGAGATGTATAGGCTTTTATCCAGCCGAAGCGGACTTATTAAGGACATCTCTATAGACGACAAGACCTATGAAGTAAAAATAGTTGACCGTAACGGACATGAGATTCGGAAGTCTGCCTTGTCTGCAGGGGAAAAGGAGATATTTGCTGTATCGCTTCTCTGGGGGCTGGCTCAAACAAGTCAGGTAAAACTCCCGATCATCATTGATACGCCTCTATCCCGCCTGGATAGCGCACACCGGGACAATATTGTGAACAATTACTTCCCGAATGCCGGTGAGCAGGTGGTGATTCTCTCAACAGACACAGAGATTGATAATGATTATTACCGTGCCCTCAAACCGCATCTCAGTGGAGCGGCCAGCTTAGAATTTGACCAGCGGCAAGAGTTGACAACCATCAAAGAAGGTTATTTTTGGGAGAAATGAACTATGGCAGACCGTCTTTATACATCAAATAATGCGGACGAAATATTAAGCGCCTTACGATTTGAAACCAAACTTGAGAAATTTACTCTTGCCCGGATAGCATTTGCTCTATCGCTTATCAAGGACGGACCTGATGTACCCGAGAGCCTCAATTTTGGAGGAGGTGAAATGAAACGACCTACCTTTATCAGCGAGGATGAGGTTTTTGTCCGTTCTCTTATTTCTTATGTTTACAAAAAGCCGGGTATTGAGGAAGATGAGTTTTTCTCAAACAGATCCATTATAAAGAACCATATTGATCACGGAGCCGAGATGTTTGGGCAAATCTATCAAGAATGCGGACACAACATTGACAGCCTGTTTAACCGTCTCCTGGGCTTTGTTGAGTTCTCGGGACGTCGTGAAGGGCTCGGCCATAGCTTCGATATATTCATAGGTAAGACACTTTTACAGAAAAATGAACTGGTTATGGAACTTAACAATACTGCAAAACATGCGAACTCACATTTGGCGATTATGGGAAAACCCGGGGTCGGGAAAACTCAGTTTTTGCTCAAAATACTTACCGACATAAGAATCCAGTCAGACTATCAGACGAACTTTATCTACTTTGATTATAAAGGTGATGTAGTCGAAAATATCCGTTTTATTGATACGGCCAGAGTGCAACCTTTTCGCCTTCTGCAAGGAGGAGAGAATTTGCCCGTTAATCCATTCATCCTCCCATCCTATGATGAGCAAACAATCAACGTCTCCGCCAGGGAAAAGGCTGAAAGCTTTGCCTCCATAAACAGCAAGCTCGGGGTAGTACAAAAAGGCGCTTTGACGGAGGCTATTCGGGCGGCATATACAATGCGTGCAGGCTCTTCGGCGCCATACCCGGACTTTCATGACGTCCTCCAGATTGCTTTGAGGATGTATGAAGATGATAATAAAAAAGATGACAGCCTTATTGAAGTATTACGCGATCTGGCAGATTTTGATCTTTTCTGGAGACATGGAACCGAAATGCCTCCCATAGATCGCCTCTCCACCCGCACAATGCTGATAGACCTCCATGTCATGCCAGTATTGAAAGAGCTTGTGGCATATCTTGTCATCGAGCGGCTATATAAAGAGATGGCAACCCTTCCCGACAGTCCCATTAAAGACAATAAACGAACAATCAGGACGATCCTTGTTATTGATGAGGCCCATAATTATCTAAATCAGAAAAATATCTTTCTGCAAAAGATCATCCGGGAAGGACGATCAAAGGGTGTAGTGGTCTTCTTTGCAAGCCAGTCACCTAACGACTATGAACAGAAGTTTTTCAATTTTCAGGAACTGCTTGAATTCGCCTTTATTTTTCAATGTGAGGGTGTATCTGTCGGCTCGGTCCAGGATATTTTGGGATGCAGCTCAAGAACAGCAAGAGATCTACAGACAGAGATTGCACGATTAGAGCCTTGGCAAGCTATTACTCGGAGTCCGGAAAAAACAGAAGAGTTCGTGAAATTCACGGCAGAGGCGTTCTACAAGAGTTATTAGCCGGGGTATATTTGGTAGTTGAACAAGATAAGCCAGAAAAAGTATTAATGCAATGACTATTAAAAGTAGAGGTAAGGGAAAAACTGGCTATAAAACTTATACAATGCAAATTAATAATTTTTTCAGGAGGTTAGGTAAATACGATGATGGATCAGGCTAAAGATTTGATAAACAGGCTCAGAGATTTAGTGAATACCCTCAAAACAAGCATTCCCTCAAATCATGCAGACAGACAACTTGTGGTCATTAATGATGCCATTCGACAGTTAGAAAGAGGCGGTATCCCTGTGCCTGATGATTTAAGAAGCACCAAGATCAGATTGATTTCCGAGCAGAAAGATGCCGAGGATATAAAGACTGTGATTTCATTATTGAAAACAGAATTGGGCAGTATTATGGAAGAACTGGACAATAAGGAACGCAAAAAACGCACAAGTCGATCGCCTTCCATTAGGGAATCGGAAAAATTCCAAGAGATTATGCCGCTGAAAAACAATCCGCCTTCCAGTGGTTCAACCTCGGGCGAACTTGAATCGTATGGTTTTATATTTAATGATGAAACATTTCATAAGAAATCTTCACTTGATGTGCTGGCAAGTGTTTTCCTAAAATTCCAGGAACAAGACCAGAGCTTTTTTGAGAAATTCTCGTCCCCTGAAATAGAACATGGAACTTCACGACGATATTTAGGACGGTCTCCAGGCGAGTTGTTTCCTGAGCGTCCGGATTTTTGGGACAATAGAAAATATTGGCGGGAAATTTCGCCTGGATGGTACATTGATGTACATGAGAGCAAAAAAAGTATTCAAAACATAATTCGATTAGCATGCAATGTTGCTGGTATTAGATTAGGAAAGGATCTGGTAATCAATTTAGGATAAGATTAAGAGATATTAATTAGCGGAATGTGTCAATGAAAGTGAGGTACTTTGCTTAATATTTTCATACTTGATCATCAAGTTCAAAAGATCTCGGAACACCAACTGTGATATTCGTAAAGTCAGTATGTTTAATATGATAACAAAATTGTGTTCACTATGGATAATAAATCGGGAAGACGGGATTCATTTGGGTAATATGGGAAGCCCAGTTTCCCTATATTTTATATCATATCTGTTGAGTTTTCACCCCTCCCCCGGTGTTATGGAGGTGTTGAGCATTGTTTTTCACTGGATTGATTAGAGATGAAAATGAATATAGAGATGTTATGTACTATTATCATATTTGATAAGTTGTAAGTACCGGAGATACAGCCGGACCTACTTGCCGGTCTGGGCCGGAGAATGGGGATCACGTTTCAGTTCGAGCACATAACCTGGTGTCTCCTTCCTGTTGGTCTGCCTGCAAACCAGTTCAGACGACAAAAATGACCTGAACTCCATCAGGAACTCAAGCGTCACCCTGTTGTAGACAATACGCATCTGTCCGGAAGCAATGTCGACAGTACCTTCGAAGTTGCCTTTGCGTTCCGGTATATCACAGTAACCCGAACTTTTCCCGGCCTCCTGAAGACACTGACCGGAAATTTTATCGCCAACCAGTGTACCGAAGAAAATCAAGGGCCCGAAGTCCGTCATCGCGCCGGTGTGGGTACCCATCGACTTGATGGTAAGGATATCGTCACTCTGCTGCTCGGCTCTCGTTAACTGCAGTCTCGACCCATCCAGCACAAGCTTGAATGTTTGGCCGTTCGTGGCAATCCAGTTACCGGCAAGTGTCGCAGCCAGTTTCTCGCGATCGCGCCGGTATTCCAGCTTAAAAATCTCCTCCTGTACCTTTGCAGCATCCGGCGATCGCGGCGCCAGTTCCAGATAGCGCTGGAAGTTTTTCATGGCATAAACATAGTCCCCGGCTTTTGACTGCACGCTTCCCAGGTTGTAATAAATCAACGGCCAATCCGGCGCCAATTTGGCTGCCTGCTCGAACTCTTTCACTGCAAGAGCATAATCACCGGGTGACTTCGCCATCTCAACTGCGGCAATCCCCCGCGCCATGTAACGTCTCGCTTCCTCGGGCACGGTTCCCGCCAGTGTTACTGAGACCCAGGTTATCAATATCACCATACCGATCAAGCATTCAATCTGTCTTCGATTCATTTTCTATTCTCCAATCTGCCCATTAAGATCTTTAAGGGGCGGCTCCATCTAAATGGGTTACTGAGCCTTCCTGACTATGGTAAAACTCAGCGGTTTTGTTTCACCCTGGCGTTCCACCTCAATGGTCACCGTGGAACCAGCTTTTCCTCGAATCAATCCTACCAATTGCTGACTGGTCAAACCACTGGTATCTTTCCCGTCTACCTTCAGAACACGGTCGCCAATCTTAATCCCAGCTTCGGCAGCCGGCATGCCTTGCAAAACATCAGCAACGAGTTGAGTATCTGTTTCCGATATTTTCATCCCCACGAGGCCAATGTCATTTTTAAGTTTTTTCCCAGCCGAATCTGTTTTGCCCTGAACCCCGCCGTGTCTCGTGAGGACGTATGTCCCGGGCATATCGCCTGTTTTTGTTACACCAGTGCATGAATCCAGACCGAAGAAAAGCCCGGCATCCCTGTCTGCCTGATATAAACCTTTTTGAAAATTGAGAGCAATGCGATTACCATCTTCGCTGACAGTGCCTGTAAACTCACTCTGATCACCGGGTATCGTGCAGTTCGAGACTCCCTCCGTAAATGGGCCTCTGTAACGCATGCCCTTGATGGATAGCCCATCTATTCTCCCCTTGAATATCATCTCACTGTTGCCCCTGGGTGTCCTCCCCTGTTTCCCTACCAATAAACCCCCGTCGCTGATCACCGTTATTCCGTCAGTCCCTACACTGCCCTTGGCAACGAACTCTGCATTATTTATTGAAATGGTAAACTGAGTCGTTCCGATAATCCAGACACCGGCTAATTCCGCCACTTTCTCGATTCTCTCCAGCCTGTACTCAAGCTTGATAATTTCATCGTTGACCAGCCGTGCGTCATCGGCTTTGGGTACCAGGACCAGATAACGGCGATAGCTGGCGATAGCATCCTTCAGCAGTCCCATTTTAGACTGAACCGATCCCAGGTTGTACCAGGCGGCTGTCATGGTTGGTGCAAACTCAGTTGCTTTTTTAAACTCCGCTGCCGCCGCTGCCAGCTCATCCTCACTTTTCGCCATTTCGATTGCCGCCATCCCGCGTATAAGATGTTTGCGGGCTTCGTCAGCACTGTTCTGGCCGAAAACCGGTATTGCCAGCCCCATGATGACTAATGCTATTATTAAACAGTGATAAAATTTGCTCATAATTCCTGCTCCTTTTTCTTATTGAGGTCCGACAATTGCCGCTTTGTTCTCTTTGCCGGCAACTGTTTACTCAAGTTATTTGACTTCCTGATTAGGTTTAGTAACTATTTTAACGTGACGCACTAATCTGCCCATGAAGATCTTTCAGGTGCGCTTTCGTCCAAATGGGTTACCGAGCATTGCATTCAATAATTTTATTATATGTATCAGTAATTTGACTTTGAATGTACTTGGCTGATTCCAGTTCTTTACCGGAAGCGTTGCGCAGAGTACAAATGTTTTTATAACTTAAATACATATCTGTGGCATTGTATGCCGTGTTCACAACCAACTGTGCAATACCGACATAAGAATATTTAGAAAATCCTTTTTTTGCTAAAAATGCGGTCATTGATTTTCCGGCTAGAAACTGTGCAGCATCAATAGCAGGATATTCGCTTAAATATTCTTTAACCTTTGGATTTGAAAGTAATTCTTTTATATCTGCATCTGTTTCGCCTATTTTTGTAACAGAAGACTGAATTACATTTTTAACATAATCAAAATAATCTGTTATATTGGTGAATTCCGAAGTATACTTGGCAATTGTGTATTCAGCCATTCTTAAATTTAGTTTCCTTTTCAGACTTTCAATTTGTGCGGGAGTATACGCATTTCCTTTAATTAATTTAGTTTCAATCAATTCCAAATTGCCTTTGATGTTTTCCGCTCCTCTTCTGGTTTCCTTTAAATAATCAAAAAATTCACCAACAGCAAAAGATGATCCATCAACAACTGCGTTCCAGAAAGCAGCGTCGTTTTTCTGTTTCCATTCATCAAGCTGACTTTTAGTAAATTCAATTTGTTTTTGAAACTTCTGCATGTCGACAACTTGCTTATTGTATTTCGTAATTATCTCCTTACATTCTCGTCTTTCAGTCTTCTGTTTTTTTTCTTCTTTTTTAGGTTTTTCTATTTTTTTCATCGCCTCTTTATCTTGCTTTAAACTCTGAACAACAAAAGTATTTGCTTCCCTTACATCAACAATTATCGGGTCATTTTCCGGTTCCATCAACGTAGATATTTCAGGTTCTGTAAGTGTAGTTCCAAAAAAATTAGTCCCTGTAGAGATTTCAATTTTGCCGGTAATAGCAGACAGTTGATCGAAAGAGTCGCCTGCTGCTTTTCTCATTGTTTCGGCATCTCCATCAAGATTTTTAAAATCTACAAGCATCCCCGTACTGGACCCCTTGAGAATTCCCAGGAGCTGATCCTTTTTCTCAGCAAAATCCTTCTGTCGCGCAAACTCCAGTTCCCTTTCCCTCTGCTCTCTTTGAATCTGTTGTTGCCGCTGCGCCTCTTGCTGGGCCTCCTGTTGCTGTCGGGACGGGGCGTTGTTTTTTGGCCCCTGCATCATTCCATCCAGCAAACCCTGGAACAACTGCAGCTTGATGTCGTTATTCATGGAGCGACTACCGGACTTACTGCTGGAAGGTGATTTCTTTGACAATCCTGATTTAGGTGTACATACCGGCATACTCCGTGGGCCATTGGAACAGTTGCAATTGTAGTTATTCATCTTTGGATCGATACTGTATGCTTTCAGGGAGCTTGGGCAATCAATCTCCGCTCCGGCCCATGCATCGACAACAGAAAAAAGCATGGCTGTTGCTATCAAGTATAGAATGAATATTGCTGCTAAATTCCTTGAACAGACTTGGGGGCGTGCACTGTTCACTGTCATATGAGAACCTCCGGTATTTCTCCTGGTCTGTAAATTTAAGTATTAAAGTAACTGCAAAGTGGGGTCTCATGGAAGGCAGGTCACGTTTTGCAGGAAGGCTCTTAACCTTGATCCTTATGCTCCTTTTCTTAATTATACTGCAATGTTACTTTAGTTTACAAGTAAAAGCTCTATTGAAGAATTACTTAATACCGCGTGCTTCATATTGAAAAATATATCAAAAACACCTTTGGAGGAAATCATTAACACCCTACCAGATCAACAGTCCTGACTCTCCCCAGCCCATACAACATTTTCTTTTACTGTGAAATAACTGTTTACCAGCATAGAGATGATAAATCTTCTTCATATCAGGCATACCATTCGCCAGATACTGCTCATTGCTATAGACTGCCACTATTTCACAGATCTTAGCTCAGATGAAGAATTCATTTAATGCCAGATCAGCATTAAAATACTTAATTCTCATTTTCTCATATATATAGAAAAGGAGAATAGGGAGATTACTTGCATGTCTTTTCTGAAGTTGATTTTTATCGGCAAGATCTGATCCTGAAACAGAAATTTTCAAATCACGCTGATACAACTTGAAATAAATATACTCACACTCATCCACAGGTAAATACATATGCATACTCGCTATACTCAGCCCCAGCTTTCAGCCGCTATCCACCATACTCTGTTGACATAATAGGGGGGTAACAAACATTCCATCCCCTCTGGTTTATAAACTGGGAAATGGAGAAAAACTGGTAAATATTAAAATAATTTGATTCTTCATTACCGGCAGAAACGCTCTTATCTTCAAGACTCCCAGGGGCCTTGATCAGATATTTCTTTTGAAAATGACAGTTCTATTTCAGTTTTTGCCGCTCTCAAGAAACAAAATCATTACAATCCAGATTTAAATGTCTTGTCTCTATAGGCACATTCATATAAAGTAAGGATAACAATGGAAAACAGCTACAGAAAAGAACTCGCCAAAATAGCATCAATCGATATCAATTTGGCAAACAAAAATGATAAAGCATATCTAACCATCACGATGGATTTTATCATGAAGAATAAGAAACCGGAACACATCACCATTAATTTTGCCAATTCCAGTCTCAGATTATTTAGTTTTGTAAATATACTTTTCCATGTTGTCGAAGTAAAGAAATGGTCTCAACTTGTTGGCAAAAAAGCGTTCGTTCTCTATGATAAGGACTCTATATATAGAATCTGTAATGAAAAAGATAATAAACTGTTTTTAGACTTTGTAGATTTCTTCCATGTAGACTGCTAAAATAGAAAATATCTCAGAGATAATACGAAATCCATAATAACTCAATGTTATCAGTGGTTATATCTCCATCTATGCGAATCGCTTACAGCTTGTTTACTCCTGAAAGCTCTCCAACATCTTTCGTCTTGACGGATGTTGCAGCTTTCTCAAGGCCTTGGCCTCAATCTGACGGATACGTTCACGGGTAAGTCCAAAAACGTCACCCACTTCTTCTAAAGTATAATCAGTCTGTTCACCGATGCCAAGTCTCATCCTGACAACCTTTTCTTCTCTCGGGGTAAGGGTTGATAAAACTTTGTCTATCTCTTGTTTGAGGGAGGCATCTACAAATTCTGTAAAAGGCGAAGAAGCATTCGTGTCTGCGATGAAATCACCGAGTTTTGATTCATTATCTCCAACAGGGGTTTCTATTGATACGGTCCCGCTCGAAGCCTTCATGGTCTTCCTGACCTTCTCTATGGGAAGTCCGGCTCTCAATGAGATTTCTTCGAGATTAGGTTTTCTGCCCAGTTCCTGAAAGAGGGATACAGTAACTTTATTTATCTTATTTGTGACTTCCAACACATGGACCGGCACCCTTATAGTCCGTCCGTAATCTGCAATTGCCCTTGTCATACCCTGCCTTATCCACCACGTTGAGTATGTAGAAAACTTGTAGCCTTTCTGATAATCATATTTATCAGCAGCTTTCATAATGCCCATGTTTCCTTCCTGAATAAGATCAAGGAACGATAACCCACGATTAAGGTATTTCTTGCCAATATTAATGACAAGTCTCAGGTTTGCCTGAACAAGTCTATCTTTGACGATCTTCAGTTTGTTGTCAATCCGGCTGAGTTCTGCTAATTTCTGTTTTACGATCTTTGCCTCGCCATCATCCATGAACTCCATCTGCTGTGTGATCTTGGTGATGATTTTTAGGAGAATCTTCTTGTTGAGTTTGAGATCAAGCAGGATTTCTTCCGTCTCATCATTAACCCTCTGCAAATCATTAGCAATCTTCTTCCTGCCGGGTTTATCTGTTGCCAGTAGTTTTTTCTTAATTTCTTCCCTTTTGTCATGAAGATTCTTTATGTTTTTAATGGAGGATAGGGTTTTCTTTCTATATTTTGCACCTTCTTTTTCTGTATAGTTTATTTCATCAATATTTTTTATGACATCTACTATGTTTATGGTCTCTTCCTTCAGTTGCTGACCTATCTGGAGGAGTTCATCTACTGCCTGAGGTAATTCAAACAAGATATTTTTTGCCGTTCTTTCACCTTCTTCTATTTCTTTTGCAATCCTGTATTCTTCGTCTGGTGTAAGAAGCGGTATGCGTCCGATATCTTTTAAATAAGCCCAGATTATGTTATCGGTTTTCTCTGAAGGTAGGTCTTTAGTTTCTTCCAAGTCCGGGCTTTCATCCTCTTCTGATTCAACCTTCTCTTGAATTGTTTCAACTATGTCGATATCAGATTCTGAAAGAAAGTCGAATACGTCTTCAATATCTTCCGGAGAGAAGATGTTGTGAGGGAGGAGGTCGTTGATTTCGTCGGATGTAAGATAGCCTTTCTCCATTCCTATGTCTACCAGTTGCCTGATTTCAGTAGAATTCTTTATTGTCATTATCAACTCCAAAAGGTAAAAATGCCCTTTTTCTGGAAAAGGGCATTCCAATTTAGATACTTAATTTGTTGATGTATTGTAAGCACCTTTTTATCTTACATCAAGGCTGTTGAGTATTCCAGAATCTACCACCTGCATTTTCTCAGTACAATCCGCTCAACATCGAGCACTAAATCCGGTATTATCCAAACAGTAATATGCTCTCCCCGAAACCCCACTCTTATTATGCACTATGTTGGTTGCGCAATATATATTTCAAATTCTCAATTTCTATTTTTACATATACGGAAAAAAGGAGAATGAAAAATCTGGGAAAATGCTTTTTATGTCTTTTCTGAGATAGACTGTCACCGGCAAGATTTCATGTAAAGATTTTTTGCCGATATTTACTGAAATATCATATTGTCTTTCTGAATAACTATAATTGTCTACCCCTTTATCAGACACCCACATGAAATAAGTCTGTTCCCACATCCGGGAAATCTCTCCATATAACAGTATAACAGTCTTTGTGATGATACGCACCGGGTACAACATGAGATACTGAGCATCTTTCCGTTTCATTCTCAGAATATGGTTCCGGTGGTAATGAGCAGCTATCTTCAAAGTCTACATAGCTGTTAAAACAGGTTGTTGTTTTTGGGTCTTCGGTATCTTTACTGCAATGTTGACACATGGACATAATTACCGCTTTCTTTTTCTCCGGCGCTGCAATTCTTCAAGATTATTCCTTGCAAGATCGTATTCAGGTGGAGCCACTTTGGCTGCATGTTCGAGAACAGATTGTGCCTCATCATATAATATCGCCTCAACAAGGGTCCATCCCAGATCTGTTAAATACACATGGTTTTCAGGACTAATTCTAACGGTTATTCTTGCTTCTTCCAGTGCACTTGTCTGATCTCCTGTTTTACCGTAGCAATAACACAAGCCATTATGGTACACAGGATTATTGGGATATTTCTTAGCAGCAGATGCATATAGAATAATTGCATTATCAAAATCCTTCTTCTGAATCAGAAAATCTCCCGCCTTATCGATGATTTCAGTTAAGTCTTCTGTGTTTTTAGAAAGTGTTGTAAGTTTTAAAAAATGGTTCATAGCCTCATCTTTTCTTCCATAAATATATTCATGCGATCCTACTGTTAATATTGCAGGGGCATAATCAGGATCAATGGCCAGGGCAACCATTTCACCGGTCCATGTAAGATCTTCATCCGGTTTCGTTCCTGCCAATTGATTAAAAAGCTGACCGGCAAAAGAATCATTATATTGATATTCAGCCGCCCTTTCTCTCTGTTTCTTTGATGTCTTCCTTATTTGTTCCAGTCAAGTGTTTTTTTATCTCTTATCCTGCATTTTAGGTTTTTGTTTTGTAGGCGGTTGATCCCCATCTTTATATGACATCCTTATCAATAATTTTGGTGAAACTGGCGATACATTGACCGGGATCGCAGCAGCTTTGATTGCGGCAGGCAGACAAGTAGCGGAAGCGGCGGAAATGGCAGCAAAAGTAAACAGGTTGGCCGGTTTTTATGCAAATCCCAATCCTGGAACACCTGTTAGAAAAATAATTGAATGTGTACCTAGGGCACTTGAGGAGATTATTAAGATAACAAAGGAAGCAGGCAATATGTCCTGACTTGCTGCGAGAGATAAGGATTGGACCAAATATGACAATTTTAAAAATTGTGAGTTTGCATCCTCGAACCGAGGCTGTATTTAAAGAGTATGACATCCAAGCAGGTCTATGTATTTGCTGTCAGGCCCTCTTTGAGGCCCTGTGCGAAACGGCTGAAAAGTTCGGATTGAACTTAGAACTATTGCTTGATGATCTCAATAAAGCAGTAAGTTAGAAGCAAAGACAGCCCTTATACTTAAGTATTTTCGTCTTGTAAATGACACAAGATTGGATGATAATAAATTCATGAATAAGGGGTCAATATCCTAAAAATACATAAATGTGCTATGATAAGGACAAGAAGCAGACTACAAAATTGATAAAATTTAAGGAGAAAAAACGATGACACACGAAGACGCTGGACATTATGCGGGAAAAAGACCTGATGCAGAGTTAAATGAAACAATTGCAGCTCGGGTAAAAGAGAAAATATCTGAAAACAGAATATCCTGCGCCGAAGCCCACAAAATAGCGGGTGAACTGAACATGGATCCTGCTGAAGTAGGAACAGCGATTGACCTGCTTGAAGTGCGGATAAGCGGATGTCAGCTCGGTCTTTTTGGACACGGTAAAGAGAAAAGTATTCCTGAGTTATCCGATAAACTAAATCCGGAAATTGAGTCAGCCATCAAGGCATCTCTTGTTAACGGCCGGCTTGCATGTTCTTTAGCGTGGGAAATCTCAACAAGGTTCGGTATATCCAAGCCCATGATTGCAGCGGTATGTGAAGCGATGAATATTAAGATATCTCCATGCCAGCTCGGGGCATTCAAGTAATCTGCAGCGGAGAGAACAAGGTTTGGACCATGCGGTCTAAAAAAATAACAATAAACAACCCCGCCGCAAGCAGCGGGGAATTTGCCTAAAGTGATTAAAGTGGAAAAAATATTGCTGAGCATTTTTAACATAAAATGCTCAGCAATTCATTTACGGCGTTGTCAAAAGTTTCATGAAAAATTAATATGAATATTGTGTGTAGAAAAACCTCTATAAGGAAAATTGAGGGGGAGGTAGAAAATAGAATTGAAAATGAATAAATTTACCCCCTTCTTTATTGCGGATTCACATAAGCACATATGTGGATGGGCTGCAAGATTTGCAGGCCGTAATCGTACTGAATGTACGATGGAGGATCGCAAAGCGAAGCAGACTGCCGCAGATCAATATTTTTGCTCGGCTAAGCTCGCAAAGAACCCTTGCCGAAATGCTGCTGACCGACCAAGTGAAAGCAGACAAAACTGCTCAAGAAGCAGAACAATTTGATGAAAACTTTTTACAAAACCCCCGAGGGGGGAGGAGACAAAATGAAAACGATATGTTTGATTGGTGCATTTGACACAAAAGGTGCGGAATATGCCTTTGTACGCGAGCAAATACTTGTCAGAGGGTATAAGGTGTTCATGGTCAATACAGGGATAACGGGATCAACGCACCTTTTCCCTGTGGACATAGAGGCCAATAATGTCGCTGAGGCAGGCGGCAGCAGCCTTGAAGAGCTTCGGAAGAAGATGGACCGCGGAGAGGCAATGAAGGTCATGTGTGCAGGTGCACCGGCAATTGTTAAGTCGCTGTATGATAACGAAATGTTCGACGGCATCATCGGTATGGGAGGTACCGGAGGGACCGCGGTTGTTACTTCGGCCATGCGCGCACTTCCTGTGGGCATGGCAAAGGTCTGTGTCTCGACTACGGCATCGGGCGATGTCGGAGTTTACGTGGGAACAAAGGACATTACGATGATACCCTCCATCGTAGATGTGGCCGGTATTAATCGCATCTCCCGCATCATTTTCTCCCGTGCAGCTGGTGCTATTTGCGGCATGGTGGAAACTGATATCCCCGAAAGTTCAGAGGACAGGTCCGTGATTGCTGCATCTATGTTCGGCAATACAACTCCCTGTGTCAACGCCTGTGTGGCCGATCTTACAGCCCAGGCATATGAAGTCCTTGTCTTCCATGCAACCGGAACCGGAGGGAAGACGATGGAAAGTCTTATAAGGGAAGGCTTGGTCGATGCTGTTCTGGATATCACAACAACCGAATGGGCAGACACTGTCTGCGGCGGGGTATTCGATGCTGGCCCCGAACGACTCGATGCTGCCGGACAAATGGGAATACCTCATCTCATTGTGCCGGGATGCGTGGACATGGCCAATTTCGGTGGAATGGACACGGTGCCTGAAAAATATAAGAAAGTGAAACGTACGTTCTACGAATGGACTCCATCAGTTACCCTGATGCGTACCAACAAAGAAGAGAATGAGAAAATGGGGAAAACATTCGCGGAAAAGGCAAATGCCGCCAAGGGCCCGGTTGCATTTCTCATTCCTCTCAAAGGAGTATCCATGCTCGACAGCGACAATCAGCCCTTCTGCGACCGTGAGGCCGACAAAGCGATGTTCGACGCCATCAAAGCCAATGTCAGGGAAGGCATCAAGGTAGTGGAAATGGACAATAATATTAATGATCCCGAGTTCTCGGCCAGGGCAGTGGAGATGATGTTAGCTTTAATCAAACAAGTCAAGGCCTGACCAGGAACGTCCATTGAGTATCTTTTATCCCTCGTGACAACCCAGGCGGTCATGAGGATTTTCACCTCCTTTTATGATAGTTGGGATATTGAGCCAGGGTTATGTGGCTTAGGATTTAATATATATGGTGGGAGATGAGAGGGGGGGAGATGAAGATGGATGAAGGATTTCAGTAATACCTATTGAATGCGATGAAATGTGCGAATGCCTGACAGATTGCTTTTTTTCTATAGGATATTGATGTCTTCCTTATCAATTATTTTGATAAAATGAGAGAAATACTTGTTGCAAATCTTCACAGCAGGTTCCTGTCAGGATTTGTTGATAACCGAATGTAATGTGCAAAGCCCTGGCAGCTTTTTTTCTGTTCCTGTAGAATAAAGCTTCCTTACAGAAGGTCATACTGAGTGGGTTTTGTCTGAAGTGGTGCTTTCTTTCCGAAATGCACACTGCGTGGTTTTGCATTAAATACACTGCCGCTTCCTGGAACTCTTAAAAGTAATAATTCCAAAATTGCTATATACTTTTGTTGGTGATTAATAGGTAAATCAGACTAAAATTAGTTATTTTAAAAAACTTAATGTAGGTTCATCCGGTTTTTGCATACCTGTGAAAAACAGGTTTTTCATGAAGGGGCACAGGAACATAGTTGCATTTTTTATAAATAGCACTGGGATACGGCCTGACCTTGCCTGTGCAGTCTTAATAATCTTCGTTGAAAACGGTGTTGATATCGCGAGCACCGTGCAGGACACGAACAATCTCTATTCCTTTCGGTATGGAACGATAGAAGATAATGTAGCGATCTACCGGGAAGCTGCGCAAGCCTTCCACCAGTTCATCGCGTATGCGGCCCATGTTTGGCCGTCGAGCGAGCGTATTTATTTTCCGGTCGAGAAGATCGATAAAACTGTCTGCCCGTTGTTCACTATCATCCGCTATATAATTCCATATTTCCGCAAGATCTGTTATGGCTCGCGGGCGCAGTGTGATGGCAGGCATGTTCACAGTCCTTTAACAGGGTCTTGTGCAGCTCTGCTCTTCCGCCCCTCCTGTTTGATCTGTTTGGAGCTCCATGGGATCGGATCGCCGCTTTCAAGCCCTTCATTAATGTCCTGCTTCAATTGTGCAAGCTTGGCAGAACGGCCACTGTCCTGTGCCTCCATGAGGCGCAAAGCCTCGCGTATAACCTCACTTGCAGAAGCGTAGCTGCCGGACGCCACTTTCTTCCTGACAATATCTTCAAGATGAGGGGTTAGACTGATATTCATTGTCATGGTGATAACCTCCTGCTTCTCCTTATTATGATATTGCCATATTATATCACATGTGTCATATTTTGCCAATATTTGACAATAAAATATTTATGGTGATTTTCTGCCGATCTTTTAGAAAATGGAATATTTATTGTTTTTGATCAATGGAGGCAACCACGTAGAAATTTACGGAACCCCATTTGCGTGGTAGCCGGAGTTGATTTATAGGTATCTTTGATAACTGGAAATTTCGATGTTCTCATCAGTCTACAGTGTGCATTATGGGATGAAAGCTGCTACAAAATCTCATCTGCCGTGAATCTCGACTTCAATAAATAATTCTCGAATTCACTAAAAAGGCCCTATACTTGACTCATACGTTCATGATAACAGGCAAATTTAATATTTCACCAATCATATCTGAGCATTACGGAGCGAAAGGTGCTACAAAAACCCTGCTTCATATTCTTCATATATCTTATCAAAGCTGATCCTTGTGATGGTCTTATTTGCATATCTGTTGCGGATCAACGTCCTTGCTTCATGGAGTTCTTTTGATTTCACCCCGTTTTCCATAGCCAGATAAGCTTCAGTATAGGCAGACAGTTCATCTGTGGCTTTTAAGATTTCACCGTCACGGGGATTATATGAATCAAGGTTATAGAGATTTGATATTTCATCGGAGCTTACCCTGATTGTTTCATTTTTTATTGTTACAAAGCTGCTGAACTCATCCTCAGTAAACATTCTCATCTCTTTGTGCCATTCATCAGGAATAAGGCCGTACACCTCTTTTTCCATCTGTTCTTTTTCATATTCCTTGATAAGTTCATCAAGACCTTCAACAGAGCGTTTTACCGGAGAAATTATATCCCTGGTGAGAACTTCCGGGAGATCATGGAATAATCCGGTGAAATAGTTGTTAATGCATCGTTTGGGGCAGGCATTAATCTTCTGTGAGAGAAGATATGACAGTATTGCGACAATCAGCATATGCCCAAGCACTGATATACGGGGCAGCATATTTATATGACCCCACCGTAACTGAAATCGTAGTTGTCCGCAAAGATCAATGAAATTTCTGTATTTTGCATAAAGTGCCAACTGCTGTATTCCTTTTAAGGAATTATATTGTTCCTGTCTTTCCTGCAGTAAAGCTTTTATCTGAGGATTTTCATATCCATGCGGATTGGCATGTTCGATTATATTGAACTCCCAGCGGGTTGCATAGAAATGGGCAGCACTGAGGATTTTCTTGTTGATTGAATCATCCGTTGTTGAGAGATATTCTTTGAATCTGTCAGAGAAATCTTTGCCGAATGGTGAGATAACATGTTCCAGTTGTTTGAAAACCCATTTATTCAGTTCATTGTATCTGATACTGTCTTCTTTGATTCTGTTGAATATCTGAGGCTTCAGGTCTGTAATGACAATGCGCTGAAGGAGTTCAAATAATCCGCCCTCAATTATTTCCAGCCAGTTGAATCCCTGTTCATCTTCTTCGAATCTACCCAGAAACCAGGCAATGATCATCTTATGTGCCTGTTTATCAAGTTCTCTTAATTCTACAGGGCGTATTTTGTCGTTCCACCTCTGCATGGTGGCAGCATTATAGAGTTTTAGTATGAAAGTCTTATGGATCATTGGCGTACCTTATGGAAGAATACATGTAAAAGGGTAAATATACAAGGTTATATGGGTTGAGATGTGGAGACTTCAACAAACCATTCAAATATGAATGACCATAAATGATTATCTTTATTCGGCTGAATATCCATAAAATATGAGCCATAGAGATGTCTTTGCCTATTATAGACTCATACGGGCATAATTTCACGTTTACCTTTTTACCGAAATCTATCAATAATTTTCCTTATGTTCCAAGATTACCGGACGGCTTGAAATTCCTTGATATCATTTGTCTAATCTGGTGGCCGAACAATTATTGTTGTCAATCAACGCAAGGGCTTGTCATAATATTTATTATCCTTTACATTTTAAATGGTTTTAGTACAATGGGGAACATGGTGCATTTATGAAAAAACTTTTAATTATTCTGATTTTATTAACAGGATGTGCGACGCAATCCCAACTGACTGTATTTGATGCCAGAAATAATCCTGAACCATATAAAAGAGTAAAGGCTATTATTGACCGTTACCCCCTCCGTGAAATATCTGCACAAAAGTATTCAATACTTGTTGCGGACAGCAATGTACCCAACGCTTTTGTCTCCCCCGCAAAAAAACAACTAATCATATTTAATGGGCTTATTGAAAGGATGAATGACGAAGAACTTGCTGCCATTATGCTTCACGAGGATGCCCACATTAAACTTGGTCATGTCGGAAAACAGGTTGCTGCTTCTCAAGCTATTTCCACAGCTTTCCAAGTAGCAAATGTATTTCTTCCAGGCGTAGGATATGCCAACTTGCTCATCAATCCTGTGGTTTCAAAGGCATACAGCAGGTCTCAGGAGGAAGATGCGGATAAAGATTCTGTTAAGATAGGAAAGTCTTATGGAATAGAACCGGAAGCATATATCAGTGCCTTGGAAAAACTTAAGACTTACGCAATTTCTCAGAACATCAGCGATACAGACAGGACAGGCATATTTGATTCTCATCCAAACCTGCAATACAGAATAGAGAGGACAAGAGAAGAAGGTAAAGCGTTATCAGTTGCTGCTGTAAACAAAAAAGATGAGATAGCTATATACACCAGTATTATAAAAAACAATCCTGAAGATGCTGACGCTTATTATAAACGTGGCAAAGCATATGAAAAGGTGAACTACCAAAATGCATTAAAAGACTATGTTGCTGCTGCCAGATTGGGTCACAAGGAAGCTCAGGAATATTTGACCACGAAATCAATACAATGGCAGAAAAGATAATCGATCTGGTTCAGAAATGGCAAATTCATATTGCCAATAAGTGCTATATCACATCTTCCCTCCAGACTGTTTCTTCATTCAGAATTTTGGTATAATCACACATGGCAAAGATCATTGTATGTGTTGACATGGATGCTTTCTTTGCTTCCGTAGAACAACGTGACAACGTTGTCTTAAGAGGTAAACCCATTGCTGTTACCGGCGCTGGAGAGAGAACTGTCATAACAACCTCTTCATATGAGGCACGGGCATATGGGGTTAAAACAGGAATGACCACTTACAAGGCAAAAAAGCTGTGCCCGCATATAACCTTCGTAATAGGGAATAACAAGAAGTACGCCCAGGTATGCAAAAGACTGGAAGAAATATGTCTACGGTTTACTCCAGATGTCGAGGTATATTCAATAGATGAAGTTTTTCTTGATATAACTTATTCATACCATCTTTCGGGTAGTCCTGAGAATCTTACTAAAACTATTAAGGATACGGTAAAGAAAGAACTTGAAATTACCTGTACAGTGGGAATGGGGCCAAATGTCCTTGTTGCCAAGCTGGCCAGTGACCTCGCAAAGCCCGATGGTTTTCTGTGGATAAATGAGGATATGGTAACATCTGTTTTTGAGACACTTCCCGTGAAAAAGCTGTGGGGTATCGGATCTCATACTGAAGAGAAGCTCCGGGCTATGGGTATAACCACATGCGGTGTACTGGGAAGAACGCCCCTTTCTCTTCTGACAAAAAAGTTCGGCATTATGGGAGAACGTCTCAAAGATATGGGCAATGGAAAATTAGAACGCCCTTTAGAGGTAGTTTCTTCTGAACCAAAATCTATAGGCCACAGCATTACTCTCCCGAAAGACATATGGGAACATGAAGAAATAATAAACTGCCTTCTCAGGCTCAGCGAAAAGGTCGGACGGAGAGCAAGAAGGTATGGTCGCAAAGGCAAAAAGATCACCCTCACTGTCAGGTATACTGATTTTAAAACATTTTCCAAACAGGCCACTTTACCTGCTTATACAAACGATACCGGCGAAATTTACCGATCTGCAGTTGCTATTCTTAATGGCATCCGCCTCGCTAAGAGCATAAGGCTTCTCGGTATTTCTCTGTCTTCTATCGGGAAAGAGGGTGATCAGATGCTTCTCTTTCAGGAAACAAATCAGGAGAAGAAAACTGCCCTCACAAGGGCTGTTGATACCGTCAATGATAAGTTCGGCGAGCATACCGTCACGTTAGCTTCAGCAATTACCCAGGAAAATGGTCCGGGGGTTATTTCTCCTGCATGGCGACCATCAGGGGTGAGAAATAGTGATGTATAAAAACAACTCACGGTTTTATTTATTCTAATCGCTCACAGCTTTTTAATACTGGAAATCCTCCAGTTTCCTTCGCCTTGTCGGGTGTTTCAGTTTTTTAAGGGCTTTGGCCTCAATCTGACGGATACGTTCACGGGTAAGCCCAAAAAGCTCACCCACTTCTTCTAAAGTATAATCAGTCTGTTCACCGATGCCGAGCCTCATTCTAATGACCTTTTCTTCTCTCGGGGTGAGCGTTGACAAGACTTTGTCTATCTCTTCTTTAAGAGATATGTCTACAAATTCAGCAAAGGGCGAAGAGGCTTTCGGATCAGCGATAAAATCACCAAGTTTTGACTCATCGTCTCCGACAGGTGTTTCTATGGATACAGTTCCGCCGGAAGTTTTCATGATTTTGCTTATTTTTTCTATGGAAAGCCCTGCTTTAAGTGAAATTTCCTCCAGGTTCGGTTCTCTCCCGAGTTCTTGAAATAGAAATGTCTTTACCTTGCTTATTTTATTCGTTGTTTCTAACACATGAACAGGTACCCTTATAGTTCGCGCATAATCTGCAATTGCCCTTGTCATCGATTGTCTTATCCACCAGGTGGAGTATGTAGAGAATTTATACCCTTTATGATAATCGTATTTATCGGCAGCTTTCATAAGTCCCATGTTTCCTTCCTGGATAAGGTCAAGGAATGATAGGCCCCGGTTAAGGTATTTTTTGCCTATATTAATAACAAGTCTCAGGTTTGCCTGAACGAGTCTGTTTTTGACAACTTTCAATTTGTTTTCAATTTCACTGATTTCCGCTAATTTATGTTTTGCGATCCCTGCTTCACTATTATCCACGGATTTCATGTACTGCTCTATTCTACTGATAATAACTGAAATAACTTTCTTATTAAGTTTTAGATCAAGGAGAATTTCTTCTGTCTTGTTCTCAAGTATTCTAATGTTTTTTTCAAACTCTCTTTTATCTGGTTCAACTGCCTGAGATAATTTATTCTTTTCTTCTTCTCTTTTATCATGAAGATTTTTTATGTTTTGAATGCAGGATATAGTTTTCTTCCTATATTTTGCATCCTCTTTTTCTGTATAGTTCATTTCATCAATGTTTTTAATCACATCTAATATGCTTATGGTCTCTTCTTTCAGCTGCTGACCTATTTGAAGCAGTTCATCTATAGCTTGGGGCAGCTCAAATAAAATGTTCCTTGCATCTCTTTCACCTTTTTCTATCTTTTTTGCTATCTGCCGTTCTTCATCGGGTGTAAGAAGCGACACACGCCCGATATCTTTTAAATATGCCCAGATTATGTTGTCTGTTTTTTCTGAGGGTATCTTTTCAGCCTCTTCCCAGTCAGCACTCTCTTCTTCAGGTGATTCAGCCTTTTCTTCTATCGTCTCGACTAAATCAATATCAGATTCCGAGAGTAAGTCGAATACGGTTTCTATATCTTCTGGAGAAAAGATGTTTTGAGGAAGGAAGTTGTTTATTTCATCGGATGTGAGGTAACCCTTATCTGTCCCTAAGTTTATCAACTGCTTTATTTCAGTAGAATCCTCTATTGTCATTATTAACTCCGAAAAGTAAAATGCCCTTCTGCTGAAAAAGGGCATTCCAATTTTCTTATCTATTTTTTCGGTGTATTTTATATAATACTTATTAACCTTGGGTCAAGCCCGTTTAGCAATCTGTTCAGCGCCTGTTTTTGCTTTATTATGACATTACTGGCTAAAGCTCTTATATTGATGAAGATTCCAGCCTTGCCGATATGCTCTATAATCCATTTATTCTTTTGGTATTAGACATCCGCATGATATAAGCCTCTTCCCGCATCTGGAGCATTTCTCCATATAACAATCATTATGATGAATAGCACCAGGGACCACATTGCAGACAGAACATCTTTCAGTTTCATCTTCAGAATAAGGTTCTCTTGGCAATGAAGTATATCCGGGTATTCAATGTAGCTGTTGAAACAGGTTGTTGTTTTCGGCTCTTCTGTGTCTTTACTACAATGTTTACATATAGGCATTTGATAAACCTTTTAATAGAATTATCGGCAAGAATCGATAAAGATACTTTAATGGACTGATAATATCAAGACCATTGTTTTAATGATTATTTAGTTAAAAATGTTAATCTTTTGCAGAAATTAATAAAGGAACTGTGAATCTGGCGGTAACCCTTATGCTAAATTATGTTTATGGTTTTTTTTGCACCGGGTATGTTTCAAAGTACAAGAACCATACTGACGTAAAATATTTTTGCTGGACGGTTCATTGGAAGGCATTACTTCTTCTAATTCCAGGATATATTTTCCACCTGTTTTTCTGAATGATCCCTTCCCTCTGTTGTTCCATCCATCAATAAATCTGAAATCGAGATTGTTTGCTGAATCAACCTTAACAGGTATCTTTTTTCCCTCAAGTGTCTGTTGTGAATCAGGAAAATAAACGTGAAAATCAACCAGTATAAAATTATCTGCTGAATAAAGCTTCAGGCATGTATAATACTTTCCGAGAGATTTTTTACCGGCAAATAATTCTTCTTCAGTATAATATTCAGTGGTAGAGAATTTTTTTCCAGTTTCAGAAGGGAGCGCCCAGAGCGATTTATTGATTTCTTCCATTCTGGTTTTGTATACCTGTGATAAACATGCTTCATCGGAGCACTTTTTACGCGATTTCTCAAGCCAGGATAACTGGTTTTTCTTTTCTCTTATTTGCTTTTCTCCCTGGGTCAAAATAACCTCTCATGTGTTCAAGCGCTTCCCGTCTTGCAAGGACAGCTTTATTGAATGCCTCTTCTTCACCATTTTATTTATAGAGAATTTCTTTTGTTTTGTCTTGCCAGGTACAGGTGAGCAGGTGGCTATCCAATACCATAAAATGAATTTGATTCTGAAATACAGGAAAACATTTGTTAGGGGATATCGGCAAGATCATATTGTTGAAACAATCAATAATAATATAATGTTAATCATTGACGTACATGTTCCTGATATGGTTAAAAATACCAGAAGACAATCTTTCACTCTCAGGAGAAGATATGACGAAGATAGATATTGAAAATAGACTATACGATAAGCTGGGTCTTACAAAAGATGAATGCTACGAAATTCTTGAAAAGTTCCGGTAAAACATGAAAAGTGTTCGAGCAAAATCGGAATTGGTGTTCGGATATCACCGGAATTGGTGTTCGAGGTTGACCGGAATTTACACATTTATGGGATGTTATGATTTACCGAATCGGAATTATTAAAGGTTTAAGATAAAAATGGCGGAGGGAGTAGGATTCGAACCCACGGGACGCTTGCACGTCCAACGGTTTTCAAGACCGCCGCTTTCGGCCGCTCAGCCATCCCTCCGATTGAAGCAATGTTAAATTATCATTTTTGAGTGATGAGGTAAAGATATTTAAAACATTAAACGTATAACTTAATACACAAAACCTTTGTTACCATTTAATAAGGCTGCTGCCCCATGTGAGGCCGCCGCCAAAGGCTGTGAGAAGAACAAGATCGTCCTTCGTAATTGTATTGTCTCTTACTGCTTCATCAAGGGCTATCGGTACGGTAGCCGATGAAATATTACCGTATTTCTGTATAGTCAGGTACACCTTATCCATGGGCACCTTCAATTTTTTTGCCACGCCCTGGAGAATTCTTATATTTGCCTGATGGGGTATAATTAAATTTACGTCATTAATCGTATAACCGTTTGTTTCAACGGCTTCTTCACATGCTTCGGCAAACCTTCCGACAGCTACCTTGAAAGATTTGTTTGCTTCAATCATCTTTAGCAGATGAAGGCCTTTATCAACACTCTCATAAGATATAGGCGTTGTCATTGAGCCGCCGCCGGGCATTAAAAGTGTGTCGCCGCTTGCCCCGTCCGTATGAATATGCGTTGAGAGGATTTTCGCTCCTGAATCCGATTTTGTTATAACTGCCGCGCCTGCTCCGTCACCCCAGAGAATGCAGCTTTCCCTTTCCTTCCAGTTTATGACCCTGCTCATAATCTCACCGGCAACTACAAGGGCGGTTTTCTTTATGCCTGATTTTACAAAGGTTTCAGCAACATGGAGAGCAAAAATAAAGCCCGAACACGCAGCCGTTATATCAAAGGATACGGCATTTTTACATCCCAGTTTTGCTTCAAGCCAGTTTGCTCCTGCCGGGCAGTGCGTGTCCGGCGTAATAGTGCCAAGAATAATCAAATCAATATCATCCGGCGTTACTCCTGCCATATCCATAGCTCTTTCACAGGCGATCTTGCATAGATCGGATACAGCATCGGTTTCTTTCGCGATCCTTCTTTCCCTTATGCCTGTCCTTGTAAATATCCATTCGTCGGACGTGTCTAAGAATTTCTCAAAATCAAAATTAGTCATAATATGATCAGGAACATAAGAACCTGTTCCAATAATACTGATTTTATTCATTCAGTACCCCTGTCAATAGATAAGGTGTCAATTCCAAGCAAATACAAGTGTGATTGAGTATAAATAGAACAATAAAGGACAAATAAAGTCAAGGATAAAGATGCCCGTTAAAACCGACTGTTATTTTCTTTCAACTACCGACACTTTTATGATATTTTATCATCAATGTTCGGCATAGGTTTTCCGGAACTCATAGTAATAATGATTGTAGCCCTTATTGTAGTGGGTCCCGCAAAACTGCCCGATCTTGCCAGGTCGCTCGGCAGGGCTCTTCAGGAATTCAGGCGTATGGCGGATGAAGTAAAAGAGACGATCAATGAAGAGGTTATAAAAGAAGAAGAACCGAAAGAAAAAGCCGGGAAGGAAGAGCCTTTGCTGCAAAAAAATACTCAGACTGAAGGGGAGACTGATAAAATAAAAGACGCATATCATGGGCTGCAAGATAAAGCATTAACGGAAAAAGAAAAACCCGCCGCGCATCAAGTCTAATGGGCTGACAAAAATGGCATGTAAAACCGGGATAGACGAAAAGCAGCCCTTAATTTCACATATGACAGAATTACGCGACAGGATTCTTGTATGCGCTGTTGCTCTTGGTGTTGTCTTCATTTTTACCTTTTATTTTAAAGAAAGAATATTTTATTTTCTTATGCAGCCCTTCATCAGGGTAATGCCGGAAAAAAGTTCCTTTATATTCACATATATTACTGAAGCTTTTATTACATATGTTAAAATCTCCATTGTTGCAGCGTTTTTTATAACATTGCCGGTAATTCTCTATGAATTCTGGATGTTTGTGTCCCCGGGACTTTATCAGAAAGAAAAAAAATATCTTTTACCCTTTATCGTATTCGGCAGTATCTGTTTTTTATGCGGAGCAACGTTCTGTTACTATGTGGTGATGCCCATCATATACAAATTTTTTATAAGCTATGCCGGAGAGTTTGTTATACCCATGCCTGATTTAAAGGCATATATGAGTCTTACCTTGCGAATGCTTGTAATTTTCGGTCTTATTTTTGAACTTCCCTTAGTTGCGTATTATTTGTCGAAAATCGGTATAATAAACCACAGGCTTCTCTCTTCAAAAAGACGGTATGCCATTCTTGGAATATTTATTGTAAGCGCTGTTATAACGCCGCCGGATATTACAAGTCAGATATTGATGGCAATTCCTTTGTGCGGACTCTATGAATTAAGTATCATTATTACGAGAATATTTGGAAAAAAGGTGGTACATGATGAAACAGCTTAATGTTGTCATACTTGCAGCAGGCAAGGGTGAAAGGATGTTGTCGAAAAAACCGAAGGTCATGCATGAAGTCATGGGAAAACCCATGATAGGCCATGTAGTGGAAAGGGCAAAAGAGCTTTCCCCTTCCGAAATTGTTGTTGTAACAGGCTTTGGCAGGGAACAGGTAGAGACATATCTTGAAAACCGGAATGTAAACGTATCTGTTCAGACTGAGCAGAAAGGAACAGCGCATGCGCTCCTTACCGCGGAAAAGTTCATAAAAGGCGGGGATGTTCTCGTTCTTTACGGAGATGTACCATTGATTGAAGGCTCTACTTTGAAGGATTTTCTCTCCTTTTATATGCATTTCAACAGCATTGCTTTCTTGACTACACAGATTGATGACCCGCGAGGCTATGGCCGGGTGATAATGGAAGCAGATGAAATCATTGATATTGTTGAGGATGCTGATGCCACTGAAGAGGAAAAGAGGGTGAATGAGATAAACACCGGTATTTGCATTATCCCTGAAGAATGCTTCCCCCTTCTCAAACTTATCGAACCGAACAACAAAAAGGGCGAGTTTTACCTGACCGATATCTGCAAGGTTGCAAGAAAAAAAGGTCTGAGCATAAAGGGCTGCCGTCACCATGAATCTGCCGAGGTCCTTGGCATTAACAGCAAAAAAGAGCTTCTTGACGCGAATATAACCATGCGGGACAGGATGCTCGACAAACATATGCAAAGAGGTGTAACATTGCTTGACAGAAACATCTATATTGAAAGCAATGTTATTATCGGCAAGGATACAACAGTATTTCCGAACTCGTACCTGCTTGGCAGTACCGTAATAGGCGATAATGTAGTAATCGGTCCCAACACGGTGATAAAAAATACGAAGGTAAACAGTAACGCCAGGGTTGAAGGATTTGTTGTTATTGAAGGCTCTGATGTTGAAGAAGGCGCGATTATCAAAGCATTTTCACGATAAATCCGGTAAATGTAATGTAAAAAATTGTATATCCGGGAAATTTTGTGTAAATTATTGACTTGGCATTTCTGAAGGATATGAAGACAAACCGCCTTGTCTGTATAGATAATGATTAATGCACTCGTAAAAAGTAAAAAAACCGTCACTCCCGTGAAAACTGGAGTCCAGAACACATTGAAATCACTGGATTCCCACTTTCGTGGGAATGACAAACAACAGAAATATCGACTTTCTACGAGTTCATTAATGATTAAATATGTTAAAAGTATTTTGTAGCAATATTGGCTGTGAGAAGTACAAAAACCATAAATTAAAGAAGCAAAAAAACAAGAGAAAGAGGAAAATATTTTGTGTGGAATAGTCGGATATATCGGAAAAGAAGATGCCTGTAGCATACTTATTGATGCGCTGAAAAAGCTTGAATACAGAGGATATGACTCTGCCGGCGTTGCGATCTGGTGTAATAACAGGATTGCAACGGCAAGAGAAAAAGGCAAGGTTGACGATTTGAGAAAAATTGTGTCTGAAGGAGTTTTTGAGGGTACAATGGGGCTTGCCCATACAAGGTGGGCTACGCATGGAATGCCTTCGGAGCAGAACGCGCATCCGCATAAAGCGGGCGATGTAGTTGTTGTCCATAACGGCATCATTGAAAATTATGTTGAGATAAAGGCAGAACTGAAGGCAAGAGGCCATAAATTCCTTTCAGATACAGACACAGAGGTTATCCCTCATCTGGTTGCCGACTATCTGGATAAAGGAGAGAACTTTATAGAAGCAGTAAGGTTAACCCTGAAAGAACTGAAAGGTTCTTACGCGCTGGGTATTATGAGGGAAGATGAGAGGGTAATCATTGCCGCAAAAAAGGAAAGTCCCCTTATAATCGGCATTGGAGACGGAGAATTTTTTATCGCAAGCGACGCTCCGCCGATTCTCAACAGAACAAACAGAATTATTTTTCTTGAAGATAACGATATTGCTGTTTTTACGGATGACACGTTCATGCTTATCAACCAGGACGGCGATAGTATTGAGAGGAAGGTTCATCAGATAAACTGGTCCGGCGCTATGGCAGAAAAAGGCGGCTACAAGCATTTTATGCTGAAGGAAATATTTGAGCAGCCCAGAGCTATTTCAGAGACCCTCATTGGAAGATTAAAGGAAGAGAAGGGGCAAATTGACTTTGATGAACTGAAAATGCCGGATTTAAAAAAGATAAAAAAGATATGGATGGTGGCCTGCGGCACGTCCTATCATGCGTGCATGATAGGAAAACACATGATTGAGGCAAATCTGCGTGTACCAGTCGAGACGGATTTAGCTTCCGAGTTCCGTTACAGAGACCCCATTATAGGCAAGAGCGACATGCTTATCCTTGTTTCGCAGTCAGGCGAGACAGCGGATACTATCGCTGCCATGAAGGAAGGGAAGAAGAAAGGCGCCTACACCTTATCTATCTGCAATGTCCTCGGCAGTACCCTTGCCAGGGAAGCCGACAGTATAATTTTTACCCATGCCGGCCCGGAAATTGGCGTTGCTTCAACAAAGGCATTTACCACACAGATTTCAGTGCTTTTCATGCTCATGCTATATATGGGCAAAAAGATGGGAATTATGGGCAGCAGCGACATCAGGGAGAAAATTGCCGAAATTAAGAAAATTCCACACAAAATTCAGGTGATTCTTGACGCATCGAAGACCCTGGAGGAGCTTGCGAGAAAATATATGGGATTCAAGGATTTCCTCTATATCGGAAGGGGAATAAACTATCCGACAGCTCTGGAAGGCGCCCTGAAACTCAAAGAGATTTCCTATATACATGCCGAAGCATACGCGGCAGGGGAGATGAAACACGGTCCTATTGCCCTGATTGATGAGAATCTGCCTGTCGCGATTATATCGCCGGATGATTCGACATATCATAAGACATGCGGCAATATTGAAGAGGTAATGGCAAGAAGGGGAAGAGCCATACTTTTCACGGACAAAGACACGCATGAAATGGCCGACCGGGCGGATGCCTCCTTTGTTGTTCCTTCAACAATTTACGAGCTCCAGCCCATCTTATCAGTGCTGCCGCTCCAGCTTCTCGCTTACTATATTGCCAATCTGCTCGGCACTGATGTGGATCAGCCCCGTAACTTAGCAAAAAGCGTAACCGTAGAGTAACCCCTTTACAACGTCTTGATTTTTCAGTCTGTGAATGTTACTGTTATCATTGTAAATACTATTATTATATTGATTGACGGAAGGTGCTCTATATGAATAAACTTAAGGTTCTTGTTACAGACAATATCTCAAAAAAAGGCGTAAATATACTGGAACGTGAAGACAATATTGAAGTTGATATAAAGGTCGGCATTAAGGCAGATGAACTAAAAAAGATTATCGGCGAATATGACGCGATTGTTACACGAAGCGGCACAAACGTTACCGAAAGCTTGTTGGAAAACCCCGGCAAACTGAAGATTATAGGCCGCGCAGGCGTCGGTGTAGATAATATAGATATTGAAGCTGCCAGCAAGAAAGGCATTGTTGTTATTAATGCTCCTACCGGAAATACCCTTGCGGCAACGGAGTTGACTATGGGGCACATCCTGGCTGCCGCACGGAAAATACCCCTGGCGAACAGTTCGCTTAAAGCGGGCAAATGGGACAGAAAAGGTCTGGGCGTCGAGCTTAACAACAAAGTGCTCGGCATTGTGGGATTGGGCAGGATTGGAAGTAATGTTGCCATAAGGGCGAAAAGTTTCGGTATGAAAATTGTCTCCTATGACCCTTATATCAAGAGGAGCAAAGCAGATGCCCTTGGGGTAGCACTGTATGACAAACTGGAAGATTTGCTCAGGGAGGTTGATGTAATAACATTTCATACCCCCTTGACACCTATTACAAAAAACATGATTACTTCCAAAGAAATTGCTTTGATGAAGGACGGCATCATCCTTGTGAACTGCGCAAGGGGTGGTATAGTAAACGAAGATGATCTGTATAATGCTTTAAAATCAGGAAAAATATTCAGCGCAGGTGTGGATGTTTTTGAAAAAGAGCCTCCAGAGAACAGCAAGCTTCTTGAACTGGAGAATCTTTTTGTAACTCCGCATATAGGCGCCAACACAACAGAGGGTCAGGAGGCAGTTTCCGTGATTATTGCCGAACAGGTTGTCAGAGCCCTGAATAATAAGCCCTGTCTCAACGCTATCAATATACCCTTTATGAAATCACAGCTTCCCGAAACCATGAAGCTCTATTTTAACCTTACGGAAAAGATGGGGAAATTTGCCGCGCAGATTTCAGAAGGAAGACCTGAAATGATAAAAATTATCATGGTTGGTAAAAGCTTCGAGGAAGACCTCTGCGAACCGAGATTTGACGTTCCCTTCAGCTACCAGCCTTTTACTATTGCGGGCCTTAAAGGCTTTTTTGAAGTAAGCCATAAGGGGACTGCTACCTATATTAATGCCCCCTATCTGGCAAAAGATGAAAATATTTCCATTGAGGAGACAAAGGCGGCACAGTTTGATAAATTCAATGATCTTATTCTGTTTATCATCAGAACAGATAAGGGTGAAACAACTATAGGAGGAACGGTATTTCCGGATAAATTAGGAAGAATCGTTCTCCTTGATCGCTTTCATCTTGATATTGTCCCTGAAGGCTCCTTTATACAGTTCAGAATTTTTGACAAGCCCGGTATTGTTGGAAAAGTAGGAACAATACTCGGGAACAACAATATTAATATTGCAGGTTTCGGTATGTCCCGGCAAAAAAGCGGGGAAGAAGTTGCCTTTGTTTCCGTTGATGATCCTATCAGCAATTCTGCGCTTGATGAGATATTGAATATTGACGGGATGATTGAAGCAAAAGTTATTTATTTATAGGCGTTCAAAGCCTGCGGCAGTTATAATAGGCGCAGATATGCGGATTTACATGGGAGCATTAGATGAAATACCAAACCGGTGAAGTCGGCAGGGTTATTGTCGCAGGGTTTGAAGACGGCGATTCTATTATTGAAAATATTATCGGTATCGCGAAAAAGGAATCTATCCGGGCGGGAGTTTTTTATCTTCTTGGCGGAATGAAGAACGCGAAGATCGTAGTGGGTCCTGAAAAAGATGAACTTCCGCCGATACCGGTATGGCGTGAAATGAAAGAAAGCCATGAGATGGTGGGCATCGGAACTATTTTCTGGCATGAAGAAGAACCGAAGATACATTTTCACGGAGCCTATGGCAAACATGACAAGGTCAGGGCAGGGTGCCTTCGGGAGACGGCAGATACATTTATCGTGCTTGAATGTATTATACTCGAAATGAAAGGGATAGACGCAGTAAGGAAGCTTGATCCTGCATCAGGTATGGTCCTTCTGAATCTTCAGCATTAAGACACCGGCTTAAGCCGGTGGTAGTTTTTTAGCTATCGGGAATACTTCGATGGCGGATTTTCCTTCTAAGGGGCATTTGTTTTCGCAAATCCCGCATCCTGTACACAATCGGTCAACGACATAGGGTCTTTTTAGCACAACGCTTTTGCCTTCATAATCTTTTTCCCTGAATAACTCAAATTTTATAGCCTTTTCCGGAACCGGACAATGTTCTTCGCATACAATGCAATTGATTTTTTTTGCGTAAGGGAGGCAGTGGTTTTTGTCAACTACAGCAATACCCATGACGCTTTTTTTCTTTTCTTCCAGAGGGAGATTCGGGATAGCTCCTGTGGGACAGACCTGGCCGCAGAGATTGCAGTTATATTCGCAATATCCAAGACGCGGGATAAGAATAGGCATAAAAACCCCGTAAATGCCTGCTTGAAAAAGGGCAGGGTAGAGGGCGCTTCTCAGGCATACCTTTATGCATTCGCCGCATCTTACGCATTTCTTAAGAAATTCACCGTCACTGAGCACTCCGGGAGGCCGCAGAGACTTATCCTGCATTGAGGGAAGGTGAAAGGAGAAGACCCTTGAAATGAAAAAGCCTGACAGGAGCCCTCCCAGAAATACCCTTCTTCCCACTGAGGCTGGAGCTTTCAATGATTTGCCTGTAACCCTTGCCGGAGTTCTTGCAGAGCCCGGCAGCTTCATGACAAACTTTACTTTTTTAAACCCGCATTTGAGGCGGCAATCCATACAGAGAATGCAGTCCTGCTTCTGCAGTATATCCTCGTCGAAACCTGTGGGACAAGTAGTTTTACACATTTGGCAATCGCGGCAGAGATGTGAGGGATTTCTTTTAAATATGGAAAAGCCGCTTAACAGGCCCAGAAGCGTTCCCAGCGGGCACAGGTTTCTACACCAGTTTCTTTTTTCATATCTTTCGAGGAAGAGGATAAAAAGGAAAAACATGAAAGAGATAAATGCGAGAGGATAAAAAGTTTCTCTGAAGGGCAGGATGTAGTCTTTTAAAAAAGCATATATAAATCTGATATAATCTCTATTTTCTCCTGCTATATCATACAGCCCTATCCATCCGGCTTTTACCGTATATCCCGAGAGAGGGTAAATGAAAAAAGTTAAAGCCCTTATGAGTATGGCAATAGGGTCAAAAATGCCTGCAATATTTATGTTGAAAAGCGCGGCAAAAAGAAGGGTAAAGAGAAAAAAATACTTGAATTTTGTTTTCAAAATTCCGATAGGCATTGTTTTTTTAATTTTATCCGTAATCAGATCTATAATGGCGCCTAAGGGGCATATCCATCCGCAGAAAAACCTGCCCAGTAATGCTGAAAAAACAAGCATCAATATTCCCGGAAAGAGAAGGATTGTAAAAGTTTTAGCGGCAAGGAGATAGCTTACTACAACAAGAGGATTTGCCCTGAAAAAACTGTTTACTGCAACGGATATCTCGTTTTTACCTCTGTATTCAGTGCTGATAAAGAGGATTATAAAAACTGTCAGAAAAATTAACTGGGATATGCGGGAAAATGTTATTTTCATATATTAAAGGTGCTGTTCATATTCTGAAGCGTATCAATACCAGGTTGCTGTCAAACATTATAAGTCTGATTTGCCGGGCATAATACCAGGTAAGCTTTCAAATATTCATTGTTAATTTTTTGAAAGCTTACCTGGTATAATATGTTGGAACATAAACAAAAAAAGCGCATAAGCAGCTTCCGGCCCTTTATTTTTTAAAAATCATGGACTGCCTGACTGAACCGTTAACAGTCAATGATATTTTTATCCTTTTATTACCTTTATCTTTTTGAGGTCTATTTCTCCCAGACCTCTTTTGTACGCTGAAACAGTTGTGGATATATCTTGCGGGTTAAGACCGAAGAGTGTTGTGGCAAAGGCATCGGCAGCGACAATATCAGCAGAAGCAATGACCTTGTTCAGCACCTTTACGTCTTTCAGGTTCCCGCCCTGGGGTCCGTGATCCAGAAGGATGCGGGTTGCATCTATAATTGTCAAATGGCTCTTTACAAATATATTCGCATCACAGAGGGCGTCCTCTATATTCCTGTGAAGGTATCCTCTGTTGCCTCCCATTATGCCCATAATGTTTTTTAAGCCAAGGGTGAGACGGGTAAGGCTGTGATGTTTTGCTATGGGTACGTTGATAAAAACATCAGCAGAAAGAGCTTCGTCGTAGAGTTCCCATTCCTTAAGAAAAACACCGTTCATCTTTGTGTTTTTAAAACGCTCGCTTTCAACGTACTTGAGCTCAGTGTTTTTTAATCCTTTTAACGCTTCATGAATGCCGCTGTTTTCGTAACACCTCCTTGCATCATTACAGGTGTTGTCGAATATCTTAACTTTTTTCGCCCCGGCAGCCAGACAATCTTCAACAATAGCCTTTATAACGGCAGGATGAGTGGTTGCCGCGTATTCCGGTCTTCTGTCCCATCCTATGTTCGGCTTTACAACGACCACATTGCCTTTTTTTACAAATTTACCTATGCCGCCCAATGCGGCAACAGCGTTCCTTGCTATGGCAGCGTAATCTTTGCCTTCCGCGACTGCCAGGACAGGAGGCTCCTTTGCGAAGATGTTTTTATAAAATCCGCTGAAAAGTATGGATAGCGCCGTAAACTTAAGAAATTCTCTTCTTTTCATTAAAGATAATTTTAACTATTCTGCGAGGTTTGTCAATGGGCATATTCTCCTATTCTATTTCAATGTTAAAAAATGAACTCTTCGGGTTAACATCAAAACAGTAAAGTAAGGTCTTAGAAAAACCATTGCTCTGTTATGTCTTTTTAAAATGCTCAGGATGCAGAAGCTTCTGCTTGCACTCCGGGCAATAACTGTGGGTAAAATCGGCCTCAGAATGATCCCGGATATACAGTTCTATCTGCTGCCAGTATCCTTGATCATCCCTTACTTTCTTGCACATGGAGCAAATGGGGATAAATCCCTTCAGCGTTTTTATAGTTTCATTGGCTGATTTCAGTTCTTTTACAGTCCTTTCAAGTTCCCTGGCTTTCTGTATCGCGTTTTGATATATGGAAATGAGCAAATCCAGAATCTGGATGCGGGTAGAGGTTATGAAGTGTTTTTTGCCGGCAAAGACAATTTCTATACCCATTTCAGTGGTTGTGTTTTTCCTTACCTCGGCATTGAGAAGAATATAATTAATGCGGGATATGAGAGCTTCCTCGTCATAGGGTTTGATCATGAAACCATCGGAACCGCAATCAAGTCCTTTAATTACATCTTCAGGCTCTGATAAGGTTGTTAAGAGCATGACCGGTATATGCCTCATTCTTTCGTCGGATTTTATTTTTTTGCACAACTGGTATCCATCCATTTCCGGCATAATAATATCGCTGACAATGATTGACGGTATGTGGTTCTCCAAGTAATCAAGCGCCTCCATTCCATTTTTTGTAATCCGCGCATGAAATCCCTGTGTTTCAAGTATATATTTTAGTTCTTCGGCCTGTGTAGGACTGTCTTCAACGATAAGAATTTCCTCTTTGTCATTTTCTTTCGCCTCTTTCATGACCGCCTCCTTTTTTCTCTCTTACCAACAGTGTATCATGAAATTTATGTATCCATATATAATAATTGTTAAAAGGTTTCCCTGAAAAACGGACAGGGGGTGACATTTTCTTCCTGCGGTTGGTTAGTTTTTGTGTTATAATTATCGACACAGGCATGCGAACTCGTAAATCAAAAATATCAGAGTTCAGGATTCTTATGCTATCTATACAATGCGCAATGGCATTGTTTGCAACGCGTTTTCATAACAGTTCAGAGTGCGGAAAAATATTCTTTAAAAAACATTGAATTTTTACAGGAGTACACAAGACATGCACCCTGCCGCTTATTCATCGCAAAGAACAGCATTGCAGCACCAGGCAAAAGACAAGCCAGGCCATTATGTCCTCTTCAGGATTGACCGGCAGTGCTACGCCCTGCCTTTGGATCGTGTTGCACGGGCTTTGCGCATGGTAGCGTTTACCCCTGTTCCCGATATGCCGGCCTGGGCCCTCGGCATGATTAACGTGGCCGGACAAACCCTTCCTGTTATTGATTTGAGATATCTTTTCAATCAAAAAAGCAAGGAACCTGAGTTGCAGGATCGCCTTTTGATCCTGAAGGCGAAGGAACAAACAATAGCAATCGCAGTAGATGAAGTGCTGAGCGTTGAGGAATTCATGCCGGAACAAATCGAGCCTCCATCTCCGGCGCTCTCACATTCACGGGCTTTGGCAGCGACGATCCGGCATAACAATGCCCTGGTCATAATCCTCGACATATACCGACTTATTCCGGAAGAACAGGAAGATAAAGCTGAAGAGGCAACGCCGTGACTGAGCGCTTTCAATTCAACGATACTGACTATCTCTGTTTCCGGGATCTCATCGAAGAGCGAACAGGAATGATGATCGGAAATAATCGGCGAGACACCCTTGCCCGATCCTTGAAAGAGAGTATACAGCATACCGGCTGTAAAGACCTCAGCGCGTATCTTTCATGTCTTAAAGCCTCTCAAACAGACAGCGCATTTTGGGATGATCTGGTGAAGAGACTGACTATCGGTGAAACATATTTTTTTCGCCACTCGGAACAGATCGAGTCCCTTCGTAAGAATATTCTTTCTGATCTGATTGCCCGACACTGGACAGACCGCACCCTGAATCTGTGGAGCGCAGGCTGTGCTACAGGTGAAGAACCTTATACTCTTGCCATTCTCCTCCGTCAACTCCTGCCCGATATCGAGCGATGGAGAATTCAGATTCTCGCAACAGACATCAACCGCAAGGCTCTTGCTCATGCCGCTGCCGGGCATTATCGGGACTGGTCTTTCCGTGATACGGATCCGGCTGTCAGCCGGAATTATTTTACCCATGAAGCGGATCGATTTATTCTTGATTCATCCATACGGGAGATGGTCACCTTCTCCTATCTTAATCTGTCAGAAGATACATATCCTTCCCCTGTGAACAACACGAGCCGTCTCGATCTGATCCTCTGCCGCAATGTGACTATCTATCTGCCCCGGCATGTTATCCGCCAAATTGCCGAAAGGTTCTACCAATGTCTGACCCCGGGGGGCTGGTTAATGGTAGGCCCCAGCGAGACGAATCTTGAGGTTTACAACAAATTTCAGATGCTTATCTTTTACGGGTCCATGGTGTATCAGAAACTCGGGGCAGCTCCCGCTTCTTCTGACTTGCAAAAAACAGATTCGGAGCGCGTCAAAGGAAAATTGCTATCCCGGCCTATTGATCCGAAACCATTAATCCCGCCGGTTTCCCGTATTGTACCTGCTTTATTGTCAGATACTATACTCGCGCCGACTTTGAAAAACGCTGCCAAAGACCGGACTTTTGTTAAACCGATTTCTGCTGCCGGTATTTCTGTAGTTGTCCCGGGAATTCAAAAAAAGGCTCCTCCATCGCAATCTGAGGATAATTTTCTTGAACAAGGTGAAACATTCATGAAACAGCGCCTATACGCCAAGGCACGTGAATGCTTTCTGGCCCACCTTGCAGAAGAACCTTCTTCTGTTTCAGCCCGGTATTGGATGGCATGTAATGAGTCTAATGCAGGCCGTCTCGATGAAGCATTGAAGTGGGCTGAACAGGCAATAGAGGGCGATCCTTTAAGGAGCGAAGCCCATTATGCGCTGGCGCTCATCCATCAGGCGCAGGGAAAAACAGATGCGGCTGTTAATTGCCTTAAAAAGGCAATCTATCTGGATCAGGATTTTATCCTGGCACACTTCAGTCTCTTCCATGTTTATGAAGGGATCGGCAGGAAAAATGACGCGGAACGGCATCGTGCCCTGGCTGTACGTTTAGCTTCCAGGCTTTCGCCTGACACGGTATTGCCGGGATCAGATGATCTTACCGCGGAGCAGCTTCTGAATATGGCCCGTGTTGGCATACAATTGCCGGATTCAGCATCCGGAGGTAAGGTATGACAGAAAAAAGACAGATGAAAAAACTCCCCGGAAACCTGCAAGAAAATGATTCTCAGCGGATACTGGAAGAACGTGCACGGTTATTGGCCAGAATTCCTGAGACAAAGGCGGATACGGAAAAAATGCTGGAAGTGCAGTCGTTTCACCTGGGAACAGAGTATCTGGGGGTTCCCACAGACCTGGTACGGGAAATCCAACCGCTTCGCTCTCATCATTGGTCGCGGGTGCCCTGCGCGCCTTCTTTCATTGTGGGTATTGTAAACCTCCGCGGCAGGATTTATTCAATTATGGATCTGGCAGTTTTCTGGGGTCTCCCTTCCCGGCCAATTACTGAAAGCACGCACGTTCTTCTTGTGAAAGGCATAAACCGGAGCGACAACAGGGAAATAGATCTGACTTTACTAACTGATGATTGCGCCGAAGTACACATTATCCGGCCGGATGAATTAAATCCCCCGCCCCCCACTGTTACGGCAAAGGCGCAATCACATATACGGGGCGTAACACCGGGCATGATGATGATAGTTGATCTGGAATCGCTCCTTTCCGACCCGAGTATTGTTGTTTCGGAAGGAGAATGAGGAAAAGGATAAAGTTATGAATCCGCGACCCCCTACGGGGACAGGCGTGAGCCCCAATAATAGCAAGGAGGATGAGGGTATGTTGAGAAATATGAAGATTGGCATGCGGCTTGGATTGGGTTTTGGGATTGCTGCTGTTTTAATGGGGACAATAGTCTTCCTTTCACTATTTCGACTTGGAGCGATCGGGAGTTCCGTAAATGTATTATTGACGGACAGATTCCCTAAGGTAGTGATGAGCAACGATATAATAGATAACGCTAATACCGTCGCCCGTTCCTTAAGAAATATCCTCCTCATGGACAGAGCGGACGATATCCAGGGTGAGTTTAAAAAGATTGATGAGGCAAAAAAAACCGTTTCGGAAAAACTGGAAAGGCTAAGAGGGATGCTGAATACGGAAAAGGGGAGGGAACTCTTTAAAACAATGATTGATACCAGAACAGTCTATCTGATTGCTATGGACGAAACGATAAAGCTCGTCAGGGAAGGGAAGAAAAAAGAGGCAACGGAAACTCTTATGAAAAAAGTGAGGCCGGCTCAACAGGCTTTTTTTGATGCTATAGACAGATTCATCCATTTTCAAAACTCTCTCATGGAACAGGAAGGAAAACATGCCGATGCCTTGTACATTAGCACCAGGAACCTGATTATTGTCTTGGGCATAATTGTCTTAGCCTTGATGGTAGGCGCTGCTTTATGGATAACCAGAAGCATAGAGAGACCCATCGCCGATTGCGTGAATTTGGCACAGAGGGTTGCGGCAGGTGAAACCGACATGGTGATTGAAGTAAAAGGCACGGATGAAACCGGAGTATTGATGGGTTCTCTGAAGGAAATGGTGGAGAGAATCAGGGCTCTTGTAATGGATGCCGATATGCTCTCCAAGGCAGGCGTGGAAGGCAGGCTTGCAACCCGTGC
>CAZHHX010000003.1:0-28943 GCA_964532465.1 uncultured Syntrophorhabdaceae bacterium | reverse complement strand
TGGATGCCGATATGCTCTCCAAGGCAGGCGTGGAAGGCAGGCTTGCAACCCGTGCTGATGCATCAAAACATCAGGGTGATTTCAAGAAGATCGTTCAGGGTGTAAACGATACCCTTGACGCGGTAATCGGGCCGTTGAATGTAGCAGCGGACTATGTGGATAAAATCAGTAAAGGGAATATCCCAGTTAAAATTACCGACAATTACAATGGAGATTTCAATAATATTAAAAATAATCTCAATACCTGTATCGATGCGGTTAATCTCCTTATTGTGGATGCCGATATGCTCTCCAAGGCAGGCGTGGAAGGCAGGCTTGCAACCCGTGCTGATGCATCAAAACATCAGGGTGATTTCAAGAAGATCGTTCAGGGTGTAAACGATACCCTTGACGCGGTAATCGGGCCGTTGAATGTAGCAGCGGACTATGTGGATAAAATCAGTAAAGGGGAAATACCTTCCAGAATTACTGATACTTATAATGGCGATTTTAATGAAATTAAGAATAATCTGAATCACATGATTGATTATCTCAACGAAATTTCCGACGCAGCCAAAAAGGTCGCGCAGGGAGACCTGACAGCAACGGTGACGCCCCGCTCTGAGAAAGATGTCCTTGGAAATGCCTTTGCGCGGATGTTTTCAAATCTGCGGCAATTGGCCCATCAGATGCAGCAGGCCACGGAGAATATAAATACTTCGACCCTTAATATCTCTTCTGCTACCAGCCAGCAAGCAGCTACAGTAACCGAACAGGCCGCTTCAGTTGCCGAAACTACTGCCACAGTGGAAGAGGTCCGTCAGACTGCTGATCAATCCTCCGAACGGGCTCAGGCAGTTTCAGAGATGGCTGTCAATGCTCTTGGAGTTACGGAAAGGGGATTGCAGGCTGTGCTGAAAAACGAAGAAGGCATGTTCAACCTTAAAGAGCAGGTGCGAAACATCGCGGAAACAATTCTTGCCCTCAGTGAACAGACCCAGCAGATCGGCGAGATCATTGCCAGCGTTAATGACATATCCGATCAATCGCACCTGTTGGCTCTCAATGCCGCCATGGAAGCAGCCCGTGCCGGTGAAGCAGGCAGAGGCTTTGCTGTTGTAGCCGGTGAAGTGCGTAATCTTGCCGAACAGTCACGGCAGGCTACAGCACAAATAAGCGGTATCCTGAGTGAAATCCAGAAATCTGCCAATACGGCAGTCATGGTTACCGAACAGGGCACGAAGAGCGCCGAGACCGGCATGTCTCTCGCGCAAACTACCGGTGAATCAATCCGTGTTATCCGGGAACATACACAGCAGATGGCAACGGCTGCTCAACAGATTGCCGCCAGTTCGCGGCAGCAGTTAACGGGGATGGACCAGATCACAAGGGCGATGGAAAACATCAACCAGGCTGCCGTACAAACCCAGAGCGGCATGCAGCAGGCAGAGTCGGCAACACTGAAATTGAATGAATTAGCTAAACAATTAGCCGCAATTTTACAACAATACAGGATTGATTAGGACCCTTAAACCAGAGGATACAGGCTATGCCCTTATCGGATAAGATGCTGAAACAATTGATGGCCACATTCCAGGTGGAATTGGAAGAGCACCTGTATACCATGAATAAAGGCCTTCTTGCCCTTGAACAGAACCAGAGTCCTGATGAGCGTGACAGCCTGCTGACAAACATTTTCCGCGCTGCTCACAGCCTCAAAGGGGCTTCCCGTGCTGTCAGCCTTGGTGATATCGAAGCTATCGCGCATCGTATGGAAGGCGTTCTGGCAATCATCCAAAAAGAAGGCAGACCTTTCAGGGCATACTATGTTGACGCTTTTCTTGAAGCATTGGACGTAATAAGCGCTTCCATGAAAGCCCGGATAGGCGGTGAAGAGCTGCCGGATACAACCGTGGCAGCGCTTCTTGTCCGTCTCGATGCCGTCATATTGGGCGATGAAAAGTCCGATGCGTCACGGGCAAGAGATACATCAGCCAAACAGGAAGAGAATCTTTCAGAATTGCCCTGCCAGGACTTTCTCTTTGTGAATGCGCCCTTAATTCCTTCAGGGCCTTCTCCTGATGCGCAATTATCAATAGTGTCTGATTCGATAAATCACCCTGCAACGCAACATACCGGCATATCCACAGGCAAAACCGGCGGCCCGCAGCACATTACGCCGCGATCTGTCATGGGTGATGACACAATCCGTGTAGCAACTGCCAAGCTTGATAGCCTTATGGGTGGTCTGGGTGAATTAATGGCTGTTCAGATGCGCACAGAACTGATCCTTGATCAAATGAAGTCTCTGCAGAACCGCACCGCAGGCTGGCAGAAAAATTGGCGAAAAAACCGGTCCCATTTGTACCGTCTGCGGCGAAACAAGAATGAAGGGCACGAAGGTGACATTGACCGTCTCCTCAAGTTTCTGGAGTCCAATGAAGGGGAATTAAAGTCCCTGACCACTGAGTTAAACATACTCATGAGCAACCTGAAAAATGATCGCAACTATCTTCATCTTGTCACCGACGATCTGCAGAACGGCATCCGTAATGTCCGGATGCTGCCCATTGCTACCCTTTTTGATATTTTTCCGCGGATAGTACGCGATCTCGCCCGTGACTTAGGCAAGGATATTGTGATGGAGATGACAGGACAGGAAACAGAGGTGGACCGTCAGGCGCTGGAACTGATGAAAGACCCTCTGATGCACATTTTGCGCAATGCCGTAGACCATGGTATAGAGTCCCCGGAAGAGCGTCTATCCATAGGAAAACCTCATTACGGAACCATCAGTATCTGCGCGGAACAACGCGGCAATAATCTCGTGCTGACAGTGTCTGATGATGGCCGCGGCATCAACCTGGAGGCTGTACGCAGATCAGCCGTCGAACATGGTCTTATTTCATCAGATAAAACAGCAGAGCTAAGCGCTCACGAGACTATTGAATTGATTTTTTTCTCAGGATTGTCCACAGCAAAACAGATCACCGACATTTCCGGCCGCGGAATCGGCATGGATGTTGTCCGGCAGAACCTGGAACAGATGCACGGAATGATACAGGTGGAAACTGCGGAGGGACTGGGCACAACATTTATGCTTGTATTGCCCCTCACACTTGCCACCAGCCATGTTTTACTCGTTCGCGCGGGGAAAGAAACCGTAGCAATACCCATGATGAACGTGGAGAGGATGTTGCGCATCAATCCTGAACAGATAAAAAGCATTGAAGGCTATCCGGCCATCTACGCCGAGGGTCGCCCGCTGCCGCTCATAAGTCTGGCCCATGTCATTGAACTCGGAGCAGCAGAGCAGCCCATGGCGCCGGATGCTAAAATTCCTGTAGTTATCGCGTCTGTTGTGGAAAGACGTATTGCTTTGCGTGTAGACGCCTTTCTGTCAACGCAGCAGGTTGTTGTCAAGTCCTTGGGAAAACAGTTGCAAAGGGTAAGAAATATAGGGGGAGTTACCATCCTTGGCGATGGTCAATTAGTTACCATACTGAATGTGGCCGATGTGATGAAGTACATTCATACCAGGTCAGCCGCTTCCGCGGCGCTCCCCATTATTATTATGGAACCTCGCCGCCGCCTTGTGGTAGTGGTGGATGACTCAATCACAACCAGAACCCTGGAAAAGCATATCCTGGAAAACGCGGGATATAGCGTCGTCGCCCTTGTTGACGGTCAGGAAGCATGGGAACTGATATACGGCAATGAAAAGACATTGCCCGATCTTGTGGTTTCGGATATTGATATGCCGAGAATGAACGGATTCGATCTGGCCCAGGCTATCAAGGGCGATGACCGGTATGCCCATATCCCGGTTGTATTAATTACTTCCCTTGATTCGCCGCAGGACCGTCTGAAAGGTATGGAATCAGGGGCGGATGCCTATATTATTAAGAGCACCTTCGATCAACGGGAACTGATTGAAGCCATTGAAAGGCTGATAGGATAATGGGGAGTTCTATCCAAATATTAAGGAATATCGAATGATTCGAATACTTGTTGTTGATGATTCCAGTTCGGTCCGGTTAGGGATCCGGTTTATATTGGAGTCCGACCCGGAACTGAAAGTTGTCGGTGAGGCGCGAACCGGTGAAGAATCCATAACCCTTTCAAAAACATTGCGGCCTGATATTATTACAATGGATATTATGATGCCGGGCATGGGCGGTTACGAGGCTATCCGTCAGATTATGAGCGAAGCTCCATGCCCCATAATCGTTGTTACAGGTATCGACTCCCCGCATATGATCGAAGTCAGCTTTAAGGCTCTGGAGGTTGGAGCACTCACGGCTCTCCAGAAACCGAAACTTCTGGACCCCAAAAGCGAAGAATCAAAACATCTCATCAGTCAGGTCAAAGCCATGTCATCCGTCAAGGTAGTAAGGAGGAACCTGTTGCTGCAACAGCAGTCTCCAATATCTGTTAACGGCATAGCAACCCCTGCCGCCCCGGTAAGGCAGCAGTCTTCATCGCATATTCGCACCTCAGCCCGCCTGCTTGCCATAGGGGCTTCCACCGGGGGACCGCCTGCCCTGCAGACAATCTTAAGCGGCCTGCCCGTCACCTTTCCTCTCCCTGTTGTTGTTGTCCAGCATATAAGCCGGGGATTTGTCTGCGGTCTTGCAAGCTGGCTTTCATCGGTGACGCCTCTTTTGTGTAAAGTGGGAGAACAAAGCGAGATGATCCGGGCCGGCACCGTTTACTTCGCCCCTGAAGACAACCACATGACTGTCAAAGCAAACGGCATGTTATGGCTTGATCCGTCTGACCCTATGGGAGGTCACCGTCCGTCGGTAACTGTCCTCTTTGAGTCAATAGCTAAAAATTTCGGACATGAGGCAATCGGTATTCTGCTGACCGGCATGGGGAAAGATGGCGCCCAGGGACTAAAGGCTATGAGAGATGCCGGCGCTTACACTATTGCCCAGGATGAAGCAAGCAGTGTTATCTACGGTATGCCCGCCGCCGCAGCGGAGCTGAACGCGGCAGATGAAATGCTGAATCTCAACCTGATTGCGTCCCGGCTTTTAGGCCTTACAGAAAATATTATAAAACAAAAGGAGTAAGTGGAATGGCAGAAAAAATGGTTATGAGGCATATTCTCCTTATCGAAGACAGTCCCACCCAGGCGCGCTATACCGGGCTTCTGCTGGAGGACGCGGGGTATAGGGTTACATTTGCTGAAACCGGTAAAAAAGGGATTGAAATTGCCGAGGCTGAACAACCTGACATAGTAATTCTCGATGTTGTATTGCCGGACCTTGACGGCTTCAGCGTATGCCGCCGCATACGGCAACGTTCACAGCTCTACACCCCCGTCATGATGTTAACAGAACAACGGACTGATATTGAGGATAAGGTTGATGGTCTGACAGTCGGCGCTGATGAATATCTGAATAAACCCTTTGATGAGCGGGAACTCCTTGCCCGTGTAGCTTCTCTCGTGCGCATCCGGGAGGTTGTCGAGAATCTCTATAATCGTCTGACGGACGGGGAACAATCCTACCATACTCTCAGACAGCTTGCCCTGACCGACAAACTCACAGGACTCTACAACCGTCATTATTTTGCGGAAGAGCTTCAAAAGCAGTTTATTCTTACCCGGCGTTACAGTACCCCCTTGAGTTGCATTATGACAGATATTGACTTTTTCCGCGACTTTAACACGCAGTACGGGCACCCGACAGGAGACTGGGTATTAAAGGAAGTGGCAGAGTTAATGAAAGAGAGCATGCGTGAGGGAGATATTATCGCCCGTTACGGCGGAGAGGAGTTTGTTATTCTTCTCCCGATGACTGAACTCAAAGGGGCAACAGAGCTTGCCGAACGTATGAGGGAAGAAGTGGAACAACGAACCTGGGAAAACCCATCATATGGTGAATTAAAGATTACGATAAGCTTTGGAGTCGCTATTTTCTCTGCTCCTGCCATAGAAACAGCCGACCAGCTCATTGCGCGCGCTGACAAAGCTTTATACCAGGCCAAAAACAACGGACGAAATCGTGTGGAGGTCTACAGCGAATTACGGGAGAGTTGACTTGATAGCGCATTTAATCCTGAATACCATTGACAAAATCATTTTTTTTTAATATCCGCTCCATCCTGTAATATAAGAGCAGGTCAATAAATTCCTTCGATTCAACAGGATTTCTTTCCATATAAAAAAGGTGCGAATCGCATTCGCAGTCCGAAGAGCCGAAGCCCTTTATCCGGCTGTATGAAATTGTACGGAGAGACCCGGCTATTTCGCATTCAAGCCGTGAAGAAGAACGTATTGGAACGGCATGGACAAGGGCGGCATGTTCTCTCAGATAATCAATGTGCCAGAAGAGATTTTTTCTTTTTCTCTTGTGCCTTTCTATCCTTGCGGCGAGGTCTTTCATCGCGGAACCGATGTAAATATAGAAACCTTTTTTAAAGAAAACCCTGCCAAGCTTTCCAATTTCTATCTCTTTGTCTTCATCAAGGTTGAGAATGAGCATGTAGCTCCCGCGGTCTCCGCTTTCTTTTTCATAAATATTCCAGGGGATCGCAAGCTCAGTTGCTTTGTCTTCAATTGAAAGATCATCTTTCCAGGCAACGGATACTGCTTTTACAAGTATACTGTTCCGGAAAGCATACAGGGTCTTTGAAAACTCCGGATCAATATGGTATTCAGGCAGAAAATATGCAACAGAAGGCGAATGTACGACAAAGAGGATGCTGCCGTAATAAGAAGAGCCGGCAATATCTTTAATATGCCTGCGACCTCTGTCTGTCACTGCGTCAGGGAACATTGCCATGCTGCCGTGAAAGAGAGTACAGGATTTTACTTCAAGAAGCATTTTGTCATCGCCTTTTTTGAGCAGAAAATCGAACCTGCTTCTTCCTACGGTAAATTCAGGTTTTTCAATTGAATAGTCTTCAAGACCGGGCATAGCCTGTCTTTCAATGAGCCACTTCACGACAGTATTTGTGTGGTGCGTGTGGAGAAAGACGGGCACGCCGTCCTTTTCGACTGCTATGACCGTATAATCGGTGCGCTTTTCAGGAATGCGGGAAGTTTTAGTGATGTAGACGGTTTTGTTCTCCTGCAGGAGTTCCCAGAGCCTGCCCGGATTCGGGAGATATGCCGTAATTATATTGCCTTTATAGAGACATTCAACGATAAACCTGTTCGGCCTGGCAAGAAATTGTGCTTTTTCAATATGACTGAAAATGTTTAATTTTTTCATTATTTCCATTTATCATACAACTTTTGACAATACCTTAATAAATTGCTTGCAGCGGTTTTTACGGGAACTTCAGAAATCAAGGGCATTTTTATCTGATTGTGTATTCAACAGCGTTCCTGCGTAATGTAATGCTTCTTCCTTTTCGTTAAGTTCTCCTGAAATCTGTTTTTCCCTTATGCTTGCAAGTGCCTTTCCGATTTCCGGGCCTTCTATGAACCCCAGTTTCATCAGGTCATAACCATTTGCAAGATTCGGCAGAGGCTCTTTCAGCCATTCATTGTATTCATTCATAATTTCCCTGCATTTGCTTTTAATGCGCCTCGTTGACGGATTGTCTTTTCCTCCGGAACTTCCGTACATGTCGCACAAGGTCAGCAATATGAGTGAAGGCGTTAAATCACCCATCTTGTACACAAGCCTCCTTAATGCCTTTTCAGTGGATTCATTGCTGCTTATGAGAAATATTCTCATATGATTTTTGATAAGACTAAGGATTGTTTTTGTCTCATGAGTGCTGAATCTAAGCCTTTCCATGATTGCTGAAGCTATTTCACAGGAGACCCGTTCATGATAGAAAAAATGAACAAGCCCTTTTTGTTCGTCAAAAGAAAAGGTGTAAGCCTTTCCAAGGTCATGGAAGAGCAGAGCATATCCGACATTTAAAAGTATTTTTTCATCGAGGCTGTATAGTCTGTTGTATCTTTTCAGGTATTTAAACCCGTCAATAGTGTGGCCATATGTTTCGAGAATAAACCCTTTTTCTATATCCATCTGTTTTAACGCGAATAATTCAGGAAATATTTTGAATATCAGGCCTGTAGACGTCATTGTATTCAAACCGGCTACGACATTTCCGGAAATGATTATCTGATCCATTTCATATTTAATCCTTTCCGGGGCCGTCTCATTGATTAAATACCCCAACTCAGTGATGCTATCTTTTAACGCATTATGAAGCATAAAGCCTTTTAACACTGAAAAGTGCCGGATTGCCTTTAACATTCTCAGCGGGTCGTCTTTTAAAGTGTTTTTAGAGGGATATCTGATTATTTTTGCTTTAATATCATCGATTCCGTTGAGGGAATCAATGATATTATCCCCATGTATATCATAGGCGATGGAGTTCATGGTAAAGTCTCTTCTTAAGAGATCGTCTTCTATCGTAGTGTTAAGGAATGTAATGTCAACGGATATATTGTCCCTTACAATTCTGTATGCCTGAATTGGTTTCTTTCCTAAGACAAAGGCGCCTGCTCCGAACAATGATTCCAAAATTATCAGATCTTTTTGTTCTGACAGAACAAAATCGTAGTCATTCGGCTTCTTTTTAAGACACAACTCTCTTATCGCGCCGCCTACAAGGTATACCCTGCCGTTGAAATGCTTTTTGCGAATCTCTTTTACAATCCCTTCTCTTTTTATTCTGTTTTTAAGAGTTTTAAAGGTAATTTCCAATGTTATACCTTTCTTCCATATCTCCTCCCGGTTATTTTTAAGGGTTCTCTTGGAAACCGCGTAAACTTCTAAGCTGACATTTTAAGCGGATAATGATATTCGACGGCTTTTTTGTATGTTCCCTAATGCATAAAGCCTTTATCGGCTTTTTTTAGCAAAAAAACCCTTGCTGCCAATGATGAACCCAATCCCCACCTGTGTTCTATACCGTAGCCAAATTCCACTAGAAAACTAAAAAACTTATTGTGCTATAAGGTATACAGTATCGCCTTCCCTTACCCTCTCCTTTGTTTTTATACCGATATCATCGCCTGCCTTCGCGCTTTCCACGTTCATGTGCTCAACCTGTATTGATTCTACAACCTGTTCAAAATCTGTTGTGTGACCTTTTATTGATATTCTGTCGTCAATTTTTAACTCGCCTGCCGTAATCTTTATTGCGGCAACACCAATTTTTGAAAAATACCTTTCAACCCTTCCAATCAGTGTTTCTTCCATTTTACCCTCCTCTTTACAATTATTTGGGTTCAGGACTCATACATACAAAATATATAATAACACGTTGATTTTAAAAATTGAACAGGGAAAAACATGTTTAAAAATCAACTTTTATTTGTTACACTTCTTAAACCATGAAGAATAAAGAGCCTGAACAGAAAAAGAAAAAGGGAAAGAATATTTTTCTTGAAATAAAAGACAAAGCTAAGGCGAAAGATAAAAAAACACAGGGCTTTACGTACATATATTTTATTTTGGGTTTTATTGCCATAGCGATTATTAATACATATTATTTCACAAGCGAAATAAAAAATATACCATACAGCGAATTCAAGGAATCGATAGCCAAAGGTAAAATCAGTGATTTGATTATAGATACAGAGGTTATTCAGGGAACTATTACCCTTGATAACGCTAAAAAAATAAAGTTTTTGACAAGCAGGGTAGATGACACAGACCTTGTAAAAGACCTGCAGAAATACAATATTAAATTCTCAGGGCAGTATGAAAACAAATTTGTTAAAGCAATAATCTCATGGGTTCTGCCCCTTGCCTTTATTTTTTTGATATGGAATTTTCTAATGAAAAAGATGGGCGGCTCGCCTTCCGGCGTGCTTAATTTCGGTAAAAGCAGAGGGAAAATATACGCTGAAGATGAAATAAAAATTACTTTCGATGATGTTGCAGGCGTAGACGAAGCAAAAGATGAGTTAAAAGAGATTATTGAGTACCTGAAAACACCGGAAAAATTTCTCAATATCGGCGGCAGGATACCCAAAGGTATACTGCTTGTAGGCCCGCCGGGAACCGGCAAAACGCTGCTTGCGAAAGCTGTAGCCGGAGAGTCAAAAGTGCCTTTTTTCAGTATGAGCGGTTCTGATTTTGTTGAAATGTTTGTAGGCGTCGGCGCTTCCCGTGTAAGAGATCTTTTTGCCCAGGCACAAGAGAAATCACCCTGTATTATTTTTATTGATGAGCTTGACGCGCTGGGAAAGGCGAGGGGCATGAACCCGCTTTCATCGCACGACGAGAGGGAGCAAACCCTGAATCAGCTTCTTGCCGAAATGGATGGTTTTGGAACAAAGGCAGGCGTTATAATCATGGGCGCGACGAACAGGCCGGAGATACTTGATCCTGCCCTTCTGAGGGCCGGAAGATTTGACAGACATGTTCTTGTTGACAGACCTGATATTAAGGGAAGAGAGGAGATACTCGAAGTTCATGTTCGCGGCGTGAAGGTGGCGGAAAATGTAGATTTAAAGGTGGTAGCGGCGCGTACGCCCGGATTTGTCGGTGCGGATCTTGCTAACTTGATTAATGAAGCGGCCTTGCTTGCTGCAAGAAAAGGAAAGACATCAGTAACCATGGAGGAGTTTGAAGAGGCAATTGACAGGGTTGTGGCAGGTCTTGAAAAGAAAAAAAGGGTTATGAATAAAAAAGAAAAGGAGATAGTGGCTTATCATGAGACCGGCCACGCGCTCATGGCTGAACTCCTCGAAACTACCGATCCTGTGCATAAAATATCCATTATACCGAGAGGCATTTCGGCATTGGGCTATACATTGCAACTTCCGACTGAAGACAGATATCTCATGACAAAAAAAGAACTTATTGACAGAATGGGTGTTTTCCTTGGCGGCAGGATTGCGGAAGAGATAGCTTTCGGCGAAATATCCACGGGCGCGCAAAATGACCTTTTCAGGGCAACGGATATTGCGAAATCCATGGTGAAGGAATACGGCATGAGCGAAAAGCTCGGATACATTACTTTTGAAGGGGAAAGAAGGCCACTTTTTCTGGATATAAATCCGGGCGCTGGAGTAAAAGATTATAGTGAAGAAACAGCAAGAGAAATTGATAATGAGGTAAGAAGGATAATAGATGAATCATGCAAAAGAGTCAAATTGCTGTTGGTTGATAATAAGGATATTTTAGAGAAGGTAGCGAAGACCCTCCTTGAAAAAGAATCGATTGACGGGGAGGAACTGCGTGTTCTAATGAACGGAAAGACAGGTGAAACAGGCAATGACCAATATAGAAAAGAAGCAAATTGATCTGATCAAAGAATCGATATGTGTTCATAACAAATTTACAGAATGCATGGCTCTCTTTAAAGAAAGGTGTTTATTTTTTTCAAATATTGAGGAATTTATTGATGATAAAGGAAGCAGTTGCCTTTTCAGGCTGAAAGAGATGTGCCATGATCTTTTCCGAAATTCGGACAAGGCAAATTATAAAGAGAAATTGTACGATATAACAGTAGGATATGTTTTTCACGAAGCCATGAAATTAAGAGAAAATCTTTATCAGATTGAGTATTACCAGCCTAATCAGGATAAAGAATCCGATTCACTGACTGTGATGGAAAAGAAAATAGTGCGGGAAATTGAAATGCTCACAAAAAAGGCCGAAATAAGGCTTAAAGAAGGGGTTAGAGAAATCAGGACCTTGACAATGGAGCTTATAGGCCAATTAATAAGTTTAATTGAATTGTATAAAGATAATTACCTGCTGCCGAGATTTATTCTTGAAAATGAAAAAACTTTTGTATCAATTTATGGAAAAAGGGAATTTGAAAGAATTCTGAATGAATTGTATCATGACGGACGAGACGCTTTAATATTAAGAGCAGCAAAGAGTTATCTTAAAAGTGAATATTATGATCATGCCCGTTTACTGTTTAGAAAAGTATTGAAGAAGGATAAGGAAAACAAAACAGCATTGTTTTTATATACCTATGCCTCTGCGATACATTTTTATTTTATAAACAAGCTCTCCAGATCCCTGCTTTTTGCTGAGCAGGCGCGCGTAATGGAAGCGGATATTGAAAATTTGAATGCGTACAAGGACGTACTGGAGAAGCTTATTGACGATCTGTCTAAAGAGATGAGAAAAGCAAAGAGGTTGTAAGGAGGTAGTAGTCATGCCCATATATGAGTATATATACGATAAATGCGGTAATGAATTCGAGCTTCTCGTATTTAAAAATGATGAACCGCAGTGTCCGTCATGCGGGGCGGATAATCCGACAAAAAAGATGTCATCATTCGGATTTTCTGTGGGTTCCCGGTATACTTCATCATCAATGGATGCGGCAGGATCGTCCTGCGCGAGCTGCGGCTCCTCAAACTGTTCGAGTTGCCATGGTGGATGAAGTAATTCATAAAGCAAAATTGTGAATCTTGTCAATAAAGTCAAAAAGATAATTGAAAAAGAAAAACTGATAGAAGCAGGAGACAATGTTCTTGTCGGGGTTTCAGGGGGGATAGACTCAACAACTCTGGTATATATTCTGTCTGAAATAGCGAAGAAAATTGATTTTAAAATCGGTCTGGCTCACCTGAATCACCAGTTACGGGGTGAGGAATCTGTCAGGGATGAAAAATTCACGGAAGATCTTTCGGGAAAGCTTTCTCTCCCCATCTTTTTAAAAAAGGCCGATGTAAAAGGATATGCGAAAAGCCGCAAAATTTCTCTCCAGCACGCAGGCCGGGATTTGAGGTATGCTTTTTTTGAGGAGATTCTGGGTGCGCATGGCTTCAATAAAATTGCTATTGCCCATAATCTTGACGATCAGGCAGAGACATTTTTATTGAGGATGTTAAAAGGTACAGGCGTAAGAGGTCTTTCCTCAATACCTGTAAAAAGAGACAGAATAATCAGGCCCTTCCTCGATGTTTACCGTTTTGAGATAGAACGATATGTTGAAGAGCATTCAATAATGTATGTGAAAGATTCCTCCAACGATAAAATTGTATACGAAAGAAATTATATCAGAAGTCAGATAATCCCCCTCATGGAAAACATAAATCCTCTTTTTAAAGAAAAGATTATTATGCTGCTTCAGGATATTACGGCAATTAATAATCTTTACAGCAACAAGGCCGGGGAGTTTTTGAAAAAAGAATTAAAAATTGAGAAGGAAGATATCTCTTTTGAGATAGATGCTTTAAAAGGCATAGATGAAGAGACAAGATTCAGGGTAATGGTCAGCGTATTCGCGCGGATTGAGCCGGACTTTATTCCTTTGCGGGAACATGCCCGTCTGATAAACAAAGTCATATCAAGCGAAAAACCCAATCTTAAGCTTGCCATGCCCCAGGGGATAAGGATAAAGAAAGTTTATAACAGGCTCATTTTTACAAAAAAGCCGATTCCCCCGAAGATAACAGATGTATTTCCGATAAAAGAAGGAGAAAACCGGCTGGAAAAATTCTGCATTATACTTAATGTTTCGCATGTGATGCAGGATGCAAGCACAACACATTCGCCCCACAGATACTCTGTGCATTTTGACAGTGATAGGGCAGGGGATTTATCTGTCAGAACTTTTTTAAACGGCGACAGGTTTGTTCCCCTCGGCATGAAGAATCCTGTAAAATTAAAGGATTTTTTTATATCTCAGAAGATACCCAAAGAAGAAAGAGGCAATATACCGCTTCTTGTGTCAGGCCATGACATTATCTGGGTTATCGGTTACAGGATTGATGAAAGATGCAAGATAACGGAAGATACAAAAAAGGTGCTGGAGGTTTCGGCAAAGAAGGCTGTCATGGAAGAGGCATGACAGGTTTTTAAAGGCAGTGAATAGTGAATAGTGAATAGTGAATAGAATGACGGGAGTTGACTCTGAATTTATTTTTCACTATTCACTAACGACTATTCACTGCCTTTAAAAAAAAGTAATTATGACAACAAAGAAAACAGCGGAAAGCCCGGAATTTCTATACCTGCCAATGGGAAACATTATTGTTGAAGAGCAGATTCGTTCGGCTATTGACAGGACAAGCGAGTCCTTTAAAGCCCTTATGGAATCAATCAAGAACAAGGGCGTGTTGGAGCCTGTGCTTGTAACTCAAAAAGATGATAGATACCTTCTCCTCTGCGGAGAACGCCGTTACCTGGCAGTCCAGAAACTCGGTATGGAAACTATCCCGGCAAGGATTGTCAATGCAGTCACACAAAAAGACGAAATACTGGCCATCCAATTGATAGAGAACCTCCAGCGGGAGGACTTGAATCCCATAGATCAGGCCAAAGGCATACTCGCCTTTTTTCAGGCAAAACATCCGGGGAATGTATACAATTTGGACGGGGTAATGAGTGAACTAATGAATTATGATCTCAAGCCTGAATCTGTATCAAAGGAAATGACAGACACAGTGTCTGTCATTTCTAAAATCTCTGGGAAGTCAACGCGGACGCTGTTCCGCACGATATCACTCTTAAAACTGGTTTCTAAAATTCAGGACACAATTTCAGTGGGAAAACTGCCCGTTTCCCAAGGATATATCTTCGCCGCTAACCTTGGAAGTCCCGACTTTTTTACTATTTTCGATGAAATAATGGAAACGCCGGTAACCAATGCAAAATTAGAAAAGATGCTTACCGCCTATAAAAAAGCCAAACACCTGCCCTCGAGTGTCTTAGTCGGGGGGAAATCAACATCGAAACCCATACCTATGAAAAAGAAGGTTGCAGTTTTACAAAACGCAAAATCATACTTTGAAAAAAAGACAGGGATGTACGCGAAACCGGACCTCCAGACATTCCTTGATGAACTGCTGGCTTTAGTTGCTTTCATGAAAGATCAGGTTCAGAAAGCCCCGGAAACGGTAAATATAAAAAAGCCGGGCGATAGACCAAGGCCGCAGATATAAGAGCAAGCAAGCGCCTTCGGCGGCTGTGATTGCAAATCCTCAGGGAGCAAGCTTCGCAGTTTCCCAAAGGCAAGGATTATGCATAGAAACACGTTGTCCCGTTCTTGAAGGGACAACTATTTTTTGGCAACTGTCAAAGATGAGCATAGGACATTTTTAATTTTATTGTGAATTACGAGAAGAAATGTTGGTTTTATGAACAGCATTATGGATCAAAAAAAGTAGATTAATGGATTGATGTTAGAAGATAATAAATAGTTCAATATTCTCAAGTAATTGATTCGGCACCAATTGCTCTGAAATTCTCTTCTTACGTCCATGACCTGAAAGAAGGCTTACGATGCAATTATCAGAATCTTATTCTCAAACCTGCATTGACGCTGTGGGCAATATAGCTTGCCTCGCCTATCTGGGCATCATAGCTGACAGATAAAGACAGATCATTTTTGGTCAATACTGTGATTCCCCCTCCAAGGGAGAGGAAGCCCCTGTCAGGCGATGATGTTTCAATACTGAAGGGAGAGCTCCCTTGAGCCAACCGTGAAGTAACATATTGACTGTTTCTTGAAAACTCATATCCGTAGGAGGCGCGGATTCCCGGCATGATGACTGCCTTATCGTTCTGCCAGGCATAGGATACCCTTGTCCCGATGTTCCCCTGGAGTGATTCAATATTCTGTTTGTCAACATTGAGGTTTATGGCATCAGCCCCCTTCTCGCTATAGCTGTCTATCCCAAGCTTTATATACTGTAAGGATACATTCGGGGTGATGATCCAGTTGTTTCTGTGAATATCATAGCCTGTGCCTCCGTAGATAGTAAGCTGATTGCCTTTGGGGGATGCTGTTGCTGTGCGGTCGAGTCCGGGGAATACAATGCGCCTTGTATTGTCGTAGTCGGCAAGGCCGTAACTTATGCTGCCGTCCATATAAAAGTTATTTCTATAATAGGTCCCGTATGTCCCCAGGGTATAGCCGTCCATCTTTACCTTGCTGCCCATGTTATCCACATTGGCCCTGGAGGTATTGAGCCCCAGCATAAGACCGGCAATGAAGTTTTTAGTAAAACGGTAGTCCGAGCCCATGGTAACACCCGTATTAGTGAAGTCATATCCTGTCCTGTCCGGTGTGTCTCTCTGACTCCCATAGGCGGCATTACCCTTTACGAAAAAACCCCATCTTTCATCCATTCCCGAGGGAAGCATACCGATGAGATCCGGGTTTAAACCTGCAAGCATTACCGGCATTCCATTCCCGTTTTTAAAATATAGTCCGTTGAGACTCACTCCCCGTATACCGTGTCTGAGGTCGCTTAAGCGTTCAGAGAGATTTGTTGTCTGAAAAGAAGCGCTGCTTATCCCCATACCGAATTGGGCATCACTGCCTTTGGGGGCAAGCTGGTCCATTGCGTATGCTACCTGTCCATATGTGGGGAGATCGTCGAGGGTGTGTAAAACCGTATCAAGATCACCTGCTGTTGCATTACGCACCGAATTCAGCATGGAACCCACCGCCACCTGATTTGCAGTGAAATAGGGAAGGAGGTTCTCATTGGCGTAATCCCTTTCAACCATGAGATAGACTTGATTGGGAATATTATACTTGGGCTTAAACATTACTGTAGGGGTGATGTTGGTGAGATGAGAATGGAACTTTCCTGTAATGCCTGATGAGGCGGTGAGAATGGTAAAGGTATTCTGAGGCTCCGGGACATATCCTCCTGACCATAGAACCTTGAGTTTACCGCCAAGGCTGGCCGTACCCTTTATCGTAAGAAGATCATTGCTTGTTCCCGACATTTCGATATTCAATGTACCCTTAACAGTCTGGGTGTAATTGCCGTTGATAATGAGAGTACCGATGGACCCTCCCGGCGACACGGTTCCGTTGTTGCTCACATTGCCGAATGTTCCGTAACCACCTGCAGTGCCTCCTTGGCTAACAGTCAGCGTACCGCCAAGGGAAGCTCCTGAGGATAGAAAGAGCAGCCCCTCAGACACGGTAGCTTGCCCTGTATAGCCTGATCCGTTCCCGGATAGAGTCGATCCGGCAGAACCGGCAAACGTAATGGGACCACTGCCGGAAAACGAACCGCTCAGGCTGGAAGCCTGGCCGTTATTGTTAAAAGTGCCGCCCCCGCTGTTTACAATAATAGCTCGCGAGGTACTGAAGGGAATACTGGGTTGGAGAGTGCCTCCATTGAATGCCAATATACCGGAGGATGCGCCAAGATTAGTATCTGTACTGACGCTCAAAGTCCCGCTATTGAGATACGTGCCGCCGGTATAAGTGTTTGTACCGGAGAGTGTCAGGGTCCCTGATCCGCTGACAGTTACCGCACCCGATCCTGACAGAGCCCCATTTATCATCTGATCGCCTGAAACTTTGTTAAAGGTTACACCGTTTGCAGGTACAGCAAAACCGCTTTGTAGCACGTCAACCCCTGCCAGCAGCAGAGTGCCGCCGCCGAAGGTCAGGGCACTGGCACTGCCGCCGATGCTGGACCAGTTCGCTGCCTTCACTATACCGCTATTAAAGACCGTACCGCCGGTATAAGTGTTTATGCCAGTTAGCTCTATGGTTCCGGCGCCAACTTTCGTAAGACTCCCGGAACCGGAAATAACACCCGAAAGGGTCAGAGTATTGCCGTTTGTATCAAATATACCGCCGCTGGAATTAAGGGTCACATTCCTGGCAGATGCCATGTTTGCTGATACCTGGAGAGTTCCTCCGCTAAAAAACAGGCCGTTGGATGATGCTCCCAGGCCGGTGTCCTGGTTAACATTGATTGTACCGCCATTCAGGTATGTCCCGCCGGTATAAGTGTTTGCACCGGTTAGTTCCATGGTTCCGGCACCCACCTTTGTAAAACTTCCTGGACCGGAGATGATGCCTAAAAGTGTCAGGGTGTTGCCATTGGTATCGAACGTACCGCCGCTGGAATTAAGGGTCACGTTCCTGGCAGATGCCATGTTTGCTGATACCTGGAGGGTACCTCCATTAAAAAACAGGCCGCTGGATGATGCTCCGAGACTGGCATCTTCTGTGACATTAATAACTCCGCCATTAAAAAACGTACCCCCGGTATACAATGCGGGGCCACGCAGGGTCAATGTTCCTGAATTACTTTTGTAGAGGCCGCCGGAACCATCGATAGTTCCATTGTTGGTTATGGAGTTGTTTCCGGCATCGAACCAGATATTGCCGGAAATGGTGCCGGAATTAACGAGGGCATTTCCTGTTCCCAGAAACTTTGCCGCGTAGGAATTTGCACCTGATGCACTGAGTATACCATTGTTGGTGAAGGTATTGTTATTACCCTGCGCTAAGAATGCAATGCTGTTTGTTCCAGACACAGTGACCGTACCGTTATTTACAATCGTGTTTCCGGTGTTTACACGTATTCCCCACAGGTCTGTCGAGTTTCCGGTGATACTGCCTGTTGCCGTATTTGTTATCGAATTGTTGTCATAGACATGGATGCCGTTTCCCCCGGACAACGGAGTGATGCTGCCGGAATTTGTGATGGTATTATTATTCACGGCATCTATACCGGTGACGACGTTGCTAATGGAAGCGCTGTTGGTGATGGTGTTATTGCTGCCTGCCAGGATGCCTGTAGGCTGCTGCAGGGCCCCATCCGGTGCGATGTTGGTTGTATTTGTGATGGTGGTGTTGTTCGCGCCGCTATAGTCGAAGAAATGAAAATTGTCGACTGACGAATTGTTCTGGTCGAACACGCTGACCGTGATTTCTCTGCCGTTGATGGACGTGACGGCGTAGTTGTATCTCACTGCATAGACATCGCCCGGATAGACCGCCTTGTAGTCGCATGACGTGGCGTCTTCTTCGCACCCCATAGGGGCACCGCCGGTTCCGGCCAGCACCTGGTAGGTGCCGTCGTGCAGGGTCCGGTAATAAATGTGCTCATGTCCGGCAAATAGAATCGAGGCATTTGTATTGTTGGCATTGCCGGATTTGGTGATCGTTTGCCATGTATCTGTCATATTGGGATTCGCCGAAGGAATCTCGGGAGACCAAGCCGGGACGTGGGTAAGAACAAAGGTATGGGCAGCCGTATTGTTTGCCAAAAGGCCTTGCATCCAGGTCTGTTGTGCCGCATTGATGCCGTATGACGGCTCTACGGCATTTGTAGTGGCGTAAAAGCTGTCAGCAATGATGAAGAGTGAATTACCAATATGGAATGATAAGGCCAAATTATTGAGCTCGGCGTGGCCAGGAACATTCTGTTTCTGTATAGTTAGCAAGTCTGTGCCATTAAAGTATTTTTGGACATCTTGCTGCCTTTGCAGTGCTTGATCGGCGAGATTAGGAGCATGATGCATTGTATAGAGTTCATGGTTGCCCACGGCGAAGGCCGAAGGGATGCCTGCGGCTGTAAAGCGATCCGTGAACACTTCTTTGAACTTTGTCAGATTGGTCACGCCGGTGTCGTAGCCGCCCCGGTAAGCAGCGTCGCCGCCGAAGATCACCACCTTGGGTTTTACGCTCATAGCGAGGATGCTGTCCACAATTGGGGTGAGAATATTCGTGCTTATAAGATCGTTATTGGCATCGCCCCGGGTGTCCGCCACCCAAACGAAACTTTGTGACTGGTCGGCGTGTACGGGGATAATCAAGCAGGCGATCACAAAAACAACTGAGAATATAACAAGAAGAAACACAGGAATCCCAGATCTGCTTCTGATTGTCCTCATCTGCGGAATCGAAGACAAGATATATTGCACACAGGTTGAAGGGATCTGATTTTCAGCATATTCTAAGCATAACGCAGAGAAAACAAACTATCAATACGAACGTACCGTTTTCATGAATAAAAACTCTATAATAAGTACCTTGTTAGTAATTGCCAATTGCAACACAGTACAAATTACTTATTTTTGACAAATGCTGTTACAGGAAGTTGTCAGTGCCTAAGGGGATAGCCGCACAGTGCGCATTTCGGAAAGAAAGCAGGGCTTCAGGCAATAACCACTCAGTATCAATTTCAGGAAGCTATACGTAACAAATCCTGCTTTCTCTCTAATATTAGTTAGTTACACCATGTTTTCCTTTTGTCTGTTCTTCTTTTGCTCAAAAGTATCTTCTTCTTGTGAATATATGGTCTTCAGGCAGAAACCACAGAGTATGAAATAACCGCGAAGTGTTGTATTTAAAGCAAAAAACCATTTATGTGATATCAAGCGCAGGATGCATTGTAATTAGTAATTTATTAAAAAATCAGTTGCGTAATGACTGAAATTGATAAAGAATTAGGAGTGACAAAAAAATTATCATGCCGGGTCTTATAATGTATTCGGAAGCGGGGTGTGAGCCCTTGCCCGTGTACCTTTGTGAAGCGTTTTTGTTGCTGAGTCGGAGACAATTGTTGCAGTTCCTTTAGCAAGCCGCTGCTTCCGGCAATGTTAATTGATTAGCAAACTTTAAGGCAGGCTTTTTATGGCAGAGGGATCGATATTGAGAATCAGTCATCTGGCAAAACATTACGGCGCAATTAAGGCTGTTGATGACATTTCTCTTACAGTAAACCCCAGTGAAATTGTAGGTCTTTTAGGTCCTAACGGGGCAGGGAAGACGACAACCATTAACATGATCCTTGGTATTCTCAAGCCTACAAGCGGATTTATAGAGATATTGGGGAAAAATATCAGGGATAACAGATCTGAAGTGAGCGCAAGGATTAACTTTGCCGCTGTTTATGCGCATCTCCCCGCAAATCTTACTGTCCGGCAAAACCTCTATGTATTCGGGCTCTTGTATGGACAAAAAAATGTGAAAGAAAAAATTGCCCTCCTTTTACGGGATTTCAATCTGCAAAAATTTGCCGACACTAAAGCAGGGTTGCTCTCTTCAGGAGAAATCAGCCTCCTCAACCTCGCCAAAGCTGTTATTAATGATCCCCGCCTTCTTTTGCTCGACGAACCTACGGCATCTCTGGACCCGAGTATTGCCCGGCTTATCCGTGAAAAGACAAAATCCTTTGCAAGCAATACCGGAACGGCAATACTCTGGACATCGCATAACATGACCGAAATCGAGGCTGTTTGTGACCGTGTACTTTTCCTCTCACAGGGCAAAATCCTTCTGAGCGGCAATCCCAGGACTCTTCCTGAAATACACGGGAAGAAAAACCTGGAAGAACTGTTTATTGCCGTTGCCCGCGAGCCGCTCTGTCTGGAGCAGACTCTATGAACATATCGAGGATTAAAGCTATTTATTACAGGCAGTTGTTTTTGTTCAAGAGCAATCCTACAAGGCTGACCGGCATCTTTCTGTGGCTTGTTATTGATATTGTGCAGTGGGGTTTTATAAGCAAATACCTCGGCTCTCTGGGGGAGGACACATTCAGTTTTATTACCGTTATTCTCGGTGCAATAATCCTGTGGGATTTTGCAACACGGATTCAGCAGGGGATTATGATGGCTTTTTTAGAAGACATCTGGACGCAGAATTTTTTGAATTTTTTTGCCTCGCCTCTCACAATAGCGGAATATCTGGGCGGATTGGTGCTGACAAGCATAACAACCGGAATAGCCGGTTTCGGGGTCATAGCTGCTATTGCCGGTATGATTTTCGGTTACAATATTTTGAAAATTGGCCTGTTGCTCCTTCCTTTCATGTGTATACTTCTTGTCTTTGCAATTGCCATGGGAGTTTTTGTGTCAGCCATGGTTTTCCGTCTCGGTCCCTCCGCGGAGTGGCTCGGCTGGCCTATACCGCTCATAATTTCCATCTTTGCCGGAGTATATTATCCGGTCTCAACTCTCCCTTCATATTTAAAGAATATTTCCCTTTTAGTACCGCCCTCTTATGTTTTTGAAAGCATGCGCAGGCTGCTTGCATCCGGTATATTTACGGAAAACTTAATGTTGGATCTTATTATTGGTATGGCGCTGGCAATACTTTACCTGGTTGCAGCCTCCTTTTGTTTTGTTATGGTTTACAGGAGGAACCTGATTTCCGGAAGTATCGCTCGATTTAATGCCGAAGCGCTTTAGAATAATTTTCAAATAACCTGTCAACCATATAATAAAATATGATTGACAGCAATATCAGGAATATTGTAAATAGTATCCTTTTGGTTTCTCAATCGATATGTGATAATACAATAATGAGAAATGGAAAAATAAATCAGAGGAGGTTTTGATATGTTATCAAAAAGAGCAGAAATGTTAAAACCATCGCCCACATTGGCAATTACCGCAAAGGAAAAGGCGCTTAAAGCGCAGGGACTGGATATTGCCGGATTTGGCGCAGGCGAGCCGGATTTTGATACGCCGGAACATATAAAACAAGCAGGAATAAAGGCGATTAATGATAATTTTACGAGATATACCCCTGCAGCCGGTATTGATTTACTGAAGGACGCAGTGATTGAGAAGTTTAAAAGGGATAATGAGCTTACATATAAACGTGATGAGGTTATAATCTCCTGCGGCGGCAAACATACCCTGTATAATCTCTTTCAGGCAATATTTCAGGAAGGCGATGAAGTCCTTATCCCTGTTCCTTACTGGGTTTCATATCCTCCAATGGTTGAGCTTGCGGACGCAAAACCGGTATTTGTAGAAACATATGAAAATGAAGACTACCAGCTTACCGCAGACATGCTGAAAAAACATATAAATAAAAATACGAAGGGAATAATCCTCAACTATCCTTCAAACCCTGCAGGTTCCATATTTTATCGTGAAAACCTGGAACAGATCGGAAAACTTGCAGTTGAAAATAACTTTTATATTGTCTCCGATGAGATTTATGAAAAGCTTGCCTATGATGAATATGTCCATACGAGTATTGCATCAATCGATCCTTCTTTCAAAGAGAAAACAATTATATGTCATGGTGTCTCCAAAACATATGCAATGACAGGATGGAGAATCGGTTTTGCTGCGGGACCGGCTCCTATTATAAAGGCAATGGGTAATATTCAGAGTCAAAGCACGTCTAATCCCACATCTATTGCGCAGATGGCAGCGGTTGCCGCGCTGAACGGCCCCCAGGAGAGCATTGCCATGATGCTGAAGGAATTTAAAAAGAGAAGGGACTATCTTGTGGCTGAATTAAGGAGTATAGACGGCGTGACCTGTTATAGTCCAGGCGGTGCGTTTTATGTATTTCCTAATTTTAATGCCATACTCGGCAAAAAATATAAAGGCAAGGTAATTGATAACTCGTCAATATGGACAGAAGTGCTTCTTGAACAATTCCATACAGCAGTGGTGCCCGGAGTAGAGTTCGGCAAGGAAGGCTATATCAGACTTTCCTTTGCAACATCCATGGAAATTATTCAAAAAGGGGTGGAGAGAATAAAGCAGGCAGTTGCGTTGCTCCAATGAAAGTAAGTCAACTGCTGCCGGCTTCAGCAGGCAGCAGTTGACTGGTATATTATATTTCAGAGTTCCAGCCATGAATCTGAATAAAGGTTATGCCCGAGAAGTACCCTCACGGTTTTTACATAATTAATCTCTTCTTTTGAAAGTTTGTCGGTATTTACCTGTTCTCCGTCCATTACCCTGTGTACAAGTGCTTCGAGTTCGGGTCTTTCGCCTTTTACGATAGCGCGTAGTTCCGCATCGAAGGCGTCGACGATTGCCGAATATATACCGTAACGTTTGATCATAATAAGATAAGTTCTGTTGATGATTCCTCTGAGGTTATTGGGCGTACCGTTTGATACATTAGAAAGTCCGCAGGTTGACTTGGAAGCCGGTGAAAGTTCAGGAAGCATCATGACAAATTCAGTGCAGCCCTGCAACTGAGACTGCTGAGTGTTGATGGGCAGCACAATAGGGTCGAACCATAAATCTTCTTCCTGTATGTCATAAATGGCTGCCTCTGCCATAATCTGGGCGGCAAGCAGCCCTCTTTCATTCGAATCCCTTGGAATACCCTCAGGTCCGAGTGTGAGCCCGATAAAGGAAGCGTTGTATTTCTTCGCAAGCGGCATGAGCGCCTCCATTCTTTCAGGCCGCGCGGAAATTGAATTAATTAATGCTTTTCCTTTATGAATCCGTAAACCTGCCTCAATGGCCTCTATATTCATAGTGTCCAGGGAAAGAGGAATATCCGTTACTTCCTGAACGGTTTTTACAACCCATTCCATTAGTTCAGGCCCTTCCTTGCGGGCAGGGCCGAGATTTATATCGATCATGTCCATACCGGCCTTTGTCTGCGCTTCCGCCATAGTTCTGATAGGTTCAGGGTCTCTTTGCTTCAGAGCTTCCCCGATTTTTTTGGACATTACATTAAGGTTTTCTCCTATTAACAGCACAACAGCCTCCTTGACTTCATCATTTCATAACATTATATCAATTTCATTCCTTACTATACACTAAATACATCCTGCGCCAAAATATCGAATCGTTAAAAACTTCTAAAGAGATCAGGCGTCTGCGTCCGGCTTCCAGTATTCTATTGACACAGGGAGTCCACGGTTGTATTATAACCGGCATGCGAGGAGAGTTTTCCGTAACATTTCCAGAATGAAAATACACGATTATTTCTATCAATTATTGAGATGCATTGTCCTGTTGCCGGTATTGATTTTCATGTGTCAGCCTGTTGCGGCGCTCTCTTCCATGGATACCTCTGTTCCTGTTAATGAGGCTGCTATGAAGCTCATAAAATTTTGCATTGAGCCCAAAACAGGTCTTGATGAGCAGGCTCTTGCAGCGCTTGTGGATTATGTCCTCAGCTCCAAGCAAAGTAAGGAATATGCCCTCCAGAAATCAATTGAAAGTACCGGGGCATATTATGAATTTGACACAAAAATCAACTTCCCCCGATTTATAGAGTATTCATATAACCCTTTTATCCCGCCTGTAATAACAAGGCCCTCTTCTTTGCGCTTTTCTATTTGGGCGCCCTATCGAGGTGAAACCCAAAAACTGCCTAACAACTGGAAGCCTGTCTCTGTTGGCGGCATTCCTGTTGTCATCCATGGAATACAGCACGAATCTGATACACCCGACCTTAGCACCGGTGTTTACCATGAATACGATCTGAAACGAACGCTTATTCTGTTCAATCATAAAGGGCAACAGGTAATGGTTTCCATATCAAAGCAGATCAATATATCCAATGTAGGAAAAAAAGGGGTTATTCTGGGCAATGACAACACCTGGAGCTACTACTACTCCGGGGAGCCCGGTTCTACAAGAGCGGGTCTTGGATGGATCAAATCGTACATTTATGATTTTTTTTCAGTTGGTGTATATGTAGAATCCGGAACTGCTCCTGCCATGGTCAGAACAGGTGTTTTTCAGTGGCTTCGCGCAGGCTGGTCAGGAATAAATTTTGTCAAATCAAAACATATTGTTGAAGGGCTGAAACGTTTTTCCCGTGACTGCAGGATGAATCTGGAATCTCCTCGTATGCCTGCCCCGAATCAGATAATTTCTGTCTACGAATGGCTTTCGAATATGCCGGCAGATGATTTACGCAGGAAATATGCTGTCTTGCAGCAGGAACAGCGATCTTCAGCTATAGAGACAGGTAAAATCAGTAAAACCGAATCAGATGAACAAGAATCTTTTGCCAACATAAAAAAAGAGCAGATGCTTCAAGAACTTATGCTGGAATATCTTAAAAAAACCCTTGGCAAACCAACGTTGTTCGGGAAAAAATTAGGCGATATAGGAACATGAGACTATCCCTTAATAACCTGTTACGGCAGTAAGGTTATTCTTCAATCATCAGAGGGTCATGCTTGCTGTTATACCACCTCACCACCCGTCCTGCCTCAAAATCGACATATGAGAATCCATAGCTCCACCTGTTCCCGGAAATAAGAGTCGGAGTTCCCTGTATGACAAGTACATCGTTAGTTGTTGAGCCTAATGTAAAATATTCTTTCTCTTCTTCAGGCTCATTGAAAGGCACTATCTTTAGACTCAGCGGGTCGAGTTTGCTGTTATACCACCTCACCACCCGTCCTGCCTCAAAATCGACATATGAGAATCCATAGCTCCACCTGTTCCCGGAAATAAGAGTCGGAGTTCCCTGTATGGCAAGCACATCATCCTTTGTAGAGCCTAATGTGAAGTATTCTTTCCGCGTATCCGATTTCTTAACAGGCATCATCCTTACATTCAGCGGGTCGAGTTTGCTGTTATACCAACTCACCACCCGTCCTGCCTCAAAATCGACATATGAGAATCCATAACTCCATCTGTTCCCTGAAATAAGAGTCGGAGTTCCCTGTATAACAAGTACATCGCTAGTTGTGGAGCCTAATGTAAAGTATTCTTTTATTAACAAATGTCTTTTCCCGGCATTGTTTGCTGTTTTTGTTGAAGGCTTGCCCTCAACTGCCGGTTTTTCCGTTGATGATTGAGCATCATCAGAACGGGAAGATTTTATTTGATCCGGCATTGAAACAGCAGGAGATGAATTGGAATCAAAGATCTTATTTTTCAGGCCTGTATAGATTATTGCGATAATTGTCAGAATAACAAGCACGCAAAATGCCGGAATCCATATTGAAAACCTGTTTTTTTTAGGGGCGGTTCCGCCGGGATCTTCGGAAGGCGCCGCATCATACAGTTCCGTAATTGATTCGTCTTGTATTGCATCCGGATAAATGTTTGTGTCTGTTAAAACGGTTTTTCTTTCGTAAAAAGCAAGCAGCTTTTCATAGGCAATATTTATTTCTATGAGTTTTTCCGTTGCTTTTTTCTGTAAGCGGGGATTTTCAATAAAACGGTCAGGATGCCAAACCTTAGCCAGGTCTTTATATGCCTGCTTTGTTTCTTCAAGCGAAGCATATGTTGAGACCCCGAGAATCTGAAAATATTTTTTGATAAGATGATCCAATTTATTCCCTGTAACTGAATATATTTCTCTTTCTCAAAATGATCAAAACTTTATTGAGGATGATTTAATTTATATGACAACAATTTTATCAGTCCGGTTTTTTATTTGTTTTTACATATGTAAGATAATCCATGATGATTTGACGGTGATCAAAGGCAATTTGTCCGGGCAATTGATTTTCAGGAAATACTTCCGCTCTTTTTGCATCATCCTGTCCCTGAAGCGTGCCTTGTCCGTTGCCGATGAACACAACTGAAACAGTGTGGAAACGGGGGTCTCTGCCTGGTTTTGAGTAAACATGGAATTGTTCGGTTAATGTTACATCAAGGGAGGTTTCTTCCTTTGCCTCTCTTGTTGCAGCGTCCTCAACAGATTCACCAATTTCGACAAATCCCCCTGGCAGAGCCCATCCCGGAGGAGGGTTCTTCCGTTCAATAAAAACAATTCCTCCTTTATAACGAATAATTACATCAACAGTCAAAAAAGGTGTTTTTAGATTCATAATTACTCCATTTCAAGAGTCTGCGCCCTCTTTCTCTGAATTTCTCACAACAACATAAGCCTTTAAGCATTACCTCGTCCTTAATAAAATACACAAATCATTAACGGTTCAGTATGTGCCATGTAAGACTTTACACCACCATATCATTTATGCTATTCATCTTTCAATAATGAATTTTGAGATAATAATAGATAGCCATGCTCACTGGGGACCTTCCCTATCAATGGGTACGAAAGTGACTACAGGGGAGCTGCAGAGGCAGCAGAGAGAGTCAGGCGTAACGCATGTGGTTATTATACCGTTTCCGTCTACAGCAATTGCAGATAATGAAATTAACGTAAAACTTCTCGATGAGTCCGAGAGAATTTCTCAATTCATACCCTACCATTATATCAGGGAGAACTATGATAAGGATGATTTTGTTTCTATACCGGGCCAATATTATGGGGGAAAATGGCATTGGATGAGGGGGCTGCAGGATATGGCCTCAAATTATGATGTCCTGGACGATGAATTTCTTCCGGGTCTTATAGAAAAAATCAGAAAGACAAGCAAGCCGGTTATTATTGAAGAAGAGCTTACTTTTACTGAACGCTTTGTTGAGATGGCTCAGGGAATTCCCCTTATTATTCCGCATCTTGGTATGCTTGGCGGCGATCCTCATATGTTCTTGCGGAGTTTTAGAAGAAAAGAGAATATATATTTTGATACAGCTCTTGGGTCTCAGGATACGATTGCAAAATTTGTAGAAACAATAGGCCCCGAAAGAGTTCTCTTCGGTTCTGATGTCCCTTTTGGTTCAATGAAAAGCGAACTCTCCAAGGTTCTTGCATTACCCATATCTTATGAAGAAAAGGAAATGCTTCTCTATAAGAATTTCCTTAGACTTACAAATTATAGATTAGAACCATAGGTTGCCTTTACCCTTCCGGATTTCTTCAAATAGAGATACCAAACAGAGGCATAAAGGATAGTCAACAGGCTGTTAAAAACATTACTCCCGGAAATACCTTTGATTGACTCTGCTTGAAAACCTGCCAATACCGGGAGAAATAATGAAAAAACCGAATACAGCGAGATGGCAATGAGATATTTTTTTGCAGTGGTTAAGGCATTGGGGAGGACTTTCCATAAGGACAGCCCTGTATAGATACTGAAAACCGCCAATCCTATGCTGCATGTCCCGTTTATCAGCACCATCTTTAATAACTCGGCATGTTTATCGAAATATGGCTTTGTCAGATTGGTCATAATAATTGAATTTAAAATGATAGAGGAAGGGTCAAGGATTGTCAGACTTATGCACATAAGTAAGAGCCAGCCCTTTACGCCTTTTAGTTGTAAGCTTGTTTCATTCATTCTATATAACCTTTTTGGATACTGTTATAACATTTATTGCTTGTTTCGCAGTATTAAATTTTTTAGGATCGATATCATTTATCAAATAACTGTCGTATTTAAATTGCCGGATCTATCAATTTAAGCTGAACCGGGAAAGGTAATGGATCGAAGATGCTGTCAGCCATCCGATAGCCGTCTGACAGCCGTTCTTTATTAATTTCGCGGCAGCCTCTTTCAGAGTCATAAACCTGTCTGAGGTATCGCGAATACTATTCACGTTGTACATTCTCCTTTATCTTGGGGAGCTGTTTATCGAAAAGGCCGCGCTTCACCAAAATAATGAAGCGCGGCCTTTTTTAAAGATCAAAACTATAAAATTCTTAATACTGGAAAGAAGACGGTATTTTCCTGTCTTTTTCCTGTTTCGTCCAGTAGGCGATACGTT
>CAZHHX010000002.1:0-167008 GCA_964532465.1 uncultured Syntrophorhabdaceae bacterium | reverse complement strand
TAACCGAACGAAATGTACAAATGCATAACAGCTCATTTCCTACTCTTGCTGTATACGGTTGCCTTCCTGAAATGAGCGCTACGTGATTTTTGCCTGAAGCACTGCTTTCTTCCTGCTATAGTGATTTTTCTGTTTTCATTGTGCATGCAAGATTTTAACCGGCAATCAGTACGCTGATTATAAAATAATTCTTGATATTGTTTAAAGTTGTGCAATAATAACAATGACTGCACATAAGTTTACATAGGTTAGTTGCGATAAGTATCAATGTAGGCAACCAATAACCTCTTGTATTCAATATCTCGTGCAAGGGGATGTTCATGAAAATCAAATCACTCGAAGTAATGTCATACCGCTCATGCATCAAAACACGGCTCCCGTTGAATCGGGAGCTTACAGCGCTCATTGGCGTAAATAGTGCCGGAAAAAGCAACATTTTAAATGCACTTCTTCTTCTGAAAAAAGCTTGCCGATCTAGGTTTATTCTAAGACCCAATCAAGATTCACCTTATAATAGCTGCAACATTAAAGTTGAGATTGAAGATGGAGGGAAAACTATTTATATAGCTGGCGAGGTCATCTTTGAGACTGATGAGCGAAACTTTGATGATGTGATGTCTACGAATTTAAGGTGGAATTTTCGTGAATATACAGGCAAATCAAAATGGATTCATTTACCTATAGAGTACTTGGCTTTTAGTGAACAGTCCCATTCTCAAGTTAGGATTAATTTGAGGGGAAGATTTCAACCGATTAGCAGACAACATAGCTCCCTCCCCAAGGAGTTGGATTTGTTGGCAATGGACATTGTAAGATTCTTCGGTGGTATTAACTATTATAGCGCCAGCCAATTTTCAGATCCGTCAAGATGTCCGGTTTCAATTGAACTTGAAGAGAATCGACCCTTAAAAAAAATGCGTCCGCTTGTCGGCCATGAACAGTTCATCCTCGACTTGTACAACTCGTGGAAGACCCAAGATAAACAGTTTAAGCGGTACATGAGTACGGTCGGCCAAGACGGAATTGCATTAGTGGATGACACATCATTCATAGAAGTCGAGATGCCCTCTAGCTCTTATGAGGTTCAATCAGCAGGCAAAATTAAGAAAATCGAGAGGAACCGTCTATTAATCATACCCATTTTCACCGTTGCGGGCAGTAAACTTTCGCCAAATCAGTTATCTGAAGGAACATTTAAAACCCTGGCATTACTTTTTTATGTTCTGACGGATGATAGTAAACTTCTTCTAATTGAAGAACCGGAGGTTTGCATACATCACGGTCTACTCAGCAGCATAATTTCATTAATAAAATCCCAGTCGAGGCAGAAACAAATAGTTATAAGTACTCATTCAGATTTTGTTCTGGATCACCTCAAGCCCGAAAACCTCGTTCTTGTTAAGCGACAGCCCGAAAAAGGCACCATAGCGACTCCACTTAACAAATCGATGAGCCGAAATGATTATAAGACATTGCGCGAATATCTCGAAGAATCGGGCAACCTCGGTGACTATTGGAGAGAAGGGGGTTTTGAGAGTGAATAGAAAATTAGGACCTTTAATTGGTGTTATTGCAGAAGATGATTGCGATGTTGATTCTATCAGAGTTCTGATTCATCGCATTGCGGGCAATGAGTACATTGGAATTAAGAAATTTGTTGGTAAGGGTTGTGGCAAGCTCAGGCGTAAATGCAACGCCTGGGCAAGGATTTTAAGTCAAAAAAAATGCTCTATCCTTATTCTGGTTCATGACTTAGACACTAACGAGCTTAATGGCTTGCGCAGAAAGATACGAAACGCTCTCCAACCGTGTCCTATTGTTAAGTATTTGATCTGTATTCCCGTTCAGGAAATAGAAGCGTGGTTGCTCAGTGATGCTGATGCAATAAAGGAGAGTATGAATCTTCCGAAGAGACCAAATATAGTGGGCCTGCCAGAAAATATAAATTCACCGAAAGAATATCTTGAGAAAATAATTTATAAGACATCCGAAGGAGAGAAAATTTATTTGAACACAAAGCACAACGTAAAAATCGCTGAAATGCTATCAATAGATATGGCTAACAGGCTTTGTCCGTCATTCCAAACTTTTTATAAATTTGTGAATGACGAGATAAGATGAAGAATATTGATCGGTACTAAATTTGTTGTCGTAATCTTCATTTTTATTCTCTCCAACCCTCCAGGCTTTGCAGGTGTTAAAAATAATCATCAAGGAAGGTACTAAGGGGTATATTTCTATCGGCAACCTTTGCTTTTGCGAAAACCGCGAAGCCGCTTCTGTAAATGTACGAAAGGGGTCAAAGGGTCTGCCCTTGACATTTGAATTTGTAATGTAACATAATGATTATATCTTTAATAATAACAATGTATTGCCCAACACCTATAAGGCCTCCCCGTGTCAATAGATAATTCTCTCCCTGAACGAAAAATCTTTACTTTTTTTCGTACTCTCCACGACCGACCATCTGACCTATTGCTAACGGTTCTGTCTTTATTTCTCATATCGGTACAAAGCTTCTGCACCAAACACCTATCGAGGTTCATCCTGCAAGCAGGATTGCAAAGAACATAATCTCTGCGACCTAGAAAATTTATCGTACCCTCATACCGTCCTCATCAAAAAGTCAGGGTATGATTGCTCATCACCAGTTAGTTTCAGGCTCGGGTGAGGGGCAGAAACCTTTGTAATAAGTCTGTTTCATCTTTAAGGAGCGAAAACGGACCTCCAATCAAGCCAAAATGGTTCCGGGGTTTTATCTGTCACAGCATCTCTTTTGCGTTTTGTACGCATGGCTGCTCTTGTCCCTTATAGAGATAACGTTACGTGTTCATACCCGTATGTGTTCCAGTTAGGACTCGGGCTGATCCGCTTCCCTCCATAATTATCGTAAGAACTTCTGCATATCGAATGCCTCCTTATTTTTCAGTATGAAGTAAACAGCTCTTCCCAGCTTATGGGCAAGGATGGATAATGCCTTTCCTTTGCCGTGCTTTTTGGTTAACTTCTCAAACCATTTCTTTGCCGGATCGTTCCCTCTCAAAAACAGAGCTGCTGCTTCAGAGAATGCCCACTTTAAATGAGCATTGCCGATCTTGCTGCCACCATTGCCGTACTTCTTTCCATTAGATTCGTGGGAACACTTGACCAATCGGGCATATGAGGCAAAGTCCTGAACCTTAGGGAATCTTCTGATGTCTTCTATCTCATAGAGGATGGTAAGGGCGCCTATTTTACCTATACCGTAGATAGAATCAAGTAAAGCATAAGATACGGGGTCATGGTATTGAGCAAGTCTCAGGATTGTTTTTTCCAGATCGGCGAGCATGACATCGTAGGTAGCAATAACCTTGAGATTTACCTCAATGCTTTTTTGAACAGCAGGATGATCGAATTTATCGATAATGTTTCCCCTTTTGCTTGGTACTGCAATACAACCGAATGTCTCATCCAGATTATACTGACTGTTGGTATTCTGTATATGAGCCAGAAGCTCTGCCCTCTTTCTCATAAGGTGATTCCTTCTCCTCATAAGATCTCTTGTTGCTCTCATCTTCTCCGGATATACATATGACTGAGGGATCATGCCGCCTCTTAAAAGAACTGCAATTTTCTGTGAATCTATTTTGTCATTCTTTGCCTTGCCTCCGTGGATAGCTTTCATATAAAGAGCATGACCCAATACAAAGGGAATATCTTCTTTCTGACAGAGATCAGCTATCCAGTACCAGGTGAACATACATTCTACAGCTACAACAATGTCTTCTCTGTATGGGGCAATGGCTTTGAGAAAGACTTCCCTGTCTGTATTGATATTCCGGTGCAGTCGAACATCTCCTTTTTCATCAAGAATGCAGAGATACATTTTTCTTGCATGAAGATCGATACCGCAGTAAAATTTGTGCTGACCTTTGTAAAAGTTCATAAGGTTTCCTCCTGTAGGGGTAAGATTTGGTTCCTCGCAAAACCTATTTTATCACTTCTCGAGGAGGCCTTGAATAGTATCCAGTCGGTGCAGCGAATCCGCAATAAGCGCGGCTCGCTGACCTTTGTGTTGGAACAAGATGATGATAAATAAATTCATTTTCGGTAATTGCAGATATCATGTCCATAGTATTTTCTATAACAGTTTTAGAAAAGTGAGAAATCTTTGTAAAGCCAATACAGGCTTTAGTTTAGACAATTAAATATATTTTTCTATCACTGTGTTAGAAAACATGGAAACCTTAAGAAAAATGTCTTTTGTGGAGTACAGGAAAGCATAAAAAATGAAGATTCTTGAAAATGGTGGGTTTTTATCTTATTGAAGGTTGAGATAAGAATAAAGACAAAAAACGGAATAGAAGATATACTAAAACAACAACATGGAGAAGCAGATAAAGGCAAAAAAGTTCCAACAAATCGCTGGAGCCAATCGGCAATAAAACCTGCCTCTGGCTCAGCTTGGTGTTATACCACATTTCAGTTCGTAATTCTCGATAACTCCTTTATTCTAAATCGTTTGTTTGTAGGTGACAAAAATAATCGTCCCATTAAGGGCAAAGAAGTACGTTTTAACCGGTAACCCTTGCCTCTGCGAAACCACGCAGTTGCTGCTTCGTTAAAAATAATCATCAAGGAAGGTACTGAGAGGCATATTTCTACCCGAAGTACTTGCTTCTGGGGAACCGCGTAGCTCTCGCTAAATGTATGTATAACACCTTGAAATCCTCATATTGGCATACTTTCTTTTTGAATATATGAAGTATCGGAATGAGTATATCTCATATTATTCCAATTCTAAATCAAGGATGAAATCAAGGCGGCAAGGAAGAGGGGATGTAGGCGTACTACAATAGTACGTCGGAGGAGCCGATGACGAAGCCAACGATGATAGCGCCTTGATTTAGAATTGGAATTACCCACTCAATGTGAGAAAGAGCCTGATAATTCAATACCTATAGCTTTAGAATGACAGAATAACGCGTCCTTTGCTTGTAATACGGCTGTTTCATGCCTATAATAATTATACATTTTTGATATATAAAAGGAGGACTTGCCATGTCAGAAGCTAAGATTAATATTGAGGGTATGAGCTGCCAGCATTGTGTAATGAGCGTTAAAAAAGCTATTGGAGCGCTAAAGGGTATTGAGCAGTTGGATGTATCTGTCGGAAGCGCAGATGTTAAATATGATGATTCCAAAGTAAAGAAGGAAGAGATTGAAGCAGCTATAGAAAAAGTAGGATTTAAAGTGAGCAGATAATTCAGAGTTTTATTTGGTTCCCTTGCTCGAAGGTCAGATTCTTCCTTTCCGATTCGGTAGCCGTTGGTTTCTATCTGGAGACTCCAGATGGAAACCAATTAACTGCAAACGGTTAACGGTTGTAAATTGTCACTGTTTCAAGTAGAATATCACCCATGACTAAATTGCTTATTATTGATGATGAAAAGGCTATATTGGACAGCCTTTCATCCATCCTTGAGGATGAAGGTTTCCAGGTTTTTAAAACAGCAGATGTCAGAGATGGACTTGCCATTTTTGATCGGGAAAAACCCGATGTAGTTATTCTTGACGTGTGGATGCCTGAAATGGACGGCTTACAGGTGCTGAAAATGATCAAGAAAAAAGACCGGGATGCCATGGTTATTGTCATATCAGGGCATGGAACGATCTCTACAGCCGTGGAAGCTGTGAAAATAGGCGCCTACGATTTTCTTGAGAAGCCGCTGTCTATAGATAAAGTGCTTGAGGTAATTTCGCGAGGCCTTGCCGGTGAGGCCAGGGCTGTTGACAAAGCGGCAGATTTCAAGATCGGAGCTGCAAAAGGAGTTGACATATATAAACAAAAAACCATAGGCAAAAGCATTGTTGCTTATGGCGTCGGACTTCACTCCGGCGTAAAAACAGGCATGATACTCATGCCTATGCCTGAGAACACAGGCATTATATTCGAGCATGTACCTGATGGAGAACGCATCCCTGCTTATATTGACTACGTTTTTTCCGTCGGTTACGCATCATCTGTCAAGGGTAAAAATTGCGTTGTGAGAACCATTGAACATCTCCTTTCAACATTGCATATGTACGGTATCACCAACCTTCTCATAAAAGTAAGCGAGGAGGTGCCTATATTTGACGGGTCTTCTCTTGAGATATGTGAAAAAATCGAAGAAGCAGGAGTTGATGAGCAGGAAGGGGGTATTGAACCGCTGCGCATTCAGGAAACCATCAGCCTTTCAATGCTGCCTGACGGTAAGTACCTGTCTATTGAACAGTCAGATGTGTTTGAGATAGATTATACCCTTGAGCATCCAATGCCCATTGGCATTCAGAAATACTCTTTTGTTTGTAATAAGGAATCTTTTTTCAAAGAAATAGCTCCTGCACGGACATTCGGTTTTCTTAAGGATTTTGAAAAACTTCAGAATATGGGGCTTGGTTCAGGCGGGAGGATAAGTAATTTCATTATCCTGAACGATCAAGGGGTTATTAATACAAAACTCAGGTTTGAGGACGAGTTTGTAAGACACAAAATCCTTGACCTCATCGGAGATTTGTATCTTCTTAACCGGCCTATTATAGGTAAGGTTACGGCAAGACAGACAGGACATCTTGAGAATATCGCATTAGTCAAGGAAATTCAAAACAGACTGAAACACTGACAATTAAGAGGTTGGCTGTGATTAAACTCGACCACATCGGATTTGTTGTCGACGATATAGACCGGTACGCGGAGTTGTTCCGCGAGTTGGGGCTGGCAGAAGCAACTGACCCGGTAGAACATCCGAGCCAGAGGATGACGGCCTCATTCATAAATATAGGTCAAGGGGACGATGTTTATCTGGAGATCCTCGAGCCGACGCATGAAATTTCACCGGTAACCAATTTTCTCAAAAAAAACGGGGGAGGTCTTCACCATCTCTGTTTTGAGGTGGATGATATTGTGAAGATATCAAATAACCTTGTTGAAAAAGGTTTTAAAATGGTCAATCCCGTTGAGGACTGTGAAGCCTATGACAAAAACCTCAAAAGGGAGTGCGAAGGTGTTTCGCGAATCGCCTTCTTTATTCTTGGAGACAGGTTAATTGTCGAGCTTATAGAAAAAGGCGTATAAATCTAATCCTGAATCAAAGACACTTGCCGATATTTCATGAAATAGACAAGATGAAAAACAAGGATTGATAATGGATAAATGCCGGCGGCTTTGTATTAAAATCCTGCAATGCTTTCAGCTAAAGCAGGGTCCTGGAGGAGCCTCTTTGCAAAACGTAAATATTTTGCAACGATTGCCCTGATTGCTAATTGCAGGGTATAAGCCTTTATGGGTTTTTCTATAAGATATGTTATATCGGATGCAACGCACATGTTTACCACATCATCGCTGGCATTCCCTGTCATGATAATGGTGTCCTCGTATGCCATGGGAAACTTGTCTATAATCTCATCCAGGAAACCGAATCCGGTTTCCTGTCCCATAAAAACATCCAGCACAAATATTGCCACTCCTGCCTTCATGTTTTTACAATAGGAAATTGCCTTATCGCTATCCGTAAAGGCGATAACATCACCCCATGTATAGAATCTTTCCACAATTTCCCTGACGACACCGCATACAGCCGGGTCATCGTCAACAATAATTACATCGAGTTTGTCGGACATATTCTTCCTACCTGTTTTGATCTTTTTTGAAACCATATGCTAATTCCTTCCAAAAAGAATCATAATAAACAGTATCTCAGAAATAAAAATATTTGTAAAGCCCTGAATTAAGAGAAATTAATATTTGTTATTTAAGGAAAATTCATCGGATGAATCACCGGAATCATTCCATTCCATTTTATCGGCTTGATATTCTTGTTGATCAACAGCTACGGGTATTGAGGGATGCCCTTCAGGCCTGCGGTTTCGTCTATGCCGAGGGCAATATTCATGTTTTGAACTGCCTGGCCTGATGCGCCTTTGATAAGATTGTCTATTGTGGAGATAATGATGATTCTTCCATCATCAAAGGCCTTGAGTCCTATATCGCAGTAGTTTGAATATCTGGTAAAGCGCGTATCAGGATATTGTCCTTCATCCATGATGCGAATGAAAGGCTCTCTATTATATGTTTCGTGATATAGCTCTAATATGTCTTTTGTTGCGGCAGGTGTTTCAAGCCTGGCATAAGTTGTTGAAAGAATACCCCTGTTCATCGGCAGGAGGTGAGGGGTGAACATGACCTTTAAGGGCTGCAGCTTGCTTATTTCTTTCTGTATTTCCGGTTCATGACGATGGGTTCCTATGTTGTAAGCTCTGAAGCCTTCTGAGACCTCGCAGAAAAGACTGCCGAGCTTTGCTTCCCTGCCTGCTCCGCTTACACCGGATTTTGAGTCAACAAATATGTCACCTGTCAATAGACCTTTTTTGAGAAGGGGGTAAAGCGCAAGGATGGCAGAAGTCGGATAGCAACCGGGGTTGCCGATGATTTTCGCATTTTGTATCCTGTCGCGGTACAGTTCGGGAAGACCGAATACGGCGTTTTTAATGAGATCCTGTGCGGTATGCTTTACGTATACGCTTTCGTAGATGTTTATGTCTTCGAATCTGAAATCAGCGCTTAAATCGATAATGACAGATTTATCGTCATAAAGGCGCGCCGCAACCTCCATGGATTTACCATGGGGCAGGCCCAGAAAATATACATCGCATGTGCCATTATGATCTTCATCAGTAGAAAAGAGTCTTTCCTCAAAAACACCTTTAAAAACAGGAAAAACATGGGATATTTTTTCCCCTTTGTACGTATTTGAGGTAATGAGAGTAATTTTTACATCAGGGTGAGTCAAAAGCAACGGTATAAGAGCCGCCCCTGTATACCCAGTGGCGCCTATTATACCGACTTTCAACATGAAAGATTATTATCTCTTCGAGAATTGGAAACTTGCCCTTGCTGCCTTTTTACCGTATTTCTTTCTCTCTTTTGCCCTGGGGTCTCTTGTGATGAGTCCTTGTTTCTTCAGGGTTGCCCGGAGATTGGCGTTGAATTCCAGCAAAGCTTTTGCAATTCCATGGCCTAAAGCCCATGCCTGCGCAGGGATGCCTCCGCCATATATATTTGCGACCACATCAAACTTTCCTGTATGGCCTGTTATTACCAACGGTTTATTTACCATGATCCTCAGACCTTCAACGGGAAAATAGTTGTCAAGGGCTCTCCCGTTTATGATAAAGTTGCCTACACCTTGTTTTAACCACACTCTTGCGACAGCAGTTTTTCTTTTGCCGGTAGCGTAGTACCTTTTTTCAGGCACCTTTTACCTCCTTTAATTCCAGTTCCTTCGGCATCTGGGCTTGATGGGGATGCACATTGCCTTTATAGACCTTCAGTTTTTTCAGTATTTGCCTTCCGAGAATGTTTTTCGGAAGCATACCTTTTACTGCTAAGGTTATAACATCTTCAGGTTTTTTACTCAGCATCGTTTTTGCATTTACAACTGTTAAACCACCGGGGTAGCCGCTGTGTCTCTCATAATTTTTCTGAGTCAGCTTATTTCCGGTAAGTCTCACTTTTTCTGCGTTTACGACAACAATAAAATCGCCTGTATCTGTGTGCGGAGTAAAGTTCGGCTTATTTTTCCCTCTAAGGATTGTCGCAAGCTTTACCGCAAGTCTTCCCAGTGTAAGACCATCTGCGTTTACCAGATACCAGTTTCTTAAAATCTCATCAGTTTTTGGAAAAAATGTTTTCATAGTTATTATCCTGCAAAGAATTTTTCTAAAATAATATATTAAGCTCTTTAAGTCAAGCAAAACTTCATTATCCCTCAAATAAATCGTTAAAATGATTGATAGCATAAGGGTTTTATGGTAAAAACATACATGTCGAAAAACACAAACATTAACCCTGTGAACAAAAATATATTTATATGGTTGTTTATCGTACTCCTGGGCCTTTTTATCTTTAATATTTATTATAAACCAAAAAAAGCTTACGATACGGTGATCTTTAGTGATTTTGTTGAAGCTGTCCAGACGAATAATATCATTTCCGTGACAATTCAGGGAAAGAATATTGTAGGTACCTATAAGGATGGAAAAGAGTTTAAAAGCTATGCCCCTGATGACCCTGAACTGGTAAAGATACTGAGACAACACAGTGTCAAAATTAATGCGAAACCGGATGAAGAATCAGGCATGTGGCAAAATATACTGATATCCTGGTTCCCTATGCTCCTGCTTATAGGTGTCTGGATCTTTTTTATGAGACAGATGCAGGCAGGCGGCGGAAAGGCAATGTCCTTCGGCAAAAGCAAAGCGAGGCTGTTTACAAATAAAGATAATAAGGCAACATTTCAGGACGTGGCAGGAGTTGAAGAGGCAAAGGAAGAGCTGCAGGAGATAATAGATTTTCTGGTTGATCCGAAGAAATTTACAAAACTCGGAGGGAGGATTCCCAAAGGCGTACTGCTTGTAGGTTCTCCGGGAACTGGAAAGACGCTCCTTGCGCGGGCAATAGCGGGAGAGGCAAATGTGCCGTTTTTCAGCATAAGCGGTTCCGATTTTGTCGAAATGTTTGTCGGGGTGGGTGCGTCACGTGTACGCGACCTCTTTAATCAAGGAAAAAAGAACGCACCATGTATCATATTTATCGACGAGATAGATGCAGTGGGCAGGCACAGGGGCGCAGGGCTCGGCGGGGGACATGATGAAAGGGAGCAGACATTGAACCAGCTCCTTGTGGAGATGGACGGCTTTGAATCAAATGAAGGGGTTATCGTCATGTCGGCAACTAACAGACCTGACGTATTGGACCCCGCGCTCTTAAGGCCGGGAAGGTTTGACAGGCAGATTGTTGTGTCCATCCCTGATGTTAAAGGGCGGGAGGCAATACTTAAAGTGCATTCGCGAAAGACTCTGCTTGCTGCCAATATCGACCTTTCCATTATCGCCAGAGGAACTCCCGGTTTTTCAGGCGCGGATCTTGAGAATCTCGTAAATGAAGCTGCTCTTGTTGCCGCGCGGAAAAATAAAAAAGAAATCGAAATGGATGATTTTGAACATGCAAAAGATAAAGTGCTCATGGGCGTTGAAAGAAGAAGCATGATAATACCTTTGCAGGAGAGGAAAAACACTGCATACCACGAAGCCGGACATGCCCTTGTAGCAAAGATGATCCCGAACTCGGATCCCATACACAAAGTGACAATAATTCCAAGGGGCAGAGCTCTGGGACTTACCCAGCAGTTGCCTATTGATGAAAGGCATACATACTCAAAGGAATATTTGCTGGATAATATTACCATCCTCCTCGGCGGAAGGGTGGCGGAGGAGATAGTTCTTAATCATTCTACTACAGGCGCAGGCAATGATATAGAGAGGGCAACAAAAATAGCAAGAAAGATGGTATGCGAATGGGGTATGAGTGAAAAGCTCGGGCCGTTAAATTACGGAAAGGATGAGGAACACATTTTTCTCGGTAAAGAGATTGGCCGTCACAGAGACTTCAGTGAAAATACCGCGCAGGAGATAGACGAAGAACTGAGGAGAATTATAAACAATTGTCATGTGAGAGCAAAGGGAATACTTGTTAAAAATATTGTTGCCCTGAATAATATTGCCGACAATCTTTTAGAAAAGGAAGCTCTCGATGGACAGGAACTGGATGTGATAATCAAGGAAAGCAAATATGGTCAGGGAGATACGGTGTAACGAATATCCTCTTGTCATGGGGATTTTGAATATTACCCCGGATTCTTTCTACGATGGGGGAAGATACTACAAAGGAGAAGATGCAATAACGCAGGCCCTGCAAATGATTGAAGACGGGGCAGATATTATCGATGTGGGGGGAGAATCCACAAGACCTTTTTCGGAACTAATTTCTGTTGATGATGAACTGAACAGGGTTATCCCTGTCATAAAAAGCATACGCACTCAATCGGACATAATTATATCCATCGACACCAACAAGGCCCAGGTTGCAGAGGAAGCGCATCATGCCGGAGCCGATATTGTAAATGACATAAGCGGATTCATGTTTGATCCTGATATGGCGCCGACTGTAAGCAAGCTGAACATGTACGCTGTTATTATGCACATTAAGGGGACGCCGAAGGATATGCAGCAAAACCCGCAATATGAAGATGTTATATCTGAGATAAAGACATTCTTTGCAGAAAGGATGTCTTTTGCCGGGAAGCATGGAATTAACGAAGAACGTATTATACTTGACCCCGGCATCGGTTTCGGGAAAAGAGTTGAGGATAACCTGAGAATCATCAGGCAACTTGATGATTTCAAAGAACTGGGCAGGCCGATCCTTATGGGTACATCAATGAAGTCTTTCATCGGGCACGTTACCGATTCTCCGCTCCAGGAAAGGGTTGAAGGCACGCTTGCAAGCGTTGCAATTTCAGTCTGGAACGGAGCGAATATCGTCAGGGTCCATGATGTTAAGAAGGCAAAAAAAGTTGTGAAGCTTGTTTCTGCTATAATGAGTTCATAGCTTTTCAAGATACTGATTGTTTTATTCCCGGCAGCTTTAAAGGATATAATTATGATGCCAACCATTCGCTGGCAGGATATTTTAGACATTTTATTAGTTTCCTTCATACTTTACCGGATATTTCTGCTGATAAAAGGGACAAGGGCGATTCAGCTTATTATAGGCTTTATCATGATTTTCTTTGTTTTTTATTTCTCAAAGAAACTCGAACTCTTTACGCTGGGATGGATTCTTAACAACTTTGTCGGTTCAATAATACTTGTTATAGTAGTGATATTTCAAAACGACATACGAAGAATGCTTATGGCTCTCGGCAGAAGCCCTTTCTTCAAAAAGATTACATACGTTGAGGAGACAATGTTTTTTGACGAGCTTTCCGATGCATGTGTAGCTATGGGCAAAAAGAAGACAGGAGCGCTCATTGTTTTTGAGCGTGAAATCGGACTGGAAGAATTCATGGAAGTAGGCATAAAAATGGATGCAAGTGTAAATACAGAGCTGTTATTGAGTATTTTCCAACAGACATCGCCTCTCCATGACGGCGCGCTGATAATCAGAGAAGGGAGAATACGGGCTGCATGTTGCATTCTTCCGTTAACATTAAAGGATGATCTTGATAAGACGTTCGGCACCAGACACAGGGCTGCTGTCGGTATAACAGAAATAACGGATGCTCTTACTGTAGTGGTTTCAGAAGAGAAAGGCTGGATTTCATATGCATACAAAGGCCGTATATTAGCAAACATCAGCGGTGATGAATTGAAGAAAGTATTGAAGAAATATTTAATATGAACACTGATTTATTAATTAATATGACGGGCGGTTGACGATGATGCAGGGGAAAAAGACTATAATGAACCTGATATCTAAATACATTTTCAAGGACTTCAAGCTCAAAGCGCTCTCTATTGTACTTGCCTCAATGCTGTGGCTTGCCGTTTCCTATATGGGAGTGTCAAGGATGAGCATTTCCGTACGGGTTTCCGCCGACAAATTAAGCAGGGATTATATTGTAAGCAAGATGGACGCGGATGAGGTGCTTGTTACGCTGAACGGCCCGGTATCGATACTCAAAGACATTCGTGCCCGTGATGTCGGAGTGTCTCTTGATCTTTCAAACGTAAAAGAAGGCCGTTATGTCTATGATCTGCAAAAAAACAATATACGCGCGCCGAAGGGCGTACAAGTCGAGGAGGTTAAGCCCGACTATATTGTAGTAGAAATTGACGGGACCATAGAAAAGAGATTAAAAACAGTTGTAAAATTAGAAAAAAAATGGATGAACATGTACAGTGTAAAATCATGGACTCCACGTTATGTGAGTGTAGAAGGTTCCGAGAACAGCCTGAAAAATATTGATTCTATTGAAACGATTCCCGTTGACGGCAGTTTCATATCTGATGAAGAAACAATTGACGTTTCATTAGATGCTAAAGATTTAATAATAAGGAAAATCAAACCGGACACGATAAAAATCGTTCTCAAGAGAAATTAGGATAAGCAGGGAAAGCCAGAGTATAGGTAAATCAAAAATGATATTTTAGCGGAGGAGTTAAATGCAAAAACTGATGGTGAATATTGATCATGTGGCAACATTACGGGAAGCAAGAGGAACAAATTTTCCGGACCCTGTTTTTGCGGCAGCCATAGCGGAAACAGCAGGCGCCTCAGGGATTATTATACATTTGCGTGAAGACAGGCGTCACATTAAAGACAGGGATTTGTCTATTTTGAGAGAAACAGTGAAGACAAAACTGAACCTTGAAATGGCTGCCACAGCAGAAATGGTAAATATTGCAAGGAATATAAGACCGGATATGATAACTCTTGTTCCAGAGAAAAGAGAAGAGCTGACAACGGAGGGCGGCCTTGACGTAATCGGCTTTTCCGAAAAGCTCAAGGGCGTTGTAACAGGCGCAAAGGAAAAAGGGATAAGGGTAAGCCTGTTTATAGACCCGGAAGAAGAACAGATTCTGGAAGCTCATAAAATCGGGGCGGATATGATTGAGATACATACCGGCGCGTACAGCGACGCCAAGAATGAAGCAATACAGGAGAAGGAATTAAAAAAGGTAGTGAATGCAGCAAAAAGAGCGAAAGAACTGGGGTTGGGAGTAAACGCGGGACATGGCCTGCACTATCATAATGTAAGGGAAATCGTTGCGATTCAGGATATAGATGAACTGAGCATCGGCCACAGCATAATTTCCAGGGCGGTTTTTGTCGGGCTGAACAGGGCAATAAGGGATATGCTGGCGCTTATGCGGTAATTCCAAATCAACAACCTCGCAACTTCGGTTGTGGGGAATAACCTCCTGCGCCTGCTTCAAGAAAGTCACTTTTTTATAAATTCTTGTTTTTTTCTAATGAAACATCGCTTTTTTACTTAAGAGGATAATTGAATGACCGATAAACCTTAAAAGTAATGTTGCAAAAGAGAGAACAAAGCTCTATCGAAGATATGCAAACTGATTGCTGAAGTAAATTTGTATTTGACTTACATTAAGAAAATAGGGAGAGGGGTATGAAAAGAATGTTGGCAGATATGAGGCTTTCTCAAAAGTTAATGGTGGCGCCCGTTATTTTTATCCTGTTTTTATTTTTACTTGGAGTGGTTTTATATTCAGGCTATTCCACAACCGTGCCATTTGTCATAATCGGTATCGCAACTATTTTTTCTCTTGCTGCAAATATTTTTATGGCTAAAATAATAATCTCTACAACGGAAAAAACCGTAACAGCCGTTGGGGAGGCTACAAAAGGGAATCTGACCATACAAATTAATCTGGACTCACACGATGAAATTGGGGAAATGAGCGCCGGATTCAATTCATTTGTTGATAATTTGAGGAGAATAATGGTCCATGTAGCCGAAGACAGCGACCAGATATCTTCTGCTTCGAACAAAATGCAAATAGTTATAGAGCATGTGATAAACGCATTTGAGCAGATATCGACGCAGATTAATTCAATTGCCGTTGCTTCTGAGGAACTCTCATCAACATCATCGGAAATAGCGCGAAATTGTTCAGTGGCAGCGGAAAGCTCAGCGCACTCAAATGATGCGGTTAAGGCCGGGGGCATTGTTATAGACGAGACAGTTTATATAATGAAAACAATCGCTCAAAAAGTTAAAGCATTGTCTGATGTCATACAGGTCTTTGGCACAAGGTCCGACCAGGTTGGGGAGGTAGTGAGATTTATCAATGACATTGCCGATCAGACCAATCTTCTCGCACTGAATGCCGCAATAGAAGCTGCCCGCGCCGGAGAACACGGCAGAGGTTTTGCTGTTGTTGCCGACGAAGTGCGTAAGCTCGCGGAAAGGACAACGGAAGCTACCAGAGAAATCTCAACCACAATTGCCGCTATGCAGTCCGAAACAAAGAGCATTGTTGAATCTATCGAAGAAAGTGTAAGGGAAGTTGAAATAGGAATGGAGAAGACGAGCAAGTCAAAAGAGTTCCTGAATGATATCTCAAACCAGATAGACACGGTAAATACTCAGATAAACCAGATTGCTGTGGCTGTTGATCAGGAGAACACAACAACCAACCAGACGGCTGATAACATCCAGCAGGTCTCCCATGTTATGAACAACATTTCGCAAAAAGTTCATGAGACCATGCCTGTAACTCTTGAAGTTGCAAAAGTAGCGGAAGCCCTTGAAATAATGATTAAGCAGTTCAGGATAAAATAATACGATTTTTGCCTGAGAAACAATGCTTCGCGGTTGTTTCATGATATCGGGCGATACTGTGTTTTAAAACGCCCTTTGCAGAGCAGCATTCCATAAACCGGTTACATTTTCATACCGGTTGGTCGCATTCCATTCTCCTGTTAATAAGTTGTTCCGGTATTGTCCCCGTATTTCCCCTATGAAGGAATATCTCCCTGAGGGGTTTTTCGTCGTAACGCTGCCCTGAATCGATGCCTGGATTGTGCCCGACGAGGGGTTGAAGGCGCCCTTTAGTGATGCTGAGCAAGGGTCGCTGTTTAACGTACCCGATACAGTACCGGTAACTTCATTATTTTTCGATATAGTAATGGTGATTTTTCCTGCAACACCTCCTCCTGTTACGTTCCCGCTGTATTCACCGTAGAATTGGGTTGAAGCAGGGCGTTCACCAGGGGGCCGCGAGGTATAGCTTCGCCCGGTATTTGCCGGGACTGTTGCTGCCAGAGCGGCAAGACGGACCTCAAGGGTCTGAACATATTTCTCAAGCTCTGTGTCGGGCCAGTAAGTGAGGCTTTGTCTGTATTTGCCGATTGCTTCGCGAAGCATGTTCTGTTTTACAAATATATCTCCTTCCTGTCTCAGCTTCAGCGCCGCTAATCTTCTTGATTCCTTTTCCTGCTGTTCTTTGACCTTCAGTTCAAGTTTCCGGATGTGTTGCGCCATTTCACTGGTGGGGCAGGTTCTTTGACACTCCATAAATTTAGCAAGAGCGTCGCTGAGTCTATTTGCGTTCTGCAGCCTGCTCCCCTCATCCCAGAGGTTTTTACAGAGCCCTTTTTTTCGGTTAATCTGGTTCTCCAGATCCTGGACATATTTTATCCTTTCCTGATTCGACCAGTAACCAATACTCTCCTTGAGTTTCGTGAAGGCGTCATTTTCTTTGCCCTGTTTGTAAAGATTCCCGCCTTCTATCCAGAGTTTATCGGCCTCAACGCGGAGTTTTTTTGCAAGCCTCCTGTCCTCAATATCCTTCATTCTGGCGACATGATTTGCTTTCAGTTCTTTGATATGGTTTTCAAGGTTTTTATCCGGCATATATTTGAGGCTCATGATAAAACTATCCATGGCTTTGCCGAGGTTTACATTTGCCGATTGTTCAAGAGAACCATCTTTCTGATCCGGATTAGCCTGAAGGATTGCCATCTGTGAAAGATACACGTTTTCTGCTTTCCTGCCTTCATCTAAGTATTGGCGGCCTTTTGTAAAGTTTCCCCTGTCATCTTTTAACTTTTTCAGCCTTGCGGAAATCGTCTGGATGTATCCCTTAATTTTTGTGTTTCCCGGTTGCAGAGCAGTTGCCTCTTCCCCTGTTTTCAGCGCTCGCTCAAGGACATCGGCAGGCGGGACAGGGCTTTGCCCGGCAGCATAGCTCAACGCAGAGATAAGTTCTGCAAGGCGTTTGTTTTTCGTAAAAACCTCTTGCCGGAGATTGTTGTAATAAGGAGGTTCCGGGTCGCTTACGGCCCAGAGGTTGTTAAAGTTGCGGAAACCTTCATCAAGACTTTTCAGCGCGTTCTCATAATCATAATTCCTAAGCTGTTCTTCAGCTTTCTTTAATTTTTTGCGGTTATCTTCTTTCTCTGCCTCATGTGTTTGAGCCCAGTTTTCCCATCGCTTCAGATTTTCTTCATCCAATCCGTAGAGTTTCATTGACGCACATATATCCCTGGCCAAGTCGAGGGACTTTTTGAACTCTTTCCTGTCTATGGCAGCGCTTACTTCGTTAAGTCTGCGCGAAGCAAGTCCATTATATTTAAGAGCTGCGACATTAAGCAGATTTTCTACATCAAGAATTGGTTGATAGTTGGGATTGATGTTTTTTGGAATGGTAATCTGTTGCCGTGCATCATTGAATTTGGATTCATTGATGAGTATCTTTATCTTCTCGATCTGAGCGAGGATGTCCTGCCGGTCTTTTTCACATTTCTGTGCGTATTGAATAGCCTCTTTATTGTCTTTGTTGATCCTTGCCGCCTCATAGGCTTCTTCGATACCCTCATTGAGTTTTCCTTTGCGTACATCGAGCTTTGCCTGGGCGAGCTTTTCGTCAGAGTCCTTTATTCTTTTTTCATAGGCTGCTTTTTTTGTTCTAAGAATAGTATCTGCTTCGATTACGGGTTGGTATAAGGGGTGCAGCTTCTTTACTCCTCCGAGAATCTTTTCTGCCTCAGCGAAATTTTCCTGATCTGTAAAAACCATGAAATTTTTCAAATTATCCGTTATGAGTGCTTGTTCGGATTTAATCTTTGCGGCATAGGCAAAGGCTTCAGTGTTGGATGAATCGATTGCTCCCGCCTCTTCAGCCAGAGTTATGCCTTCAGTCAGCTTGCCTGTTGCCGTAGTTTCCTTGGCCTGTATCAGTTTTGCGGCCCCATCTTTCTTCTTTGTTGACCCCGTACTTTCGTTGCCGACAGCAACTTCCGTAGTAGTGGTTTTTCCTTCAGGATCGTAAGGCCTTTTCAGGTTAACTATTGTCTCATCGCCCCGGTTTCCGCGAAGTTCTACCTCAATGGGAACCGGCCTGGCATCCCTGAGGATAAACTTTATTTTTGCATCGCTGATTTGTTCCCTCTTCGACTGAGGAGGGTCAATCCATACGTATTTCACAGTCCCGTATTCCGGTGTTTGGGCAAGCTTTACTTCCGCCGTAACAGCCCCTCCGATTGCCTGTATCAGAGGGTCAACCTCGATTCTTCCATCCGGCGGCAGGACTGTTACTTCAACCTGCTCTGTTTCAGCCACTGTTTCATATACATCGCCTTTTTTTATTCTTGCTTCGGCCCATACCTTTACTTTGCCCGTCCGGTCAAAGAGGATCGATGTCCTGCCTTCCGCGGATTCCTGGGGCTTAATGGTAACGGCAGGTGAGGACTGCCACAAAACGCTTTTATTCTCGCCGGCTATTGCCCTTGCATTAAGCCACATACCGAACACGGCTTTGTCTTTCAGACCTTCCATGGGGATTAACGGCCTGTCCACAGTGAAGGAAATGCTTTCTTTCGCGGTCTGTCCCAGCGCGTCTTTTACTTCAACGGAAAGAGACCTGTTTGTCCGGCTGGGGATAAAGATTATCGATTTGCCTTGCCCCTCCACAGAACCGGTCCAGGTGAATTGATAGGGAGTTTTTCCGCCCTGACCCACAGCATTTATGTTAATCCTCTCACCTGAAGTAACATTGCTGCGATCAGTCATGACTATAACACTGAGCGGCGAATCTGTATAAGCGCCGTCAAGTCTGCACAGTTCATTTGCCCATGCCCCTTCGCGTTGCAGTATCTTGCATCGGACTGCCACTTTTTGAGACCCCTGGGCAATTGGTCCGCCCACGCCTTCCCCGAAGACATCAACATAAAAAGTATATCCCTGAGCTATTTTCGGAGTGTAACTTATTTTTGTTCCCTGGCCGATGCCCTGGCGGGCAGCTAAAATATCTTCTTCTGTGGGAGAAAGAGCAACAATCTCTCCTCTTTGCGCGTACCAGACAGGCGGCTTCAGTTTCGCCTTTATCCTCTCGTCCGCGATTATTTCAACGGCAAGATTGATGGAGTCGGTAAGGATGATGTGATCCGGGGCTGTGATTTTCAATTCTATTTTGGCATCCTTCACAGAAGGTTCTATCGTAATAGTGTGTTTTGCCTCGGCAAGTTTCACCTTTTTTATATCCTTTTCCTTCGATGTATCAATAATGTCAAATAATTCCACCTTAATTTCATATGCGCCCGGTTTGTCGTAACGGATAGCCCTTAAATGATCTTCAATGGGCGCGTCTCCGGCAAAACCGCCTTCATGCGTCCAGACAAAGCGAAAACTCTTGATATCTCTTTTTGATTTAACATCCGCCGCCAGGGATATAAACCGTCCTGTCTCACTTCTATCCGGGGCTTTTACTTTATTATCCCCGGTAATTGAGGCAGCGATCTTTTCGACTTTAATCTCGCCCGTTATTTCCACATCAACACAATTGGTTTTATTAATCTTTCCCGATGAGTTATTTGGCGCAAGGTTAGAGGGAGTATTGAAAACTCCATATTCTATTTCCGCGTCAGCGCAGATCGTTCCCTTTCCTTTTTTGTCAAAGATAAATTCACTGTTTTTATCCGTTGTGCCTGCCTTTATTCCCTCCCTTTTCCATGCAAATTTCTTATACACGAAAGGTGATGACCCTTTTCCGCCGATGCACTGGAGTTTTGTCTTAATCATTTCTGAAATATTGTCAGGCGAGGGGATAAACTCGGCAAAAGTGTTTACTGTAGTATTCTTCTCACTATCCTTGATAATTGTTTCATTTGAATCAAAGGAAACCCTTAAATCGCTGCGTTCTATCTCCGAGGCAAGGGTGTTAATTTCTTCCAGTACCATAGCTCTCTGTCCAAGCCAGGCAGTGATGATCGCGTTGGAACATTTTGATATCAGGGCATTCTCCACGCCTTTATCTGTTTTTGTCGGCTCATCAAATCTGCGGGACGCGTTTTCAGCGTGACAGGCAATAAGAGAATTGATTTCAGAAGGCACGCGCTTGGGATCAATGCTCATTGAATACCCCTTTTCCTGGAGCGCCTGAATCGAATTAGCGAGGCCGTGTTTGTCATATGTGTCACAGGCAAGTTGCTGTATTTTGACATTATGGCATTTTTTTATCCCTTCTCCCAATGCCTGTGTTTCACGACCTTTGACAGTGTATATTCCTTCTATGAGATCAAAACAGTCCTGTGTCCCTGTGACCAGCTTGTACCCGTAAGACCCGACATAATCCACGGCAAGTTCGGCAATACCTGTGGCAAGAGCAGCCGCAAGCTCTCCAAGAGCAATCTCCGGGACTGCAAGTGTCACAAGGCTGAGGCTGAACCTTGCCGCGGCTTCGGTTGCCCCTTTATTCACGTATATTTCAGGCAAGTCCTTTATGGCCCAATATGCGCCAAGAGCGTTTAAAAAACCTATCTGTCTGGCTGCCTTCGTGAGGGTCCCCGTCTCTCCCTTGACGTAGTCTCCTATTCTGCTCATCCCCTGTTTTACTTCCAGGGCGGTTTTAGTCCATTTAGTGCCTGTGTTTTCAAGAAGGCTGCGGAATAACATACTGACCTTGGGAGCGGACCCTGTAATGGCATTTGCAAGACTCTGCATGAGAAGCGAATCGTCTGCCGCATCCTTCAGAATTGTCTCAAGTTTAGCGGAAAGCTTTGAAAATTCTTCAAGAACCTCTTGCTGAGCCTTTATGTTGTCTGCTGTTTTAGGCATGGTTTTGCCGGTCTTGGCATCAATTTTCGTTTCAGCATCCTGGAACTTTTTCCATAAATCCTGAAGTTGTTTATTTATTGACTCAAGGGCCGTATCATTCGCAGAAGGCTTGACGCGAAGCTTCCCTCTTGCCCATTGCATCCGCTCTACAGACCTCTTCACATATTTTTGTGTATCTTTTAAATTTTTGTCCGTGAGGCTATGGAGGGCGCTGTCCAGATTTTCCCCTGCTGCTTTGGCAATTGCTTCAGGTGTGTAAAGGCCGTGTGCCTCCAGCATATGGTTTAAATCCACACCTCCTGTCCTTACCCGTCCGTTATCAAGAAAAAAGGCTGTTCCGCGCGCGCCTTTTTCAAAACCCTGCCTTTCAAATTTCAGGAGGTCTCCGTAACTTCCTCCTGCCCCCTTTTTACCCACCTCTGAGAGGTTAGGATAAACGCCGTATTTATCAAATAGGGCAAGCGCCTCTTCCGCGGTTGTCACTCCTTTCATAAGCTCTTCCGGGGGATAGATATTAATGGAGCTTCTTATCTTCCCCATTTCTTTGGGAGTGATAAGGCCGGACTTGACTCGCTCCGCGATCCCGTCGTCAACGTACTTTCGGAAGTTCTTCCAATGTTGAGTTGCCTGTTTTTCAATGAGAGCTTCCTCGGCCTTATTTGCCGCCTTTGATCTGATAAAGACACGCATGTCACAATCAGAGGCATTTTTAATAATTTCCTCATAAAGCGGGTCTTTGAAGTTTATACCGGATATCCATGAACCCTGGGCAATAATTTCAATCGTTGAATCTCCCAGTTTTTTCAGCGCCTCTTCAATGACACTCCGAACTATCGTATTAGTAGCAAGCTTATCCTGCTGGGCTGAAACAATTTGGTGCGTTGAAAACAAAATAACGCACAGCAGCAAGACCTGCACAAAAACAAAAGAAATGATTTTATTGAGATTCATGAAACGAATTACCTCCTAATAAATTAAATGGTCTTATCCTCTTTTGCATTTGCAGTTACAATAGCCGAAGGCGATTTATGCGTTCCTGTGCCTGGGGTATCGATCCTTCCGGTTTGCTTTTTGTAAGACATCAATCTTCTTTTTCATAGGTATGGTTTCCCGGTATATTAATTTTAAGTTTGACTTTCTTGTATGCGGTAAGCATTTTCTGTAATTTAATATTTGTTTACAGGCATCCTGAATTTTAGGAGCCTGTTTTAAAAGCGATGTTGTGCGAAACATCGTCAATATAGGTATGTCCGGTCTCTCTGCGATGCAGTGATTAAGATGCTGCAATGTCGGAGGATCGCAAGGCGGAGCAGACCATTACAGATCAGAATTGTCGCTCAATTATACTCGTAATCAAACCCTGCCGCATATGCCAATGTCCGACCAAAGAGAAAACATGAAAAAATATAAAACAATGTAGCAAAATCATTTTAAAACATAATTTCAACAATTCTTATATTAATATCTAATTATATTAAGCACTTACAAATCATTTCCTTACAGGTTTTTCACGTCTGCGATGGTTCCTTCGCAGATATTTTGTTCACCGGGGCAGGCATCGGCGCTGTCAACATCCGCTTTTGCACTAAAGAGATCAAGGATCGCAGTTCATCAAGGAATGTCTCAAGGTCAGGCCTTGAGTATGTTGCGGTACCTGTTTCAATATGCGATCTTATGGATCGTAAGCTGACAACCTGCTGTGTCATGGGCACCGGTTTTGTGTTAACTTTTTTAGATTTTACTTTCTTATGTGCGGTAAGTATCTTCTGTAATTTACGATATGTTACAGGTTTCTTCATAATATCCTGGAATATTTTTGTTATGTCAGGGCAATCCAAGTTGGCGGCAAAAAGATAACCTTGCGAAACAGGCAGATTCCCTTCCCGTATTGCTGTCTGAATCTCAGGGGGATTTTTTAAGAGTGAAATCATTCTAAAGAGCGTAGGATAAGACTTCCCGGATATTTCAGCGATTGCATTCACGTTGAATGCAAAATCTTCCGGGGTACGATCCGGGGCGCGCATGATGCTTACAAGCACGCTTGTTACTCTATCCAGAGTAAACCCTCTGTCAGGATATTTTGCCTGTATGTATGCCATGATGCCTTTAGCCTGGTCAATGGGGTTTAAGTCCTCCCGCTGAAGGTTTTCCGTTAATTGAAAGGCAAGAATTTCATCATGCTGAGTAACTGCATCAACAACTCTTACCGGTATGGATTTCAGGTTCAGCTTCGATGCGGCAAGATACCGTCTTTCCCCGCAGAGGAGGAGGTACTTGCCGCTTTTTGGCGTTACAAGGACAGGTTCAAGGACGCCCCGGTTTTTGATTGACCCCATGAGGCTCTTAAAAGATTCCCCTTCTGTATCAATCGCTGATCTGACCTGTTCTTCAACGATAATATTATCCAAAGGCAGGTATAAAAAATCAGAACTGTCATCCACTTTCCGTACCATCATGTATTGCTATTCCCCTTTTTATTTATTATATAAGGAGATATTACCTGTTAAATACAAAAAACACAAATAATATTTTCTGAGATATTACATGGTCTGTATGGGGGAAGGGGTAAGGAAAATAGGAAATCTGCCTTCTGTTAACTTTTTATCTTCCAAAGTTAACTGCCAAATGGTACAATATCTCCTTTAAAATCAGCATATTTTATGGTAATGTGTTTTTCTGTGGAGTTTGACGTGGTAGGTATTGATATTATTGAAATTATACGAATGAAAAACATGATCGACAGATATGGCGACAAATTCCTGAATAAGGTCTTCACCGATGACGAGATTCAATACGCTGGAAATAAGAACAGAATCTCCGAATCCCTTGCCGGGAGATTTGCTGCTAAAGAAGCATTTATAAAAGCCCTTGGCAGAAAAGTGCCGTGGAAACTTATCAATGTATTGCAACAACAGGGAAAACCGTATATCGAATATCTCGGGGAACGATATGATGGCGTTAGCATTTCGCACGAGCGGGCCTACGCGGTGTCAATAGTTATAATTTGATATTGGGAGTATATATATGAAAGTGCTGGCGCCTGAACGGATGGCAAAATACGATGAATACGCGATAAAAACATGGGGCATTCCCTCAACAGTGCTCATGGAAAATGCGGGACGGAGTATGTACAGGCTTGTGAAAGAACGCTATCTTGAGGGTAAAAGCCGGATTTCAATTTTTTGCGGAAAAGGGAATAACGGAGGTGACGGTTTTGTAATAGCCAGATATGCCTTTGAAGCCGGTTATTGTGTCAGGGTTTTCCTCCTTTGCAAAAAAGAGGATCTGAAAGGCGATGCGGCCCTGAATATGGGGCTGTACAAGTCTATAGGCGGAGATATTGTTGAGATAGACGATGCATTCGATATAGTCCGGAGAGGCATACAACATGCCCATATTATCATAGACGCTATTTTCGGCACAGGGCTTTCAAAACCAGTAACAGGCAGGGAAAAGACCGTTATAGATCTGATTAACGAGTCAGGCAAGCCTGTTATTGCCGTTGATATCCCTTCAGGGATTGACGGAAAGACGGGCATTCCCCTCGGATGCGCTGTCAAAGCCATGCATACATTTACCTTCGCGTATCCGAAGATCGGGCAGATACTCTGTCCGGGCGCGTATTATGCCGGTAAACTGACAGTTATCGATATATCAATACCGTCCTTTGTTGAAGAAAAAGTAGGCTTTGACGGATACACTATTGACGGTGCAATGCTGAAGAATGTACTAAAGGAAAGAACCCCCTGGTCGCATAAAGGGACATACGGTCACGCGGTTGTAATCGCCGGCTCTCCCGGAAAGACAGGCGCGGCTCACATGGCTTCTCTGGCTGCCTTAAAAATAGGCGCAGGCCTTGTAACACTGATTATTCCCGAAAGTTTGAATAACATCATGGAAACAAAGTTGACAGAAGTTATGACATATCCTGTGCCGGATAATGGAGCAGGATATTTTACGCTTTCTTCCTATGACCGGATAAAGGCATTCGTAGAAGACAAAGATATTATAATCATGGGCCCCGGTCTTTCGCAAAACCAGGAAACAATGGAGCTTGTAAGAAAACTTTATACTGAGATAGATAAACCCTTTGTAATTGATGCTGACGGTATAAACGCCTTTCAGAACCACATTGATCTGATAAAAAATATAAAAAAGGATGCTGTTTTTACTCCGCATCCGGGCGAACTCGCGCGCCTCACCGGGTTTTCGCCAAAAGATATAAATGAGGATAGAATAGGTATCGGCAGGAGATTCGTTGAGGAGACAGGAGTGATTCTCGTACTAAAAGGCGCGGGGACAGTTATCTTCAGTCCTGGAGGAGATATTTTCATAAACACTACCGGCAATCCTGCCCTTGCAAAAGGCGGAAGCGGCGACATATTGACAGGTTTTATCGGGGGATTAGCTTCACAGGGTTGTTCCCTTACGGAAGCTTCCTGGGCAGGCGTATACCTTCACGGTTACCTGGCGGATGACTGGGCAGAGGTTAATACGGATATGGATCTCCTTGCAGTTGATCTCCTTGCCGGCCTGAGTAAGGCAATACGGGACATAAGGGATGGAAGAGAAAGAGTTTATATCGAAAAGTCCCTCTGAAACATGGGATATTGGAGAGATGATCGGGAAAATCGCAAAAAAAGGCGATTTCTATACGCTTTACGGTGAGCTTGGCGCCGGGAAGACCCAGCTTGTAAAAGGCATAGCAAGGGGCATCGGGGTAAAAGACTGGCAATATGTTTTAAGTCCTTCTTTTACTATAATGAATATTTATGAGGGGGACCTGAGCCTTTGTCATGTAGACCTCTATAGGATTGACGGGAGCGAAGTTGAAGGTTTTGCCCTGGAGGAGTTTCTTGAAAGCGGTATAGTTGTGGTAGAATGGGCGCAAAGGGCAGCCTGGCATGATGGAACAATTCGAATAGAGATTAATGCTGTAAGCGAGGAAGAAAGAAGAATTGTAGTAAACAGACCATAGAGGGTTAATGTACAGTTGATGGAGGTGTAAAATGCTTGTTGTACAGAAGTATGGAGGGACATCGGTTGCAGACCTTGAAAGGATAAGGAATGTGGCCAAAAGGGTTATTGAATATCGCGAAAAAGGCGATAATGTCATTGTTGTCGTTTCTGCAATGTCGGGCGAGACGGACAGACTGCTCAACCTTGCCAACAGTATCAGCAAAACTCCCGACGAAAGGGAAATTGACGTGCTGATTTCGACGGGAGAGCAGGTAACATCAGCCCTTCTTGCGATTACATTGAAAACGATGCTCTGCGATTCAGTTTCAATACAAGGTCATCAGGCAAAGATCGTAACGGACTCAAGCCATACCAAAGCAAGGATAGCGCGGATCGAAAAACATCAGATCATGTCTGAGATCGAAAAGGGCAGGGTAGTTGTTGTTCCCGGCTTTCAGGGAGTAGATGAAAAAGGAAACATAACTACTCTTGGCAGGGGCGGCTCTGATACGTCGGCAGTAGCTCTGGCTGCTGCCCTTAATGCTGATCTTTGCGAGATATACACGGATGTTGACGGAGTATACACAACAGACCCGAACATATGTGATCGCGCCAGGAGACTTGACAAAATATCATATGAAGAGATGCTTGAAATGGCAAGTCTCGGGGCCAAGGTCCTGCAGATAAGATCCGTTGAATTTGCTATGAGATACAATGTGCCGATTCTTGTGAAGTCTTCTTTCACGGACGGCGAGGGAACTTTAGTTTGCAAGGAGGTATCAGACATGGAAAGAATGGAAGTTACAGGCGTTACCCACAACAAGAATGAAGTAAAAATAACTGTAAGCAAAGTGCCGGACAAGCCGGGAATAGCGTCAAAAATATTTACAACACTCTCTGACGCAAATGTTGTTGTTGATGTAATAGTCCAGAACGTAAGCCATGACGGCAGCACGGACATAACATTTACGGTCGCAAAAGCAGATGGAAGAAAAGCCTTTAAGCTTATGGAAGATACGGCCAAAGAGATAGGTGCTGGGAAAGTAGCCCTCGATGAGGATATTGCAAAGGTGTCTATTATCGGGTTGGGCATGAGGTCTCATGCCGGTGTCGCGTCGAAGATGTTTTCCGCTCTTGCAAAAGAAGGGATAAACATTGAGGCGATAACCACTTCGGAGATTAAAATCTCATGTGTAGTAGAAGGTAAATATGGAGAACTTGCCGTTCGCACACTCCATAAAACATTCGGACTTGATTCGGAACCGATGGAGGAATGATTTGAAGGTTGAGTTCTATGATACTACGTTACGCGACGGAGCACAGTCGGAAGACATAGCATTCTCCCTGAATGACAAGCTCAGGATTTCCGAGAAACTTGACGAATTCGGAATACAATACATTGAAGGAGGCTGGCCGGGTTCAAACCCGAAAGATCTTCAGTATTTTAAGGAGGTTAAGAAGCTTTCCCTTAAGAATTCAAAAATTGTTGCTTTCAGCAGCACGATGAAGCTTCATGCTGATCCCGATAAGGATGAGATCGTAAAAGCTATCCTTGATGCGGATACAGGATATGCAACGATTGTCGGCAAAAGCTGGGACCTTCATGTAAGGGACGCGCTTAAAGTTACCCTTGATACAAATCTTAAAATGATTGATAAAACGATAGCATATTTGAAAAAACGCGGCAAAACCGTCTTCTTTGACGCCGAGCACTTTTTTGACGGTTACAGAAAAAACAATGTATATGCAAAAAAGGTTATTAAAGCTGCGGAAGATGCCGGCGCTGACGCAGTTGTTCTCTGTGATACAAACGGCGGGAGTATGCCCTATGAGATTTATGACACAGTTCTGGAAGTGCGGAGCTCAACAGCCATACAACTGGGTATCCATACCCACAATGACACGGAAATGGCTGTTGCGAATACGTTGATGGCAGTCCAGGCCGGGTGCACGCATATTCAGGGTACAATCAACGGATATGGAGAACGTTGCGGCAACGCAAACCTTTGCTCTATTATTCCCAATGTTATTTTGAAAATGAAGCATACAGGGATTAAAAAAGAAAAAATAGTACATTTAAGGGATTTGAGTCTCTATGTCGATGAAATGGCGAATTTTAAACCGGATAAACATAGACCCTTTGTAGGCGATAGCGCCTTTGCTCATAAAGGCGGTATTCATGTGAGCGCCATCCGGAAAAATGCCGAGACATATGAGCATATAAAACCCGAATTGGTAGGCAATACACAGAGAGTCCTCATATCTGATCTCTCAGGGGAAAGCAGTATCCTGTATAAGGCAAAGGAATTCAATATTGACATAGAAAAGGACAGGAAACTTGTTAAAGACGTGGTGAAGAAGGTAAAAGACCTTGAAATGTACGGGTATAAGTTTGAAGGAGCAGAAGGCTCACTGGAACTCCTTATGAAAAAGGCCCTTGGCATTCATAAGAAGTTCTTTGATCTTATCGGTTTTAAGGTAATAGTTGACAAGAAAGCAAAGGGGCACCCTGTTTCCGAGGCAACAATCATGGTCAAGGTAGGAGACAGAATAGAGCATACGGCAGCGCTCGGTAAAGGTCCTGTAAATGCCCTTGATGCCGCCTTAAGAAAAGCATTGTATAAGTTCTATCCCGGATTGAAGGAGATGGAGCTTGTAGATTACAAAGTGCGGGTATTAACAACAAAAAATGGAACCGGAGCAGTGACAAGGGTGCTCATAGAAAGCAGCGACAAGAAACGCACCTGGAACACGGTGGGCGTATCTGAGAACATTATTGAAGCAAGCTGGCGGGCACTTGTGGACAGCATCGATTATAAGCTGCTCATAGATTCACACGAATAGGTTTGAGGCGCCAGGTTTCCGGGGGATGTAGGACGTACGGTCGCCATGCTCCTTCGGACGTAGAACGTGAATGCTTTTACGTCCGAGCGTAAGCGGACGTCCCTATGAACGTAAGTGAGCGGACATCTTACGTTCATAGGGGGAAGTAAGGAGGGGGCGACCCCCTTACGGGGACAGGCGTTAGCCCCGGTAATGGTAAGGAGAAAACATGAAGAGACTTCTTGATATACATGATGCGACAAAGGAACTCAATATACTCCGCGCCCTTGAGAACTACAAAAGCCCCTTTGAGATAGTGGGCACATACAGGCTGATTGATGACGGCATCAGGCCTGAAGCAACGGTCATTATCAAAGCGGACAACAAGCAGATGCATGAAGCTTCTACCGGCGTGGGGCCTGTCGATGCCCTGGCGAATGTATTAAAAATATCCTTGTCATCTGTCTTCCCTGCGATCCAGGGCATCAAACTTGTGGATTTTTCTTCAAGAATACATGATTCAAGGTCCGGGACTTCAGCAAAGGTTGAGGTTTCTATAATCTTTACCGACAGTAAAGACATCTGGAGCGTCTCGGCGGTTTCCGATAATATCAACATGGCATCTTTTATGGCCCTTACAGATGGTTTTGAATATGCAATCATGTCAAAAAGCGATAATGAATAGAAGCCTGTTTAATATTGCAGTATAATGATTTGAACATCTCATAAAAAAACATTGCCTTGACGATCTGCAATACAAGAGTTATATTAATACACAATTTTTTAAGTATCTTTATTGGGAGTTTGGGAGGTAAGTAATAATGCCGATATACGAATATGAGTGTACGGGCTGCGGCAAAAGGTTTGAAATATTCCAGAAGATCAGTGAAAAACCATTGACTAAGTGTAAATTTTGTAAAGGACCTCTTAGCAAATTGATTTCAAGCTGTTCCTTTCACCTCAAAGGCACAGGGTGGTATGCGACGGACTATAAAAAACCGGTTGATTCTGTTGGGAAAAATATTGGTTCAGGGGGAAATGGCGGGAGCCATGACGACACTGCAGAAACTGCTGCAACCGATACAAAAACCGATACAAAAACTGAGACCAAAGCTGAAACTAAGATTGAAACAAAAACTGAGACCAAAGCTGAAACAAAAACTGAAAGCGCAAGCGCATAATTATTGACGGAGGAAGATGATGAATGTAGGAGATAAGGTGAAGTTTGCTTTTGCAAAGAAAGAGATGGAGGGCCAGGTAGAGAGAATTTTTTCAAAAGCTGTTTATATAAAAGCCGACTTCCCGAAAGATAAGGGGAAGACAATTAAAAGAAAGATAAAGGACATAAAGTCGTAATTAATTCGTATTGTATCATTACATTACACGGCTCACATTAAAAACATCCGGTTTTAATGTGAGCCGTTAAATTCTGACAATAATTTACAAAATTTCTTTAGAACGCAGCTCTCTTTGAATATTTATTATTTTCTTTCCTAGGATATTTTTAAATTGCATGTTTGTATTTATAAACTCTAATGCGACAAATTCAAGGCTTTTTACCATCCTCTCTTCCCTGGGCCTCCAGGTTCTGACAGTAGTCGCATTTATATTAAAAGGAGCGCCGTCAATAGAAAGCTTTAATTCAAGCGTTTGCCCCGACTCAAGTTTCAATGCTCTGTTATGACTTATTTTTGCTCCCCCGATAGAGATATCGAGTATATTTACTGATTTTTCGTGAATGGACATGCTGATGCCGCTATTGTTCGGAGGTTCAGCCCTGAAGAAGAATCGCAGATTATACTCTACGGGATTTGATTTTTTTAAAAGAATGACAGCTTGTGTCCTGTTATTGGCCGACAATTCGTAATCTTTCACTATGTCGACAACGGTCGCGTCAAAACCATAACGCACTGCTTCTCTATCTTCTTTTGCAAGGTAAGTAACTGAAATTGTATTATTGATCTTGTCTTTTAAAATTTGAGGATCTGTCTGTGCAACTATCAGCTTCTTTTCAACAATATCGAAAATGATCGAATTTCTCACATCAGTAGTTTCTTTGATGTGATTAATGTCTACTACAACCCTGATTGGCAGCCCCGGTCTTATGTCCATAATATTATGTAAATTATGTTAATTGATCCTCATTGTTAACTGTATTTTTATAGCTTGTTTTATAACTTGAAACAATAGAAAAATATTCGGGCTTTTCCTTGATTGAGAATCAGACCGGCGCCTTATAAGTCAGCGCCGGGGCAGTTCATTTCTGTTTATTCGCTGTGCTCCTTAATATCTTAGCAGTTCCCATTATGACAACGGGTTTTCGGGATGGGTCCAGCCATCCCAGGATGGTCACCATATCTTTTTCGGATACGGCAACGCATCCTGCGGTAGGTTTCCCTTTCCCTCTCCGGACATGGAGGAAAATAGCACTTCCCAGACCTCTGACAACAGGATTTGTATTATACCCGATTACAATGACATATTTGTACATGTTATCTTTTCTTCTCATGTCTTCAAAAGAAGCTGCCTTTGTCTGCCCCTTTTTTACCCATTGGTTGTAGTCAACTGAATCAACATCGTCCACCCAGACATCGTTTTCTGTTGTTTGAAAATAGTTCATTTTTGTATGTATTTCCCGGAGATAACCAAAGGCATATTCAAGAGGATATACACCGGAGGGCGTTTTACCGTCCCCCTCCTTCTTTTTATCCGGCAATGCAAAGCCCTTCCTGCCGATAGACGCATTAATTGGCTTAAACATTAAAACCCATTGGCCGCCCCGCTTTTCACAGGGATATATTTTGGCTGAAAACAGTTCAGTATTGCCGCCTGAAACAAAGAGTATCTGATTTGATTCTCCCGAGTTTTTTTCAAAAAGATTATTCATCCAGGGCAAAACAGTTGTTCCGACATTTTCGCCCTGGGCGGCAACAACTGTGGCATACCCGGACAGGAATAATACAGAGAAAGCAATCGTTAAGAAAATAAGTGAAAGATTCACGTTTCACTTAAAGATGGCACCGGCATAATACCCCAGATATGTTCTGTGTATTCACGTATAGCCCTGTCGCTTGAGAACTTGCCTGAACGCGCGACATTGAGGATCGCCATTTTTGTCCATCGCGCCTCAACCTGGTAGGCTCTGCTCACTTCTTCCTGGCATTTGATGTATGACGCATAATCGGCCAGCACAAAAAACGTGTCGTGGTCTAAAAGTGTATTAATAACCGGTTGAAACAGTTGAGACATGTCAGGTGAAAAAAATCCCCCCTGAATCTGATCTATGGCCTGTTTAAGCTCTCGATTTTCTTCATAATATTGACGGGGATTATAGGTGGGGCGCATTGCTGCAAGTTCTTCCGTATTGTACCCGAAGAGAAAGAAATTATCGTCTCCTACCTCTTCCCTGATCTCTACATTGGCTCCGTCAAGAGTTCCGATGGTGAGGGCGCCGTTTAAGGTGAATTTCATATTGCCTGTTCCTGATGCCTCATATCCTGCGGTGGAAATCTGCTCGGACAGCTCTGCCGCAGGCATGATGCGCTGGGCAAGGCTTACGTCGTAATTGGGAACAAAAATGACACGCAATTTCCCGTTTACCGCCGGATCGGCTTCACATGCGGCGCTTATATTATGAATAAGCTTAATAATCAGCTTGCAGATATAATATCCGGGAGCGGCTTTACCGGCAAACAATATCACTCTTGGCGGAAACGCGCCGTCCACTTTCCCCTCTCTGATCCTGTTAAAGAGCGTGACTACATGCAAAATATTTAAAAGCTGCCTCTTGTACTCATGGAATCGTTTTATTTGACAGTCAAGAAGATAATCCGGAGGGAGAGAAAGCCAGAATGTCCTGTAAAGATAATCGTTCAAAGCTTCTTTGTTCAGGCTTTTTATGCGGGAGAACTGCGCGCAGAAGGTTTTATCATCAACAAATGGCTCCAGTCTTTTCAATTCTTCGAGGTTTTTCAGCCATCCTTCTCCTATCGCTTCGGTAATGAGACCCGAAAGGAGCGGATTAGACTCGAGGAGCCAGCGTCTCTGAGTAATGCCGTTAGTTACATTCAGGAATTTTTCAGGCGTTATTTCATAAAAGTCTTTCAGCAAGTCCTGTTTTAAAATATCTGTATGGAGGGCGGACACACCATTGACAGCATGGCTGCCTACAACTGCAAGGCGGGCCATATTTACAATCCGCTCGCCATTGTCTGTAAGAATGCTTGTCCTGCCCTTTCGTTCCGGCTCATCAGGAAACTTTTCTGCCACCTGAATAAGAAATCTTCTGTTTATCTCCTCTACAATTTGATAATGACGGGGAAGAAGATGGGAAAAAAGACCCTCGGACCAGGTTTCAAGGGCTTCCGGTAAAACCGTATGGTTGGTGTAACCAAAAGTTTTTTGAGTTATAGCCCATGCATCATCCCAATAAATACGGTCTTCATCAACAAGGATTCTCATCAGTTCGGGTATTGCAACCGAAGGATGGGTATCGTTGAGTTGCACTGCGACTTTATCGGGGAATTCTTTGTAGCTCTGATGGAATTTTTTATACCTCCTGATAATATCTTTTAAAGTGGCGCATACGAAAAAGTATTGCTGCTTCAGTCTTAACTCCTTACCCGCTTCGTACTGGTCGCTGGGATAGAGCACTTTGGAAATGCTTTCGCTGTGGCTTTTGTCCTCTACAGCCCCGAAATAGTCGCCGCTGTTAAAATATTCAAGGTTAAAATCCCTGCTGGATTTTGCCGACCATAAACGCAGTGTATTTACCGTTTGATTCCGAAACCCCGGAATAGGATAATCGAAGGCCATGGCCATAACCTCATCCCCGCCAACCCATTTCATCCTGAACTTTCCCTTTGAGCCGGTAAATGTCTCAATTTCACCGTAAAAACGAACCGGGTAGAGAATCTCAGGCCGCGGCAGTTCCCATGGATTGCCGTATCTCAGCCAGTTATCAGGAGCTTCAACCTGAAAGCCGTCCTTGATCCTTTGAAAAAAAATGCCGTATTCATAGCGGATGCCGTAGCCGTACGCGGGGTACTGAAGCGTGGCAAGGGAGTCCAGATAACAGGCGGCAAGCCTTCCCAGACCTCCATTGCCCAGCCCTGCATCCCATTCATGTTCCAGGGCGTCTTCATAGGCAATTCCCAATGTGTCCACAGCCTTGGAATATTCATCGGACAAACCGAGATTTATAACATAATTCCGCAGCAATCTGCCGAGAAGAAACTCAAGGGAAAGATAATACACCCTTTTTGTATCAACATCGTAGTATCTTTGCTGGGTTGTAATCCATCGCTCTACCAGCAGGTCCCGGACAGATAGAACAAGGGAATTGAATTTATCCCGTGAAGTAGCAGAATACATGTCCTTTGCAAGACCATAGGTAAGGTTATTCATGAGTGACCTGCGCAATGCTTCAGTATCTTCTTTCAATTAAAACCCCCTTATTTATCACTTCCAAATCTAAGATATAATACCATGTTAGGGAGACTGGTGCAAAAAAAGCAAGGCCTCAGCTTCCTGCAACTTCTTCGTATGAAGCCTTGAAACTTTCCCATTCACCTCTCTCTTTCAGCACTTCCCGGTATACTTCCAGAGCGTCATTTACTTTCGGCATCCCTCCATAGGTGGCAAGCTGAAATATAGCTTCCGCGAGTTTTCTCGGATCGCAGCCCACATTCAAAGCGCCGTTCAAATGGAGCTTCAATTCCTTTGTTGCCCCCAGGGCGGCAAGTATAGCACAGGCAACCAACTGCCTTTCGGGCAACGTAAACACTGTCCTTGAATAGAGATTGCCGGTAATGAACATGGAGAGGTCATTGGCAAGATCTTTATCAAATTCCTTCCACATCAGATATGGCGGGTCCATTTTTATACCTTTACCAAAAAGTTTTTTTGCAGTTTCCTGCGTTTTTTTTCTTATTGCATCATCCATAATTCATATCCTCCTGTTTGCAATGTATGTTTCCTCTGTATTGAATGACCATCATGGTTGTTATATCATCTGATTGCGGCGCATCTTGCGCGTTATGCTCGATCTCGACTATAATGCCGTCTTCGGGAAAATTCAATTCATGTTCATAAAAAAAGAAGGTTGTCAAATATCCTGCAAGCTGCAACTGAGAACTCCAATGGGGGTTCAGGGCTGCTCTTTTCAGTTTTCCCTGAGCATACATCGAATCAGAGGCATAGAATAAAATAAAGATGCAGAACAACAGAAAAAATAAAAAGATTTTTTTGAACATTTTTGAAATATACATATTATATGAATAAAAATAAAGGGGTAATTGCATATCCTTTGCAGGCGTTATTTCGAATAAAGATAAATTCTAAAAAAATACTAAAGCAGATCAGTTCTTTGCCGATAATAATTTTAGCGTCATAAAGGAGATAAAAAAAGGAATGTTGCCTTGTATATTTTTCAGTCTTTCTTTGTTCATGGTAAGCACAATAGCATTATTAAATATTATAATTTTTAATAGATATTCTACATGCGGAGGGCATAAATGAAACTTTTCACAGACGTAAAAATCGGTAAAAGGCTGGCAATTGGCTTCGGTATTACCCTGGGCCTGATGGTGATTAATGTAGTTGTAGGCGTTATTTCCATCAACGGAGTCGATAAGGATCTTGACCGCATGTTTGTGGTTAATACAGCCAAGATAAGGTACGCAAATGAAATCAGAACCACCTTTGCCGATATAACATATCTTGTCGGGCAAATTGTAACTACTCAGGAAAGCAGTATACGAGAAGAAGCAAAGAAGCAGATTGACGAAAAAAGGACAAACTATAAAAAGGCTATTGAAGGACTTGAAAAACTGGAGATAAATGACGAAGGGAAAAGGCTTATTGGCAAGCTCAAGGATGATGTCGCGAAAGGCAGGGATGCAAACAACACTGCTATTGATCTTGGTATGGCAGGGAATTCCAAAGAAGCTGCTGAAAAGTATGGAGCATTAATACAGTCCGTTCAAGCCTATATTTCAGCCGCTGAAGCCGTCGTCAAATACAACGAAGGCAGACTCCAGTTCAGATACGAAGAAGCAATAAAAAACACCTCCTCAACTCGCCTTTTCTTTATAATCCTCGGTATCGCAAATATTATTATCGGCATGTTTTTTTCCCGAGCCATTACCCGCAGTATTACCATACCCATCATACGCTCTTCCAGCCACATAGACTTAATGGCGAAGGGCGATTTTTCAATACCCGTTTCCATACATGCAACCAACAGAGGTGATGAGATGGGCATTTTTGCAAAGTCCATGGATTCAATGAATAAGAACCTCGGACAAATCATCAGGGATATGATGGCATCAGCCGCGAACGTAGCCTCTGCAAGCACGCAATTGAGCGCCTCTGCCGAAAAACTCTCAAGAGGAGCAATGGATCAGGTTGAAAGAGCTACCCAGATTGCCGCTGCCTCCACGCAGATGAACCAGTCTTCCGAGGATATTGCCAGAAACTCAAACAAGATAGCCGAATCGGCAAATGAGACTGTCAGCATTTCAAAGGAAGGCCAGATAGTTGTCGACAAGGCAATCCGTGAAGTAAATGTAATCGCAGAAACTGTTGAAGCTGCGTCAGGATTTGTAAGAGAACTGGGGAACCAATCATTGAGAATCGGAGATATTATAACCGTTATTGAAGAGATTGCAGACCAGACCAATCTTCTTGCACTCAATGCGGCAATTGAAGCAGCCCGTGCCGGTGAACAGGGAAGGGGTTTCGCAGTAGTTGCCGATGAAGTTAAAAAGCTTGCAGAAAGAACCTCTGCGTCTACCACAGAAATAGCCGGCATGATAAGAACAATCAAGGAAGGTGTTGAAAGAACCGTTGAAACGATGGATAAAGCAAAAAATAATGTTGCCACAGGAGTCAAGTACTCTTCCCAGGCTCAGACAGCATTGCATGATATCACAACAAGTATCGACAACCTTTATGGCGGCATTCATCAGATAGCAAGCGCCATTGAGGAAATGAGCGCTACCACAGACGAAATAACACAGGATATGAATAAGATTTCAGATGTCACAAAGGATACCCTGACATTATCGGAAGAAATATCAGATTCATCAGGAGGGCTGTCGAATCTCGCAAAAAACCTTGATAATGAAGTCCGGAGTTTTAAGGTTTAACAAGTAGAATTATAATAATAGTTGCCATGATAAGCCAAAACAGCCTCCGTCCAATGGACGGAGGCTGTTTTGGCTTATCATGGCCAATGTACAGGATTTATCCATGGGATGTATCTTAAACTCTAAAAGCTGAAATAGTTTGCTAACAAGTCAGATATTCAATATAATACAAAATAAAAAATATGGATTATAAATGAGCTTTGCATTATGAAAATTGCCATATCAGGTAAAGGTGGAGTGGGAAAAACAACCCTGGCAGGGGTAATGGCCCGGACATTGGGGGAGCGTGGATTTAAAGTGCTTGCCATAGACGCTGATCCTGATTCCAACCTTGGGAGCGCCATAGGCTTCATGCCGGAGGAATTGAGAGGCGCTGTGCCGCTGGCGCAGATGGAGGAATTCATCGAGGAGCGGACTGGCGCGAAGAAAGGCCAATATGGCTCATTCTTCAAACTGAACCCCATGGTTGATGATATACCGGAGAGATTTTCCGTTGAAAAAGGTAATGTCAGATTGATTGTCCTGGGAAATATCGTTCAGGGCGGCGGCGGATGTTTTTGCGCGGAGAATGTGCTTTTAAAGAGCCTGCTTTCATATGTGCTGATTGAGCGGGACGAATACGTGATTGTAGACATGGAGGCAGGGCTTGAGCATCTGGGCAGGGGTTCTACTGCCTATATTGACGCGCTCATCGTTGTTGTGGAACCGGGTCAGAGGAGTTTTCAAACAGCATTTCAGACAAAAAAACTTGCTGCTGATCTTGGTATAAAAAATATATTCGCTGTCGGGAATAAGGTGATGAATGACAGCGACCTGACCCTGATTAAAAAGAATCTGGGGGATTTGTCTCTCATTGGTTGTCTTGGATATAATGAGTTGGTGCTGGAGGCTGATAAGCAGGGTCTGTCGCCTTACGATACAGATGCGCGAATCAAAGCGGAAACCGTAAAAATTATCGATAGCCTTGCAAAGGCCATAAAATTATGAGAAAAATCATTGCTGCCATAAGCCTCGTATTTTCCACCATTATTCTTTCAACAATTGCCCTTACAGGTTCTCTTTTTTACAACAAAGGTAAAATAATCCACAAGCTTTCATGTTTATGGGCGGTCCTCCATCTTAAACTCTGCGGTATTAAGGTTTTGTCAAAAGGAAGGGAAAACCTGTTGAAACCGCCTTACATTATTATGTGTAATCATCAGAGCGCCCTTGATATATTTGTACTTTATATGGCGCTTCCCTTTTTATTTAAGTGGGTTGCAAAGAGACAGCTTTTTTCGATCCCTTTTGTGGGTTGGATAATGAAAAGAGCCGGTTATATCAGTATTGACAGGGAAAGTCCCCGTGATGGATTGAAGGCCATAAACGATGCGGCCCAAAAGATCAGGGACGGCATGAGCGTAATCGTGTTCCCTGAAGGCACCAGAAGCAAGGACGGGAAGCTTCTCCCCTTTAAAAAAGGTGTTTTTTCTCTTGCTGTTCGCGCCGGTGTTCCTGTTATCCCCATAGGGATTAACGGGACGAGCAGGCTGCAGCCGAAGGGCAGTCTTATGCCGGAGGAAAAAGGGGCGGTATATGTTAATATAGGTGAACCCATACTTGTCGGCGGCGATAAAGCAACGGAGAAGGCAAGAATTATGAATGAAGTGAAAATGTCTATTGAAAGAATGATGGCGGACAATTGAGACAGCGTTGAGTGATTAATTTCTTTTCTCACTATCCCGTATTCATTATGGTGGATTAAAAAGTATGTCCGGAGAGTTTAAAAAAGAAATATTGGGGATCGGGCTTCTCGGTTTATTTATTTTTTTATTTGTAAGCCTGATTACGTTTCATCCTCTTGATCCATCTTTCAATACACTTACAGAGGGGGCCGCAAAAAACCTTTGCGGAAAAGTCGGCTCTTACATTACAGACATCCTTATCCAGTTGTTCGGGATGGCGAGTTATTTCCTGCCGGCAGTAACGCTCATGTTTTCCCTGTTCTATTTGAGAAAGAAAGATCCTCCCCATATCCTCGTGCTTTCATCCGGGCTTGCACTTCTGTTCCTGTCAATGTCGGTTATTTTACAGCTTATGGTGGGAAGGCTGCACATCAGAGGTGTTGCCATTCCCTTTTCCGGTTTTCTTGGCGTGCTCCTTGAGAAAACACTGGTGAACCTCTTCAGTTATTTCGGCAGTTACCTTATCTCTATCATCCTCTTTTTGATTTCGATTTTTCTGATTGTTCAGGCGCCCATGCTTTCCCTTATTGAAATGCGCATTTCAAGGAGAAAATCAGTAGAACAAAGGAAAGAGATCAAAGTAGCTGAAGAGAAACAACCGGAGCCGAAGGCAGAAAAAAAAGCGGTTCAGGAGTCTTTTGAATTTTTAAAAGATGTGGGCCCCTATAAGCTTCCCTCTGTTTCTCTCCTCGATGCCATAGAAAAGAAAGAAGTAAAGATCGACAAAGAAAGCATACAGCTCAATGCAAGCATCCTTGAGAAAAAATTGAAAGATTACGGAATCAGCGGGAAGGTTTCCGAGGTAAGACCCGGCCCGGTAATAACAATGTACGAATTCGAGCCTGCGCCGGGCATAAAGGTAAGCAGAATTTCAAATCTTGCCGATGATCTGGCAATGGCCTTAAGCGCTGTGTCGATAAGGATTATAGCCCCGATTCCGGGTAAGGCCGTGGTAGGTATAGAAATACCGAATAAAATACGGCAGACGGTATATTTCAGGGAGATTATTGAATCCGAGATGTTCAGCTCATCCCAGTCTTACCTGACTCTCGCCCTGGGTAAATCAATATCGGGCGAACCCTATGTGGCAGAGCTCACCAAGATGCCCCACCTCCTGGTTGCCGGTTCTACAGGCTCCGGTAAGAGCGTATCCTTAAACAGCATGATATGCAGTATTCTTTATAAAGCTACGCCGGTCAATGTAAGGTTTCTTATGATTGATCTGAAGATGCTTGAACTTTCCTTCTATGACGGCATACCGCACCTGCTTCTCCCTGTCGTAACAAACCCCAAGAATGCGAAGACATCCTTGAGGTGGCTCATAGACGAGATGGAGAGAAGGTACACGATGATGGCGGAAATGGGCGTGAGGAGCATAGAGAAATATAATCAAAAGACGGCTAAGCAGGAGGGGCAGGATGTGCTGCCTTACATTGTGGTTGTCATAGACGAGCTTGCCGACTTGATGATGGTTTCCACACGGGAGGTGGAGGAATATATCGCAAGGCTTGCGCAGATGGCCAGAGCGTCAGGCATCCATCTGATTCTTGCAACGCAGAGGCCGTCGGTAGATGTACTGACAGGTATTATCAAGGCAAATTTTCCTGCCCGTATCTCATGCCAGGTTTCGTCAAAGGTGGATTCAAGGACAATCCTTGACGCAAACGGCGCTGAGAGCCTGCTCGGATATGGAGATATGCTCTTTATGAGTCCCGGACTGAGCAAACTTCAGCGGATTCACGGTCCCTTTGTGTCTGAGGGAGAGATAAAGAGGATTGTAGGATTTCTGAAAGAGCAGTCAACGCCTCTGTACCAGAATGAGATACTGGAGGAAAAGGATGAAAAGACAGAGGAAGATGAAATTGATGATGAGAAATATAAAGAAGCAGTGGAGTTTGTTGTAGATAAAGGTGAGGCATCGATAAGTATGGTTCAGCGGAGGTTCAGGATCGGATATAACAGGGCAGCCCGGATTGTAGAGAGGATGGAGAGAGATGGCGTTGTCGGTCCCTCTGACGGAGTGAAACCAAGAGAAGTTTTGAGGAAATAATGAAAAAAAGTATTGGGCATGATATGAAAAAAAGATTATTTAGGTGTAATTTTGTGTTTTTGATGTTTACAATTCTTTGTTTGTGTACTTTTTTGACAGGTGTTTCGGGGGAAACGCCTCAAGCTCCTGTTGCGCAGGGCAGAAACGAGGTTAAAACTGATGGGAAGAAACATGTTTCACCATTTGACGCGATAGAAAAGACATATGCGGGGATTAACACTCTGAGCGCGCAATTTCATCAGAAGATCGTCATTTCAAGCCTGAAGAAAGAAAGAACCTTTGAAGGGAAGTTTCTTTACAAGAGACAGAAGGGCTTTCTCTGGCAGTATGTATCGCCTAAGAACAAATATTTCCTCTATGACGGCAAGTATATCTGGCAGGGGGAAGATGAAAAACCTTTCGTGCAGAAAAATAAAGTAAACAGGGACAAGACAGACGGTACATTTCTGGACCTTGTTGAAGATGTATCCAAATTGGATGAACTTTTTAATTTGAAAAATAGTTCAAAGGCAGAGGATGCGGAAGTGCTCGAACTGATCCCGAAAAAAGACAGTACCATAAAGATGGCAAGGGTCTGGATAGACAAGCAAAACATGATTAAAAAAATAGAACTGCACGAATTTACAGGGAATATTAACACAATCGCCTTTGCGTCTCTAAAGGCGAATCAACCAGTTGAAGATTCAAGGTTTGTCTTTAAACCTGACAAGCAGAAAGAGATTGTGGAACGATGAAGGAAAATAGAAAGATTAACGGGGGAGGGGGAAGGGGGAGGGGTCCGGTCTTTGATCATTGACAGTGTCCGCTCTGTCAATGTCAAGGGCTGAGACCCCTATTTTTACTATGGGACTGCATAAAGACGAGGCAATAGTTCTTTCAAAAAGATTGTACGGGGAGTCGGATAAGATTATGCGACTTTTTACCCTCATGTCGGGGAAAATTTCCGCAATTGCGAAAGGGGCCGGTAAAAGCCAGAAACGTTTCATGAATACCCTTGAGCACTTCAATCATATAAGAGTTGAATATTTTGAAAAACAGGCCAGAGGAATGGTAAGAATAGATAACGCCGATATTATTGAGACCGGCAGCGGCATGGAAACAAGCCTTAAAAAAGTGTCTGTTGCCGCTTTTTTTGTGGAATTTGCCGACAGGCTTACCAAAGAAAGGGAGAGAAATACCGAACTTTTTTACGCACTGAAAGATATCCTGACAAAGCTGAAACACAGTGAATTTGACTACGCGGACATTCTTTATCATCAGCTTAAAATGCTGGAAATATTGGGTTATATGCCTAATTTTATGAGCTGTGTCTATTGCGGCAAGACTTTTCCCGATGAAGATAAAGTCCATTTTTCAAGCGAAAGAGGAGGCGTCCTCTGTCCTGCCTGTTCAAGAGCTGTACCGCACAGGACCTATTCAGGCGGTACTATCCCGAGGCTTGTTTCTATCGGCGGCAATCATAACGGCACAGTATTTGAGGTTCATGACAGCAAAGGGTCTTCAGATGTATATGTCCCGGATGAGACAAAGCGTTTTGAAAGGGAAGTAAGGGATATTATCGAGAGTTTTATATCCTTTCATCTTGATGTTGAATTCAAGTCATATAAAATATTGAAAAGCCTGATCTGATTTTCTCATGCCCCTCGCGCAATACGGGCAACAGCGTCAATTGCAGCATCCACATCTTCTTCAGTATTGAATATGCCCAGGGAAAAGCGAAGAGTTCCCTTTGGAAATGTGCCGATTGTACGGTGCGCGGCAGGTGAACAATGCAATCCTACACGACACAGAATATTGTATTCCTCATCAAGGCGAAAGCCTGCATCCGACACTTCAAGTCCTTCAATTTCCAGAGAGATTATCGGGGCTTGCCGGTTCGCGTCGCGGCTTCCGTATATTGTGACTCCCGGTATTGCTGCCAGATTGTCGATCATTCTTTGGGTCAGAAGCACCTCATGCGCCCTTATTGATTCTACAGTGCGTTCCATGATCCATCTTACTCCGGCATTCAACCCTGCCAAGCCGACAACATTCGGCGTCCCACTTTCATAAATATCGGGCAAAAAATCCGGCTGCTCTTCGTGTTCCGAATAACTGCCTGTCCCGCCTCTCTTGAGAGGCTTCATAAGCCCTGTATCCACGCGTTCCCCTACTATCAGACCGCCGGTGCCCATAGGGCCGAGCAAAGACTTATGACCCGTAAAAGCAAGAAGGTCTATGGAGGATGACTGCATATCAACGGGATATGCCCCCCCTGTCTGGGCAGCGTCAACGAGAAACAATAATCCGTGCTTTCTTGCGATCCGGCCGACTTCAGTGATCGGCAGTAAGGCGCCTACTACGTTTGATGCGTGGTTCAAGGCAATCAAGGTAGTATTGGGGCGTATTGCCTTTTCTATATCAGCAGGATCAAGAAAACCTTCTTTTGAGCACGGCGTCAGGGTTATTTCCACGCCTTCCTGTTCCTTTGCCCGCAAAGGGCGCATCATTGAATTGTGTTCCAGGCTGCCGGTAATTACGTGATCTCCTGAAGACAAAAGTCCCCGGATGGCAAGGTTCAGTGCCTCTGTTACATTGAGTCCGAAAACAACGCTGAGAGGATCGGGCGCTCCGAAGAGTTCAGCAACCGCCTCGCGGGCATTGTAGACAATGCGCCCGGATTCAATGGACAAACGGTGCGAAGAACGTCCGGGATTGGCGCCTACTTCATTTATAAAGCTGACAATGGATTCAACCAAGCATGGCGGTTTGGGCCATGACGTGGCAGCATTGTCCATATACACAATCTTTTTATCCGACTGCCGAGTCTCCGTATCTTTCATAGCAACCCTATTTATTACTTGCTTAATGTGAGCTTAAATTCATCTTTTATTTCTTCAATAACAACGGTAAAACCTTTATTCGCGGACATGCGCCGCACGTTTTCACGGGCCGTTACCGTATCAACAAGAACTTCTATAGGAAATTCGCCTTCATCTATTGCCCTGCTTGCCAGAATAACCGGCTGAGGGCAGGAAAGACCGCGGGCGTCTACTGTTTTAGTTTTTGTCATGGCACCCTCCATTAATATTTTTCTCTCATGGTAAATCCCACAAGCATGCAGACTGCAAGGCCAAGAATAACAGCAATCATACCGAACTGGGAAACGCCTCCAACCTTTAATACACCTTCCACAAGGCTGTCAGGACTTCCTGCAAGACTGAAGTTGTGGCTTACGCCCGCGCCGACAATCATGCCGAGGACAAAAATGCCCGCGTCACTGTCTCCTTCGCCTGAAAGGATTAACTGCCTGCCGGGACAACCGCCGCCTAAAGTAAAAGCTATTCCTGCCAGCAACATACCCAGAAAATTCCACAGGTAATTGCTGTGGGCAATGGGCTGCATTTCAAAACCGAATTTTACCTGTCCCAAAAACATGTTGGTAATAAAAGCTACCACAACAAGGGCAATAATTCCGCTGAGTAAATGCATTTCCTTCATAAGAATTACATCGCGCACAGCGCCCATTGTACAGAATCTGGTTCTCTGTGCGATAAAACCGATAATGAGACCGGCTGCCAGGGAAATAAGCAATGGCGCGTGCAAAGAACCGGGACCCTTGGTGCTGAAGAAAATGGGACCGCCTGCGGAAAACTGTGGATGAAATATGAGAAGAAGCAAAAGCCCTATGACGAAGAGAGGCATAATAAACCCGACTGAAGTGTAGGTTTTTGTGGAACGTCCGAGATTGTAGCCCGATTTAAGAAATCCCACACCGACTGCAATACCTGCTGTTAATCCAACCAGGCCGACTATTGCGTTCCAATCTCCGCCGGCCAGCCGCAGCAAAGCTCTCCAGGGACAACCAAGGAAAGTAAGGGCGCCTATCATGGCAAAGATGCCAAGGACAAAGCGTACAAGCGGAGCAGACCCTGCCCGGGATCTGAATTCCCGGAATAACAGAGCAGCAGCCATTGACCCCAGCACAAAACCGATAATTTCAGGTCTTATATACTGGACAACAGCGGCCCGGTGCAGTCCCAGAGCGCCGGCTATATCCCGCTCAAAACAGGCTACGCAAACTCCCATATTAGCCGGATTGCCGAATTTCTGGAGCAAAGGCGCAATTATGCCGATTGTAGCCCCGGCAAAGATGATGCCCCAGCGTGAGGCAAAAAAACTGATCATTGTTTTGGACATTCTGTCTCCCTCCTTGAAATGTTTTTACCCTGCTGCAAAAGATCCTGCAGCAGATAACAGCCGTTTAAACAAAAAAACCGCCACCGGCATATACCGGTTGCGGTCAAGGGAGCGCATAATAAATATGGAGTCAAGGCAAGACGCTTTCCCCGGCAAAATCCGACAAATGCAGGTTTGCAAAAGAACGCCAACTGGCGTTCAGGGATAAGCATCAACTAATATGGAGATATGTCATAATGTAACCTTCATAATATGGTTTTTATTTAACTGAGGTAAAAATACCACAAAAAAAACAAAAAAGGAAGGGGTTCCATCAGTAAATAAAGTATTAACTTGAACAAGAAAATGTTCATGTCTATAATGAGTATATGATGTCGAATAATGGAATATTTTCTTAATAAATTGTCCGGAAAGGAGCAGGCATGACTATTGGTATAGTAAAAGATGATATTTATTTGGAGCATATTACGGATTCCTACCATCCCGAAAACCCTGACAGACTGAAAAATATATACGCAATGCTTGATGCTATAGATGGCAGCGGTATTGTATATGTTTCTCCAAGGATGGCCACTCATGAGGAGATTGCCCTTAATCATGACATGCATTACATCGAATCAATTGCTGCGACAAAGGGCAGGGAAAAAAGGCTTGACCCTGATACGGTGGTATCGCCGAAGTCATATGAAGCATCATGCATGGCTGTAGGCGGGGTTCTGGAGCTTGCAGACAAGATTGTGGCCGGTGAAATTAAGGCCGGTTTTGCTCTTGTCAGACCGCCGGGGCATCACGCGGAAAGGAACAAGGCCATGGGATTCTGTATATTCAACAATATAGCCGTCTGCGCAAGATATCTTGAAAAAAAGTACAACTTCAGCAGGATAATTATCGTTGATTTTGATCTGCATCATGGAAACGGGACTCAGCACAGCTTTTATCATGATTCCAAAATACTCTATTTTTCCACTCACGAATATCCCTACTATCCGGGAACGGGCGGTCATGAAGAAATAGGCGATGACGAAGGAAAGGGATATACAGTTAATGTGCCTCTTTCATACGGCATGGGAGACGCGGACTATTTTTATATCTTTAAAGAGGTCCTGGAGCCGATAGCCGATCTTTACAAGCCTGAAATCGTGCTTATTTCAGCGGGTTTTGACACGCACGTGGATGATCCGCTGGGTGACATGAGAGTCACTGAAGAAGGTTTCGCCGGAATGACGGGCATACTTCTCGATATTGCAAATAAACATTGCAACGGCAAGGCTCTTTTTGTCCTTGAAGGCGGATATGACCTGAAGGGGCTTACCAGGGCAGTTAAGTCTGTCATTCTGGAAATGAAAGGCACTTCAGTTTCTGCCGGTGATAAAATGGTGAAGCCGTCAAGTGGAGTTATACAGGTTGTTGACAAGGTAAAAAAGACTTTGCGTCCCTATTGGCCCGGATTATAATTATTTTTTCTTATTGAGTATTATTTCATATTTGTGGATTCCGGAATTTAAATGCCGGAATCCACAAATTAAAAAAACCAAAGTAAATTTAGTCTTTCCAGATCATCTCTTTAAGTTCTTTACCGACTTTAAAGTAAGGGAGTTTTTTCGGCTGAACGTCAACCAACTGTCCTGTCTTAGGATTTCTCCCTTTATATGCTTTGTACTGCCTGATGGTAAAACTTCCGAAACCCCTGATTTCCACCCTCTCACCTTTTACAATGGCCTGCTTTATGGTTTCCACTATTGTATCTACAGCAACTTTGGCTACTTTCTGGTTCAATTTCAAGTCTTCTGCTACCTTGTTGATTATATCAATTTTGTTCATCTAATTACCTCCTATAGATTTTCTATTACATATTTAAATGCATTGTTAAATATTTTTAAACCGTTTTCATCATTCTTCACATCTTCTCTTGTCCATCTCGGGTGCTGGGTGTAGTAAATATATGCTTCCGGATGGGGCATAAGCCCGAAGACCCTGCCTGTAGGATCGCATAAGCCTGCTATCGCTTCAATTGACCCGTTAGGGTTGTAAGGATATTCATTTGTTTCATTGCCCTTGTCATCAGCATACTGCATGACAACATGTCCATTTCTTTTTATCATATCGAGGATATCCATGTTTTCCGGCACAAGTTTCCCTTCCCCGTGTCTCACCGGAAGATAAATCCGGTCCATATCCTTTGTAAAAATACAATGGGAAAGTCTGTTCACTTTTATATCAGACCAACGATCTTCAAATCTCCCGGAATCATTGAAGGTGAGGGTAACGGACTGTTTCCCGTAGTCGCCGGCCAAACCGGGTAAAAGCCCTGTTTTTACAAGAAGTTGAAATCCATTACAAATACCGAGTATAATCTTGCCCTCTTGAACAAATTTTACCAGTTCATCAATGAATTTCTCTTCAGTGTTGTTTATTTTTTGATACTTCCATTTTACTGCCTGTGCTTTCGCGGACCCGAGATCATCGCCGTCAAGGAAGCCGCCGGGGAGATGAATAAATGAATAGTTATGTATTTTATGGACATTTTCGCCCAGCATATTAATATGCATAAGATCAGGCTTGAAACCGGCAAGTTTGTGCGCGTGAAAGGTCTCGTACTCACAGTTAATGCCGTTTCCAAAGAGAATCAGGCTTTTTGGTTTTACTTTTTTCATAATTGCATATGTCTTCTTTAAATTATTTAAACCGCTCCATAATTTGTTTAAGCGGTTTCTTTATACCATGTAACTATGTAAACCGGATAGAATAAAATTTACACCAAAATAGGTAAAGATTACACATAAAAAACCGAGTATCGAGAAAAAAGCCATCTTTTTTCCCTTCAAACCCTTCATCATTCTTGCATGAAGAAAAATAGCGTACACTATCCAGGTGATAAGAGACCATGTTTCCTTGGGGTCCCAACTCCAATAAGAACCCCAGGCGTAGTGAGCCCATACGGCGCCGGTCAGTATTCCCGCGCTGAGCATGGGAAATCCTACTACAATACTTCTATAGTTTATCTCTTCCAGCGCTTCTTTCGGAGGAAGAAACCCTTTCCATCCTAAGAGATAAAGTATGCTCGATATGAAGGATATGGAAAAGGCGGCATAGGCGATAAAGCAGGTAAAGACGTGAATATGGAGCCAGTTGCTCTGGAGCGCCGGTATGAGGGGCTGAATGGTCTTTTCAACAGAAGGGGATATGGATGCGTAACCCATCAATACAAGAATAATCAGTGACGCTGACAGGGTAATTGCCGGAAAATCAAACCGTTTTTTCATTACAACAAGAACAAAACTTATAGACCAGGCATAGAATATAAGGGACTCATAAAAGTTTGACAGCGGAGCATGTCCTATTCCAAGTTTGTATGATTCCAGCCATCTGAGAGCCAACCCTGCTGTGTGTAAAACTATAGCCGCAAAGAGGGATGCCCATATGAGGGAAATGATTTTCTGTTTTTTCACGGCAAAATAAAGCACATGGAGAAAAAAGATAAAAAGGTAGAGAAGTGTTACAATACCGAGTACTTTATGGCTCATTGGCTTAAAACCCTTTTTTTCAGTTTTTCAAATTCTTCTCTGAAGGCGTAATGATTCCTGAATGCATGCCCGGCTACGATTATACCCTCAGGTGTTTTTCTTATATAAACTTTTCTGTAGTACATGAAGAAATTTATATACAATCCCAGCAGTATGGACGCGAAACCCGTCCATACAATCCATACACCGGGGTCCCTTGATGCCTCAAGACCGGTCCAGAAATCTTCGGCAATGTTCTCAAGTCTTATATCTATGCCCTTAATGTTTCTTTCTTTCAGCCTCTCAACATTTTTTAGAAACCAGACGGTCTTCGGTTCTTCCTCATCCAGATATGCCAATTGAACTCCGGGGCCAAAATCATGAATGGCATTCGCGAATCTTACAACCATAAAAATGAGGCCGTCTTTTTCGTAGGTATCTCTTTCTTTCAATATAACCTCATCTCCTCCTATATTAAAGGTAAATGAGGGAACAGTGCCATAGCTTGACTGATAGAGGTAAGTGCCTTTATAGTTAAGGGGCTCATTCACCCTGATATTCTTTTCCAGAACTGCCCTATCGTTTTCAATAATTTCGATGCTGCTCACATAATCCTTCGGCTGGCCGCCGGGATAAAAGCTTACTTTAAAGTCCCTGCACCTGACAGCGAATCCGAGGGGTATTTCTTTATTGCTGCCCCTTATGGTCATATTGCTCTTTGTTTCCCCTTTATTCAAGATAATAAAGCCTTTATATCCGAAGATAAGGCCCATGAGGCTGCCGGCCAGTATAATAAGTATGCTTGTATGGATGATATAAACACCGTAGCGGGCAATAGCGCCTTTCTCAAGGACAACACCCCCTTCTTCCTCGTGAATGGTTTTATAGCCTCTTTTCAGTGAGCTCATTGCAGTTCCGTCAATTGCTGTTTCTGCGAAAAAGTGCATTTTCATGGCAGCCAAAGCCTTTTCATCAGGAAGGGTCGCGGGCATATTTCCCTTTTTCAGAAAATGTTTAAGCCTTCCCATTGTGCAAAGAGTAAGATTTATTGCAAAAAGCACGATGGCTGCAATGAACCAGGGGCTGTGATACGCATCGTCAAAACCAAGGAAATGTATGATCCGGTAAGTGCTTTCTGAATAAAGGGAAAGATATTCGTCAATATCCGCCCTTTGTCTTATCACGGTTCCGAAGATAGAGGAAGCCGCGATAAAGGAAAGCAGGAAAATCGCGGTTTTCAGTGACGCAAGGAGCCTGTAAATTCTACTTTCTATGACATTCATTGCATTTTATCGGGGCCGGAACACTTTTCGCTGAGCTTTCTTTATGGCAGGGAATGCACATTTTATGAAAGGCCATTTTTGCCATAGGTACAGTATCTTCAGCATCTTTTGCAGGATGACATTTGAAGCATCCCTGCGGTTCTTTCGGATTTTTGTCTCTATGATGACAGACAGCACAGTCGATCTTCGATTTTTCCGTATGTGTTTTATGAGAGAATGCCACCGGAGGAAGTTTTCCGCCTTCAACAGCAATAGTCAGGGGTTCGTCAGGCGCTTTTTTCTGCGCGAATGAAAGGTTAAATGAGCATAAAAGGCAGGCAGATATGATCAAAAACATGGTGTAAACAGAAAAATTGCTTTTCATAGTCACCTCGGAAATATTGCAGTCTTGCTGTATGCCTTCCCCTGCATTTAACGGAATTGGATTATCCTGTTAAATTTCTCCCACAAGGGTTTGAAACGTCACATAATATCCTGATAAAAGTAATTAAGTCAATGGTTATCAACACATCGTCAAATCCTCCCCCTTAATAATGCTTATTTCTCCCGCGCCCCCCTGTTATCGGAGAAGACCTGAATTGCATTGAGCTCAAAGGCCCATTGTGGGCAGCCAAACTGTTTAGCAGGAAATTGTAAAAAATTGGTTGTATTTTTACAATGTTTGAAGCAAAATGGAAAGAAAAGAAGGATGCCCATTTCTTTTATATGTGAATCAGGCTATGCTTATAAGAAACAATGAACGTTCCCGTCAGTAAAACAATGAAGGGTTTTGCAAGTATGAATGTTTGCCGTCATCCTGTCTTTTATTCGCTTGAAACATTATTGATTATTCTCACTGTCCTTTTTGTGGAATATTGCTTTCCCTTAAGACCGCTGTTTGCCCAGGATATGAATCTGAACGGCCAGTGGATGCTTGTGGACAGTAAAGGTAAAATAGACTGCCCCATGCTTCTCGAACAAAAAAACGCTGAGATCAGGGGTGTATGCCAATACGACAACGGAAACACAAGAATTACCGGTAAAATATCGGGAAACTCATTGACGCTGGTATTAGTCGATGAAAATCCGGATGTAATTGCCAGATGGCTTCCGAAAAATATCGCCGCGCAGGTTGCAGGGATATTATCCGTTGCAACATTCCCGGACATTCAATCACAAAATGAACTGAGGGGAACTTACGCGGGATGGCATGTGAGATGGACGCCTGACGGGCGCATTGCCGTTAAGGCAAACGGAGGATCAAGAGACGCATTGGCAGCTAATATCTCACGGCCCATTGCGTTAAGGCGGGTGGTCATACCGGGCGCAACGCATGAATCTGCTGCTCCACAGGGCGTTGAAGTCTACGGAATTATGACATCGAGCAGGCATCCTTCCGAATCCCCACTGGGGGTTAGTGATACCTTTTCTCTCGACCAAAACAGGATTTACTGTTATTTCAAGCTGAGAGGCGTAAGGGCCGGATCTGCCATATCTTCCGTCTGGTATTTTCTCGGAACAAATTCTCCGGAAAAAATAGCCGAGATATCTGTAACATCAAGGGGCGGCGATTCAGCGCAGTTTGACATTTTGAGAGATTCTCACTGCAATGAAGAGGCAAAGCGTATGCCGCGCGGAAAGTACAGGATCGATATACTCATAGACGGCAAAAAAGAGGCGCAAACATATTTCAGAGTACAATGATTGCAAGTCAGGCCCGTCTAATTCCAGTCTGCCAGCATAATTCCGATGCTCATACGGTTTGAATTTGCGTTATAATCGAGAAGGCTCTCCCCGTAACCGTTAAAATACTGGATATAGCCGCTGAAACGGTCGTTTTTTATAAAGGGGAAGGGAAAGCTCCAGTCAAGCTGCACAGCGCCTCTGTTTTCGCCTGCCCGCAGATTGTTGCGCAGCATCGCGCCGAACCTGTGCTTATTCCAGTAGTACATTCCCCGCAATTCACCGTAACCCATATATTTCTCGATATTCGGATTATCATCATCCCGCGCGTTTTCCGGTATCCTGTACCACCCTTTTACAAAGAGATTGAAATTGTCCTTCTCAAATCCGAGATTTGTAAAAATACGGTTCCAGCTCCGCGAAAGCGGTTGTGAACGGCCATTCGATTGATGGTCGAGGCCTACATTAACTACGCGTCCCCTCAGGCCGTAAAGATCAAGACCGAAGGGTTTATAATTTGTACGGAAATTCAGGAACAGTTCCGGCTCATAGTCGGTTTCGCGAAAGGGGGAGGAAAATGTTGAATTATATACCTGCCAGAATGAAAGCTGGGTATAGGCGAACCAGAGATCAACATTCTTCATCACATCCGGCCAGAGCTTTACTTTAAAACTTATCTGAAATTTTGCCTCCATGTTCTGAGCCTTTGCTTTGCGATCCATATCGAGAATTGAGTCATGATTGGGTGATGAGTTGTATGCCAGGGGTAAAATATAGTTCGGGCGATGAGCCCTGATAAGAGGCGCTACTTTCCGGCTTAAGTCATCTAATTCCCAATGTCTGGACATCACCGAGGGAGGGGTAATTGTCGGAGCAGGTTTATTTTCTGCCTGCGTTATAAGCATTGCCGGTTTTGCAGCGGCTTCCGTCGGCGCCGGGATATTTCTCCCCGTCAGGCTGTCAAAGCATTTCAGCCTTGCAGTATCATCGCGTATCTGTGCGCATTCAGCCATGCTTACCGTAATGTCCGCCTTTGCCGTGCCGCATAAAGGAAAGATCACTATAAAGAAAAATATCGTGCTGTATATGAGGCTCAGCAAAAAGCATCTTCGGCATTTGATTGTGCCTTGCAATATTTTCATATGTACCCCCTTTTTGAAAAATAATCCGGTCAGCGCGAAAAATCAATAAGAAAGTTAATTAAATTAAGGTACAGGTATTGTTATCAGAGTGAAAGTACGGGCAAATCCGACTGCATTTTATCAACCTGTTAACTGAATCTTTTAGCTGAACCAATTGAAAATTGCAGAGCAGGATACGCAGATTGCGTGCTGAAAAATCTTTTGAGAATATGCAAAATAAGTAATATAATCAGAAGAATGCATTGAGGAGAAATCTCTGTGATACAAAAATTGATGGGGGATTGACAGATGGAAGCAGAAATGACCGAAGAAGATACTGGTGAGCTTCGTCAGGCGCTGAAGGCCGACGCAGAGAAGGGAAGCGCAAAAGCCCAGTTTGAACTGGGGGCGCATTATGCCGGCGGCGCAATGTCTCCGCCTGACTTTCAAATGGCCTCGCTCTATTTTGAGATGGCAGCAAAACAGAATCATCTTGGAGCGCAGTTCGCTTTGTCCCGGTTGTATGAGCAGGGCCTGGGAGTTGTGAAAAACATGAGACAGAGCGTTTATTGGCTTGGAAAAGCGGCTGAACAGGGTCACGGAGACGCCATGCTGTTTTTCGCGAGACGCTATTCGGACGGACTAATCAATGTTTCGGACTTTTCCTGGGTATATGAAGTTTTCCTTAAATGCAGGCTGCTCTATCCGGAATATTCAGACCCTGAAGAACCCAAAGAAACCTTCGAAGAACTCCTGACTGCCGCAGGCGATGGCGATATCCGGTCCCTGTTTCTGGCAGCAAAGGCCCTTTTATCAGGAGATGGGACAGAGAAATCCGTAAGCAGGGGGCTTGAATTGCTGCAAAGGGCCGTTGACCGGGGCTATGCCCCTGCCCAATTCGAACTGGCGAGACGTTACGGGCTGGGTAAAGATGTCGAATATGATTTTGAAGCAGGAAAGGCGCTGGCTGTAAAAGCTGCACAACAGGGGCACGGCGAAGCAAGAATAATGCTCGAAACATTGTTCCGGGTCAAGGGCTGAATGGGATACAGTCAAATGACGCATTTTGCCATTGCGATACTGACTTTTATTTCTTTTGAAGACTTTATCTGTCCAGTTCAAGAAGGCGTTCGCTGCGCCAGATGCGAACAATCCTGATTCTACGGTTATCACGCCGGTACACGATACGAAAAGGTGGATGTATCAACTCCCGGAGATTGTCCCGGTTGAATTCCGGCACTACTCGACCCATATCAGGATAATCATGCAGTGTTTCAATCTTCTCAATCATCTCACTGACCAGTCGTTTACCAACTTCCGGCGCCTGCTGTTCTTTGTACCATTCTATTATCCCCTCAATATCTGTCACTGCAGATACGGCGAAGGTAATTATCGGTTGTTCCGGCATCCTACAAACCCAGGTTGAGGCGCTTCTTTACCTCAATAATATTGAGTTCACGACCTTCTTCCAAATCCAGCAACCCCTCCACTACAGCCCGCATAAACTGACGGTCTTCCGCATTGGATTCGTAATCGGACAATGCCTGCATTACCGCCACGCCCCGGCCCCTGCTTGTCAGGAGCACCGGGCGATGGTCCTTGGCTACCTGTTTGACAATCCTGCCGGGATTTACCTTGATATCGCTGAGCGGAATCACGTCTTCGGAAAATTTAGTCACCATGAACAGCTCCTTTAAATTAGTCTATTAACTGGTTTAACTATAGCACCTGTAGGAGTGAATTGCAACTGCGACACACATAAGGTACGCCGGAACAATGCCTTTCCTTATATTGTGCTCATTATTCGTATTGCCCCCGGGGCAATACCCCGGAGTTTGCTCTGAGAAAGTCAGCACGGTCTTGTCCTGCCATTGCCGCAGGGTACTTCATCGCTGGAGTGTCATGCATCTTTTTTATGGCCGTCTCTCTATATTGTTTCCTTAAAGTTTTTGAAATATTGAAGGATGTCCCTGTATTCCCTTCCGTCCCTGTATTCCCTTCTCAAAGGAATTTTATCAAGGTTTTGATTGTGGCGGTTTATTGCGGTTTCCCTGTTTTTTTCGTCGTTGATTTTGCCGGTTTCTGTTTTTTTAGCCAGTATTTGCTTCTCAAAGCCCTGAGTACATGGAGTTCATACATCATCCTATCATTGGGAAATTCTTTTTTAATCTCCTTTTCTATCTGTTTCATAAGAACGTCCGGTATTCCCATTTCTCCCGCGACTTTCTGATAATCAAAATATTTTAGTGTTTCCATTGCCCCTCCTTATAATTCCTGGGGAGAAATAATCTCTATTATTCCAAATCCTGCCAGTGTGTTTATCGAATTTACCATTCGTCTTGTCTTCACTTTTACCAGATGTGTAAAATTCCAGGATACGAGATACGGTACTTTATAATATGACGCTACTGCCACATGAAGGGCATCATCAAAATATTTTTCAGGAAAAATTCCATGTTCAATGTACAATCTTGCAAGGTTCTCAGTTTTCTTATTTAACTTTAATACTTTAAATGTTTTTGTCATATCAAGCAGATTGACTTTTAAAAGCTCATCCTTTGTATTTGAAAGTTCCTGAATGGTGATTTCAGATATGCATATTCTGTAGCTTACCAGGATTTCGTTCCAAAACTTCTTTGTTGCTTCTTGTCTGTCCTTTGATCGCTTATCATAATATGCGCTGATTATAGAAGTATCAAGGTATATGGTTTCCTTCTCGATCTTTCACCTCCAATGATGTATAATTCTATCACATATACCGCAAAATTTCTCGAAAACTGCTCTTCCCCGTCAACCTGATTTCCCCTCGAATGCCTCACGAAGCACCACCTGCATCAGCTCTTCCGCCTGCACCTTACGCTCAGACACCTGTTTTTCCAGTTCATCCACCATAGCAAGAAGCCGGTCAACACGATTGACAATGGCGGTTTGCTCGGCGAGGGGTGGGAGGGGGAAGGATAGTTTGGACAAGATAGATTGAGTCAAGAATAGCCTACTTGTTCCAGAACATAGAGTAAAAAGCTGTTGCTCAATAGATTTGGCACCCTTAAACAACAAACAAAAAAAGGTGGGAAGTATTATTGTTTTATTTAAAGAGATTTTCATTAAATTGGTAGATATTAGTCCATATTCAAATTCATCAGGTAGCCGACACAGCTCTCCAACGGTACCAGAACGAGAGATAATAATATCTCCATTCTTAACCTCAAATGAGGATAGATCGGCAGCCTTTTTCTCGTCGACATAAATCTTATTTATGCCTGTGTAAACTCCATTTTTGCCAATACTCTCTATACCCAATACTGGTACTCCTGACTGTCTGTGATCGCTCTTGTGCAACGATGAACCAAAAGGCCCTGTCCTTAGATCTCGGTGCAACGACGGTACCAAGTAGTCAATCCTACACCACACCCACCCCTCCGGCAATCCAAACGGCATTTCTTCCGGTTTTATGGGCGCAAGGGGTTTTTCTTTCTTTATCTTGCCTTCGGCGATGAGTTTCTGCTTTTCCGCCTTGATTTTTTGCAGCAAAGCGGCGGCGGCTGTGTTGGGATCGCCTTTATGGACAGGGTTTTCTATGCGCCAATCGACGGTGAGTTTACCTTCGATAGCCTCCTGAAGGATGGCTTGGCGTAGGCGAATCAGGTACCCTGATTGTTTTTCATGTTCTGAATTTAAAGAGTCTTTAAAACTCAAGTATTTAAAAAATTGTTCTGAAATTCTCGTTTGTTGATCAAGGTCTGGTAGAGGTATTTCATATTCTAAAAATTCCCATGCCCGTATAGAAGAGTAGTTTGTGCTTCCTTTTGCCTCAATCTGGTTTTGTATATAGTCGGTATTAATAAGGGTTTGAAAGTATCCCTGAGCAATTTTGTTCCTGTCAAGTTCGTAAAGGTAGTAATGGCTACTCACAATAGCGCCTTCCAACTCTTTTGGAATGAATCCATATCCACCGAACTTTGCATCCATCTCAGCGACAACAAGATCACCAGTACGACAGACCTGTTGTTTTTTGGTTTTGATTTCATATCCAAATTGTTTTCCGCGCAACAGGACACCTCTACGGTGAAGCTGTACCCTGCAAAGTTTATACTCGGCATTATCTGAAATAAGTATTGTGCCCTTGCGGTGCTTTAAGACTTCTTTCAACCGTACTTTTTGCCACTTACTCATTCCCAAATTCCCTCTTCAACTTCTCAAGCAATTCGTCGCTATTCCTGAAGGAATCATGGAGCATATTCAATAGTTCTGCACTTGAATACTGGTGTTCAACTTCGGCAACGTGGGGATTTTTGATATCGAGGCTGAAGCCGTTTGCGGCAATGGTTTCAATCGGCACCTTCCATGCCTGTTCGTTTTCCTTTCTTTTCTTCCACCACTTTTTCAGGTTTTCAAACTCGGATTTTTGAATGGGTTTGGTTTTGGAGTATGCTTTTACCCCTTCGGGCAGTTTGTGTTCCCAGTACCAGATTTCCTTTGTGGGCTCACCTTTTGTGAAAAAGAGCAGGTTTGTGGCAACGCTGGCATAAGGCTGGAACACGGAGTTGGGAAGTCTGACAATCGTGTGGAGGTTGCAGGCTTCAAGGAAATGCTGCCGTATCCGCTGTTTTACGCCGTCGCCGGTAAATGATCCGTCAGGCAAAACTATTGCTGTCCTACCGCCTTCCTTGAGATACCGGATCATAAGCACAAGGAACAGGTCAGCGCTTTCTGTGGTGCGGTAATTCTGGGGGAAATTTGTTTCCACTCCGTCTGTTACCGATGCGCCGAAGGGCGGATTCGCAAGGATTACATCAACGCGGTCTTTTGCGCCGATGCTCGTATATTCCCGGTTCAGGCTGTCCGTATAATCCACATTGGGGATTTCAATATCGTGGAGGATAAGGTTTGTCACTGCAAGCATGAAGGGGAGCGGCTTTAATTCCATGCCGTGAATAGTCGCTTCAAGCGCTTTCAGGTCGTCAACGCTTTTGACATCCTGTTTGCGGATATTCTCGATGGCGCTTGTTAAAAACCCTCCGGTCCCGCAGGCCGGATCAAGGACTCTTTCGCCCAGTCTTGGATTAATGATTTCGGTCATGAACTCGGTAAGCGCCCTTGGCGTGTAAAACTCGCCGTAGTTTCCCGCGTTTTGCAGGTCCCGCAATATGGTTTCGTATATATCGCCGAAAAGGTGCCTGTCTTCGGATTTGTTGAAGTCGATTTCATTGAGCTTGTTGAGCACCTGCCGGATGATGGTGCCGTTTTTCATGTAGTTATTCGTGCCGTCAAATATCTCCCGGATCAGAAGCGCTCTTTTGCTGCCGTTGCTCACATCGAGATTTTTCAGTTTCGGAAAGAGCGTGTTGTCAACAAAATCCTTAAGTTCTTCACCGGTTATTCCTTCAGAATCTGCTGCCCAGGTCCTCCAGCGCAGCCATGACGGTATGGGAGATTCGTGTTTGTCCTTAATGAGTTCAAGTTCCTTGTCCTTGTCGTCAATGATTTTCAGGGTAATCATCCAGCCTAATTGTTCAACCCGCTGGGCATCGCCGGATACGCCCTGGTCTTTGCGCATGATGTTCTGTAATGTCTTGATGATGCTTCCCATGTTCCTCATTTATGCCGCCATCCTGTAGATTTCCTCTTCAAGTTCCTTAAGTGCCTTTAAATATTTTTCCTTACTGCCGAAAAAGCCGATGATTTCCGAAGGGGTGCCCATACCTATAAAAGGATCGATCTTGAGAACAGCCAATTCTTCAATATTCTCAATGCCTTCACTGGCATATTTATCCAGAAGAGCAGCAAGCACCATACGTGCCTTCTCTCCGTATTTCGTAAAGTAGTTGCGCTTCTTCACTGCTTCCACCCTTTCTCTGCGGGTAAGCGCAGGCTTGCCCCATGCCACATGACAGATAAGATCAAAGATATCGAGGTCTTTTTTCACCTCTTCTTTAAGATTTTCCAGGATGACCCCGTGTGCATCCAATTCTTCTATGATTGATTTTTTCTTTTCCGCCCGGTTCCATTTTGAGAGGAAATCATCGAGACTTCTGAATTCCTTCAACAACCCTTTTTTTGTGTATTCCTTCAGACTCTGGGTGATGAGCCTGCCCTCTGAGTCAAGATGCTGGACACGCTCATTAAGGATGGATACATCAATGCCGGCCACATAAACCTTGCTGCCGAGTTCGGCAATGATGTCGCCGCCGTCAATTATCGTTGTTCCGCCTGCGGGGTATTCGATATCCTTATCTTCAAAATCAACCGGCCGGCCTGTTTCAGGATCAATGACTGCTTCATCTTCTTCAGGATGAATATCATCTTCGGTAAGTTCTCTGTTGCCCATCACTTCCTTAATCATAACAGGGTCGCCGTCAAAGGCGGGGTCGGCAAAAAGATCTGTTATGTTGCGGAAATCCATAATCGTGAAAAAGGTTTTTCCGTATTCTTCGTTGATACGGGTGCCGCGACCGATAATCTGTTTGAATTCCGTCATCGAGGCAATGTTTGAGTCAAGGACAATAAGCTTGCAGGTCTGTGCGTCCACGCCTGTAGTCATTAATTTTGATGTTGTGGCAATGACCGGATAGACTTCTTCGGGATTGATAAAGTTATCAAGTTCCCTTTTGCCTTCCTCCTCATCGCCTGTAATGCGCATGACGTATTTATGCGACTTTATTACTTCATCAGGATTTTCATTGCAAAGCGCCTGCCGCATACGCTCGGCATGTTCAATATCAACACAGAAAACAATGGTTTTATCAAAGGGATTAGTCTTTTTCAAAAACTCCGAAACCCGGCGGGCAACCAGTTTTGTCCGCTCATCAATGACAAGGTTGTGATCGTAATCTTTTGCGTTGTAGATTCTGTCCTCGACGAGGTTTCCTTCCCTATCCTGCTTTCCCGCGTCAGGCCGCCAGCCTTCGAGATCAACATTAATGCCGACCCGGATTACTTTGTAGGGCGCAAGAAACCCGTCTTCAATGCCCTGTTTAAGGGAATATGTGTAAATCGGTTCGCCGAAGTACTCGATGTTGGAAACGTCTTTTGTTTCCTTCGGCGTGGCTGTGAGACCGACATGCGTAGCTTTAGTAAAGTAATCAAGAATTTCGCGCCATGCGCTGTCTGCCGCAGCGCTCCCCCGGTGGCACTCATCAACGACTATGAGATCAAAGAAATCGGGACTGAATTCCTTATAAGCGTCTTTGTCGTTATTGTAATTGGTCAGGCCCTGATAGAGGGCAAGGTAGATTTCAAAGGCCTTATCAATCTTCTTCCTGCGGATTACCGTCATCCGGTCCTTGAAATGTTTGAAATCACCCCGTTTTGTCTGGTTAATAAGGACATTTCTATCAGCAAGGAATAATATCCGCTTTTTTGTTCCGCTCTTCCATAGCCGGTATATGATCTGAAACGCCGCATAGGTTTTGCCGGTGCCCGTTGCCATGACAATCAAAACCCTGTTTTGTCCTTTTGCGATTGCCTCCACAGTCCTGTTAATGGCGATTGATTGATAGTATCGCGGTGCTCTTCCGGAACCGTCAAAATAATAATCATGGGCAGCAATGGTTTCTACTGCTTCTGATGTAATCCCCTTATATTTCTTGTACTTTTCCCATATTTCATCAGGTGTTGGAAAGGCATCGAGGTTTAGATTCTTTTCTATTAAAGGGGAATAACCGGAACGGTCATGCTCAACAAAACCATCACCGTTTGAGCTGAAGGCAACGGGAATATCGAGAATCTCCGCATAGCCGAGAGCTTGCTGTAAACCGGCCCCGACGGTGTGGTTATTATCCTTAACTTCAATAATAGCAATGGGGATATTGGGTTTGTGGTAAAGAATGATGTCGGCCCGCTTACGTTCGCCGCGGGCTGTTTTATTGCCTTTAACAAAGACTCTGCCGTTTGTAAAAAATACCTCTTCGCGGACCTGTTTTTCAATGGACCAACCTGATTTATCAAGGGCAGGTATAATGAATTGAGTAATAATATCCCGTTCTGAGAGTGATTTTTTTGTCGTCATATTTTTGAAGCACTATTTTTTTTCATAAAACCTGTTAGTGAAAACACCGGCTTTGGGATGAGTCGAGTTAAATCAAGCTTTACAATCATACATATCCCTTTCATCTTTCTCAAAACATCTACAGGCAATAGTCCACAATTAACACTTTTCCACTCATAAACTTTTGTTGACACTGTGTCAGCGGCATCCAAAATCTTCGTAAAACCAATGCAGACAGGGAAAAGCAGGAAAAGAACTTTTTACAAAAAAGCTGCCTATTCCGGGCTGTTCTGAATTTTCAATTTTTAATTCATGATTCGAAATTTCAACCGCCCCTTTACCTTGTATGCAAAAATTCTACCCCTTAAGAACCTAAAATACAACCATTAAACATGATTGCAGCGATCAGGGACAAATTAATACAAGGATATTATTATTAATCCGGCAATTAAACATGTCAAGGGTTGTCATGCCGGACTTGATCCGGCATCCAGTCCTATTCTGGATTCCCGCTTTCGCGGGAATGACAGTATTGGTATTTATAGTTGCCGGAGTAATATTTTACTTTTATGGTATATTTCGTGTCCTCATACACCAACGGGCGGTCTCTTAACCGGTTTTATTGGTACAGTTTCCGGGGCATTCTCAACCTGCCGCTCTATCAATGAGGTAAAAACTCTAAGTTCATCAAGAAGTGTCTGAAGGTCTGATTTCGCGTATAGATTTGCTTTTTTCTCAAAGTATGATTTTACGGCCTCTATGCTTGCAACTTTTATTTTCATGGGAATGGGTTTCTGATCTGCTGATTTTCCCCCGGCTACAGCACCCGAGGGCAGGCCCCCGGCTACAGCACCCGAGGGCAGGCCCCCGGCTACAGCACCCGAGGGCAGGCCCCCTGAATTTTGGGAACCAATTTTAAAAGTGAAAGTAAATTATGTAGTGTTTTTGAAGTCTTACCTGAGATTTTAGCAATTGCAGAAACTGTTTCTGCAATTTCATACGGTACTGATTCAGGCCTCCTCATGATATTCACCAGTTCATTCATTGCCCCGTCCAAGTTGTACTCTTTCGCGGGAATGACAGTATTGGTATTTATAGTTGCCGGAGTAATATTGACAATATCAATTAGTAGGAAGTGGGACGTAAAGGCAGTTACGTCCAAGCGCAACGGACGTCACACGGTCTTCTCCACGGTCTGTTTGTGTGTAATTATGAGTACAATTTTACATGCTTCAAAATGTTTTGACAAGAATATTTTATTCCATGAGTTCTCCGGTTTGAAGTTCCTCTTGAAATCCGGAAAGCATAAGTGGTAATTGAATATGACATAAGATACGGACTGTAAGAATTGCCTTGTTTGATAAAGATAACGTATGGAAACCACTCAATTAAATCGTATTTATAAAAAATTATGCAACTTCTTATTGAGCCCGGAAGAGCTTTTCCTGGTCCAGTCAATTGAGGCCCAAAAGCTCTTTGTCTGCAAAAAGGACACTATCATTGAGCAGTTTGAATCATCTACCTCACGATTCGGCAACGGCATCAGGGAAAACTCCCTCAAAACACCGCTCGGAGTCCATCGAGTAATTGAGAAAATCGGTGCAGGCGCTCCTGTTGGACGTGTTTTTAAAGAACGCAAAGACACGGGAGTTGACTGGGACGGGAATTTTATTGAAGATAATCTGATATTGACCCGGATTCTCCGGCTGGAAGGTCTGGAAGAGGGAATCAATAAAGGCGATGGGGTGGATTCCTGTGAACGCTGCATTTATATCCACGGTACCAACCAAGAGGATCTGGTAGGCACCCCATTGTCTCACGGATGTATAGCCTTGCGGAATAACGATATCATCCGTCTCTTTGACCTTGCAAGCAAAGGCATGATTGTTTCCATTGACCCCTTGCCGTTAATAATTAACAACAGACAGTGCCGGAGTGTCCATTTTACCGGTATTTTCGGCACCGGCATGAGCGCCATTGCGCAATATCTGCGCTTTCAGGGGATTGAGGTCTCCGGTTCCGACCGTTTGCTCAACAGCGAGGATACTGCCCCTATCCGGCAATCACTTGAGGGACTGGGATGTGATATTGTCAACCAGGATGGTTCAGGCGTCAGCGTTGATACAGATATCATATGCATATCAACGGCTATTGAAGAATCGAATCCCGATATTGCTGCTGCCCGTGCCTGCAATCTTCCCATTGCTCACCGATCCGATCTGCTTGCCGCGATAATCGCGTCAAAAAAAACGATTGCAGTGGCTGGAACAAGCGGCAAATCTACAGTTACGTCAATGATATTTGAGTTCCTCACTGCCTGCGGCAAATCGCCCTCTCTTATAAGCGGCGCCCCCCTGATAAGACTTGAAAAACAGGGACTCATCGGCAATGCCTGGAGCGGCGGCTCTGATCTTCTTGTTGTAGAGGCTGATGAGAGTGACGGAACGCTTATCAAGTATTCTCCGGAGGCAGCGGTTATTCTTAATATTTCTAAAGACCACAAAAGCATTGAGGAAATAAAAGGGCTTTTTGAAACCCTTATTTCAAAATCTGCCTGGACTGCTTCGAATTCTCATGATCCCATCCTTGCCTCTATTCCCGCAACAGTGAGGTTCGGCCGGAACAATAAGGCTTCATGGCGACCGGATTATGAAGTGCCCATGCCCACCTCGGTCAAGCTTTTTCGCAATGGCATCGAGTATCATTTACCTCTTCCGGGAAACCACAATCTTGAAAATCTGCGGGCAGCTCTTTGCATCTGTGAACATTTCGGCTGTGAAGGCCCGGTTCTTGCCGACGCGGTAAGAGGTTTTGAAGGTGTGGCCCGGCGTTTTGCTGTAACTAAGACAGAACAGGGTGTGTATGTAGTCGATGATTTTGCCCATAATCCGGCAAAGATAGCCGCTGCCGTAAGCGCCGCAAGGGGCCTTTCCCAGCGGATTATTGCCGTGTATCAACCACATGGATTCGGTCCCACGCGATTTCTCAAAGATGAATACATTGCAACCTTTCGAACTGTCTTTCAGCGGAATGACTCCCTATATCTTTTGCCCATCTATTATGCGGGAGGCACTGCGCAAAAAAATATTTCCTCTGAAGATATCATAGACGGTCTCGGTCAAATATCGTTCAACGCACAGGCAATAAGCGGCCGCAAAGATTTGCTGACTGAACTGAAAGCCGTTGCGGGATCGGGCGATTGTGTCCTTGTCATGGGCGCCCGCGATCCGTCACTGCCTGCTCTGGTAAGGAAAATAGTTGAGCTCTTCGGCGGCGAAAAAATAAATTAACTTTCTTTGCAGTTCTTCGATGTAAAATGTTTTGTAACGGTGTATATTTATACTGATATACCAAGTTGCATTCAAAAGCAGACCGAGGCGTCGATGAGGAGCCGACGCAGGCGTACGTTATAGTACGTCGAGGAGTGCGACGAGGAGACAACGAAGGTATGTGAATGAAGGCAACTTGGTATTACTCGGCAGGTTGATGTGGGAATAACCAACATGAAAGACGAGAAAAAGACGAAAAGCCAACTCATTGATGATCTGGCAGCGACACGCCGGGGAATTACTGAATTGGAAATGTTACAAACTGAGCACAACCTGCTGCAAGAGAAACTCCGCAAGCTGGAACATGATTTGCGTGAACGCACCAAGGAACTTTCCTGCCTCTATTCCATTGCTGATGTTATTGAGAAATCAGGCAGTGTTTTGGAAGAAATTCTTCAGGGAATTATCAATCTTATTCCCGCGGCATTCCAGTACCCGGAGATTGCCTGCGCCCGTGTCATCAATGGAACGCAGGAATTCAGAACAGATAATTTCAGAGAGACTCCCTTTAGACTGTTCGCCAATATTATAGTTCAGGGAAACCGCACCGGCACTGTAGAAGCCTTTTATCTTGAAGAAAAGATGGAATTTGATGAAGGCCCTTTTCTGAAAGAAGAACGGCATCTCATTGATGCTATCGCAGAGAGATTGGGAAAAATCATTGAAGGAAAAACAATTGAGAGAGCGCTGAAGGAAGGTGAGCGCAGCTATCGATCCATCTACGAGAATGCCCTGGAGGGCATCTACCGGAGCACTCCTGAAGGCCGTTTCTTAAGCGTGAATCCGGCACTTGCCCGGATGATGGGTTTTGCCTCTCCTGAGGAGATGATCGCGGCCTATACCGATATTGCAAATCAACATTATGTTAACCCTGAAGACAGGAAACTCTTCAAAGAAACGATTGAACAAAATGGCATGACACAGGCATTCGAAACAAAGTTGTATAGAAAAGACGGAAGTATTATCTGGACTTCAAGAGCCGGGCGGGTTGTCCGTGATGCTGCCGGGAAAATATTGTATTATGAAGGCACGGTGGAAGACATTACTGAGCGCAAAAAGGCAGAAGAAGAAAAAAGGAACAACGAAAAGCTTTCCGCGGCTCTTGAGATGGCCGGTACAATCTGCCATGAAATGAACCAGCCCCTTCAGGTACTCAGCGGCCGCATTGATCTTTTGTCTATGGGACGCGTGGATGAAAGGACGCATAAATCCCTTGAAATAATGAGAGATCAGGTACGAAAAATGGGCATAATAACAAAAAAACTGATGGAATTAAGAACATATTCAACCTGTGAGTATGCGGGAAACACAAGGATCGTTGATATAGATACGAAACCTGACAGCAATGACATGTAATTGAATTATTTAAGAAGATAAGAAACCCGGTTCTACCGGAGGCCATGACTTCAGGATGACGTTTCATGAGTTTCAATTGCAAAACAGCCAACCATAATAATACCATGTTAAAGATGACCGTATTGCCCCCCTTTAATGAAAAGAACTGCATAATCAATCCGGGGAGATGGTCTGAAAATGATCTTGACTGCCTGATAGGCGAAGCTGTCAATATTGCAGATGCCGGCGGAAGGATAGCGATTCTCTCCGCCCGATTCCTTGGAACCGGCTATAGAGAATCGACATTAATCGGCGGGATTGAAACCCCGGAGAAACTTGTTGTCAACCTGGAAGAAGTCGACTGTTTTACCTTTATTGACTATGTTGAGGCCCTGCGGCTGTCGCGTTCTTTCAGCGAGTTTATGGATAATTTAAAGAAGGTGCGGTATCAATCCGGCATCGTTGCCTATGCGCGGCGTAACCATTTTTTTACGGATTGGATCGAGTTTAATAAGGAATTTATAGAAGATGTCAGCAGAGAGGTTGGGGGACAAAAAACAGAGAAATCCGGTAAATGCCTGAATGTTAAAGAAGACGGCACGTTTTTTCTGGAAGGGATCAGCCCCCGTGAACGCGAAATCTTCTTCATCCCCACCGGGTTAATTGACCAGGCAGTTGCGGCAAGGATGCAGAATGGGGATTACGCGGGCATCTACACGGAAAAAAAGGGTCTCGATGTCTCCCATGTGGGAATTATCATTAAAAAAGAAGGAAAAACTTTTTTACGTCACGCCTCTTCTCTTGAGGCGAAGAGGAAGGTCATTGACCAGGATTTGAAAGAATACCTGACGGATAAACCGGGCTTGCTTTTACTCCGTGCAAAGAACTAAACATTGCAAGAGAAATTTAATGATGGTATAAAGGAAAAAAAGAGGAACAGGGAGGTAGAGGGCCATGAAGAAATTATCTTTTTTTGTTTTACTTTCAATTCTCTTAATGCCGATAGTTGTTTTTTCCGATGTAAAGGATACCCTTAATAAATCTATAGCTCACATTTTGTCTGTCCAGGATGAAAGCGGAGCATGGTCAAGACTGAAGGGGGAGTTCCCCTTTGAGACAGAGCCCACAAGCTGGGCCGTAAAGGTGCTTGCCATGAACAAGGTCGCGCCGGACAAAGTCGAAAAAGGGGTGAATTTTATCCTTAAAGACCAGAAGCCGGATGGAAGCTGGAATAACAATACAGCGCATACTGCCTTTACAATCCTTGCATTGAAGGAGACAAACACAGGCGATGAAGCAATAAAAAAAGGCGCGGAGTATTTAGAAGCAGTACAGGATACATCCGGAGGGTTTAAGAGGATAGGAAAAGAAGGCGCTCCGCTGACTATTTATACTGCTGTTGTGTTATGCGCGTTAAAGGAAGCGGGATACAAGAGGGACGATCCTATGGTAAGACAGGCTATCGATTGGTTGATAAACTGCCAGAACGCCGACGGCGGTTACGGTATGCCGAAAGGAGCGCCGTCGTTATCTCTGAGCACTGCCTGGACAATAAAAGCCCTTCTTGTCTTCGGTGTTGCGCCGTCAATGCCGTCTGTGAAAAATGGTGTAGAATATTTGCTGAAAACCCGGAAACCTTCAGGGGGTTTTTCCTTTGTTCCTCCCGCGCCGGAAGACCCTGAGGCTACCGCGTACGCGATCATGGCGCTAAGCGGGTTACCGGACAAAAAAGACGTTGTTCAGAAAGCCTGTGATTATCTGGCAAAGGCCCAGCAGGCTGACGGCGCTTATATAAGCAACGCGCCGGTTCAGTTTAACAAGACATTGAAAAAAAATACCCAGACCACTGCTTTTGTCGCATGGGCATTATCGGAAGCAAAGTGACTTGAACTCAACGTTTGGCGTTGCCGGTTCGGATTCAGGAGAGAAAAAGCTGTGGACCGTGAAGCGAGAGGCTTGATATGGAATTACTGAGACGGATATACAGGCATAATCTGGCCCTGGTTGGCCTGATTATACTGATCCCTATGTTTTTATGCGCTCTCTTTGCTCCTTTTATTTCAGTTAATGACCCCTATGAACCTGATTTAAAAAACGTTCTTGTGTCACCTTCCATTTCACATCCCTTTGGAACGGATACGCTCGGGAGAGATGTCTTCGCAAGGGTGGTTTATGGAAGCAGGATTTCCCTTATTGTAGGATTTGTTTCTGTGGGCATAGCCGTCCTGATAGGCATTGCCATAGGCGCTATTTCAGGCTATTACGGCGGTATTATAGACGAGACAATAATGCGGTTCGTTGATCTCATGATGTGTTTCCCCACCTTTTTCCTTATACTTGCCGTCATTGCTCTTCTTGAGCCGAGCATATGGAACATTATGATTGTCATCGGACTTACAGGCTGGATGGGCATAGCACGGCTTATCAGAGCCGAAATACTGAGTATAAAGCATAAAGAATTTATTCTGGCTGCCAAAACCCTTGGATTATCGGAAGTCAGGATTATTTTCCGGCACGTTCTGCCGAATGCAATGTCGCCGATTTATGTTGTCGCAACCCTGGGTATAGGAGGGGCAATCCTTACGGAATCAGCCCTGAGTTTTTTGGGTATCGGTGTTCAGCCGCCTACGCCAAGCTGGGGAAATATCCTTACACAGGCAAAGGATAATATTGAAGTAGCTTGGTGGCTGAGTCTTTATCCGGGGCTTGCCATATTTTTAACGGTAATGGGATACAATCTCCTGGGAGAGGGTTTAAGAGACATATTTGATCCGAGAAGATATTATCAGTCCTGACAGTCTACGGACCTTTGAGGAAAAAAAGAAGGGGGCAGTATGCAGGCCGCATTGCTTGTAATAGCCGGTATTCTTATTCTGCTTTTGATATATTTGTTTTTCCGGAGAAGTGATACACCGGTTTACGCGCGTAAAGATTCCGCTAAAGAGGCGGTCAGAAAAATAAAGGGCAAAGCCGGTGACAAATTGCCGAAAGAGCTTCACAGCGCCGATGTTCAGCATAAGGTACTGCACGGGTTATTCCCTTCTCTCAAGGAAATTAACTATTTTTCCATAGCAGAAGGCGTTTCTCCGATTCCTGTTGAGAATGTGGATGAAGGGCTTTCAAAAACGATACAGGAAAAAATTAATTCCATTAAACCAATTCCAGCGGACCATGCTAATCTGTTGAATTTGTTAAGGAACCCCGAATCTAACCCGGGAGAAATCTCAGCAATTGTTTCAACAAACCCCGTTTTCTCAGCCAGAATCCTCCAGACAGTCAATTCGGCATACTTCGGGCTTAACAATAAAATCACATCTCTGGGCAGGGCGATAACCCTGCTGGGGTATAATAACGTGAGAGCCCTCATGTTAGAGGATTCTTTAAACAAAACCATGCCCGCAGGATCACAGGGAAAATCTGAGATATATGTAAATATCTGGATGCATTCCGCAATTGTTTCAATTTGTGCCGGCTATCTCGCGAAAAAGATATTTCAATTTTCTGAGTATGATTTTGCTTCCATAGGACTTCTCCATGACATCGGAAAATATTACTACCATCTGCTTGAAATAAAGGGAGAAGCAAAACCCGACCTTCCGGGAGTTATTCAGGAAGAACAGCAATACGGTATTAACCACGCAACACTGGGAAGTCTGATAGCAAAAAAATGGCAGTTATCGGAGAGCGTAATCCGGAGCATTGCCTACCATCATTATCCCAGTTTTTTATTGCCGGAGAGCATTCCCAACACTTGCCTGAAGGAAAGTTTTGTTATATGCTTAGCCGACCTTATTACTAACGCTCTTGGATATAAAGGGCAGGGAGATTCTATCCTGGCCATAAAAGAGGAATATTTTAATATGTTTCATTTGAGTCAGGCATTACCGGAAATGATAACGCCATCTTTGGTAAAAGACATTGAAAAAACACGTTTAACTGTAGAAAGCTATATAAAGGCCACAACAACTGATGCCATTTGAAAAAGTAAACAACTTCAATATCTATTACGAAGTTCACGGTGAAGGTGAAGCTGTTATATTTATGCACCACGGCTTTGGCTGTACCGGAATCTGGGATTCCATTTATCCGGCCTTTACAGCCCAAGGCTACAAGGTGGTCATGTTCGACCGCCGGGGATATGGCCGATCAGAAAGGGGAGACAATTTTCAGCAATTTTATGAAAGTGACCTGTACCGGCCTGAATCCGTTAAAGAGCTGAAGATATTAAAAGACATACTCGGCATCGGGGAATGCCATCTGGTAGGACAATGTGAAGGCGGTGTTGTCGGTATTGACTATGCAATCAGGTATCCGCGGGAGGTAAAAACCCTGACTACCGCGAGTACCCAGTGTTACAGTGATGTGCCCATGACTGAACTCAACGCGATAAAATTTGAAAAACGTTTCGCATATCTGGAAGATTATATAAAAGCCAAGATGATTAAATGGCATGGGGAAGCGGCTGAAGTTAATTACAATCAATTCGCTTTGTATGGCGGGGCTTACGGCAAGGACTATTTTGATCTGAGGCCTATCCTGCCGCTTGTTGCATGTCCTTCTCTGACGCTTTATCCTGACCGCAGCGCAATTTTTGATGTGGAACAGGCCGTTGCCTTTTATCGCCACCTCAAAAAGGGCGAACTGGCTGTTTTTCCGAAATGCGGCCACAATACCTATGAACAGCGACCGGAAGACTACATCCGAACTGTCCTGGATTTTATCTCCAGGAATACAGAAGAAGGGGATTCAAAGGTTCTTCCGGCTGTGACATGTTTGGCATAAAAATGACCGGATTGATGAACAGACAACCCTGTACCAACGAATAGAAGAAAGTCAGGAAATACCGGGTCTAAATCGCTATTGACTTTTACCTTTATTCATCATAATATAAGTAGCTTTTTTTCAAAATAAAAGGTTCAGGAGTTTGACAATGTATGCCATTATTGAAAATGGAGGCAAGCAGTATAAGATAGTTGAGGGAGAGAAGGTAAAACTGGAAAAGTTCACCGGCATTGAAGGGGAAGATATCCAGATAAAAGAAGTTCTGGCCCTTAATGACGGAACCAGCACTATCATCGGCAGTCCCTACATAGACGGCGCATATATACAGGGCAAGGTTGTTTCTCACGGCAGATTGAGAAAGGTAATAGTGTTCAAGTTTAAACGCAGGAAAGATTACAAAAAGAAAAACGGGCATCGCCAGCATTATACGGAATTGCTCGTAGAGAAGATATTCGCGGAGGCATCTCATGGCGCATAAGAAAGCAGGCGGAAGTTCAAGGAACGGAAGGGACAGTGACGGCCAGAGGCTTGGCGTAAAGCTCTATGGCGGTCAGAGTGCAAGGGCCGGCAATATAATAGTCAGACAGCACGGCACAAAGATACACCCGGGAACCAATGTCGGCATGGGCCGTGATTATACCTTATTTGCTCTGGCAGACGGAATTGTAACATTTGAGTCTAAGGGCAATAGAAAAAGGGTGAGCATAGCCCTTGTTGAATGAAATTTGTTGATGAAGCAGATATATATATAAAAGCAGGCAACGGCGGCCATGGCTGCGCAAGTTTCAGAAGAGAGAAATTTGTCCCCAGGGGAGGGCCGAACGGGGGAGACGGCGGAAAAGGGGGAGATGTAGTTGTAGTAGGCAGTAAAGCACTGTCAAGCCTTTTAGATTTCAAATATAAACGTATTTATCGAGCAGAAAACGGGAAAAGCGGCAGCGGAAAAAATAAGAAGGGCAGGGAAGGGAAGGATTTATATATCCACCTACCCCTTGGAACCATTATATATGATAAAACATCTTCAACACCGCTGTGCGATATCACAGAGGACAACAAGCATTATATCATTGCGAAGAGCGGTAAAGGCGGCAGAGGCAATACTCATTTTGTGACCTCCACGCACAGAGCGCCTGTAGAATTTGAATACGGGACAGAAGGAGAAGAGAAGGAGCTGAAACTTGTTTTAAAGCTCCTGGCCGATGTGGGGATCGTCGGTCTGCCGAATGTAGGAAAATCAACCCTTATATCCTGTTTAACAAACGCGAAACCCTTAATAGGGGACTATCCTTTTACCACATTAACCCCTTCTCTCGGTGTATTCCGGGAGGATGACGATACTTTTGTTATCGCGGATATCCCCGGTTTGATAAAAGATGCCTCAAAAGGCAAAGGTCTGGGTTTAACATTCTTAAGACATATTGAGAGAACGAATAAAATTCTCTTAGTGTTGGACGCGTCCTCTGAATCAGCAGACAAAGATTACGAAACGCTGCTGGATGAGTTGAGTTCTTATAACAAAGAAATATTGGATAAAAAAAGAATCCTGGTGCTGAATAAAATTGATCTTTCAACAAAGCCCGCGATAAAGAAATGGAATGATTATTTCAAAGAAAAAGGTGAAACAATAGTCAGTGTCAGCGCTTTAAAAGGGCAGGGAATTGATGAATTAAGGGGCTTGTTGAAAAAAACAGAAGATTAAGTTTGGGCAATGGCGGATTCAGGCCTGCAAGGAACATAAAAAACGGATATCGCATGATTAATGTCAAACGGGTAGTTATAAAAATAGGAACCTCGGTTCTTCTGGATAAAGACAATAAGGTCAGCGCTGATATGATAGGAAAGCTTGCAAGGCAGATAAAGAAAATAAAAGAGAAAGGGGTAAGTCCGGTTCTCGTATCAAGCGGGGCTATAGCATGTGGCATGGAAGCCCTTAATTTAAAGAAGAAACCGAAGGAAATCGCGAAAAGGCAGGCTCTTGCATCAATCGGGCAGATACTGCTCATGAAGATGTACATGGAAGCCTTTGAAAAAGAGAAGATAAAAACCGGTCAGATATTGTTGACCCATGAGGACATAAAAAGCAAGAACAGGTGTTTGAATCTCATGAACACGTTAAATATGCTTATTGCCATGGATATTATTCCAATAATCAACGAAAATGACGCCCTGTCTTTTAAGGAAATAAGATTCGGCGACAATGATAATCTGTCCGCCCTTATTGCCCAGATATCCGATGCGGATCTTCTTCTGCTCCTTTCTGATGTTGACGGGTTGTTTGATAAGGATCCGAATAAATATTCCGGCGCCCATATCATAGATGTCGTGCGTAAAGTAGATGATAAAATTGAAAAGATAGCAGGCGAAACAAGGAGCGAGAAGAGCACGGGCGGGATGGTAAGCAAGCTGGAGGCGGCAAAGAAGGCCGGTAGTTACGGCATCCCTACGAGGATAGTGCGGGGAAGCTTAGACAATATCGTATTAAGGATTGTTAAAGGGGAAGAGCCGGGAACACTTTTCCTCGCGGACAAAAAAATGACAAGAAATAAATGGTGGACTGCCTTTGCTTATAAGATTAAAGGTAAAATTCACATAGACACAGGCGCTGAACATGCCATAGTTCATGACGGCAAAAGCCTTCTGTCCTCCGGTATAATAACTGTGGAAGGTGATTTCTCAAGAGGAGAATGCATTGAAGTGAATGGCGCAGGTGAAGCGATTATCGCGAAGGGCATAACAAATTATTCGTCATCGGATATTAATAAGATCAAGGGTCTAAAAAGTATTGATATTGAAAAGAAGCTCGGATATAAATATGCTGAAGAAATTGTACACAGGGATAATATGGTATTGATATGAAACCTGAAGAACTCGCAAAAAAGACAAAAGCAGCCTCCGGTATACTCTCCCATGCTGCAACAGAGAAGAAGAACAGTATCCTTATGATATTAGAGGGGCTGATCGCGGAGAAACAGGAATATCTTTTCAATGAAAACAGGAAGGATATTGAGAATGCCCAAAAAGAAGGGCTCCCCAAAAGCATAGTGGACAGACTCAGGATAGACGGTAAAATCATCGGCGAGATGCAGGCAAGCATCAGAGATGTTGTGGCTCTCCCTGATCCTGTGGGCGAGATTGTAAAGCTATGGAACAGACCGAACAAACTGCTTGTGGGCCGGATGAGAATACCCATCGGCGTCATCCTTGTAATTTATGAATCCAGACCCAACGTAACAATAGAGGCTTTTTCCTTATGTCTGAAAAGCGGGAACTGTGTAATCCTGAAAGGCGGCTCCGAAGCCTATCATTCAAACCTTGCTCTCTTCGGCCTTATTAGGGAATCGCTTGAAAAAGGCGGTATCACAGCGGAGGCGGCGCAATTTGTCGGCACAGGCGACAGGGCGTATGTTTATGAACTCCTGAAACTTGACGATTATATAGACCTCATTATTCCAAGGGGAGGAGAAGCCCTGATAAGGAGCGTTGTCGAAAAATCGAGGATCCCTGTTTTAAAACACTATAAGGGTGTATGTCACATATATGTTGATGAATGGGCGCAGCTTGACCTTGCGTATAAGGTATGTCTCAACGCGAAAGCTCAAAAACCGGCCACATGTAATGCAATGGAGACGCTTCTTGTACACGAATCCGTAGCAAAGACATTTCTGCCTGAAATGGCGGATATTTTACATAAACAGGGTGTTGTCATTAAAGGCTGCGGAAAAACAGTTAAGATACTGAAAGGGATTGAGAAGGCGAAGGAGCAGGACTGGTACGAGGAATACCTTGATTTAACCCTCTCAATAAAGATTGTTAAAAATATGGATGAAGCTGTTTCACATATCAGAAAATACGGTTCAGACCATACGGACGCAATCATTACAGCAAATTATGATAACGCATGGAGATTCTTAAGAGAGGTTAACTCCTCCTGCGTGCTTATCAACGCGTCTACAAGGTTAAATGACGGTTATCAATTAGGGCTCGGAGCGGAAATGGGCATCAGTACGACAAAGCTCCATGCCTTTGGTCCAATGGGGCTTGAAGAATTGACGGTTAACAAGTTTATCGCCTTTGGCGACGGGCAGTTGAGGGAGTAATGAAAGTAGGCATTTTCGGCGGCACATTTGACCCTGTGCATATGGGACATTTAAGGACAGCAGAAGAAATACGGGAACAGTACCTGCTGGATAAAGTCTATTTTGTATTGGCATATATACCGCCTCATAAGAGAACCAAGGAAATAACAGATTCTGCCTTACGTCTGTCAATGTTGAAAAAAGCAGTAAGAGGCAACAGTTTTCTCTGCGCCTCCGATATAGAGATAAAAAATCAGGGAGTTTCCTATTCTATCAATACAATAAAGACATTTCAGAAACGTTTTAAAAAGCTTTATTTTATTATAGGAATCGATGCTTTTTTGGAGATAGATACCTGGTATCATTACCGGGAGATATTTGATTACACAAATTTTATTATTATGGAAAGACCTCTTAACAGGAAAAAACCGGCCGGAACATTGTTCCCTTCCAGCATCAGGAGAGATATAAAAAGGATAGATGAAGAGACATTCAAGCATAGATCCGGAAATGAAATTCACATGCAAAGGGTTACACAGCTTGATATATCATCGACAAAGATAAGGGAATATGCAAGGAACGGCAGATCAATCAAATATCTTGTTCCTCAACCGGTGGAGAAATATATTAATAAAATGGGATTGTACAGTAAGATAATGAATTGAGATAAAAAATACAAAAAAGAGAAACTTAATTTCTACATTCTACTTTTTTGAAGAGGGTAAATGGAAACGATAGATAAGGTTAAGATGTGCAGCAAATATGCGGAAGAAAAAAAGGCAGATGATGTATTAATGCTTGAGCTTGCGGGATTGACTGATATCGCGGATTACTTTGTCCTGGCAAATGGGACAAGTGAGAGGCATGTCAAAACCATATCCGAGCACATTGAAGCAAGCATGAAAAAAGACGGGATAAAACCTTTTTCTGTTGAAGGCTACAACGACGGAAGATGGGTAATAATAGATTACAGGGATGTTATAGTTCATATTTTTCTTGAACCTTTAAGAGAACTATACGACCTTGAAAGTCTCTGGATTGAGGCAAAAAAACACAGACTGGAGAAAGAAAATAAAAGTAACTCAGAGGTGGGACATGAACAAAGAACAGATTGAATATTTCAGGAAAAAACTCCTCAATACGAGAGAAGGTATTTTGAATAAGGCAAAAAAGCTCAAGGAAGAATCTTACGCAATGGGAACAGACGGCATTCAGGACATGGCAGACGCTGCAAGCAACTCATATAACGCCGATATTCTCATGAGCATAAGTGATAATGATCTTAAGCTCTTAAAAGATGTAGATCATACGCTTGACAAAATAAAAAATGAAACATACGGCATATGTGAAGAGTGCGAAGAAAAAATTAATGAAAAAAGACTTGAGGCAAATCCTGTTGCAAGGTATTGTATTACTTGTAAACGAATGATGGAAGAAAAAGGGATATAATCATTATGAGATATAAGATATTCTTTCTCCTGTTTTTTCTGTTTGTGCTTTTTTACCTCTACATGAATCATCTGAACCCGGATAATGTAAAGCTTTACCTTGGCGCCGGCAAGTTCTTCGAGGCAAGCGTTGCAACTTATGTGGTAGCTTCATTTATACTGGGTATCATAATCTCAATTATCATAAGCTTCTTCTATGATATGGGAAGACTTATCAGCGGATGGAAAGAGGGGAAAAAAGGAAAGAGGAGACAAGAATTCAAGGATTTTTTTGAAAAAGCAAGGGCATATGATTTAAGGGGCGACAGGGAAAAAGCCATAGAAAATCTCAACAGGATTATCAGAAAAACCCCTGATATGGAAGAGCCCTATATGTTTCTTTCAGATATGTACATATCCATGAAAGAGCCTGATAAGGCAATAGAGATACTTGATCTTGCCGAGGCAAGCCTTGGTAAACGTGAATCCGTACTGTTGAAAAGGGCAAAGGTGCGCCTTTCAACAAAGGATACGCAAAAAATTGAAAATGAATTAAAGGAAGTATTAAGAACCAATGAATCAAATCTGGAAGCGCTGGCAATTTTAAGAGATTACTATATTTCCAGGAAAAAATGGGATGATGCTTACGAGACAGAAAAAAAGATAAAAAAATTCATAAAAACAGATGATGAAAACAGGGAATTTCTGGGCATACGGTGTGAAAAGATACGGACGCTTTTTGCTAAAGGATTTGATATCAATGCAGATGATATTATTAAAGAATTAAGAGAAATTATCAGTGATGACAAGCGGTTTATTCCTGCCTATATTCTCCTCGCTGAAGCATATAAAAGAACGGGAAAGCTCAATGAGGCAGGCAGAGTATACGGCAGAGGGTATTCAAAAACAGGCCATATAATCTTTCTCTTGAAAATGGAGGACTTATACATTGACAGGGGAAATCCTGAAGTTATCCTGAAGATATACCGGAGGATCCTTGATATTTCCACAAAGAATTATCTCATAGAGTTTCTCTACGCGCGGCTCTGTTTAAGGCTGGAGATGATTGATGAAGCGATAGATACCCTCAATACGCTCCTTGCAGAGGGGGCTGATTTTAAGGGACTCCATAAGGCAATGGCAGAGGCGTACATCCACAGAGGGCAGATGGAAAAGGCTGTGGAAGAATTCCGGCGCGCATTTCCCGCAGAGCATGTATATATTCCTTTTATATGTGACAACTGCCAGTCTAAAAAAGTCGAGTGGTCGGATTTTTGCGATGTCTGCAACAGTTGGAACACAATTAATGTAAAAAAAGAAGATTTCTTCTATACCGAGGCAGCAGAACTGAAGGCGCTTTACGAAGGGGAGGCATGGGATAGGGAATAAGAATAATGATAAAAAATTTGCTTATAACCAATAACAATAAGATCATTTTTTTGATTCTTGACGGGCTTGGCCATATCCCTAAACCTGAACATGCATATCAGGCCACCTTTGAGGCGGCGAAAAAACCAAATATTGACAACCTTCCTATAAAAACAGGCGAGCAAAACGGTATACCATTTCACGAAAGGAACTGTATCCGCAGCAACATCGGAACAATTTACAGTAAACAACCCATACCTCTCGTACGTACCCATGCTCTTAAACTCGATAAATACGGCGCGTAATCTTTTTAAGGCTGTATTAGAGATCGTTTATCCCGTCCATTGCGGCGGATGCGATAAAAAAGACGATGTTCTCTGCGGGGAATGTATTGATTCGTTCCGTGTGGTTGAAGATGACTCGGTATGCCCTGTTTGTGGAAGATGGTTAGGTAAAAGAGCTGTATGCGGTGAGTGCATTCAGAGGGAGAGAGGTTTCCGGGAAGGATATTTCGGTTTTTATTTTGAAAACAGACTCCGCGAAGCAATACATGCATTTAAGTTTCACAGCAGGAAAGATGTAGGCAAACATTTAGTCCATTTAACAAAAGAAAAGATATTGCTTTTTTCAGGGTCATTTGACTGCATAATCCCCATGCCTGTTACAGAAAAGAGGCTGAAGGAAAGGGGATTTAATCAGTCTTTTATTATCGGAGAGGAAATATCGAAGATAACGGGTAAACCTCTTTATCACTCAATACTCTATAAGGCAAGGGATACAATGGATCAATACAGCCTTCACAGGGACGAGAGAAAGAAAAACATAAGAGGTGCCTTTGCAGTTAAAAACGGGCACGAGATAAAGGCAAAAAGCGTCCTGCTCGTGGATGATCTTTTTACAACAGGCTACACAGCAAAAGAGGCCTCCGGGATGTTGCTCAAAGCCGGCGCAGGCTCTACATTGCTTTTTGCCCTTGCACGGACCCCTTCATGAAAAAAGCTCTTTGCATATCTTCAGCCTTAATACTTGCGATCTTTTTTGCCGCTATTATTGTACTGACAAACTTGTCAACTTTTATTCCCTATATGCTGGGAAAATTTATAAAAGGGCAGGTTAGCATATCCGGCTCTCGTCTTACTTATAAAGAAGGAGTCCTTGTCGTAGATTTTAACGGCATCCGCATAAAAGGAAATGTAGAAGGTCAGGCCGGTAATTGTCAATTGGGTATAGGCATAAAAAAAGGGTTATATTTTAAAGATGCAATCATCTCTGACTTTAATCTGACTATCCCGGCGACAAAAGGAAAAAGCCGTTTTTACCCTGTGCCCGAAGAACTCCTTGAGATAAAAAGAGGGGTTATTGCCTACAATAAACAAACATTTAATATTGATTCAGCGAAGATAAAGGGGTTAAGGCCGGGGAAGTCCTTTTCTTTTGAAATAAATGTTCGAAATGATGATTTGTTCGGAACATTGCATGCTTCAGGAGAAGGTGTATATAAAGGTAAGGCAACTGAGGCAAAGGGCAATATGAACCTCGCAAGACTGAATCTTAACAGTCTGTCCGATGATATGCACGGCAACGCAAATATAAACGGTGCATTTACTTATGCAAAGAAAAGCTTTGCCTTCGAAGGCCCCTTTGAAATCTTTGATTACAAGCTGAAAGATAACATATTCAAAAAACCATTTGTTGTTGAAAGGGCTAAGGGGAAAGTATCCTTCATGTATGCCGACAGTGTAATGGATATAAAAATAAGTAATACCAGATATAGAAACACCCCGCTTGACCTGGATCTGAAGCTTGTAAAAAACGTATTTACAAGGCTTGAACTCAGTATGGACTTTTTCTCTATTCAGGATGTAAAAGATTACATTGCCGTTGATAGTGTGACAAAAACAAAATTTGATATATGGAATTATGTTGATGATGGAAAAGTAAGGATAAACAAATTTGTCTATGATAAGAAACAACCGCTATACATGGAGCTGGCATTAAAAGATACAGGAGTATCTTATAAAGATATGCATTTTACTGATGTTGAAGCTATATTGTCTTTTAGGGAAAGCATACTGAACATTTCCGGGGCTAAGGGACTTTTTAAAACGAGCAGATTTTATGATGTAAACGGCGTTATTCCTTTTTCAAGAGATAAAAGTGTTCAGATTAAAGGTAGCTACACCTTTAATCTGAAAGACATTCCGCCTTTAATGGATACAAAGGGGATAAACTTCAGGAGCGGAGAAACGGAAGGTGTAATAGAACTCGGAGGGAAAAGGGATAAAGGTTTCAGTATTAACGGTACGGGCAAATTCAGCAATACTGATATAACATGGAAGAAATCATCAGTATCCGCAAAAGGTGTCTACAGATTCAACAACAATGAAATTATTTTTGACCCGCTTATAGTCAACAGAGGCGGTACAGATATGGTTATCAGGGGAAAGTGGCATAAAAACTTGCTGGACCTGAAAATAAAAGGTGATCTGGATGCGATTCACGTGCAGCCCTTTATGCCGAAGCCTTCTGATATGGAAGGGATTGCGAAGCTTGACATTGAAATGCAAAAAGATGCCGATAATATTAAAGTTGATGGCCACGTGTCAATGGATGAGCTCTCTTTTGAATTTCCCGGTATGGTAAAAAAAGAAAAAGGAATAAAGAGTAAGGCAAGCGTGACCATGCTGAAGGGAAAAACAGGCACCCGAATCGAGCGTTTTTTGTATAATCTCGATATTATCAACGTAAACCTCAGGGGCAATATAAAACCCGATAAAAAGATGGATTTGGATATTGCCATGGATATTTTCGGTTTTGATAAGGTTGCTCCCCTCTTTTTTTTTAGCAGCAGCACAACAGGAGGAGAACTGGATCTGAAGATGTCCTTGAAAGACATCGAACTCCCTCTAAGAAAAATGCCCTGTATGAATGGTTACGTAAGAATCAATAAAGGATTCCTAAGACTGCCGTGGCTAAAGAAGCCCCTCAGAGAGATTAACCTTGTTTCAGATTTCAAAGGAGAAATATTTGATGTAAAAATCGACAGATTAACATCCGGGAAAAGCATTTTAAAGAGCGCAACCTTTCATTCAGAAGACTCTCTATCACCGAGGTTTTCTCTACATCTCGATGCGGATGTTTTTGATTATGATGATTTCAAGACCACAGGCGACTTTAAAATCCCTGTAATTGACAAAAACAGCCTGACAGCAAAGTCAAGCGGAGAGATACATTTGCAGGCAAAGAAAATTCACTCAGGCAGCTTCAACGGTGAAGACCTTGATGTCAAGGGACTTTTCAGCAACAGCAAGCTGAATATTTCGGAATTAAAAATAAATGCCTTTGACGGTAACATCGATACACACGGCTCTATTGACCTTTCAGGCAGTATTCCCCATATATATGTGAACAGCAGATTGCAGAGGATAAAAGGAGGTTTGTTCCTGAAGGTTTTCGGCGACAAGGATTATATGGCAGAGGGCAGGTCAAATATTTACGGTAATGTTGATTTGCACGGCAGTACCGTAAAAGAGCTTATGGGCGATATTAAAGGTAATGTGGCCATATACAGCAAAGACGGGTTGATTAAGAAATGGAACCTTCTGTCGAAGATGTTCGGACTTCTTAATGTGCAGGATGTCCTTCGCGGAAAGGTTGACTTCTCAAAAGAGGGTTTGCAGTATAAAAGGATGGGGGCAACCTTTACTGCAAAAAAAGGTATTTTCTACACAAAAGACTTTCTTATCGATAGTCCTTCCATGGTTATTACCGGAAATGGAAGCTTGGACATCAGGAAGCATGAGGTAGATGCCAATATAGCTGTTTCACCACTTGTTACCATTGACAGAACAATAGATATAATCCCTTTTCTGAGGAATATTCTCAAAGATAAAAGAGATGGATTTCTTCATCTGACTTACAAAGTAAAAGGACCGATGAATGATCCTGATATAAGTTTCAAATTTGCAAACAGTATCGGCGGCAGGACGATAGAAGTGTTGCGAAATATATTGGTGCTGCCGAAGGAGATTTTTGAGAACAATTAAAATCGGTAAACCCCCGGCTCTGCCGGAGGTTATGACTAAAACGGGAGGCTGTTAATCTGTGAAGATCGGGATAATAGGCGCAGGCAAAGTAGGCATATCAATCGGATATGTTCTCAAACAGAAGGGCATGGAGATTGAGGCGGTATCCGATATATTCGAAGCATCTATTGGTACAGCAAAGTCATACCTGGGCGATAATATCCTCTATACTAATGACAATATTGAAGTTGTCAAAGCATCGGATATTATAGCTGTTACGACACAGGACAGGATTATCAAGGAAGTGGCTCTTGAAATTACCGAAAAAATGGAAAGTCTTGAGGGTAAGCTGTTTTTTCATACAAGCGGCGCGCACCCGGCAACATTGCTCTCGCCGCTTGAAACAAAAGGCGCCCGTCTGGGAGCTCTTCATCCTTTACAGACATTTCCCGACATTGACAGTGCTATCAACGTACTCCCCAATACATACATCTTTATTGAAAGTGGTGAAGATTCAATAGACGCCCTTCGTAAAATAGGAACCGCTCTCGGCTCAGGCGTTATAAGACTGGAAGGGGAGCAAAAGGTCCTCTACCATCTTTGTGCTGTTATTGTCTGCAACCTTCTATGCACCCTCCTTTATGCAGGGGAGGACATTATGGACAAAATCGGCATAGAACTGCAACCGTTTTTCCCCATTATTAAAGCCACATTGAACAACATAGAAAACAAGGGCCCTCTTATGTCACTTACAGGCCCTATTGTGAGAGGCGATGTAGAAACAGTGCTTTCACATCTTGAGGCAATGCAAGGCATGGAGCTTTATAAAAAGGTTTACAGATCCCTTTCCCTTGTGGCTCTGGATATGGCGAAAGAAAGAGGAGATACAGGAAAGGAAGCGCTGGAAAAGTTAGAAGCTATTTTGGTGCAGGATTGTAGTAAATAAGTGCACGGGAGGCTGTTTCAGCAGCCTCCCGTGGAGTAATATTGTTCCCGGTTTATACTGTGCTTCTTACGCCTCGAAGAGTGTCAGTATGGGCCATTCCTTGATTCTCAGGACGCCGTCGAGGGTTTTGAATTTTGTCCTTATGGTGTTCTCTATCTCGCTGAAGCTCGTTCCCTTCATAAGAAGTACGATATCATATTTACCGTGCGTATAATCGCAGTAGACAACCTGATCGTTGAAATAAAGGGCAGGATAAATAGCTTCAAGTTTCTCTTTTTCAATTTCAATCATCACATATGAGGAAGTCCTTGTCCTTGCTGTCTGATCCGTATTGGCATCCTCGTCTGCTTTGTCCCGTCCCAGAGCCTTATCAACGGTTCCGATTATGCTGTGAACGTTCTCACCAAATGTGGGCACTTCAACGCTTAACAGTGATACTTCGGCAATACCGGGGATTGTCTTTATTTCCTTATCCACTATTGCTTCTATGGCTTCTGCGGTATCTGCCTGAAGCAGAAGCACCATATCGTGGTCTCCTCTTATGGCATCACAGTAGACCACGTTTTCCTGGAAATAGAGGGTGCGGTACACTTTAAGGAAATTGGCATCACTCTCAAGGTTTACAAGAGCATAGGCTGTTGTGGACTGTGCCGGTGTCGGTACTACCTGCGGAGTTGCTACGCCGGAATCTGCAGCCGGTGTTGACGCGGCAAAGGATGCGATAATATTTGTCAGTTCTTCCATTTCGAATGGTTTTTCCAGATATGCTTCCGCCCTCTGGTTCTTTGCTTCCTGTGCTATGCTGTCATTGCCGTGTCCTGTTATCATAACTACGGGAAGATTGGGGTAGCATGATTTGATAACCTTCAGCAGCTTGAGTCCGTCTATGTCGGGAAGCCTTATATCCACTATTGCGCACTCAGGAGCCATCTTTCTCTTCATGAGGGTGTCTAATGTCTCCAATCCTTTCATGCCGTTCTCACATGGTTCCGTATGATATCCCTGCTGCATAAGTCCCATTGAAACATGTCTTCTCAGAGCTGCTTCATCATCGATTAACAATACATTCTTTTCCATTATTTTATCTCCTTTATGTTTTTATTCTCTTTTTTTGAATGATTACACATAATACATTTATTAATGCAATATCCGTGCCGATCAGTATATCGATGTTATATCAATAATATAGACCGCTATGAGGTTTGTATGGATTTCTTCCTGAGTGATAAAACTTTTAACACATAGGCATGGTAACTGCTATCCAACCTATTGTAATATTGGGTCTTTAGCTGAATCGTTAAATTTATTTACATATGTAGAAATTATACGGTATGCAGATATCCTTTGGCGATGATATTTTCAGGGATGAGGGGCTCCATCCTTTTATTACATTTTTTGGCTGTGCAGTTTCTATGATTTCATCAATGCCCATAACAATGCTGACGGAATGAGTTGCATGGTAGCATTGTCCCAGCCATGGGGCGATAGGGCTTCGGTTAAAGTGCAAACTGCTGCTATGCCGATGATTGCGGCTATACTGAGTGAGGGTGCGATGATGTGTGGCGATAGGTTGGCTGCCAGAGCCAAGGCAAAGCACGACACAATGAAGACGGCTATCGAACCCTCCCAACTCCTTGTGGCGGGGACTGAGGAAAGCGACAGAACCCGGTACCGGTGTTTTCCGAACTTTGTTCCAACGGGTTCGCCAATGGCGTCTCCCAGGCCGGTAACGAGGTATCCCGAAACAGCAAAGGCACCAAAAAAGATATTGCTTAAGAGACCGCCGACTAAGGTGGTGAAGTAGGGCGTCAGGATAAAAAACGTCCGGTGAGGTTCATCTTTTTCTCTGGCCATAGCCTCGTAAAGCATATTACCTGCGCCTCGCCATATTGCGAAGAAAACAACAAATGTGCACATGGCACCAAAAAGACAGACGGCTCTAGTGCCGAATTTCCAGTGGAGGAGCGCTACCGTCGTGAAGATCAGGAAATGAAATACTTTCCGCGTATATCCTGTGCGAATTCCATTGCGCTTCAACCGCCCGGCAAACCACAGGCAGGCAAACGACCATGCAAGACCCAGTGGACCGCCAATGATGATGCTCTGCCATGGCGGGAAGTTCTGAATGAAAAATTCTATTGTCTTGTCCGCAAACCAATTCATCTCATCTCTTTACAACAATAATTAAACATATTGCAAAGAATAACGGCAAACCATCAAAAAAGCAAAGCCAATTTAGTAAGGAGCATTCCATTCAAATGCTTTTTTTAAAACTATTTCTGAAATGTCAGCAGCGCTGATTTTGTTGATAGAAGCCCTGTAACAAAAAAGACCCGCGCAGAATTCATCTTTGACTTCCGGTTTTATTATGTTACGATATGTCATTTTAAACAATAACTAATGATTGGGGAAGATTGTGAGACATAATATTTTCATACTAAAAACTCTGCTTTGCGGAATACTTTTGTGCTTCTCTTTCAGTGTAACCGTTCAGGCAGGCGACAGTATTGAGTCAGCCGGCGATATCCTAACCTTTCTTATACCTGCCACAGCAGCAGGATTGACGGTTGGTTTTAAGGATGCCAAGGGTGCGGTGCAGCTCGGAGGATCAGCAGCTCTAACAATGGGAATCACTTACGGTCTGAAATATACGGTAAATGAGACGCGTCCCGATGGTAAGAGCCAGTCTTTTCCTTCTGCGCACACTTCAATTTCTTTCGCCTCCGCTGAGTTTATGCGAAAGCGTTATGGCTGGGAATTCGGTATACCGGCTTATGCTGCCGCAACATTTGTGGCTATCAGCAGGGTTGAATCAAATAATCATTATACGCATGATGTGTTAGCCGGGGCTGCTATCGGGATTGCGAGCAGCTATATTTTCACCAAGCCGTACAAGGGTTGGCATATTCAGCCGGAAGTGGATCAGAAACGCTATGGTATCAGACTGGGTCGCATCTGGTAAGAAACAGCCCTTTTGGTGATGCTGTTTCTTATGGTGGGCATTTAGCGCAGATTGATCTGAACTGCATGGTGCTCAGGTAGCGGTCACCCCTGTCCGGCAGTATGACAACAATCGTGCCATGATCCATATTCCTTGCTATTTGTAATGCTGCTGCCGCCGCAGCTCCGCTTGACGTTCCGACAAAAATCCCTTCTTTCTGGGCAAGGAGTTTTGTTACTTCAAAGGCCTCACCATCTCCAATGATGATCTTATCATCCAGTATTTCAGGCTGATATATCTTTGGCACCATAGATTCAGTCAGGTTTTTCAGTCCCTGGATCGTATGGCCTATGGCTGGTTCAACACCAATAACCTTTATTTGAGGTTTTTTTTCTTTCAGGTATTTCGAAGTGCCCATAAGTGTTCCTGTAGTTCCCATACCCGCAACAAATATATCAACACTCCCATCTGTTTGTGCAAAGATTTCAGGGCCCGTTGTTTCATAATGCGCAAGAACATTATCATTATTGTCGTATTGGTTCGGCATAAAATATTTACCCTGTTCTTTTTCAAACAACTGGTAAGCTTTCCGAATTGCACCGTCAATATTTTCTTTTGCCGAGGTAAGGAAAACCTCTGCGCCGAGGCCTTGGAGGATAAGTCTCCTCTCCATGCTGACACATTCGGGCATACAAAGATCAACCTTGTATCCTTTTGCGGCCCCTATCATTGCGATTGCAATACCCGTGTTGCCGGAAGTAGGTTCGAGGATGATTTTATCTTTGGTCAAATCACCGCGTGCTTCTGCTTTTGTTATCATATAGAGGGCAGGACGGTCTTTCACGGACCCTCCGGGATTGCATCCTTCAAGTTTACATAATACTTTTACATTTGGATTGGGATTGATGTTCATCAATTCCACAAGTGGCGTATTACCGATTGCAGACAAAATATTCATAAACTTTACCTCCCGAAATTAATGCTCCGCCTTTAGTCAAAAGAGATTACCAGAATAATTTATATTCCACAAGAGAAACACCTTACACTGTAGGGTAGTTACTTGTGAGCCAAAGCTTGACGTGCTTGCACTCCCATGTCGCCGCACTGCAATCTCCAAAAGATTTTGTTTTTTCATTACAGTATGCACAGACTTCCCAGTGCCCGCACCTTATGTTGGCCACAAGCTGTGCATCACATTCAAGACACCATATATACCCGCAGGATAAACATAATCCTATTGATCCATCTTTTATGCCCGTAATTTTCTGACAATCGGTAGTATTTCTTTTGCCGCAATGAGGACAGAGCCTTGTGGAGGTATATCTTATGAATCCTGCTTTTGTTTGATCCGCTTTAACAGCATCCCGCAACGCATGCTGAATATTAGGGGGAAACAAATCCCACATCACATGGAATTCAATGTCATCACTTTTTTTCATTTCACGACTCCTTCTCCTTCGCAAATTCACAACTTCTTCTGCATGAATTTACTACAGCACGGTTTATATATCCAACGTTTTTCTGAATAAATAATATGAAAACCTTCATTGCTGTCCCAACGTTTAGTTACAAGCCCTTGCTTTAATCCCACGGATTTGTAATTAAAAATACTGTTATTACCATTCTTCCAAGTGCTGCTTATCTTGAGTATTGTGCTGGACGGCGCAGGAACTCATTCATAACGGTCGTTACCTTTTCTAAAAATAGGTGCAAAGATGCTTGTTGATGTGAACGATCTGGATGCTTTTATTGATTCAAATAAAGAACGTTCTACTTTCTGATTTTGCATATTGCTCTTGACATACATATTATTCCATGTATAATAGTAAATATACATGGAGGTGCAATGATGCTGGTTAACACAAACAAAATGATTTCTGTAACCCAACTACAGAGAGAACTTACCCAAAAGCTGCGTGATGTATCAGAGACTAAAGAACCCCTCTTTGTTTTGAGAAATAATGAGGTAGCAGCCGTTATGATATCACCTGATGAATATTCTGCATTGAAAGAAATGGAAGAAATTCTTGAACACTTTGAGATATATGAGATGATACAAAAACGTATGAAAAACTACGATCTCTCTCAGAGTGTAACCCTTGAAGAAATAAGAGAGCGTTATGGCCTATAAAGTCATATTTACAAGAGATGCTGATGATGACCTCAAGAATCTTGATAAATCCATCAAAACCCAGGTAATAAAAAAGGCCATTGCATTACAGGAAAACCCTTTTATGGGAAATCCACTGGGCAATAAATTTAGTATTGATCTGACAGGCTATTACAAGCTTTATGTTGCAAAGAAAGCATATCGGATTGTTTACCGACTTATAGGAGAGCAGGTAGAAGTTGTAGAGATTATCGGTATAGGAAGACGGGATAAAGAAGAAATATATCACCTTGTTGTAAAAAGGCTAAGAAGCATTGTTCAAAAGGGAGGAGGTGAAACAGGAACGCGGCAGCATATGAAAACGAAAAAGAGAAAGAAGGAGGTATGAGGCAATGGGTAGTATTTTTTAACGTGGCGACACATGGAACATCAAGTATTATCGAAACGGAAAACCATATCGGGAATCATCACATTCAATAAAAAAGACCGATGCAGAAAGGCTTTTAAAACTCAGGGAAGGTCAGATACAGGAGGGCACTTTCAAGGGGCTTGCTGTTGAAAAAACGACTTTTGATGAAATCGCCCAGGATGTCTTATCCTACCAAACCACTATCAATATTAGCTTCTCAGGGGATTTGTTCTGTAACATAGGCAAACATTATGAATGCACAAACGGGGTATGCAAGAAGTATGTCTTTGCAGGTGCTCAACGGGTAGCGGTAAAGACAAATACCGATGCCTGGTACTACCATCCCGATCATTTAGGGAGTTCAAGCATTGTAACGGACAGTACAGGGAATAAATCGGAAGAGATCTATTATTACCCCTTCGGAGGTACAAGACAGGATACGGGATCAGTATCGGTAAAACATAAGTTCACCGGTCAGGAATTGGATGATGAGACGGGACTGTATTACTACGGAGCAAGATACTATGATCCCCAACTGGGGAGGTTCATTAGTGCGGATTCAATAGTGCAGGCGCCCTTTGATCCCCAGACGCTGAATAGATATAGCTATTGCCGGAATAATCCGATAATATATAGTGATCCCAGCGGACATTTCTTTAATTTTGGTGTGGCTATTGTGTCTGCAATAATTGGAGCTGTTACATCAGGTGCTCAAAGTGGTTGGGACCCCGGAGCAATGCTTACTGGTGCAGCTATTGGATTTGTGTCAGGCGGTATTGGAGGTGGTATAAGCGATGGAATCTTCAATGCTGCATATGCAGCTAACCCTGCCTCCGTAGTGGAGAATGCATGGACAGGGGCGATATATGATTTTCAGGGATTTACGACAGCAACTATTGGTGGAGCGGCAGCAGGTGGTGCAGCAGGTGGTGCAGTGTCGGGTGGCATGGGTGCTGCAATATATGGTGGTGATATTGGTGGCGCGATGCTGAGTGGTGCTGGGCTCGGGGCCTTGGGAGGTGCAGCTTATGGAGCAATGGGTGCTCCTGATGCATTGTGGAAAGTAGGTGCATATGGGGCACTTGGTGGAGCTTCTTCAGCATTAGGAGGAGGAGATTTTGGAGAGGGTGCCCTATGGCAGGGAGGCAGCTCTCTGTTATCGTATAGCGCCATTCAAATGAGAACAGCTATGATACGTAGCTCGGTCAAAAATCCAGCCAATGCCAGTGGAGATAGCGCTGGTTGGAGAGGTGTTTTGTTTAAATTGGCTGGAGGCCGGTGTGACACAGAAGGTGTATGTTCTGTGTCACGGTTGGGAGGTATACAAGGAGATCGAGGAAGTACTTTTGGTTATAAATATGCCCCTGGTTCATTTCCTGATTTTATGTGTGAAGCGTTTTCTGGTCCACACGATTTTTTAAATAGTTGGTTTTGGTATAATGCGGATGGTAATGCAATAGCTCATGAAGGTTTTTTGAGGGGATTTGGAGAGGGTCTAAATGCACTCAACGTAGCGATAGCTGCTCCATTTGCGCTAGCAGACAGTGCTTTTCTTTCTCCTGGAACTGCTGGACGTGTAAATCCGATGAGATAAGGAGCTTAAAACCCATGAAGTCAAAGTTGTTGATATTTGTACTTTTGCCTTTCGTCATTAGTTGTGTTTCACACAAAGCTTTTGTTGACTATAGAAACAATTCTATTGGGCGTCCTCTTTGGCATGTTTCTGTGCCAAAGCCTTATAGGATAACACAAATTGATGATGATAAAAGTGAATATTTCTACGAGTATAAAAACACAGGATGTCAATGGGCATATTTTGTCGACAACAAAACACAAAATATTATTTCTTGGCAATTTATTAGTTCACCAGATTTATGTTATTTTAGAACCGGATTCTATAACTAGAGACAGGAATAAGAAGAAACCCCCAGGGGGGAACCTTTGGGGACGTCCTATGCTCCTCCTGTCAAGTAATTTTTACTAAAAATAATTCATATAAAATCTCGTTGAGCGTACGCCTTTTTCACTACATACTTCTCCTGTCAGTTGGTGAATTCTGCTTCAAAGTGCATTACTTGAATATAGGTAGTGGACATGACGGGATTCTATGGCAGAGCCAAACCTACCAACACTCCTTCCGCAAAGAAGCTGTATCAATTGATATATATGTTCTAAAAACCGAAAAACAACTTTCAAAATAGAGTTTATTAGTCCGACCGATTATTAGAGGTGATCTTGCATTGTTTTATCCGTATAGCTGTTCGTGTATGCTTAACATTGCAACAAATTGCTCCCAGCAGGTGAATCCTTTTACTCTTCTCTCTGCTTTCATTTCCACCACAGCGTTCTGAAACTCCCTTTTCGAGAATATCTGTAGAATCTGACCGAATATGCTGTTAAACTTATTCATAGGATGCCCCTCTTTCAGGTTTTTTTGTTTCTGCTCAATTCAATTCTACCTGATTGGGGCTTCCTTTAAAATCTATTTTGGACAAGAGTGGTTTGAAATAATAAAAGTGGTAAAAAGCGGTAAGAATTAGTTTAAGATGAAATAGAAGATTAACTAAAAATTACATTTTATATGCAAGTCACTGAATGCATAATTTATGTAAAATGCCGAGGAACGGAATTGAACCGCTGACACGGGGATTTTCAGTCCCCTGCTCTACCGACTGAGCTACCTCGGCATTGTTTTTATTTAAAACATAACTGCTTACCCTATGTCAAGATATTAGTGCCTTTAATTTCGGGCTTGCCGCAGAACTGTTATGATGTTATGATCTTACGCTATGAGGGCCGGTTTCTACCAGTTTAAGCCTGTTTTCGGGGAAAAAGAGAGGAACATCGACAAAGTCTTGCATGTCCTTAAAGATGTTGGTGCTGAACTTATTGTGCTTCCGGAACTCTTTGCAACCGGTTATCAGTTCATCTCCCATGATGAAGTTGACCGACTTTCAGAGCAAATACCTAATGGCTATACTACAGAAATGCTGGCCGGACTGTCACGCAGCAAGGGTATGTATATCGTGGCAGGGCTTCCTGAAAAACATGAGGGAAGGTTTTACAATTCGGCCATTCTGACCGGGCCTGAAGGATACATCGGTGTCTACCGTAAAACACATCTCTTTTTCGAAGAGAAACTCTGGTTTAAACCCGGCGATACTGGTTTCGAGATTTTTCATACGGGCATCGGCGAGATAGGCATTATGATATGTTTTGACTGGATGTTCCCTGAATCAATGAGGACTCTTGCACTGAAAGGCGCAGAAGTGGTTGCCCATCCGGCTAATCTCGTTTTGCCTTACTGCCCTGCTGCCATGCCCATCCGTTGTCTTGAAAACAGGGTTTATGCCGTAACAGCAAACAGGGTAGGCACGGAGAGCAGGAAAGAAGGACAAACTCTGAAGTTTATCGGTACAAGCCAAATCGTCTCGCCGGACAGCGTTGTGTGCGCCAAGGCCTCGGAAAACGCAGAATCGCTGGAAATAGTGGACATCTCCCCGGAAAAGGCCAAAGACAAATCCTTGACTCCCTTTAATGATCTTTTTCGTGACAGAAGACCGGAGATGTACCGGAATGTCTGATTATCCTGTTCCAGCGAATGACAGCGCAGTTGACAAAGAAAGACGGGCCGCTATTACTTTGTTTCCATTTATATAATATACGGTGTTTGCAGACTCACAAATCGGCAAACTACACTTTTTGTAGCTGTTGAACAAAAAATGTGTTTTATTGATAGGATATTCAATAACACACTCTCTATAAAACACTCCTGACAAAGGATTTTTAGTAATTATTGATATGGCACATTATTTGCTTTCATAAAGACTAAATCAATAATTTAGGGGGTCTATTGGAAGCCAACAAAAAAGGCTTTACTTTAATTGAACTGATTATAATTATTGTAATCCTTGGTATCCTTGCGGCAGTAGCCGTTCCTAAATATTTAGACATGAGGAAGAGTAGTGAAAAAGGCGCGGCAGACGGCTTTCTTGGTGCAATGAGATCTGCCTTGAATATTTATTTTTCTAACTATGTTCTAAAAGGAGGAAGCTTAAAGTATTTTCGAGATCAGGTTTCAATCCCCAGTTTTGTGAAAGTGGCTAACGACAGCATGGGTATTAGCGGAAGAGAAACTTTGATTATGGACAAGCAGATTAGCGGAATTTTTAAAATTGATAATCCTTCGACAATTAGAGACTATCCCTGTCCTGACGGCGGATGCAGGCAAATGCAGTTTCAATTTAAAAGCGGAGCAATTTTAATTGTAAGTTTTAACCGGGAGGGCCCTTCACTGACCGCTTCATATCAGGATTTTTAGGGTTTGCTGTAGAATCCGAAGGGGATAAAGATAAATTCGTTTATTCCGTAATAATTTAAGAATCTATTAACAAAATAATACATGACAAATTTATGGTTTTCATCAAGCAAGGTTATACCGGTATCTTCTGATTTGGCCAAAGGGGGGAAATATACAGAATGAAAGATCATCTCAGCATAGAAATTCATTTTATCGAGATTTTTATTTGTTAAATTCAATTGAAAGACCCCGGTTGTCGGCAATATAATCTTTACGCTATTTAAATTCAGTATTGTTATCTCTGCGAAGATGCCACTCACTTTTTTTCTATCAACAGACATTATGGCTACATGTCTGTTTCTATAAGGATTTTCATTAAATACTTTATATATTTCAAGAATATTCTCTTTCTTTTTGGTTTTGTATCTATAAATATCAACAAAATCGTCTTTAAATATTATGTTTCCCTTTCTTATTATTTCCGGTAGTTTATCGCCCTTGTAATGAAAATAATGGATAACGGCATCATTATTAACAAAGGACAAAAAAGGTCTGATATAAACAAAAAACTTGGCGGATATGTTGTAGAGGATATAACAAGCCAATACGGCAATTATTGAGGCAAAAATCAATCTATTTTTGAATTCCTTTCCTGTTGTTATAAAATATATAAGCATCAGGATAGCTAAAAAAGCCATGCCGTGCTTTAGTGTGTAAGTCAATATTCCGAGATACGGATCAAGGTAAAATAATAAAGACAGGATTAAGAAAGTTGCCCAAAAGAATACCTTAACTCTCTTTTTTAAGAACAGCATTACCTCCTCGGGGCTTTGTGAATTTATTAAAACAGACAAAACACCAAGACTGATGAGAAAATCGTAAGCAAAAGGGCCCCCGTCCGACAGGCACTTGATTATTGAATGGCTTGCAAAAACTGCAATTATCGCTATGCCCGTTCTGAATTTGTTGTCCCATTTGTTTACTGTAAAAGGAATTAAATAAAAAGTGAAGGCTCCAATCAGGTATATGGTGGAAATTGCAGTTAAATATGGATAAATCGCGGGAATAACATTAACAAAAGCTCTTCCGTCGTCCATATTTATTAAAAACCGGTCAAAACCCGTTAAACATGAAATTTTATAGAGATACAGTTTAGAAGTATGTATATGGGGAAAGTAATTTATAGAATTATAAATACCCCTAAAGTGAAAAGCATATGAACCTATGGGCAGATCATATTTTGTAATATAATGCACATATGAGCAAAGGGATGAGAGCATGCCTGAAATCATGAATGATATTGAAATCCATAAAACCTTTTTGTTGATAGGAACAACAGCTTTTTGATTTCTTTTGAAATAAAGGACAAGAAAGCACAGGGAAAAATAAATAAGAAAAAAATATATTTTACCTCCTGAAACGCCATGCGCTATCTGGCTTATTATGAAGTGAGAATAAAATTTAAATTCAAAACTGACAGAATAGAAAACAAGGATAACAAAAGAGACAATTGAATATATTAAAAGCATACTTTTTAAAGCCCCCGGAGGAAAATACTTCATCTTTTCTTTATTTGTTTCTGTGTAAAGATATCATAATTTATATTGAATTAATCAATAGGTTTATCGGGGACAGCATCTGCAAAATGTATTATATAAAGCGGGCTCAGATTGCCGAAAAAACAAGAGAATTACTATATGAATAGAGATGACTGCAAAGGCAATAAAATGAACTATTATTGTCTTTGCAGTCATTGGACAGCACTTTGGTTATAAAATTATTCTGGCATCTGCAACGCAGACATGGTTTTCGTAAGCAATTATTGGGTTAAGATCCAATTCCTGAATTTCAGGCACTTCGACAACCAATTGTGAGATGCGTTGGATAATCTCTGCAATCCCTCTTTTATCTATGCCTTTTCTGCCTCTCACGGCATTGAGTGCCGGCCCAGCCTTTAAAGATGAGAACATTTCCTGTGTATCCATGGTAGTTACAGGGGACAACCTGAAAACTGTATCCCTCATAATTTCAACATTGATGCCGCCCATGCCGAACATAATAAGATGCCCAAGCCCTTCTTCAGCCTTTGCCCCTACAATGACTTCCATGCCATTGGGGAGGTATTTCTGGACAAGAAACTTCAGGCCCTTTATATTGCTGAATTTATTTTTCATTTTTATTACAGCCGATCTTACAGAACGTACATTCTGAAGATTTATGGCTACACCGCCCTCATCGCTCTTATGAATGATGGATTCCGAATCTACTTTGACAACCACAGGGAATCCTATCCCGGCAGCGGCTTTCTCTGCATCAGCGATGCTGCTTGCTGTCTGCCACTCCGCAACAGGTATCTTATAAACTTCAAGGATTCCATAGACCTCGGCAGCGGAGAGAAATTTTCTTCCTGCAGACCGTGCTTCTTCAATAATAGCCTTTGCCTTCAATTTATTTGTATCCTTGAACTGTTTGACTTTGCCGGTTTTACGCTGACGAATCTCGGCATATTTTGTCAACGCTGCAAGGGCTTTTGCGCCTGCGCCGGGGAAATCATAAATGGGAACTCCGCCGTCCTTGAGTATGCTCACGGTCCGGGTCCATTGGCTTTTGTCTGTCATAAGATTACATACGATAGGTTTTTTGTGCTGTTTGTTTGCTTCAACAATTTCTTCAGCAATACTGTCGGGATCAACAAAAGGCGCTGTAACAAAATTGATATAAATGCTGTCTATTTCTTCTTCTTCCATCATGCAGTCTATGGCAGCCCTGAAGTGGTGAGCCTCTGCAGTGGCCAGCACGTCTAAAGGATTGTTGATCGAGGCCTCTGGAAATAATTTGTCTTTTAATGATAATGCAGTTTTTTCTGAAAGAGGGGGTATTTTAAGACCGCATGCTGCAAGCACGTCTGCTGCAATAACAGCAGGGCCTCCTGTATTTGTTATAACGCCTACCCGGTTTCCCCGGGGAATGGGCTGTGTTGCAAAAAGAGCCCCGGCCTGGCACAGTTCCGCCTCATCTCTGAAGCTGATAATGCCTGCTTTTTCAAAGATCAGATCAGTGGTTATCTCCTGTTTTGCAATGCCCCCGGTATGAGAAGAAGCTGCTCTGGCTCCTTCTTCTGTGCGTCCTGCCTTCATGGCAAGAATCGGTTTCTTTGCCGCTGTTATTCGTGCAGCTTTAAGGAAGGCGCGAGGCTCCTTCAATCCTTCCACATATAGCACTATTACCCGTGTTTTCTTGTCTTCTCCAAAGTATTGAATAATTTCCGGGATTGAAATGTCACAGGCATTTCCATTTGATGCGTATAGTCTGGTCCCGATGCCCATATCGGCAAATGCCTGGTGGATAAATGAAGCAACGCCGCCGCTTAAGGCTACTATGGAGAGCGAGCCTGCTTCCGGTTTTGTGAATGTAAAATTACAGTAAGCCCTGACATCAGGATCGGTATTAATAATTCCCTGGCAGTTTGGACCGAATATCCTGATGTCATGCTGTTTGGCCCTTATCATGCAATCTTCTTCTATTGCTGCTCCTATAGAACCGGTTTCCGAGAAGCCTCCTCCATTGAGGACAACCATCCTGACTCCTTTCTTTCCGCAATCCTCAATCGCCTGCGGTACAAAGGATGCCGGGATGGCCATGTGTACCACGTCAACCTCGGTGGGTACATCCAGAATGGATTTGTATGCCTTGATTCCCCGAATCTCATCCGCCTTAGGGTTGATAGGGTAAACACTTCCTTTATACCCGAATTCCAGCAGATTCCTGATGATTTGATTGCCGATGTGAAGTTCTTTTGCAGAAGCGCCGATAACAGCTACTGCCCTTGGTTTAAATAATGCGTCTAACATAAAATACCCTCCTTTTTTTGTTTTAATATGAAATAAAAAAGGCTCTGCACGGTTGATCCGCACAGAGCCTTGTAAATAAAAAACATAAAGGCCTATGGCGGACCCGTACAGCTAAAAAAGCTGAAAAATATAAAATCAGTCCTGTAGAATACGAAGCTTGAATAGTCCGATGTAATAAAAGGTCTTTGAATATCAGTTCTGTTCATTAATGTATAGTCAACGCTCCGCATATCTATGCTATCCATAAGGTACCCAATGAAATCCCTGAAACATGAACATTTACCCTGGAAAGGTTATTTTTAATGTCCCATGGGACAAAATATGTCAAATCTTCTATTTCCTGCTTGAACCCTGAATGGAATTTCTTTTTGAGCCAGTCTCTTGTATCCTTTATCGTATTTTTTATTACACGGTCAACGCCTATGCCTCGATTTATTTCCCTTAAATACGGCACTGTTTTTATCTGATCCAGAGCTTCCTGGGAATGCACTCCTTCCACTTTCTTTCGTAAAACATAAATATTTCCGCTGTCGCGAAAGATAAGGAGAATAGGATTAATCTTTATTATTGCGTCTCGAATTCTCAGTCCTGACAGAGATTTTTCGATTTTCTTCAAGAATGTCCGCTGTCTGACAATGGCGGAAAAAAAGATAGGCGATATCCGCTCGAATATGTAATCCTGTCCTTCGTGATGGAATTCTTTCAATCTTGTAGGATCAAAACCAAAACCGTGGAGATCGGATATCTTGAGTAATTGTCGCGGCCATGCTTCCGTATTTTCCTGACAGCTATACAGATAAGGTCTTCGATAAAAGGGCAAATCTTCAATAAAAGATGTGGGATATTCTTTAAGTCTTGCCGGCAGACTTCGAAGGACGCCTTCGTCTCCCCATATGCCCGCATCCTCCTCATCAAGATTCCATAAGGAATAAGGCTGAATAGGAAGTTCTCTGATACTGTCCGGGAAGGATATCTGCCCGAGAGATTCTCCGCCTGTATAACCGATAAGCGTTGAGATGCGTCTTTGAAAACCTAAGAATTTTGTAGTAAAGCGCGTAAACATAAAGCGCATGAGAGGCGTTGAAACGCCTGATCCAAGCTCCTCATTGAAAAGCCTGGTCAGGGATTCATAGACGGCATGGAATTCTTCAATTGTTCTCTTTACCATATCCTCGTTATCATGCATATCTATGAAGGCCTTCTTTTTCTTAAGGTTAAAGAGCGTCCTGCTCAGATTGTCCTTCAGGTTATGCAACATAACGGTTTCCGGTACAAAGATCATATAATTCTGCCATTCTTCAGGCATATCGTTTCCGACAAAATCCTCAAGAGTGTTCCAGCCGAGTCTGGTATAAATTTCATATGCAGGGTCTTCATGGGGAACAATATTGTCCAGAAGTCCGATTGCCTTTCTTTCTCTTAAAAACTCTATAAAAGCGTTGAGAATCTTGTTGCCCAGGCCCAATCCACGAAATGAAGGCATGACTTCAACATAAATAAGATAGTAGCAGGGGATATATCTTTTCATGTATAACATGTTGAGATAGCCGAGGATTTCTCCATTTTCCGTATGGATTTCAAGGGTATGAAAATGCCGGGAGCTGTCTCCGGGAAGAAAACGCTCAATTTTGGTTCCTCGAACAGTCCTGTCAATTAACGTGCTGAGGCCTTTGAAAGTTTCATAAGGGGACGATGCGTCAAGCCTTTTTATCTGGTCTTCGAATGTCATGTCAATTACAGATAAGGTGTTCTTCAAACCGACGCCGGTTTTCTCCATCCTTTGCCGTAATTCTATAATCTGATCAGAGAGAGTCATTATTCATACCTTAAAAAAAAGAGCCAGAGGTTTAACCCATGGCTCCAATCTTATAACCCTTGCCATGGGCGCCCCTTAAAGTCCGCCCATGGCCTCTTTTCAGTTCATTGTGTGCACTGACAGAGGAAGGCAGACCTGTCCCTAAAATAATAATAATAAAAACCAAGGAAACTGGAATAGCATCTTCTTTCTATCATAAATTGCAGTTTAGCATTTTTTCAGGAAAAGTCAAGTTCTAACCGTTAAATAAAATTTTCTATTGGTTTTTTTTATATCCATTTTATAAAACCGGCTTGACTCCTTGTCTCATGTCGTAATATTATTGATTCTTATGGGGCATATGCATAAGCCTTGTTTTATAGATGCCCATTGGGTTTATTTTTTACTGAAGATATTAAAGACCCTTTTTCCCCTGAAGGTCCCGGTCTGACAAACAGGGGAGTTCATATTTTAAGCCTGCCGGAGCAGGCAAAGGAGTAAAGGAATGGAAGATAAAATTCAACAGATAGCTGAATGGATAATAGATTCAAAGCGTGTTATTGTCTTTGTTGGCGCAGGGCTGAGCACAGAATCAGGCATCCCGGATTTCAGGAGCCCCGGAGGAGTTTGGGACAAATATGACCCGGAAGATTTCTATTTCCAGAACTTTATTTCCAAAGAAAGGGCGCGCGAGAAATACTGGGATATGGCGACAGAGATGTATGATTCCATGAAAGACGCGCAGCCCAATGCAGGTCATTTTGCTATTGCGGAGATGGAAAAGTTGGGTAAGCTGGATTGTTTAATAACTCAGAATATTGACGGACTTCACTTCAAGGCAGGCAATTCCGAAGAAAAAGTGTTGGAGCTGCACGGAACAGCTATGCATGTTAGCTGCCTTAGCTGTCACAAAAGATACGAGCGGGACGACATCCAGGCCAAACGGTCAAAAGAAGGAAAGGCACCCTGTTGTGATGCCTGCGGCGGTCTCCTCAAACCTGCAACCATTTCCTTCGGTCAGTCCATGCCTGAAGAGGAAACGGCAGAAGCTTACAGACGGTCGGAAACCTGTGATCTTTTTATTGTTATCGGATCGTCCCTTGTTGTGCAACCCGCTGCTTATATGCCTGTTACTGCAAAACAATCAGGAGCAAAACTTGTGATTATCAACCGTGATGAAACAGCCTGTGACAACCTGGCTGATATAATTATAAACGGTTCTGCGGGTCCAACAATGGCGGCAATTGTTGAAAGAGTAAAAAACTTGATTGGATAGGAGAAATATCCTAATTTGTGTAAGGATGGTACTGTTCAGGTTTTGATTCTTCACGGAAAAAAATGATTTTATCCCGTACAGGTCAATGGCGTCACATAGGGTTGCATAGGAAAAGTTGATTTTCTGATGCATTCAGCAATATAATATTTCTTACAGAAATGTTCTGAAAGTGAAAAAAGTTTTAAGATTGTATAAATATTATCAATGATGAAAAAACGACAAAAAGAACTTTGGATATCAGGGAAGCCTCTTGGCTTCATGCTTAGGGTGTTGCGCGGTTTCAACCGCAATCAGGGCCTTCTGTTATCCGGCGCTCTTGCTTATTATACCCTGCTGTCAATTGTGCCCATGTCGATACTTACCCTGATTGTGCTGTCTCATTTTGTGGGAGAGGAGCAACTGACTCAAATCTTATCAAGATTTACGGGGATGGTTATACCGGGCTATGCGACAATTTTAAAAGAACAGGTACGGTTATTCATTGAACACCGTAAAATGATTAGTATTATCGGTTTTCTGGTTATGCTGTTTTTTAGTTCCATGGCCTTTTCAGTGCTTGAAAACGCTATGTCGGTAATCTTTTCTCTCCGTACCAGGGCTCGCCGCCGATTTCTTGTTTCCGCTATTATCCCTTATGTGTATATTTTTTCGTTGTGTGTGGGCATATTGCTGGTTTCATTTATTGCAGGGGCCTTGGATACTCTTGAAAAAAGACAATTGATAATTTTTGGATGGAGTTTGAGTCTTGAAGGTTCTTCCAGAATTGTGCTCTATTTCCTTGGGGCAGCCGGTGAGGCGCTTATGCTTACTTCCATATATCTGGTTATGCCCGTTGCGCGCATAACCTTTCATTATGCGCTGATAGGAGGAATAACCGCAACTATTCTGTGGGAGATTGCCCGCCATGTGTTAGTCTGGTACTACTCGGCGCTATCCATGGTGAATCTCATTTACGGTTCCTTTGCCACAGCAGTTGTGACCCTTCTTACAATAGAAGCTGCGGCAATAATCCTTTTACTGGGCGCTCAGGTTATTGCAGAACTTGAGCAGAAAAACAGTAAATCAGCTAAAGGGAAACAAAAATCAGTGAGAAAGTCATGATTTTTCAGGGGGGGGACTAATTAGACGTTCTATGCTTTGAACTTAAGGAGGCGCTCTGCTGCTGCCTCCAGTGTCTCCATTCTCTTTGGAAAACAGAAACGCACTTTGCCGTTGCCCAAACCGGGACGACTGTAGAAGGCGCTGCCCGGAACAGTCGCAACCCCGGCCTCTTTTATTAACTTCATGGCAAAGGCAACATCATCAAAATACCCCCAGTGACTTATATCAGTCATGATATAATAAGCCCCGCAGGGTTTGAAAGCCCTGAACCCGGCATCCATCAAAACTGAAAAGAAGAAATCCCTCTTTTGTCCGTACTCTGATACAAGCCGTTCATAATATGACTGCTCTGTTTTTAAAGCTTGCGCAGCGGCCATCTGGAGCGGATGGGGCGCCCCGACAGTGAGGAAATCATGGACTTTGCGTATTGAGGCAGTAATAGGCGGTGCAGCAATTACCCAACCCACCCGCCAGCCTGTAAGGCTGTATGTTTTTGAGATTGAATTGACTGTTATTGTGCGGTCTTCCATGCCTGCAAGGGATGCGATGCTGATATGTACGGCGCCATCATAGAGGATATGTTCGTATATTTCGTCGGTTATGGCAACAACGCCCCATTTTTGGCAGAGTCCGGCAATAAACTCCAGTTCCTCCCGTGAAAAAACCTTACCGGTAGGGTTATTAGGGGTATTGATGACGATGGCTTTAGTTCTGTTGCTGAAGGCTTCAGACAGTTCCTTTTCATCAAAACGCCAGTCGGGTTCCCGCAGAGTAATAAAACGCGGAAGGGCCCCGCAGAGTATGGAGTCAGGGCCGTAGTTTTCATAAAAAGGCTCAAAGATGATTACTTCCTCTCCAGGGTCTACAATGGCCATAAGCGATGAAATCATTCCCTCTGTTGACCCGCAGCAAACCGTAATTTCCTTCTCGGGGTCTGCCTGAACGCCATTATATTGAGAGAATTTATCGGCTATAGCACGTCGCAGAGGAGGTGTTCCCCAGGTAATGGAATACTGGTTGAAATCTTCCCTGATCGCGCGAACAGCTTCTTCCTTTATCTCTGTTGGCGCTGGAAAATCCGGGAAACCCTGAGCGAGATTAATCCCTTTATATTCAATACAAACCCTCGTCATTTCCCTGATTACCGATTCTGAGAAACTGAGCGCCTTCTGTGAACTGAATTTGTTCATTAGCATGATTTTATTCCCCGGTCAAAACTACCGCCTCTGGCGGCGATAATTGATTAAATATAAAAAAAGATTACCATAACAATTTATTCTCCACAAGAAACAAGTGCATTTGATGTATTTTATTGAATTAACGGCCTGTTTATACGAAAATAGAGTTTGATAACAAAGGAAGGGAGGCTCCTCTATGCTGACAAGCAATATCCATGCTGTCCTGATGATAACAGGATTCTTTGTCCTTCTTTTCGGTTTTTTTACAGCACGATATATGAAAATGAAGCGCTGGTGGCTTAAAGCGCACAGGTCTCTCGGTGTTTCCGGTGCGTCCCTGACCATACTCGGCTTTTTTGTCATTGTATTTTATCTCCTATTTTCCGAACGTCCCATTTTTACGATGTTGCATGGATATGCAGGGGTTGTGATAGCATTGCTTTCAATCACAATGCCCGTTCTCGGTTTTATGCAGTTAAAGATAAGAAAGGCTGCAGGAAAGATAAAGCCTGTACACCGATTTTTCGGCTGGATCATGATTGTAATGATGTTTATAAATATAATCCTTGGTATGCGTGTTGCCGGCATATTCTAAATTTCTGATAAGCACAAAAAGGGCAGCATTTCACAAGATTTAACACCAAGTCGCTGTCAAACATTATAAGTCTGAATTACCGGGCATAACACCAAGTAAGCTTTCAAAAAATCATAGTTTGTTGTTTGAAAGCAACTTGGTATAATATGAATCGCCGCCCTTTTTAGAGGGAGAAATTGTTATATCAGCCCCGGCTTAGCTTCCTATCGTAGGTGAGGCCTGCATTGAGTATCTTCTTTGCGTTTTCATCAAGAACATCAGCAATAAAAGGTATTTTTGTCTCAGTCTCAGTTTCCTGAGAAGATATCATCCCGTGAAATTCCGGAAAGGTTAAATCTGCTGATTTTGACCATTCGACCATATGATCCTAATGTTCTTTAATTTTAATTGATCGGCATTGCATTGCCACTATAACGGCATAACAATGCCGTACAAGATAGCAACATGTAATATAGAATATAATAAATAGCCGATCATAAAGTCAAGGATTAATTAACTAATTTGATAAATAACTATTGAAATGCCGTATAAATATGATTATACTAAAAAATAATTAACGGCAATAATGCCTTATGAAATACATTAAAATGCCGATAATAGTGTAGATGACAGGTGATTAAATTGATTTTAATTGATATAATATATAATTAAAATCCGGAGCGTCCATGCTTGAGAAAATAAAAAGAAAAGAGCTTTTAATCCTTAATGTGTTGAAAAACACTGAAACCTCTCTTGTAAGCGCAAAAATTGCCGAAGAGATCTCGGCGCTGGGCCACGAGATGAGTGAGCGAACCGTTAGACTTTATCTTCAGAAAATGGATCAGGAAGGATTAACTTGCAGTAATAGAAAGCTTGGTTACAGCATTACTGAGCGGGGCCTGATTGAATTGAATTCCTCTGTAATAATTGAAAAAGTAGGATTTTTATCCGCAAAGATTGACCAGATGACGTATAAAATGAACTTTGATCTTAATAGTGCATCAGGCGCTGTTGTGATTAATGTAACTATTGTTGAACCGGGGCTGTTTGCAAAAAACATACCTGAAATAAGCAGGGTTTATGCTGACGGATATGCCATGGGGCATCTTATGACATTTTTAGGACCTGGAGAAAACCTCGGGCATATAAACGTGCCTGATGGTATGATAGGAGTCGGAACGGTCTGCTCGATAACCTTAAACGGCATACTCCTTAAACATGGTATTCCTGTAGTCTCCCGTTTTGGTGGTCTTCTCGAACTACAGGACAAGAAACCTCTCAGATTTACAGAAATTATTATGTATGACGGAACAAGCATAGATCCTCTTGAGGTTTTTATTAGAAGCGGGATGACCGATTATTTGAGCGCCATAAAAACAGGCAGCGGTAAAATAGGGGCAAGTTTTCGGGAATTCCCGGCCGACAGCAGAGATGCTGTGGAGCGTATCGATGTAAGAATGAAGCGGATCGGCCTCGGAGGGCTTGTCAGAATCGGTATGCCCGGGCAGAGCCTGCTTGACATTCCCGTAAGCGAAGGAAGAGTCGGCGCTATAGTTATCGGAGGGCTTAACCCGGCATCAATCCTTGAAGAAACGGGTGTTCGTACATATTCACGCGCGCTGGCAGGACTCATAGACTTCAACAGACTTTTCCGGTATGAAGAAATGGAAAACAGAATCAGGGCTTACTTATAAATGCGCTCTCAGGAGAAGAAAATGGAGAATATCAACATTCATGAAATATTGAAGCAGAAAGAACAGGAACTGATGATTCTGCATGAGGTGGCAAAAGATATAAGCGGCAACCTTGAACTGAAAGAATTATTGAAACGGGTAGTTGAGATGGTTATGAACCTTACAACTGCTGATTCATGCCTGATCTATCTCTACGACAGAAAAAACGACGAACTTATTCTCAGCGCCTCCAGTCATCCTGAAGACAAGAATCTCGGCGAGATAAAACTAAGGATGGGTGAAGGCGTAACAGGATGGGCTGCAAAGGAGAAAAGACCCGTTGCCATACCGGACAAAGCCTATGAAGACAGGAGATTCAAGGCTTTTACCATACTTGAGGAAGATAAATATGAATCTTTTCTCTCAATACCTATTCTCTCAAAAGATGAGGTTGTCGGTGTAATGAATCTTCGCAATAAGGAGGAATACGCGCACCCGCAGCCACAGATAGACCTCCTTTTCACTGTCTCCCGGTACCTGGGAAGCGCTATCGAAAATGCGATCATCTATGACGAGGTTGTTAAGAAGGCGCGACAATTGGATCTTTTATCAGAAGTATCCCAGACAATAGTTTCCGATTATTATCTCAAAGAGATATTGCAACTGATTGTTACCATGACTGCAAAAGTGATGAATTCAAAGATATGCTCCATCATGCTTCTGGACGAAAAGAAAGAAGAGCTTGTTATTTCTGCAACTCAAAGTCTGAGCGATGATTATAAAAACAAGCCGAATTTAAAGGTGGGCCAATCCATTAGCGGCAAGGTAGTGCTGAAGAAAAAGCCCATTACAGTCCTTGATGTTACAAAAGACCCGGGGTTTATGTATCCTGAGATGGCAGAGAGAGAAGGAATTGCTTCGCTTCTTTCCGTACCCATGATGATTAAAGAGAGGGTAATAGGTGTAATAAACAGCTATACCAACAAAGAACATGCCTTTAATAAAGAGGAAACAGGTATCCTTCAGGCAGTTGCCAACCAGGCTGCTGTGGCAATAGAAAATACCCATCTCAATCAGGAGATTTTTGCTGCCAGAGATGCTCTTGAAACCAGGAAGATTGTGGAAAAGGCAAAAGGCATTCTTATGAAGGAACTGGTTATCTCAGAAGATGAGGCTTACAAAAAGATACACAAAAAAAGTATGGACATAAGAAAGACCATGAAAGAGGTCTCAGAGGCAATAATTCTTTCTTCTGAAATAAGGAAGAGAACATAGCATTAAGCAATTGAGTGCTTAATACTTCAATATCAAGACATTGATGTCTATCAGCAAAGAAAGCTGAAAAATAATGCAAATAAGGACATAGGCGTCCAGAACACTATTGGTGTTTCGGACGCCTTTTTTTATTTTTCAGCCGCCCAACTCTTTTTTTAAAGGAATTGGGATGAAAAAATTAACAAAGAAATGAAGCAAAGGGGTGAAATATGTATTTCGAAGAATTAGTACAAAGGATAAACCCTACGTTGAAAAGGATTACAAAGAAACTAAACGGCCATTTTACCTTTTTCAATGATGAGGACCTCTATCAGGAGGCATTGACCAACCTTTGGGTGCGGTATAACGAGGGTGTGCTCCATGATAAGACCGACAGCTATATACTGCAGGGCTGCTACTATTATCTGAGAAACCATCTGCGGAAGGTTCGCGAGGATGCCGACATCTTAAGTCTTGAATGCCCGATAAATGAAGATGGATTGAAACTCGAGGATACCCTTTGTTCAAAAGACCAGTCTCCCTTTGATGATCTTGAAAGTAATATGGATATTGAAGACGCGGCAGACAGATGTCTCACAGAAAGAGAAAGGCAGATTCTTATGTACCTCTTGGAAGGCATGTCTATGCGCGAAATAGGCATGAAATTTTCCATATCCCATGTAATGGTTTTGAAGATCAGAAACAGGATACGGGAAAAATACACAGGCCATGGCAACTGGCGTAGAAATTGAGGGGCAGTTACCGGATGCAGAGATTTTGTACTTTGGTAAAATTGTTATTTTTTCGCTTTGCAAGCAGCTTTTATTGAGGTAAGATTGATTATGCTCATATATTATAAAGACATAAGAAAATATCAGGACAATAGCGGGATGATTTAATAATGAATAAGACTGTCTCTGAACAGTTTATTGATTTTTCTTCATCACCTCAACTCAGTCATGTTGTATGGAAAAGCCAGGGTTGGCATGGAGTCGCAAATTATGCACCTTGGTGCCTCGGAGCGTTTTTTATGTTCGTAGGTTTAGTTGTTCTGGCTGAAAAACGGGATATCCAATATGCTCCGACAATTTTTATTATTGCGCTCCTCTGTTTTCTGACAATGATTCCTCTGAAGAAATTTGGAAAGGCAATTATAACATTTGGAATAGACAGGAAGGGGAATACGTTCTGGATTAAGAATAGAGGTCTTGTTGCTTACGAACCGAATGCTGACCGGATTCGGGAGTTCGGTTTTCAAAAATTTGTATACTCAAAAGTTAATCCTGTATGGGGGGCGAATCCGTCACAGCCTATGTTTTTCAGGATTTGTAAATGGACGTTGACATACAAACGTGCTGATAATAATAATTTCTGGGAATTCAGGGGTGTGAGCTTTGCGACAGAAAAAGATGCTTCAGCAGCAGCAGAAAAGGCAAAGGAGCTATTAAGATTGTATGTGAAGCCCCAGTCTGATCAATCAGGAAAAATTTCCCGACAGCATTGAAATAATAAGATGCTTATAAATTCAATCGATCTATCTGCCATATTGCAGCCTGCATTTTTCTTTGCATTTTTCACGATAAAATTCACAGCTTTTTTGTTCGCTTGAATTCACAGCTTTTTTTATGCATTTTTTACAAATATTTTCGCAGTTTTTTTCGCATACGGGTATGTTTGTTGCTTTTAGGGCTTTGTCTGAGGCTGTTTCAGTACTGCTTTTTGTTGTATTCGCGCTTTTAACAGCTCCTTTTTTTGCGGCGGATGTTTTGTCAGCAGAAAATGATGATCCGGCAAAAACCAGCAAAATAAATATAACCAGGAGTAATCTTTTCATAATAGACCTCTCATTATTAAAGAACGGCATTATCTATTTTATTGCGAGTCAAAGAGAATGTCAAAATCTTCCTTTACAGATGAACGCTTAAGAGACAGACATAAAAATAATGCTGCAACTGAATGATGTAATACCAAGTTGCTTTCAAAAATAAACAATAAATATTTGAAAGCTTACTTGGTATTATGCCCGGCAAATCAGACTTATAATGTTTGACAGAGACTTGGTATAGACAGACAATACACTGAAATGATATCTACAGGAAGCCCGGGAATCTACCCGTTTAAGAAGAAAGATAGAAACGCCTTTTTTCCGGGCTGAAGCGCTCTATGGCGTAACGGAGCATTGTCCTCGGCATTTCACGGCAGTGTTTGCGTAAAAATATTTCCTCCACCTCTTTCGAACAGCGTTTACCCACCTCTCTGAGCATCCAGCCAACAGCCTTATGGATAAGGTCTTCTCTGTCCATAAGGAGGATATCGGCAATGGCAAGGGTATCCTCATATTCTCCCTGTTTGATGTAATGGAATGTGGAGACAATGGAGATGCGTCTTTCCCAGAGACTCTTCGAGCAGGCAAGGTCGTAAAGTACAACCTTTGGTTTTCCGTTAAGATATGCGCCGACAATCTTTTCAGCCGAGAGATCAACAAGGTCCCAGTTATTGATAAATGCTGTATGCTGAAGGTAAAGATGAAAAACCTGTTCTTTTTTATGTTTATCACCTCTTTCGAATTGAAAGATAAGTATCAAAAGCGCAATGAGTCTTTCTTCGTGAATCTTTGATTTCAGGAGCATGAGAATCCCGTCATCAGGCAGGCTTACGTATTTTTTTGCGATTTTGCGGGAAGCAGGGACAACAATACCGGCAAAAACATCACCTTCACCGTACTGGCCGGGACCGGTCTTGAAAAATCGCTGGAGAATCTCTGCTTTTTCAGGGTTGGCAAGCAATTCCACTTCTTTCCTGAGATCGTCGAGCATGGAACATAGTATGCCCAAAGAATGACCCTTGCGTCAAGACCAAATAAGTGGAAGTGCGATTGGTTTTACAGGGGTTTTAGTGTTTGCTGTAACAGTTACAGCAAACACTAAAACCGGTTCTTTCGTATTGTATTTCTTGCATTAACAGCGCTGACGGACAATGTGTCCGTCAGCGCTAACGTATTGGAATAATTAATATTATAAGATATATGTTGTTTTATTAAATTATCACGGTTTTGCTTAGGAATGGAAGCAAATTAATTTTCTGGATTAAAGAGCTATTTCTTACAATAATGACATTGAAGCTGCCCACATCCAAAAAGGTAACTGGCAGATAGCAGAATATTGCCAAAAAATAACTGAAAAGATATGATTGAAAATATAGTATATAGTACGGATGAAAATAGGCATAGTTTTTCATAAAAATCCCCTGGCAGAGCCCTCAAGTATCGATCTGATCCGTCTCAGAGCCATATCAAAAGGGCTGGTCAATAAAGGCATAGAAACGGAAATCCTTGCCCCTGTTGAAAAAGAAGGTTGCCTTGACGGGATTGTGCCTGTACGCCATTTCAGTTCTCTGAAATCAGGTTCCTATGATCTTGTGAAAACCTGTTATCACTTTTCCATTGATCTGACTTACGGCTATGAAGGACCGATAGTCTCAAGGATTGTACGGGTTGTGGATGACCGGTTGCCGGAAAGAGACGGAGCAATAAGGGAACAGCTTCTGAAATGCCAGACAACAATCAGGAAACGCGCCTCCTGCGTTGTTGTGAATAATGCAGAAAACGAAGAACGGTGGCATAAGTTCTATGGCCTCACGCCTCCTGTTATATGTGTTCCTACGGGGTGCCCTTCAGCAATCCCCTTGCCGGGGAAGAGTCCCTTTGATCCTCATGAAAAGGTTATCCTCTTTCTCGGAAGCATTGCAGCCCCGCGCATGATCACGATAATAAACGAAATTGCCTGCCGTCTTGAAGGGGTTGCAGGAGTTCACTTCATCGGTTCGGACAAGTCGCATCTTTACGGCAGAAACAAAGAAAATGTTCTCAGTCCTTTAGTCATACAGCATGGAGCGTTGCCGGAAAAGAGGGTGTGGAATTATATCTTTCATGCCCGCATAGGTCTTGCCGTTGCCACAGGTCCTCACGCCTTTGACAACGATATGTCGAAAATATTCAGTTATCTCAGAGGAGGTCTGCCGGTGCTTTCCGAGGAGCCCATCGTAAATAATACATTGATTCGTGAGACCGGCTTCGGTCTGACATTCCAATACGACAATATTGAAGACCTGATAGAAAAAGCCCTGCTTCTTCTGCATAACCCTCCTTTGGAAAAGAGAGAGGCGGTAATGGCTTTTATGGCCCGTGAACATTCATGGGAACGCAGGGTGGAAACATACGCGAAACTGTTTCACACATTGATTAATTGACCCGCTGTAAGCGGCGGAGTGGTTGCATGAAGCGAATAGATAAGGGTTCTTCCGGTTATTCGCTACCCCTTTTCCCTGTCAGCCTCACGGCAAATTGCCTGCAAAGATTTATTCCGATTTGAGGATGGAGATTCATCATTTCATAAAAGGCATGTCGATTGAAAACAAGCGCCTCCAGAAAATCCGATGCCACAACATATGATTCCTCGGCAGGGAGACGGCCAAAAAGGTAAAGTTCACCCATAACGCTACCCTCGGTCATGGCAGACAAAAGCTTTCGCTTGTTGGTCCCATAATGTGCAAATATCTCTACCTGACCGTCCATGATGATATAGAGGGAGAGAACCTCTTTCCCTTCATTGATAAGGACATCTCCCGATTTATAAAACTTCTGGGTGGCAATGGAGGCAATAGCCTTGTACCCTTTCATGGAAATGCCTTCAAAAAGCACTTCTTTTTTTAATACATTCATATCGTATATAATCTCCGGCATCTTTGCGTCTCCTTTCATGCATCGTTGTACTGCATATGCGGCAGCCTGTCTCACTCCTTCATCCCGATCATTGAGAAGCACTTCTGCAATGGGGTAAAAACTCATACGGGGAGTCTGTTCACCCACGGCATAGGCTGCGAGCATCCTTGTAACAGGCTCATCGCTTCTTGCCAGCCAGGAAAAGATAAAAGCAGCTTCATCTGTCTGTAAAACAGGCAGAATCTTTCTTCCCCGCGCTATCTTTTCTGCAAGGGGTATCTCATCAATAAAGGGTATGAGGTACTTTGCCGTTTCCCTGTTAATAGAGGTCTCTACCATTTCCACGGCAGCAGAGGCCTTGCCCGTGCGAAGGGATTCATACATCAACCTCATATCGTCATATTGCACCCAAAGCGCATAAAAGACTGCGCCCATGAGTTCTTCATTTTTTTCATGAAGGTGGGTCTTCAGCATATTGTAGCTATGAGAGCCGGTATCATGCGAAAGAGCTTCCGCTGCAATCAGATTATTGTATGCTGTTGTTAATGACCGGAACAAAAAGGGCATGATGTTAAATGCTTTATTATTTGAACATCTCATAGCCTCAAGGATACCCAATTGAATCCTCAAGGTGCTGTCCAGTAAGGCCGTTTCGAGAAAGGGTCTCATGTCTTCTCCATAGGCGGCAATGGATTCGATAGCCCTTTCCCTGATATCCTCCTTGTCGTCGAGACTTTGAATTAAACGGTTGATAGCCCGCGGGTCATGATAGTTCCCGAAGAAGGCCACTGCCTGCGCCCTCATAAGATCGTCCTTGCTGTTCAACTGTTTCAGCGCTGTTTCAGGAGTGATATCTTCCGGATATGCCGGATATCTGTGACCTTCACGCTGTTCTCCGGCAATGCTGCCTGCCTGAAATACCATAGATGTTACATCCTGGCCCATTGTGATTTCCGATTCGATACGGTCGAAATCAATGCTTCCGTCCATAAGTACCTGTTTAAGTCCTTCTTTGTAACGTTTTTTAAAGAGAAAGGTCTCTATAATCCAGTACAGTGCAATTACGGCTGCAATGGGAGCCAGCCCCTCTGCGCTTATTACAGGCTTCAGAACAACCATGATGAGTGCGCCGATAATAACAGCAGCCTTTATCACAGTTCCCCTGACAAACACGCGGCTCCATTCCGCTACAGTCTCAGGCACTACATTGAAAAGGACTTTATTGACAGGTCCGGCAATGGCCCTCTGGATAAATATGGCGGAAAACTGGCCGTATGCTGCAGTAAAAATATTAAAAAAAGGTATTAACGCACCAAAAACACAGGCAAAATTTATCGGCTGAATCAACGAGGCATTGGGCAGTCCCATTTTTGTATAGGCGCGGCCCATTACAAAAAGGAGAATAAAGCTTATCAGTGTCGTCCCTCCCCTGAAGACGCTTAAGAAAGTCAGCAAGGAATGTTCTGTGGCAAAACTGTGTTGAACGATGATGCTGAACTGATATGTAAAAACAGGGAGCAGGATATTCGGAATAAGGCCTGATACAATCAGATAGCGGATAATGGGGTACTGTTTTATAATAGATATGATTTCTGCCGGCCCTTTACTTAAAGTCTTTTCTTTTCTTTCCTCAGGGGCAAAAGAACCGAGTATTCTCCTTGCTGAGATAGTCAGGCCTGATGCAACGGCAAAATAACCCGCTGCGGTAATGATGAGGAGTGATTCATAACCGACGCCTGAAGCAAGGGGCGCTGTAATAAAACTTCCCAAAGCTGTCCCCAGCACCTGTCCTGCCATAATAAGGGGAAAGACCCGTTTTCCCTGACGGGCATCAAAAAGATCGCAGGCTATATTCCAGAGGTAGACCAAAAAGAATGAGTCCTGAAGGTTCAGCATCTGAAAAAGTATCGGATAGGCGATTGTGCTCCCGCCTTGAATCATAAAAAATAGTATTGTTGTTGTAAGGGCGCATAGAATAAGAAAACCACCGAGGAGTCTATGATCCGGAAACCTTGTATTGAGACGATTCATGAATCCGAAAACAACAATGGTTATGACGCCGTTAATGAGCAGCATGAGCGGAATAGAACCGGCGCCGTATCGTTTAAGAAATGTGGTGTCAACATAGCAGCGAAAAATAGCCATGAAGAAGAAGATGCAGAAAAAGATGACGCCTATCCAGAGGAATTTCCCGATTTCCCGGTCGTATATGTTGAGCGTTTTTTCAAGAAAATGTTTCATAAAATAAGTTTATCATTTGACATGCAAAAAGCTCTTTTATATACTGCATTAACTGGAGCCGCTTTGTCAAACCGTATTCGCCGCATCCTCGTTTACTCACATAATTCTATTGGCCTCGGTCATACATTCAGAGTTCTGGCAATTATCACGGGTATTAAGAAATGGCGGCCCGACATTGATTTTCTCGTTGTATCCGGTACATCCGTGCCTCACATCCTTCTGAGACAGGGTATCGAAGTCATTAAACTGCCGAGCGTAAAAAAAGTGATGACCGGAGAGGCCAATTCTTTAGCTCCGCGATACCTCCACAAGACAAACCTGGAGGATATCCTTGAATACCGGAAAAGGGCTGTTGCAGATGTATTTGATTTCTTCAAGCCGGATGTATTGATGATTGAACATTATATGGCCGGGCTATCAGGTGAAATCATGCCTCTTCTTGCCAGGAAAAAAACATGTCTGAGGACCACGGATGAGTTCTTGCTGGTTAATCTGTCAAGGGGCATTATGGCCGGCGTTCCCGGCTCGCAAGAGGGTGAATACAGGCTTCCTATGTCTGATTCATTATCCTTGTACGACTTCATATATATTTTCGATGATAGAGCTGCCGTAGATGTAAACAGGGAGTTTCTCGGCAATAATCCCCTTATCGAATCGAAAATCCGATACATGGGAAGGATAACGGGAAAGCATTTAGACGAATTGCCGGACCCCAAAGAGGTTCTCAAGCGGTTCCGTCTTTCCGAAAAGCCAATCATTCTCATGAATCTCTCCCGCCACGGCAATATCAATGCTTTAAGCAGGAGTCTTATGTGGGCAATGCATCGTACAGGGCTGAGTAAACGCTTCCAGATTATCATGGTCATTGACCCCTATCTTGAACATAGTGTTTTTGAAGAGCTGCAGAAAGACCCTCTTTTTGAGAATGTTCGGTTTTTACCTTTCTTTTATCCCCTTGTAGACCTTATATATGCGTCGAAGCTGGTTATTTGTCGCGCAGGTTATAATATTATCAATGAGATTTTGCTGACCGACGCGAGAGCTTTAATTATACCGGAACATCACGCAAGCGGCGAGCAGGAGCGCCGCGCGGACTTTGTCCCGCGGGAGAATGTTATTGTAGCAACTGAAGATGATATACTCGCCTCACCGCCAGACCGTATCATTCTCGACCTTCTCAGTCGGGACAAGGTTCCCCTGCATTTCAGCTTCGACAAATATCAGATCGGCAAAAACATTATAATAGACCTGGAAAACCGTAAAAGCAACACAGGCCATGCCGGAGTAAATTGATTTGATTTAAGCATTATAAGAATTTTAATGTTATGATTAGATTAAGTTAATCGGAAGTGGAGAAAAAGATGAATAAGTTTAAAGGAAAACATTCTTTCTTGTTTTTGCAGATATTGTTAATTGCTGTTCTGGTGACTATCTGCACGGCTTTTACTTGTAATGCCCAGACTGAAAAGGTCACAATTATTAAAAAGCTGTCTCCGAAGGAGGGATACGATCTTATCTGGAAGAATAAAACAAACCCTGATTTTGTTATTCTTGATATCCGTACGCCTGAGGAGTTTGAAAGCGGCCATATTGAGGGCGCTGTCAATATTAACTACCATTCGGATACCTTTGTTGAGGATCTCAATAAACTTGATAAAAATAAAACTTATTTCGTGTATTGCAGAACAGGAAGAAGAAGCAGCGACGCAATAGGCATAATGACAAAACAGGGTTTCAGGGAATTGTTCCGAATCGATGGCGATATCGTTAAATGGAAGGCCCAGGACCTGCCGGTAGTCAAGGGTGCTAAGTGAGACAGTAAAACAATTCTTTTAATGCAATTTTTCTATATGCTGACCACTGCCATGCAAACTGAATCTCTTACAGGGTCTTCAAAACAGAACCGATGTAATCCTTGCTGAAGCATCTGTCCCAGAATAGTACAAAAAACAAAAAAACATTTACAGAATGTCTTTTCAGATACTCATCAATGAATTTACAAAGAACCGGAAAAAATGTATTCTGAAAAAGATGTCCGCTGACCGTACAATCATTTATGGCCTTTCTAATGTAGGATTAAGAATAGCTGAGTTTATGCGTTTAAGAGGATATTCTGTGATCGTTGTTGCCCCTGCTGATTCGGAACACCTTGAAAAAATGGAGAATACCGGCATAGAGGTAGTCATTGCCGACATAAAAGATCTCAGGACCATGGAAAACAGCGGTCTTGGAAATGCATCGTCACTGGTTCTTGTATCAGAGGATGATCAATTCAATCTTCAGGCCGCGCTTCATGCCGCTGAAATAAATAAGCATATAAAAATCATTATGCGTGCATTTAATACGAATCTTGCAAGAAAGATTGAAGAGAGTATAACAAATGTGAAGGTGATTAGCGTGTCCAGGACAGCATCTCCCGGTTTTGCCGGTTCTGCACTGCTTAATAAACATGTTTTTTCCTTCAGGACAGGTAACGACATTGTATGCTTTTTTGAGACGAAAGGAGCCTCTCTCCTGGATTGTCCGGAGAAGGTCTCTGATATTGAAGAGAAAAAAGATGTAAAAATTGCAGCAGTAAATGGAAAGATAATTTCTGATGGCGAAGATGTCATAAACATCTCCGATAACATACTATGTTTCTCCACTTTGATGCAGGCAAAAGATATTTCCGGTATAAACGGCAGGATTCATACACCATCAAAACCCGCAAAAGAATGGAGGCATAAAGAGATGTTCTCCTCTCTTATTCCTTCGGACAGCATCCTCACCGGTACGCTTCTAACATTGGCAGCTATTGTAGTATGCTGCGTCGTATTTTTTCACTTTTCCGAAAATCTCAGCATAATAAGTTCCGTTTATTTTGTAGTTACTATTCTGACAACAGTAGGATTCGGCGACATCAATCTGAAAGACTCATCGGATATTGCCAAGATTGTAGGGATCATCCTTATGATGTCAGGAACTGTCCTTTTAGGAACCATTTTTGCCATTTTCACGAACAGCATGGTAAAGAAGCGGATTGAGCTCCTTATGGGACACAGAAAAATGAAGCTTCGAAACCATACGATTGTGTGCGGTCTCGGAGATGTGGGGATGCGGATACTGGAAAATCTTCTTCTTGCAGATGAACAAGTCGTAATTATTGAAAAAAATCCTGAGAACAGGTTTATTCAGAATTTGCGTGGAATGGGTGTTTCATTCGTTATCGCGGATGCCGCATTGGAGGAAACTCTTATTAACGCCGCGGTGGAACAGGCAAAGGCAATAATCTGCGCGACAGATGATGATATGAACAACCTTGAGACGGGGCTGAACGCGCTGGGTTTAAATAAACATATCAAGGTTGTTCTCAGAATTTTTGATAAAGTATTTGCTGAAAAAATTGAAAAAAATTTTGCAATCCATTGCGCGATCAGCTCTTCATATATTGCCGCGCCTTTTTTTGTGTCCGCCCTTGATGATACAAGGATTTTTCATTCAATCAATTCAGGGGGGAAAGAGTTGTTTGTCGCACAGGGAAGAATTGAAGATGAAAATCTCTGTAAAGAACTGATAATGAAGGAAAATATCAAGCCTCTTATGGTTGTTGACGAGAATGATATGATGACGTTTTTTAAAGACGATTTGCTTAAAAAAGGGAGCAGGCTGTTTTATATTACAGACAATGCGAATAATTGACTGCATTGTTCGGCGGAAGGGATGATTTTACTCTCTTCTTTCAGGGGTTTTGGAAAGTTATGAAAAAAATTATTGTCGATATTGATAACACCCTATGGGATTTTGCTTCTGTTTTTTATGAGCGCATTACAAGGGTTAATCCTGATTTTTCTCCTCCCACAGGCTGGCACACTTTCGATTTCTGGAAGACATATATTACTCCAAAAGAATTTTACGGCATTATCAGGGATATTCATATGGATCAGGAAAAGTTTCCCCCCTATCCGCAGGCAGGACATTTCCTCTTTATGCTCAAAGAGAGCGGATTCCATGTAATTGTTGCAAGCCACAGAGAGAAGGGCACTTTTGATGCCACAGAGAAGTGGTTAAAACATAACAATCTTATATTTGACGAGCTTCACATCAGTCATGACAAAACGGTCCTCTTTGACGATTGCAGCGCTATTGTTGATGACAGCCCCGTAACCCTTAAAAAAGCAGTGAAGGCCGGTATAATAGGTGTAGGGTTAAAGATGCCCTGGAATGAAAAGGAAGATTGTGTTTTATTCGATGATCTTACAGAAACGTTCCTGTACCTTAAAAAAGAGGTTCTTTAGACAAAGGAGAATAAATGTCTTTTTATGAAGAAATAGCGGAGTACTACGATTATATTTTTCCCTTCAACAAGGCCCACATTGATTTTGTAAAAAACTGTATTGATGAGCCATATATGGCAAAGAAAGTATTGGATGCCGGATGCGGTACGGGCGATCTTGTTATAGCTCTGGCAGATATGGGCTTTCACGCCATCGGCATAGATGATGATGCAACAATGCTGCATAAGGCCGGGGAAAAAGCGAAAAATGAAACCCGTTCTGAATTTACCCGGCTGGATATGATAGAGATCAAGCGTTATTTCACTGCGCCTGCTTTTGACGCAGTTCTCTGTTTCGGCAACACCCTTGTCCATTTAACCGGTCTTCCAGAGATAGAATCATTCTGCAAGCAGGTAAAGGCTGTATTAAAAGATAAAGGCAGGTTCCTTCTTCAGATACTCAACTACGACCATATTCTGGATCACAATATAAATAAACTGCCGCTTATAGAAAATAACATCATTATCTTTGAAAGATTCTATGACTATGATGATAAAAATAATCTCATTAAATTCAGGACCATACTGACTGTAAAAGAATCGAAGAAAATTGTGGAAAATACAATTCTTCTCTGTCCTGTTAGAAAGCAGGAACTGAATAACGCATTGAAAAGGGCCGGTTTCACCGATATCTCATACTATGGTGATTTTGACAAAAAAGAGTTGCAGGGAGACAGTCTGCCTCTTGTTGCAGAAGCTTCATAATTCCTTTTAATGCCTTAGGATTACTACTGTTTTTGTTTCTTTAGCCCAAAATAGATGATTTCAGCCATGCTCGGTCAGACCATAGCTCCGGCCTGTCTGCTTGAAGTGAAAAAAAACTTAAAAAACAGAAAATTCTGGCCGTATTGAAAAAAAGCCGGGGATAAAACAAAATATCTTGACATTTTTTTTATCAAATATTAAGAGAAATATATACAGGGGGTCAATTCAGCCGTGAACAGCAAAAAATAACCAAGTATCCTGTTAATAAAAAATTGTGGGGGAATCTATGCAATATCTTTTAGTGCTTGCTGCTCTTGCAACTGCTGTAATCGCATTAACAAGATTGGGTGATCTTAAGACAAAAATCAATTTACTGGAAAAGAGAATATTTGAATTAGAAAAAAAGCTTCTTGCACTGAGTTTCAACAAGTCTCCGGAAACAGTAGAACAAGCGGGAACGGCACAAAAAGAGAAGACCGCTGTTGTTCCGGAAACTGTTTCAGTTAGTGAACCTGCGGCAACATTGCAGCAAATTCCCCACGAGACAACAACGGGAAGAGAAGACGTAAAACCCGAAACTTTTGTCCGGCATGAGACAACACACAGGAATGAGGCAGTAAAATCTGACCTTTCAGAAACAAAGGAAGTACCTGTAAAAGATAAGAAACCTCAAACAGAAATAATCGACAGAAATACATGGAAAATCCTCGAACAAAAGTTTGTTGAGAATTGGACAGGCATAATAGGGGCGGCAGTAATGGTTATGGGCGTGAGTTTCATAGGTATTTACGCGGCCCTTAAGATGGAGCCCTTTTACAGATTTCTTATGATTATTCTTTTCGCTTTATGCCTTTTTATTGTCTCAATCATAATGAAAAGAAAACCGGACTGGCTGAATCTGTCAGGGTGGATCAGGAGCAGTTCCGGGGCTATCCTGCTTTTTTCATGCCTCGGTTCGGGATGGATAATAGGATTGAAATGGATTGACAGCCCAGCGCAAGCAATGTCCTTTCTTGTTACAGGCATTGCCCTTAATATATATATCGGCTTCCTGGGCGGCAGACAATTCTTTGCCGCTTTTCATATCGTATTGAGCCTGATTACCCTTTCCATAGGTCCTCAATCTCATATCAGTCTCATAATAGCTGTTGTGGTAACACTCTTCGGCATCGACTTCTCATATAAAAACAAATGGGAACCGCACCTGCTCATAACAATTTTAGCATCCGCCGCGTATCACTTCTACTGGTACAGTTCAATGGGTTTTTTCAGCGTTATTTCCATTCCTTTATTATCAAGAGCTGTGGGCATTGCTTCTGTCGCGTCCGTGGGGATTGCCGCGTGTTTTGTTCATTACCGGAAAATATATAATTCAAAGGAATTTGAAATAAGTCCTTTCCTTTGTCATTTAACGAACTGGTTTTTTATGGTTTTAGGTTTTCTTCTCTACTCTGCAGGATCAAAATGGAATACCCCCGTTCTTCTTGCTGCCTCTGTTGCTGCCTTTATCCTTGCCCGCAGGGCAAAAGTCTTCGGTATAAGGTGGCTTTACATAACGGACACTCTTATAGCGCAATCTATCGCGATTTTCGGTCTTTACACGCTCGGCAGGTGGAAAATTGATGTCATGTTTATCGCGGCTGCAATGTACATGGAAGCGCTGCTTTTTCTGGCAGTTATGATAAAAGAGGAAGAAAAGATATTTAAAGAGATCGGGGCCATACTGCACGTTGTTTCTCTTGTTGCAATTATCAGCATAGCTCTTGCGCTTATCGATTTTAATAATGTTGAGATTACCATAAAAAATTCCATTATTCTGGCCGCGATTATTATCATTCAAACGGCTTTCAATAGTTATCTGGAAAGTATAAAAGATAAATGGCCGGAATTTTTCATGCTTAAGTCAAATAATGTAAGGACGGGCAATATTTCAATAAGCGGAATCTTTATCGGCATTTTATTAATTCCGCTGTTTCTCTATTTACACAAGTATATCTGGTCGGGCTATCTTTTAGCCTTGGCAGGAGTGCTGTTATTCTTTATAAGACAAAGAACGCAGTCCGACGGACTTGCTGCCGGGCTTTTTATTTTCCTTACCGGCGCCCATATTATTACATGGATACATATCCTGGGAGATATCAAAGAGGATGGGTTGGTAGCGATAGTTTACGGACTGCCCATGCTGCCGTTGAGTGTTTCATGCGCAAAATGGTCCTTTTTCGAGAATGCTAAAAAAGATATTTTATGGCCCGGTATTTACCTTTTTTCAATACATCTTGCTTTTCTATGCTGGGCCGCATCAAACTATATTTCCGAGTTCCTTCCCGGTATTTACTGGCTCATTCTATCTGTTGTCTATCTTGAAATAGCTGTTTTTAATGGAAAAAAACAGGAGAGAACCGGCGATCCTGATAATATGCCGGAGAAATACCTTCTCCAGGCCGCGTATTGCTTTGTCGCGCTCTTTATTATCCGTCATATTACTGTTCACCTGCAATCGGAGTTATATATCGGGATTTTTAAGCTCCGTTTTCTTGTTGAGCTCTTTTCTCTTATTGTTTTTTTCTATTTTGCCATTTCAAAGATACCGGAGACATTGAAAATACACAAGACATGGAACATCATGCGCTCCCTTTTCTGGGAATTGATAATCCTCTTTACAATGCTTATAATTGCCCTGGAAGCGCCTTCGCAGTGGTATCCGGCAGGATGGATTCTAATGGCAATAACTCTCTTTGCTGTGGGCAGATTATTTTCAGAGACTTTATCGAGATTCAGATTGTACTCAATAGTATTTTTCTGGATGGCGGCATTCAACGTTGCCTTTGTATCGGGAACGCTTGCTTCGCCCTCAATAAAGTTGATTGACCAGCCCTGGGTTGCAAGCTGCCTGTCGATGCTCCTGCAGTTTGTCTATATCGGATACTTTTACAGGAAAAATGGTCTCGAAAGCATAACCTCTCCCTTTCCGGATAAATTATTGGCGGGATTATCGCAAAAGGTTCATACGAGAATGAACCTGTGCGTATTTTATCCTCTTTTTATGTCAATCGCCTTCTTTCTGTATTGGTCCTTTGATAAATCAATACTGACGCTGCTCTGGGTTCTTGAGGCCTTTTTTGTCTTTGTTCTGAGCATTATTCTGAGAGAAAACCATTTTCGCTATTTATCCATGGGATGCCTTGTGGGTTGCCTCCTCCGTCTTCTTATTTATGACTTATCACGTTCCAGCACCATCACAAGAGCCTTTGTTTTTCTCGGTGTGGGCATACTGATGCTCGCCATGAATTCACTCTACAACAAATACAAGGAGAGGTTCTAATGAATATCAGACGAATACGCCTCCTTCTCATCATATTGATTTTTACGGCAGGCGCATGCCTGATATGGGTCATTTATAAAGAACAGCCCAGAACCGTGTTCCACTCAACACTGGCCCCTGCCTATCAATTATTCGGTAAAGCGCCGCAGTCTATGAACAGGGCGCTCACAAGGATCATGCCTATAAACGCGCTGGATGAGAAAAGATATGGTGAAGCCATTGCGCTAAGATATGAATACAGTGTGAATAAAAGCAGCCCGGAATACATATATCTTAACGATATCATGAATTATATGTCGCGTTTTGCGAAAAAACCCTTTACATACAGGGTATATATTCTCCCTTACTCCCAGCCGAATGCCTTTGCCCTCCCGGGAGGAATAATCTGTGTTACGCAGGGGCTCTTGAAAACACTTAAAAGCGAATCGGAATTGGTATCAGTATTGGCTCATGAAATGGGACACATCGAACTGTCGCACTGTCTTGAGATAGTAAGATTCCAGCTTTTAACAAAAAAGATGGGCAATTCATCTCTGGGAAAACTTGCCGATTTTGCCGTTAATATTATGCTGCGCCACACATACAGCAAGACCCATGAGGACGAAGCGGACGAATACGCCTATGCCCTTATTCTCAATACCGTATATGATCCGCTGGCAACAGGAAATGCCTTTGCGTCTCTCCTTGGCTACAAAAACAGTCCAATACCTAAAAGCGCCGCCTCCAGGCCAAGCGATCCTGTACGGGAATACTTTATGACCCACCCTTATCTGGAACTGCGCTCGGAAAAGTTCAGAGAAAAAGGCCGTGTGTGGTGGGAACAGAATAAAAATAAGGAAAAAAAATACGTGGGAAAGCAGAATCTGGATAAGAAAGTGTCTCAAGCTAAAAAAGAATTTGCTGATGAATGGATTCAGTAAATGCTTTGCGATAGTCCTATTGTAGAATTGTCAGTGTAAACATACGTTTTGATTCTTATTTTAATACCAGTATTTTGTTTTTGTCGCCCAATCGCTCTTCGGGTATCTTCGATGAAGCATCTGAAAGGCTTTTTTAGATAACTCTGAAGTGGCATTGTTGGTGCAACCGTATTGTGTTGCCCTGACAGCAAGGTGTAGCGCCTCCGGCACCCGTGGATCATCGGGATGGTTTTGCGCCCAGGCAAGTACTTGCTTTGTCAGGAAATTAGGCGCAGCATCAAGGGCAGAAAGTATTTTCCAATCTTTTATTGCTGCCTTTCTTTCATTTTCTTCAAGAAAGGTCGGAGTCGGTATTTTTTTGTCAGGATAAAGCAACTGTAACGAAATACCCGGTATGGCTGCCCGTTCCTGTAAACTTGATTCCGTCTTATAACTGTATTCCGGTGAAGGTCTATCGCACCACCACCTTCCATCATTGTTCTTGTAACTGCCTATCTGGTCTAGGGGTTTTTCTCTTGGGAGGCCTGCACCCATAATTGGTGTTAAGCCTGGATTCTTGAGCAGCAGATAGGCAACTGCAAATCTCTGCGCATCAACTTCTTTAGCCTGGATATACCCCTGGAGATCCTCCTTTCTGATTTCAGGAACCAGTTCTTCCAGTACAGGTATGATATCTTGTCCTATGTCATTGCGCCCCATGAGAACGGCACGTGTCCAAACTCTGAGTGCAACTTCCCGCCGGATATTGGTATCGAGTTTATATGAGACGGCAATCGTCTTCAGCAAATCAAGAGAAAAATCTCGGTTCAACATTATTGCAATATCAGCATCAAGGAGGCGCTCGCCTTTTTTATAGTGTCCTATGTCTTTGAGCTGATTAAGCCCATCAATCACTTCATCAGGGCTCCATAAGATTATTGTAGCTGGTTTACGTTGAGCATACGTAAGGAAATCGTCCATATTTTTAGCAAGAGATGTTCTTTCAGCAAACAAGAGGTTGAGCACCGATTGGGATAGTGACTCCCTTCGGGAAAGGATATCATTTATAGCCTCTCGTGCTTTATCCCGATTCCCTGATTCAGCAAGTAATCTTACTCGATGGAAAATGACCATAACATAGCCGGGGGAATTGACGGAAATATTTTCCGATGCCGATAAGACGTCAATAATATTTGTATCATCACCCCTAATTTTACTCAGGCATGCAATGAGCCAGGGAAGTGATTTTGTCTGCCTCCATCTGATCAGTGCATGTTCAAGCGATTTCGGGCTGGTTGATTGGAATGTAAATATCCAGTCGGTCATGTCATCTTTTCTGACTTCATCCGGTCGTCTGGTAAAATCTTTTAACATCTCTGTTCGGTTTTCATCTTCTGTACAGGTTTTTTGTTCGTACTTATCAAGTAGAACTGTGTAGTCCCATAAGTCCTGAAAGAGGTTATCACCGTTGGTGGCTTGAAGTAATGTTTGAGACAGTTCATAAAGCCGTTCCTCCGGTTGGCAGTGCAAATACAAATACGCCAGTAAACGGGCGGCAGATGCATGGAAATCCTTTAGATTCTGATCTTTTAGAATCTGTTTAAGATCGGCTTCTGCCAATTTTACTAAGTTCTTATCGAGGTGATCACTCGAATTTAGTATTGCTTTTCTCAATAGGCATCTGGCTATCATAAACCTTGCCGTTCTTGACCATGGTGATAGAAAATCCTGCCATATCTCGCGATACAATTGTACAGCGTCATCGTAGTTCCCTGCATAAAAATGTGCGGATGCCCTTTGATACATCCTATCCGCCTTTGCTAAGGGGGGAAGTTCCGGGTCAGGAGAATCCGGTATGACAGCATATCCTCCTTTCTTCTTAACTTTAACTGGTTTTGCTAAAGAATGAAGTCCCTGGGTAGAATCCGGTATGACAGCATATCCTCCTTTTTTTTGATCCCTAACTGGATTGGAAAAGACAATATCCTGAGAATTCAGCCAATCTCGTATGATTTGACTTCCTGCTCCGTATATTGCAATCCTGTCTTTTAAAGTTTCTGTGGCTACCCGAAAGGCATCGGGCGAAATATTTAAAAAACTATGGCTATAATCATCATTAAGTGAGGCATAAATTTTGATATCTATAGTTTTTGAATTAGGAACCATTTTTCTTGCCTCTACCCATGCTTTTGACATTTCTTCTATAGCTTCGTTTTGAAATTCCCCATTTTTTCTTTTGGAGTAGAACGTTAGTATTGATTTTTGTTCATCAGAATTAAACGGCTTATTTGAAAGATAACGGTAAACAACATAGAGATATCCCCGGGGTGAGTTTGGATTAATAATGCCGAGATTGCCTCTTACGAAATCATCAAGCGGTTTGTCGGGATAATTGTACGTGAATACTGAATAGTAGTAAGATGTGCCGCATCCGAAAACGTGAGGCGCACACATCGTTAGGATGGTTACAGTCAGGAATCCGAAAAGAATCATCGGGATTATTGTTTTTCTTGCCATTGTCTTACCTCTTTTATCATTCGATTCAGTTCTTTATCGGACCATGGACGAGGATTAAAAATATAAGTTCTCTCGCAGGGCGGGAGGTGTTGAATAGGTTCATCGGTTGATATACCAACACTTTCTCTGCATTTTTTCACTCCGAACCCCTGTTTTTTCTGAAGATAGATTATTACCTGACGAGCATCTTTCCCCATTCGGAAAAGCATGGGAACTGCTTCCTGAAGAGGCAGATCAGAGAGCCAGTCATCCCAAGTGCACCACGACGCAAGGGCCGTAATGGACAGCGCGAGAGACTCCGGCAGGCTTGCCCTGAGATCAGATAGGAGTGCCCTGTAAAAGGATCGTTCTGAAACAGAAGCGTCGAAATCAATCTGAAGACCTTGAAGCCTGTCAAAGGGTAAGAATCGGATTATTTCTCTTACCGATCGGAGACGCTGATCGGCGCTGAGATCTGCCCTTCGGGTCTCGATCCTTACAACACCGATAAGATAGGTTCTGTCAGGTAGTTTCAAGGGCTGAAGCCTGGGCAGCATAAAAACATCGGAGTTTTCCAGCCGGATTGTTCCTGCAAGATAAGCGACTCCAACACTGCTCGAATCAATAAAACCCAGATCCTCCGGTCTTTCCCATGCCCATAGGAAAAGTGACGGGACAGCAGGTTGTGCCTGAAGAATGCCGGTAAATAGCAGCGCAGAAGTGAGAAGCAAGGGCAGAAGGAAAGATAAGAGTGAAATCTTATTTAAGTTATTCTGACCATCCCCCGTCATCAGCCAATTTTAACAAAAATAAATATAAAGTAAAATAAATTCTTAAACTAATTCAGTTTCTTTGTTTCTTTGTGTAGGGATGTCAGTAAATTCAGCTTCTGTTATACCTCTTTGATTACTCTCTTTTACTGCGTGTTGCCCGGTTTTTTTCTACCACAGTCTCCTCTATGCGGGAGGACATTTTTTTGAAGCGTTCGGGTGATATGCTGACGCTGAAGCAGTTTTCAGGACTCTGGTGGTTATACAGGGACGGATCGTAATCAGCGGCTATCAACCCGCTTGCATTGCATAAGTAAAAAGCTTCCGTGCCTGGGTAGGGGGTGAATATGCTGTATATGATTTTGTCGCATTCAAGCTTCTCGATAACCTGAGCAGTATCGTTGAGAGATACTTCCGTTTCCTGTGGAAATCCGGCCATAAAAAATGTTTCCAGTTTTATGTCATGAGCCTTGATAAGTTTACAGGCTGCAAGAGCTTCTTCAATGGCAAAACCCTTCCTTATTTCTTTCAATATCCCGTTATTCCCTGATTCAATTCCAAGCTGGATTGTGCTGCAACCGGCTTCTTTCATGAGGAAGATGTTTTTGTCGTTCACAAGTCGCACATGAATCTCGCAACTCCATTTAATTCCCGGACAGGATGACCCAATGGCGCTGCACAGGGCTTCGATATATCGATTTGTTACCCCGAAGGTATCGTCATCAAAATGGATGTCATTAATGCCCATACTACGCAGTTTTAACATTTCTTCAACCACATTTTCCGGCGAACGGAAACGCACCCTTTTTCCCCATATGTTTCTTGACCCGCAGAAAAGGCACTGGTAAGGACATCCTCGGGTTGCAAAGATATTACTGAAAGCGGATAGGGGATATATTTCATAATCCTTTAAAAACTCAGAGGCGTACTGATAGGGAAAGGGGAGTGAATCAAGGTTTTTGACAGACATTCTTGCAGGAGTTGGGAGAAATACATTTCCATCTCTGTAGGCTATCCCGCCTACATCAACCGGGTCAATCCCCTTCGCGAAGGCTTGCAGTAATTCGACAATTGTCTCTTCGCCCTCGCCGATGACAAAATAGTCAATATCCCGGCAGGAGGCCGACTGGCCTTCTTCCATTATTCCTGCTCGGCTGTTTTCCAGGGAAGCCGGAACAGAGGTTTTTGAAAATATAGCAGAAGGATGGGGGCCGCCGACAACGACAATGGTATCGGGGTTGATCTCTTTCGCGATACCTGCAACCCTTAGCGCGGAGGCAAAGGTGGAGGATTTTGCCGAAATGCCTACAACAGCCGGTGTATATTCGGCGATAACATCCCGAATCTCCTGCCAAATATGATGAGAAGTATCATTGAGTAAACTGCGGTAGCGTGAAAACCCCTCGCTTTTAAAATAAGTGACCTCAAAGGGGTCGCTTTGAGGCAGAAAATCGGAATTATAGACCATGACATCCCAGTCGGTCTTTGTCCTTACCGATGCTGCAAGATAACCGAGAGAAAGAGGGTATCTGACAAGTCCGTATGTTTTCTTGAAAAGCCGGTAAAAAGGCGGTTCAATAAGAAGGATTCTGCGGTTTGTTCCTGCTCTGTTATGGTATAGTTTCATTGTATATACCATAACAGTACTACACTTTTGATGTTTATGTCGATAAGACGGTATAGAAAACCAATGGTGATTGCATGAAAAACCCCGGGTTACCTCCTGACGAATTTACCTGCGATGTTGTAACTGATAGGAAGCTGCTCTTTGAGGGATGCGGACATGTCTCATCAACCGGTCAGATCAAAAAAACCTTTTCATGTCCCATGCGGGATTTTTCATCTTTCAATCAGTTTTCCTTTACTGCAACCAACCATACTGAGCTAATCCTTTATGGGGAAATGAAACTGTTTCATGGTTCGGGTAAGACAGGTGTTGTTAGCGAACCCATTTCACTGAGCGGAGGCCGTGAATGTCTGTTGCCGGGAGAAACGATGAAGCTGGTTTTCCCTCTGGAGTCCTTCGGAATATACGGCAAACCGGATGGCTGGAAAGACATTGCAGCCATTGAAATTATAGTAAAACGCGAGAAGACAGATGTTTCAGATGCTCCGATTGTGATTAATATTGGCGCTGTCTATGGCGAATACAGAGAAATTCCTGCCGGTCCAAGGCTCAGGGACAGAGGCCTCAAAACGGTGCTGAAGCATTGCCCATCGGAAGAGACCCGATCTTTCAAGCTCTTTTCCATCTCCTCTTACCATCCTTACTCTCATGAGAAAGCCGATGAAATTCTGAAAGGCCGCATCATGGGAGAGCAGTGTCCACTTCCTATACCATGGGATGAAAATCCATCCGGTATCCTGGAGTGGTCGCATTTTCTCCACCGGCATCATTTCTTAAGGGAAGTATTAAAATCCTTTCTGGAGACTAAAAACAGCAATTGTATCCCATTCCTATCAGATATTATTTATGACTGGATTGTTTGTAATCCTGTGCCTGTGGAATCAAACGGCGGTGCTGGACCATCCTGGGAAACTCTGTCTGCGGCATGGCGTCTCAGGGAATGGCTCCGGATAAAAGACATGGCATGGCTGCAGAAAGAATTCAAAGAGGCAACAAAGGCACTCATGCTCAGTTCCCTCTGGGAGCATTGCCGCCATCTCATGGATCATAAGGGTCATCCGAATAACTGGATTATTGTGGAATCAGCAGCCTTAGCCCTTGCCGGTATGAATCTCATGGAATTCAGGGAGGCAGGCCAGTGGCTTGAAGAAGGGATAGGGCGACTTGAAAAGGAGTTTAAAAGGCAATTCATGGAGGACGGAGTCCATTTTGAACTGTCGCCCCTCTATCACGCCATCTGTGTCCATGCCTTTCTGGAAGTAAAAATAACGGCTGCCGCCAGGAGTATAGCCCTGCCGGAAATCTTTGAGTTCCCTCTCGAAAGGGCTGTAAATTACCTCGCTTCCTTGTGCCGCCCTGATTTTACCTGGCCGTCCCTCAACGATTCCGGGGGAATAGCAGGCGATTATTGCGCTGTCATGGAACTTGCCGGAGAACTCTTCCACCGCCCTGATTTTACGTGGATCGGCACAAAAGCACAGAGGGGCGCTCCGCCTGCTGAGACTGAGCATATATATCCTGATGCCGGTATAGGAATATTAAGATCAGGATATGAGAAAGACGCGCAATATGTGCTTTTCAGGGCGGGCCCTGCCGGTATGACACATGCACATGAAGATATGCTCTCTCTCGATGTTACGGCCTGCGGCGGGCCCTGCCTTGTCGATCCCGGCATTACCGCTTATGCGCCGGGGCCGGTTACCGATTATTACCGCTCTGCCCCTGCCCATAATATGATCCTCATTGACGGGAAAGGTCCTGTAAGATCGCGGCTTGGTTTTCAGGAGAGAGTCAAGTCTGCTAAAGGGAACTTATCCTTAACTCTTGCGGAGAGGGATTCGAAGGAACAATCTCCGATTACAACTATGACAGGAATTTGCAGTGATTATTACGATGAATCAGGCGCTCGGTTTACTGTAAAGAGGAAAGTAATGTTTACAACCGAAAAATACTGGATTATCGAGGATTTAATTGAAGGTTCAGGCATTCATGCCATCACAGTCTGTTGGCAGTTTGCCCCTGGGGAAGCCAGGATAGATCCGGATACTTCCGTTGTTTATTTCAGGAACAACAAGGGTAGAGGTCTTGACCTTATTCCAACAACAAAAGGGCATAAATTTGATGTTTTTCAATCAAAGGGAGACATGGGGCCTCCTCCTTGCGGGTGGGTCTCATTAAACGGCAAGGATGTTGCCGCTGAATATTTCAGATTCTCCTTAATCTGTCCTCTTCCGCTTATACTTACCTGGGAACTGTATCCAATTGTAAAGACCACTTAGTTACCGTATGGAAAGGGCACTTTCCTGCCCAGACGGCGGGGATTTTGGAGGTCAGGGCATAGGCCTGGAAGATTTTTTGAGCTTAGTCCTTACAGCCTTATGTGAGAAGAACGGTGTATAAGGACAATGCCGGTCATTCGCGCTATCTATTCACCTGAAAAAATACGAAAAAAATTGTCCATGATAAAATGTATCGTCTCCCTGTTCACGTGGAAGGGTTCTCTGCCTTCGGTAAACAAGGATTTGCCGAGGATTGCCCTGTAAGTAACAGCCATTTCAAAGGCAGGGAAATACCATACATTTTCATGGCCTGCAACGAATTCGTCAACAGCGGCACGGAGAGTTGCCTTGGAATTCCAACTGGCGCTGATGACGTCAAGGTCTTTTCTGAATGTTGCCCAGAGGTGAACCGGTGAAACCGTTGCAATCAGTTTGCATCCGGGGTTATGGGTTTTCATAATGTGATATATGCGCTCAAGGTTGGCAAGATTCTCCTGATACCGGCTTATCCTGAAGCGGTAACGGTCCATATCCCCACCTTCGTTCACATAAGGCCCTGAAGGGAGACAAATAACAGAACTGTCTGTCCTGTCCTCCCATATTTCGGTAAGGCCGAGGGTTAAAATGAGAACTTCGGCGTTTTCAAGTGCTTTACGTGAAACAAGGCGATGCTTTTCAAAATCTGCTTCTGCTTCTTCAATTGTTTTATAAAGGATGATCCGCCGGTAAGGGTCCTGTATTATGCCGGAGACAGGAGCTTTCCACCAGCGTAAATCAGGATCAAATTTTTCGAAGGTATATTCAAAAATCTGGCGCATGGAGAAAGTGTTATATACCCGTTCCCAGGCAGCGCTGGCATGTTTTGAAGCAGGATGCCCGGTTTCTTCCCTGATGTATGAATAATCCCTGTCAATAAGCACATCTTTTATCTCCCTTGCGAAGCAGGAACCCATAGATGCGATGGGTGTTTTCCGGTTAATTCTCAGCGATGAAACATCGGGAAATGCATAAATTTCTTCAGAAGCAGGGGGGTTATCATATGATCCCGGCCACACCTGCCAGGGCTCGAAATTAAATTTCGGATGTACGTCAGATTTGGACATAATGCGCTTCTCCTGCTGATAGGTTTGTTATTGTCAAATGTTTATTCCATCATTGCATTTTTTCATGGTTTTCTCTTTGTCGGTCCCATACTTTGCTCTTCCTGCCCTTGTGTTTTACTCATAAATGCCTGTCAATAGTCATCCAGTCTTTGCCTCCCAGCATCCTTGACACTATCATGCTTGCCACATTGTCGCCTGCTGAGTTGAGCATTGTTGCCGGCGGGTCGACCAGTGTGCCGATCATGGTTATAACAGGAAAAGCCTCAAGAGGAAATCCGTAGAGCGAGATAATCAGCAGCTCTCCAATTATGCCCCCGGCGGGAATTCCGCTTACCACTGTTCCGGTAAGCAAAGCAATTCCGATTGCCGTAATGATGACCTCTGATCCTGAAAAGCTGATATTGAAAATTCCGAAAAGGACGGCAATCTTCAGGATCGCGGCCAGACAGGAACCATCCATGTGGATTGTCGCGCCTATGGGAATAATGATTTCCCTGATGTCTTCCGGGACGCCTGTCCTTTCTGCCGCTTCCAGATTTAAAGGGATGGCGGCCATACTGCTGCCTGTGGCAAGAGCGGTAATGGAAGGGGGAACGATATTTCTCCAGAATGTTTTTACTCCCGCAAATCGTCCTGCCATATAAGCATAGCAGGAAAACCCGAGAAAAAAATACAGGATCGCTACAGGATAATACAAGATCATGGCTTTGAAATATGACCCCAGCAAATCGGGGCCATAGGTGCCGATAAAATAGGCAAAATACGCGCACAAACCAATTGGCGCGTAATACATGATGTAGGAAATAAGCTTCATCATCACATGGTTTCCGGAAGAGAGGAATTCTGAGAAAACCCTGCCCTTATGCCCGGATGAAGAGGTCGCAAGGCCTACAAGGATAGAAAATACAATGAGGGCAAGCATATTCCGTTTTGAAAGAATATCAATAAAATCAGGAGCGGAAAAGGCTTTAACTATCTGCTCGGAAGCCTTAAAGTGATCAATATTCACTTTTACGCCCAAATCGATTGTAAGCCCCGTGACAGGAGGATAGAGGGTTACGCCGATTATCATCAATATCGATGCTGTAATCCCCGTCAGAATGAAGACAATGAGCATAGAAGACATGATTCTGCTGAGACGCTTCATATCCGACGTGGCGGCTACAGAAGAAGATATGGAGAAAAAAACAAGGGGCACAATAGCGGTGAACAGAAGATTCAGGAATACATCGCCGAAGGGTTTACAAAAAGACGCGTCTTTTTTGAGGATTATGCCCAATATTGATCCGATAAAAACAGAAAAAATCAACAATAGGGAAAAACCGTAAGATCTTAGAAAAGTAAACAATGGGATTTGCCTTTGCCCCTTATAAGCGCCTGATTTCTTGTATTCCTCACAGCAATATTAGCAATGAAAATTGTTGTTGTCAAAGAAGATGAGAGAAAAAAATGAGCTTGTTGATCCTGGCTGATGTTATGCTGCCTTCAAAAGCACATGAAACCGTCTGCACAGACAGCCCCTGCTTTTGAAGGCAGCACGGACAGAAAATCCTTAGTTTATTTACTTCCCGGTGTTTCAGGGATACTGGCGGTATCATAGACTGCAATGAGACGAACATTCTGGTAACGCTGTTCAACCTGCATTGATTCGCCTTTGGGTGCGTACATATCGCCTATTCCCGTGACCTTGAAGAAAGTATGTGGGACATTCACAAGATACTTATCAATAACCGGTATGGGGGCTTCGGAACGATCCTTGCTGAGTTTCATGTTGTTTTTCGCGCTTCCGATGGCAGAGGCGCTGCCTATGGAAAGAAGGATTGCTTTCCGGCCTTTGCTTTTAATGGAAATATAGTCAAGGAACCTGACGAGACGCTCTGTCTGGTCGTGATCCAGTTTAGACGATCCGGTCTTGAAGAACAGTGTTAACTGTCCGGTGCCCTGCTCATTTGACATCTTTTCGAGTTTTGCAAGCGCCTGCTCTGCCGCCTGTAACGACTTGTCCTGCTTGTCTTCTATCTTTGCCATGCGCTGATCCTGGCTTTTGAGATGTCCGTCAATTTTCTCGAATTCCTTCATGCTGTTGTTGTTCGCGTCCACGACTATCTTAGCCAGCGCGCTTGCCTGTTCTCCTGATGCCGCGCCTGTCCATGTGCTTCCGGGTACCGTTACCTGCTGGTCTCCACCAGAACCCTTCATTGTAGAAACCTGCGGATCGGTAGCGCATCCGCCAAGAAGTGCAGTTGCCACAATTGCTGCCACCATAAATAATGCTGCTTTTGTTTTCATTTACATCCTCCTTTTTTATTATTGATCTTTTGCGATCGCTGTTATCAGGGTTTTTCTACATAAAGCGCCATTGCCTCAGTTATTTTCATTACAACCTCGTCGCCGGTCTTTATGTTTTTAAAATTCTTTACGCTTTTATCTACAGGGAAGGTCTTCAGATTGCCTTCCGGTCCCTTGAGGGTGACCGTCCGTTTTTTATAGTCTATTTTTTCTACCTTGGCGGTGACTTCAAAGGTATCAGTCATAAGTATACCCGGTTTTTCACCCTTGGGCGCCACCTGGATGGTCTGAACTTCATCGGCAGATGGTTTTTCATTTGATTTTCTGACAAAGACTGCAATTGATTCAGCATATGTTGCCTTAACCTTATCGCCGACTTTTATCTGATCAAAGTTTTTCACTTCAGGCCCCAGCTTGAAGGTCTGTGTCTTCCCATCGGCAAATTTGAGTGTTACCGCGCGTTTCGCTGTGTCAATGGCATCTACAACTGCTGTTGTAGAAACTGTTTCGACCGCTACGGCTCCCGGTTTTTGAACTTCTTTTTTTGGCGCCTTTGCCTTCGTGTCCGTTTCCTGGGCCAGCGCGAACTGCGCGAATACTACTACCAGAACCAGAGCCAATAATGCTGATAATACCTTTTTCATAAAAAAGCCTCCTCGTTATAATGAAATACCTTGAAACCTGTTGTGCTTGAGAATTCAAACGCAATGTCAATTATTGCCAGATTGAATACAGCAAGTCAATAGAAATAAGGCGCAGGTCAAGGGTGAATATATCGGGTCCTGCTGGTAAAAAATATGTTTTTATTGGGTAAAATCATGATTGTTGAAGATCGTGATTCGAGGAAGAGGAAGTATTTAAGAGCTGGAATGAATATTGCATGTTATCTAACGGCACAAAGACATTGTGGTTAATTTGAGGAGGCAGCATTATGATCGTAGGAGGATGTGATTTAGGTTCTACAACGGGCAAGGCAGTTGTAATTATTGATGATAAAGTAATACTCGGCAATATTATAATGTCAACCCCGAAACCTGCTGTTACAGCTAAAATGGCCATGGATGAGGCGATACAAAACGCAGGCCTTTCATCAATAAAAAATCTCGATTATGTTGTAAGCACAGGATACGGCAGACTCAAGGTGGAATTCGCTAATGAAAACATTTCAGAGATATCCTGCCACGCAAAAGGCGCTTTTTATGTGAACCCGTCGGTCAGGACAATTATAGACATTGGTGGACAGGACTGCAAAGCCATTTCCTTGAATGAAAGGGGCGCCACCCTCGGTTTTGAGATGAATGAGCGTTGTGCCGCAGGGACAGGCAGGTTTTTTCAGGTTATGGCAAAAGTGCTCGGCTGTGGCCTTGAAGGCATTGGCTCCTCCGCAAACATAAGCGCCACGCCTGCAAGCATTTCAAACCAGTGCAGTGTTTTTGCCGAATCCGAGATTATAACCCTTGTTAACAACGATATTCCTATGTCCGACATCATTACCGGAATCAACCGTGCCGTTGCAAGCAGGGTGAGCTCGCTTGCAAGAAGGGCGGGTGTGGCCGATAATGTTGTCATAACCGGCGGATGTCATGGTAATGACGGGCTTGTCAATGCGCTGGAACTTTCCCTTGGAGTTAAGATCAATAAGCTGTCCCTTGACCCGCAGTTTATGGGCGCTTTGGGCGCCGCGGTTTTTGCAATGGAGAAATTCAAGGCCAAAGCAGGCAATGTGTAAATTAATAAGGAGAAAATGACATGATCGCCAAAAACAGATCACAGGTACTGGAAAAATTTTCCCGAATTGCCGGAACCCTTGTGAATCAGCCCGTTGAGGAATTCAAAAACAAAAGGGGCAAGGTCATCGGGTATTTCTGTTCCTTTATTCCTGAAGAGATATTTATAGCCGCAGGCCTGCTGCCTTTCAGGATGAGAGGCACCGGAAGCGAAAGCACGGAAAGAGCTGATGAATATTTTACCTCGAACAACTGCAGTTTTCCCCGTCATTGTTTCAGCATGGCCTTGCTGGGCAAGTATGACTTTCTTGACGGCATTGTTGTGGGCGCCAGTTGCGATACCACGCGCTATGTCTATGACAACTGGAAAAAAAGCCCTATGAAGACCCCATTTGTCTATCTGCTTGGTTTTCCCCATGTCAGCGGCGAGGCGCAGGCCGGGTATTACAGGAAAAAACTTGTCAACTTTAAAAGCGCTCTGGAGGAACATTTCAACGTCACAATAACAGATGATAAACTGCGCGAGGCCATCAGCCTCTGCAATGAGACAAGGGAACTTCAGCGTAAAATCTATGATATGCGGAAATCTGACAACCCGCCTATAACAGGCTCTGAAATGGTTTCTGCCATGGTTGCCGGGTTATCCATGTTGAAAGAGGAATACAACACAGACCTTAAACAATTAATTGCAGACCTTGAAATTATGCCTGCTCAGAAAAAAGAATACCAGGCAAGGCTTATGGTTGTGGGCTCATGCGGAGACGACGACATAATGAGCGGTATAGCCGAAGAGCAAGGCGCTATAGTGGTGACCGACCATACCTGTTTCGGGGGCAAACTGAAATACGGCAGCGTCAATGAGGATGGTTCTGATCCGCTTCAGGCGCTTGCAAACTATCATGTTCTTACTCGTCCCTTCTGTGCCAAGGTGGGGGGCGCTTATCCCCTGAGGACTAAAGTCATAATAGAGGCCGCAAGGGAATTCAAAGTTGACGGTGTCCTGGGTCAACGTCTGGGCTGCTGCGACACCTGGGGTGGAGAACTCTACGCGCTAAAAGATGACTTAAGGGATGCGGGATTCCCGAGTCTGATGATTGAAAGGGAGTATGTTCCGGATAGCCAGGGGCAGCTTGCCACCCGCGTGCAGGCATTCATTGAAACTATCAGGAGGTAAATTTATGGATATGACGGACCGGGAAATACTTGACCAGTTGAATGCTGAGGCCAATGAGTCCTTTAAAGCTCTTACGATATATGGTGTAAACGATAATGCCAGGAAAGGCCGCCCCTTCATTATTGCTTCCGACGATGCGTTGCCTGAGATACCGGTTGCAATGGATATTTCCTGCTCCATTATGACCGTTGCCGGCGCCATGGGTACAGCAGGGCCGGGTGCAGCCGAAAGGATAGACAAGGCTACTGAAATGGGTGTGGAAAACAGGCTCTGCGCAAGTGTAAAAATGGGCGCCTATTATCTGAAGGCAGGGATACTGCCTGTTCCTGACTTGATAATCACGACAAACTCGCCCTGTGATGCAGTGGATATGCTGGGACAGATGATGGATAACTACAGGCCCTGGGCGGATGTCCCGAAATTCAGGCTTGATGCCCCTCATGGTCAGACCGACGAGGATTTCGAATATTTCGGGGGCCAGCTCAAGGAAATGACTCATGTAATAGAAAAGGTAACGGGAAGAAAACTGACCATGGAAAAATTCGTAGAGGTTGCCGAAGAATCAAATAAGCAGGCCTCAATGATAATGGATTTTCAGGAACTGACCCGCGCAGTCCCCTGTCCTGTTGACCCTGACATGGCGAGGGTGGGCTGGGAGCTTGCCAGATGGGTAGCCGGGTCTGATCCAGCAATTTTCTGGAAAGCAACCGACTGGATCAAAAGACTTGTCGAGGTGACGGAACAAAAGGTCAGGGAGAAAAAAGGGATTGAAGGAGTTAATGAAAAGATACGTTTCCTCTGGTACGATGTTTCTCCCTCCTGGGGCTCGAAACTTTTTCCGAGACTGAAAGAAGAACTGGGCGCAGTCTGCTTGAAGACCTATTATTCATTCCACAACTTTGTGCCCATAGACACAACAAGTATGGACAGCATGCTCAAATCGGTTGCGAAAAAATATCTGATGGGTACGCCTATGACCAGGCAGGCCATGCACACTGCCGACGTATTCTGCGATGATATCGTACGCATATGCAAAGATTATAAATGCGACGCCATGATAATGCCCTGCCACGTAGGCCACAGGGACACCAATGCATATCACAAGATGGCAAAGGACATATGCCGCGAAAACAGTATCCCCTTCCTCTTCCTCGGATGCGACGTATGGGATGAGAGGTATATGCCGCCTGATGTTGTATTCGACAGAATGAAAACTTTTTTTCAGGCAGTAGAGCTTGCTTAGGAATCAAAGGGAGGAAATAAATGAAATCAGGTCTGAAGTCAGAAGTGTTTGAAAAATTCGTTAAAATTGCCGGAGGCATCATGAATCCGTCAGTCAGTGATTGGCGGAACAACGGCGGCAGAATTATGGGCTATACATGTTCATTTGTCCCTGAAGAGATGTTTATTGCAGCAGGGTTTATGCCTTTTCGCATACGCGGAACAGGAAGCCGGAACTCCGACATGGCGGATGACTATTTCGAATCCGCGAACATCTGCAGTATGATACGCCATACTTTCAACAAGGTTTTAATTGGTGAATATGGTTTTATTGACGGCGCTGTAATCGGCGGCGGCTGCGACGGCAACCGGCACATTCTGGACAACTGGGAAAAAAGCCCGGCGAAAATCCCTTTCCTTGACCGCATATTCATCCCGCATGCCTCAAACGAGCTTACGGCTGAATATTTCCTGGGTCAACTCTCAGGCCTGAAGGCCAGGATGGAAAAATATTTCGATGTGATAATCACGGATGAAAAGTTGCGGGGTGCAATCAAACTCTGCAACGAAGTCAGGGAGCTTCAGAGAGAACTTTATGCCTTGAGACTGTCAGACAATCCGCCCATCACCGGCTCTGAAACCGTAGCCGTAATTGTAGCGGGATCGTCAATGCCTAAAGAGGAGTACAGAGATGATCTGAAAAAGCTTATTGGTGAACTTCGTGGGGCAAAAGTACCGGACAGAAAATATTCAGCACGGGTAATGATAGTCGGCCCCGGCCATGACGACACATCGATGAGCGATATTGTCGAAGACCTTGGCGGGCTGGTGGTCAATGACCTGACATGCTTTGGCGGCAAGGTGATTTTCGGAAGCGTCCAGGAAGACGGGACTGATCCGCTGAAGGCAATTGCCGACTACCAGGTGCTGACAAGGCCGTTCTGTCCTAAAAACCTCGGGGCGCATCCTGTAATCAACGAGGAAGTTTTCGACAAGATCAAAGCGTTCAAAGTGGACGGCGTCATCGGCCAGGTGTTCCTGTGCTGTGAAACCTGGGGCGGTGAAATTTTCATCCTTAACAAAGAACTCAGAGATGCCGGCATTCCCCTGCTAAGGATCGAAAGGGAATACACCGCCGATTCGACAGGGCAGCTCAGGACCCGTGTCCAGGCCTTCATTGAAACGATATCAGGAGGTGCGCTATGATAAATGTATTTTCTCAATTACAGATGCAGGCCGGCAAAGCCCTTGGCAGTCTTTTCCTTGACCCGCAGAACGCGTCACCCGGGCCTTTTGTATTGGGTAATGGTGACTTTTTCATTGAAATACCAGCCGCTTACGGTTGCTCATATTCAGACCTGACGATTACCGGAGCCAACGGGACAGCAATGCCTGATGCATCAGAACTTATAGATAAAGCGATAGAAACCGGAGTGGAAAGCCGGATGTGCACAGCGCTCAAAGTCGCCTGCTATTATCTTGAAGCAGGCCTCGTCAGGAAACCTGACATGATAATAACTTCCAACTCTTGCTGTGACTCCATGGACACGCTCGGAAACCTGATGAATACCTACAAACCCTGGGCCGATGTGCCCAAATTCATAATGGACGCACCGCACAGCTTTGATGAGGAAAGTTACAAATATATGGGCAAACAGTTGAGACAGGCGGTAACCTTCATGGAAGATGTCTTTGGAAGGAAAATGGACTGGGACCGCCTCAGGGAAGTTTGCGTGCTGTCTAACAAACAGAACCAATTGCTGCTCGAATTTCAGGAATTGAAGAAAGCCGTGCCCTGTCCGGCAAATCCTGATTTCTCAAGGCTTGGTTTTGCATATGACAGGTGGACAGGGGAGAGAGTCTCCCCGCAGATAACCGACTGGCTCGAACATTTGATAAGCGCCACTGAACAGAGGGTAAAAGACAAGCTGGGGATTGAAGGAATAAATGAAAAGGTCCGGTTCCTCTGGCAGGAGCTGGCCGGGAGCTGGCCCCCGGGCGAGCTGTGGGGGCGCCTGCAGCAGGAACTTGGTGCGATCGCGATCATGGATTATATGTCATACGGGACTTTGACGCCGATCGATCTTTCAAGCGAAGAGGCCATGTTCACATCATTCGGCAAGCGTTTTTTGCTGGAAGACCCCATGAACAGGCAGTGCCTGCACACGACCGATTTTTTCTGCAATGACATCCTGCAGATAGTCAAGGATTTCAAGTGCGACGCAGTGATTATGCCGGCCCATATCGGAAACCGCGACACGAACTCACGGCTGAAGGTCGTAAGGGATATGTGCCGCGAAAGAGGTATCCCGTGCCTGGTGCTGGGCATGGATATCTGGGACAAGCGTTATATGACGCCTGAAGTTGCATTTGACAGGATCGCCACCTTCTTCCAGTCCACGGGGCTGATTTAGGGCGCCATGCAGACAGGGATGGAGTGGTATAATTGACTGTTTTTGACGCATATATTCTGAAAATGGCTGAATATGCTGAAGATATGAAGGCCCGGGGAAGGCAGGTCGCTGTTTTTAATGCGCCTGCCTCTGCACTATTGAAAGAGGGATTGCCTGTCCGAATAGGTCCCAATGCCAACCCCGGCATCATACTGCGGGAAGACACTTATGTGGAACTGGGAAATCCGGAAGCAGGTTCCTGTGCCTTTATACTTTTTACTGATAAGCCTGAACTCGTTAATGACAACAGAATTACCGTTATCGGCCCGGATATCAAGGAATCTGGCAATAAAAGCCTGCCCTTCGGACAGGTGTTAATGGTGGGCGGAACCGAACTGAGCGACAAAGAACATGAAGAACTTAAGCATATCGGGTTCATCGGCGATCAGATAGAAGGATATATGGTAAGAAGCTACACCAGGAGCATCTGGAGCAGGGTAAGCAAAGATGCTGCTGCAAAAGGGTTTTGCCTTGAGAGCCTTGGCAGAGCGCTCATGTCTATCTATAAGTCGGGGAATACTAAAATTGAATCCATGGAAGCTGTTTTCATCACATCCGGCAGGGACGATGTAATAGAGCTCGATGGCATTGCAACCCAGGTTCAGAAGATAACCAGAGAAATTGTCAGGGAAACATGGAAAGTCAGAGGTTACGATATTGATTGTGCCAATGATTGCTCGTCATGCAGCGATAAACCTGTTTGCGATGATATACGTGAGGTATTGCAGGAAGCGGGAGTTCGGGCTATGGGTGGCGGGTGATGCTTATCGCTTCTTATTTACTGGGCTGTGTACAATGAAGGTGCTAAGATTTTCTCAGTGATGCTGGTTAAGTCATTAAACAGTAAAATGGAGGTCTTGCATGAAAAAAGTATTATCGTTAGCTCTGGTGCTGGTTATTGCAGCAGGTATGCTGCCGGCCCGTATCCGGAGCACAGGGTGTACGAATATAATAAACGTCGATGTCTACTTCAGTTCAACCAGCACGTGCAGTATGATCAGGCATTGCTTCTAATGGCAGAATCTGGCCGGGATCTGGCCGCCTGTGACCGTGCTGAAACGACTCCAGACAGAGCTTGGCGCCATTGGGATGGAGGCGAGCAGTAAGTATATTTTGATCGTGAGAGGTGAAAAGACATGAAGATTCAGGAGAGTATGGTGATTGGCAGGTTAAGAATTGTCTGGCTGTTCGCGTTAATTTTTTGGGGCCTGGCAAGTCTTTTCCTCTCATTCGCGTCTGTTGCCGCAGAATCCGAACCCTTCCATCCTGCGCAAAAGATGGCCGAGCAAATAAACAATGGTCAGGATATTACGCGACCGGTAACGCGTTTTGACACGAGGTATCAGTTTGTGAATGTCCCGGGAGGGTATCGCCAGAATATCGTTACATTTCGGGGTGATGGAGCAATTAAGTTTTCCGGGAAATGGGAGTTGGCGCTGCGGGGAGATCTGCCCACCATCTACGGCGATGTACCCGCCAATGATAATGTGAGGAGCAGAAATCAGGTCGGCCTTGGTGACATACTGGTCCAGGCCGTCACTGTTTACGTGGCTACACCCGGGGTAGCAATCGGCGCAGGTCTTCAACTTACCTTGCCCACAGCGACAAACGATCAGTCCGGAACGGGGAAGGCTGTGGCGCTCCCTCTCGTAGGGGTTCGAGTGTCGCTGCCTGAAATCAGTAACGGAAGCTTCTTTTTGCCCTACGCGAGATATGCAACCAGCTTTGCCGGAAATTCTAACCGCACAGACGTAAGCAAACTTGAATTTGCCCCCTGTTTCAACATCATGCTGCCGAAGAAAAACTTTGTTGTCCTCTATCCAAACCCTGAGATTGTCTACGACTACAAGCAGAGTAATTCCTGGGCCATGCCTTTTGACATCATGCTCGGGAGAATGTTTACGGACAAAATAGTGGGCTCCGTCGAAATCTTTACGCCCATGTTAGAATCCAGGAATTACAACAGGCCCTACAATTTCAAGGTTGAGGCCAGACTGGGGTTCTTCTTCTGAGAGGACAGAGGAAGGCTGACACAAAAAACCGGTCTTTAGCGGAATCAAGACATTTTTCGAGACAACAGGTCTCATATAACAGTAAGAGGAGACAGCAATAAAGAAAAAGGAAAGGAATTTATTCAGATTGGTTTTTGCGTGTATCATCTTTGTTACTGCGATTGACTTTGCCGTGAGCAGTTACGCTGCCGATAGCACCCAAACAAAGTACGATGCTGTGAAGAATAAATTCGACATCGCGCGATATCAATGGTACGATCTCTACGCAAATGGTGTGATGGTAAAGGCAGGTGAGGCAGGAAAACTAATTGACCAGGCTAAAGCCTTAATGGATCAGAAGAAGAAAGAGGAAGCAGGGAAGCTTCTGGCCAAAGCAGACCAGTTGCTTAACATATACGATAAGAGTGTATTGCCAACATATAATGCTACAGACAACATCAAAAAGCCTGACCTTTCAAAAATCCGCAAATCAACTATTGATGATTACAAAGCACGTGATATGTATGGATTATTAAAGGGTGACATAGCCATAGGTTTTGTAGGCAGGGGTGACGACGGGTTGTTGTATGAGATAATGCCTTTGATTAATTATCACGGAACCGGTGGAATCGTGTCTCCTGTGGCATTTGAGATTATGCGGAGTGATGAATTCGGAAAAATTCATATGGTTTTAATTAAGAAAAAACCGGAGATGTAATGGATAATCTGAAGAAAAACTTTCCGCCGCCCTTATTGGGTTCGGAAAAAATAGGGCAGAGATAAAGGGGAAAATTATGTGCGAAGAATGTGGTATGCATGAATATGAAAAACCGGTCATCGCAGTATGCGGCAAAGGCGGCGTGGGAAAGACCGTCTTTTCGGCGCTGCTCTCAAGGGTGTTGTTGGAGGAAGGGTTCAAGCCTTTGCTGCTTGTTGACGCCGATCCGGTGGGCGGGCTTACATCAGCCATAGGCGAGCACGTTGTTGATACCCTCGCAGGTGTCAGGGACCGGTTTATTAACGAGGCACGGCAAGGCGGGAAAACGGGGGCCGGAGAGGCGGCAGATCAGCTTGATTACTTTATATTAAAGGCGTTGGTTGAACGCAAAGACCACTCATTGCTTGCTATGGGACATAATGAAGAAAAGGGATGCTTCTGTCCGGCAAACAAGCTTCTTAAGAATGCAATTGACAATCTGGTTTCTGCATTTAAAGGTGTACTGATTGATGCGGAAGCAGGGATTGAGCAGATCAACAGGGATGTTACGGGCCGGGTTACCCGTGTTATTGCTGTGGTGGATGCATCGAAGAGAAGTATGGATACTCTGGCGATGATAGTGAATCTGGTAGGAAGTTCTCATGTCTTTGTGGTGGCCAATCGGGTTTCAACCGAGGTAATACTTCAACTTCCCGAAGGTATTGACATGCTTGGATCGATTCCTGAAAATGAGGTTTTGAGGCAATTTGACCGTGAAGGTCGCCCACTTTGGGAATTACCGCCGGGAAATGAGGCGCTGACTGCTGTGCGGAGCATTGTAAAAGCCCTTGGGATACTTTAGTAGCCAAATCTTAGCTACTTGTGGAGCATTGATAAAAACGCATGAAGTTGAAGGGATTTGTTGTTCTATCTCAAATCCCTTCAGGAGGAAATACTATTTGCTGTTGGATGGAAATAAATGGATAAACAATATAAATATTCCATAACTGAGTTCTGCTGACACATTGTCAGCAGAACTTGTAGACACAGTGTCTACAGAACTTAAAACCTTGGAAAGGCAATACAGGCTTTGGTTTTGATGATCAAGTTTTGTTTTTATTCAATGTGAATGCAAATATGAAAACATTATTTAGAATGTTTTTAATAAAATACGGAAAGGTAAAAAATGCCGTAGCTTGACCAGGAAAACAAACTGAAAAAACATGATTAAAAAAACAGACCAATGAAGAAAACTTTTGACGAAACCCATTTTTTTAAGAGGAGGAACCATGAAGAAAAGAAACATTTTATTTACGGTAGGGTTGCTGATTATTCTTTTTTTATTAACCGGTGTTTATGGAGTTTATGCAGTGGAAAGCAAAGGTTCTGCCAAGCAATCTGTTACTGCCGGAACACGAATTGACCTGAACTCATATCCCGCGGCAGATGAAAAAGAACTTGGTCAGCTTAAGTGGGTGCTCAAGCTTGCAAACGAACCGATTGAAGATTTCAAAGATATGAATTCGCTGGATCAGGTGGGTATTACCGCAAGCAGATATACCCTTGCATTCAGTGTGTATTTTCTTGCAGCCGAGCAGTATCACAAGCTGCCGGCCTGGGATGGCGCGATCAAACCGGGGATGGACCGTATTATACAAAAAATGTTTCAGCGGCCTGTCTGGGAATACTGGTCTCGCGACAGCGCGGGCGTGACAAAATTTGAGCCCCTGATGAACCAGCCCTATGCGCCGTTTTCCGACCCGATTGCCTACCGCAACATCATGTATTCGGGTCATGTAAGTCAGATGATCAATCTTTATCAGATGCTCTACAATGAAAGGAAATGGGATAAACCGGGTTCTATCGTTTTGAAATGGGACGACAAAACAAAGTTCCTTTACGATAATGCGAGCCTTCAGGATGCGATGTTTATGCAGCTTATCAAGAACCCTGTTCCGGCGATTGAATGCGAGCCCAACGCAATATTCCCGGCCTGCAATACCCACCCGATTCTGGGCTGGAAGCTATATGATCAGGCGCACAATACCCGCTACTATGCGGCGTCGATGCCGTTGTTCGTTGACTTCTTGAAAAAGAATTTTGTGGACCCCAAAACCGGCGAAGTGGGCGCTTTTTATCTGGTAAAACAGGGATGGGTGTTTTCCGCAAGCAATCCCCGGTATGGCAACAAGATGGACCCCGCAATACAGAAGATGATCAAGGAAGGTGTGACCTTCGGCTCTTCGGGCAATGAAGGCTGGATCATGTCGGGCGTCCATGTGTTTGATCCTGCCTTTGTGGAAAAACTATATCCCGATTTCAAGAAACTCCACGTAAAGGAAAATGCTGACGGTACGATAACCCTTCAAAAAGATGTGCTTACACCCTATTCGTACTATGGATTTTTCAGCATACTTGCCGCGGAAATGGGAGATGAAAAACTGCTCAACGGTCTGTTAAAAACCGTCGATAATCACTTCGATCCTGTATGGGGTGAAGGCGGAACCTTCCATTATCCTTATAAAGTATCTGGCGGCGGCCCGAATCTGGCGGCGGCGGATGATGCAAAGCCGGCCCGGTCTTCAGCCATAAAGCCCCCCATAAAATTTAATGATGTTACGCCACAGATGAAAACATGGCCGCAGCATTCCGATCTTTCAGACAGGCTGTTTGCGATGGCAAGGGCGCTGCCGAAGAGCGGGCTTTTGAAAATGTACAACAATCCTTTCGACATCGCTCATTTTTCTGAACCTGCAATTACAGGAGTTGATCTGACGAAAACACCTCTCAAGCGGGCAATATACGACAGGTCAAAACTGGCCCTCATTGTTTCTACAATGCCTGTAAAATCAGGTGCAACCGATGGCGGATTCAAGATTATAAATTTGGATCCAACAAAAAAATATCACCTTGCCTTAGACGACAAAAATATTGCACAACTTAGTGGAGCAAAAGAGTATGATGTGACCTTTGACAGTGCAAAAGCGCATGATGTGATTCTCAAACAAAAATAGGGAGGATAAATGATAATGAAGAAGAAACTGGAATTTGTTGCAGGATGTATTCTAATAATAAGTCTGGTTTTTACGACCCTTGGTTTTGCACAGACTGCAACTGCGCAGTCTGTAATTACCAGAGACAGTGTTCTTATTAAAAGCAAGGCTGTCCAGACAAAGTATGACATTATCGATGCCCAGTGGTACGACATGTATGAGAAGGGAATTGTGACCGGCGCAGGCGATGCAGCCAAAATGATTAAGGAGGCCGGGCAGGCAATATCTGTCGGGGATTATCAGGCTGCCGATTCCCTGCTTACAAAGGCTGACATGTTACTGAGCACATACACAAAGGCCGATCTTCCTCCTGGATGGATGGTGCCGAATCCTCTTGCTGCCGATCCGTCAATAATGGGCAATATTCATAAGGCAAGCCTTGAGGAATTGAAAAAAGTCGAGTTGTATGGGTCACCCAGATTCAACACATGGTTTCAATTCAGCGGCAAAGGTGACGACGGCAATCTGTACGGACTTTATGCCTGTGTAAATCATCATGGCACAGGCAAAGCGCAGAAACGGGTGATGTTCGCCATCAGTTCTAACGTATGGAAAGATAAGCCGAACCAGTTAGAAGTGCTTGATCTTATGGTGATTCCGGAAAGAAAGGATAATAAGGATAATCTTATCTGGGAAGCAAAAGACGGTGACAGGTATTTTAAATGGACTATTACAAAGAAAGATACCACTGTATATTACAAAGACGCCAAAAGGACTGTCAATCTAACATTAAAAACAGATTACTCCTTCTGGTATAACCGGGGGATTCAGCCTGTTGAGCTGCTTCCGGGCGGACAAACAACAGGTTTTGAACAACCAGGCAAGGCAACAGGTACAATGATTCTTGAGGGCAAGACGATAAAAGTTTCAGGTCACGGCGAGTTTGAGAACTATTTTGTAAAAGGCGCCGGGTACAGGGAAGTGTTGCTGAAATACGGCAACGAATGGTGGGTTGTATTCACTGCCGATCAGTTAAGCGGAATATTCTTTACCGGTATAGCTTATCGGGATGCCGGTCTTTATATCGATGGAAAGTATGTGATCCCCACTGAGTTTCACATTGCTCCTATAGAAGCAAAAAAATCGTATACTATCACGGCAAAAACATCCCTTGGCGATCTGAATTTAAAATTCAATTTCTGGGGTAATAATCCCGCCCTCTATGAATACTGGGGGACAATGGAAGGTACTCTGGCCGGCAAACCCCTGACAAACGGTTTTGCATGGATTGAGCATGTCCCGCGCGGCGGTGTTGACCTCACACAGCCTACATCAAGAAAATAACCCCGGGAATGTCTTTTAGATACTCAATTTCTCCCGCATGGAAATACGTGCGGGAGAAATTGAGATTTCGTGAAAAGTCGCATAGGAGGTATGCATAGTGCACGGTTTATTGGAAAATCATATTGTTATGACGGTAATAGGCATACTGTTACATGTCACCTTTCCTGTTATTGTCTTTGTAATCAGCTCGAACCTCACATTTAAAGATGTGGGAAGAGAACTGAAAACTCCCTTGTTGCTGATAAAGACCTTTTTAGTGGCCTGCATCTTTGTTCCCCTTGCCACTGCCGGAGTAATTAAATTGCTCAATGTCCCCCTTCTTCTTGGAGGAATTATGCTTATTTCAGCAGTGGCTCCCGGTGATCCCTTCGACCTTTTAGAGGCGAAAGGCAAAAAAGGGAGTATTTCTGTGGCCGCAGTTGTTATGCCTTTTCTGGTTCTTTTGATGCCCCTGACAGTGCCTCTCTGGCTGTGGGTTTTCAGCCAATGGTTTCCCCTTCAACTGTCCATTTCGCCGGTCGATCTTTTTGTTGAAGTTGCCCCTCTTACCATAGTGCCGTTGCTTGCAGGAATATTGTTCCACGAATTTCTGCCGTCCCTAACGAAAATCATTCAGCCTATATTGGAGTGGTTTTTTCGTATTTCAGTCATCATTCTGGTTCTGGTTTTTATTGTGCCCTCAATAGAAGCCATGGCAAAATTCAACTTTGTCTCCTATGTCGCCATCTTTATCATTATATCCCTGTCGCTTTTCGCGGGTTACTACGCAGGCGGATCGAACCGGAAAGACCGCATCAGCCTGAGCGTGACCTCAGGACTGGGAAACCTTGCCGTCATTATGCTTGTTACCCATGTGTGCTATCCCAGGGTTCATGTACTATTTACGGTTTTTGCCTATGTTATTGCAAGATGGGTGGTCTTTGTATTCTGGTTTATCCTGCTTCGGGGCAGACTTCGTCTGCGAGGCGAAAAATTGGTGTGAAGAGTAAAAGCTATCTGAATTTGCCGGTTACTCCAATGCTAAATCACTGTCTCAGGTGTGGCCACTGCGTAGCGGTTTAGTTCAATGCTCTGATTTAAATAGGAATTATTATTCCAATTTGCATTCGAAATGGCACCGAGGCGGCAAGGAGGAGGCACCGGAGGCGTACAATCAGTACGTCGAGGATGCAAAAGGACGCCGCCAACGATGGTGACATGATGAACGCTAATTGGAATTAGATTTCTGCGCCGGACTCTTTCAACTGGTCAAGGGAAAATACCGGGCCGTCCTTGCATATGTATTTCGAACCGATGTTGCACCGTCCGCAGATGCCGATGCCGCATTTCATTCTTGCTTCCAGCGTAGTTACCACATGATCGTCCCTAAAATTCAATTTTGCGAGATTCTGAAGGACAAACTTTATCATTATAGGCGGGCCGCATGTAATTGCCACAGTATTATCCGGCGATGGAGCAACTTCATTTAAAACCGTGGGGACAAATCCGATTCTCTTATTCCAGCCCGGATATTCGTTATCCACTGTAAGGATCAAGTCTACATCGGAACGGGCTTCCCATTCCGTCAATTCATATTTATAGCAAAGATCCAGGGGCGTTCTCGCGCCGTAGATAATGGTAATGTCCCCGTAATCGGAGCGGTTATCCAGCATAAAGAGTATCAGTGTCCGAAGAGGCGCGAGACCGATTCCGCCGCCGATAAAGAGTATTTTCTTGCCCTTCATGCCCTCATAAGGAAAACTGTTGCCGAGAGGCGCTCTTATACCTACCTGATCGCCTTCCCGCAACTCATGAATTGCCGAAGTTACTTCTCCTGCTTTCATGACGCTGAACTGGAGATAATCCATTCTGGTGGGAGGAGAATTGATGACAAATGTTGCCTCGCCCACGCCGAAAACATATAACTGTCCTACCTGTCCGGGTTCAAAGGAAAAAGATTTCATCTTCTCAGGATCATTAAAAATTACCTGATATGTTTTTATATTGGGTGTTTCATCAATAATTTTAATTACAGTGGCCAGCTCTGGCAGGTAAGGGTTAAAGCTTTGTTCCATATTTTTCACTCCGGACTTCTAAGTTGGGCAACAATTTTACTGATGTCAACGGATACGGGACAATGCCTGATGCATCTTCCGCAGCCTGAACAGGCGATTACTCCGTTATATTTTTCAGGATAAAAGAGAAACTTATGTCCCACCCTGTTTTTGTACCTCAGAAACCTTGTTGGTCTCGGGTTGTGACCGCTTGTCTCCAGAGTAAAATGATAAAACATGCAGGCATCCCAACTGCGGATTCTCTCACCCTTTTCCAATGTCTGTTCATCGGTAAAATTAAAACAGTAACATGTTGGGCATAGAAAAGTGCAGGCGCCGCAGCTTATACACTTGCTTACTTCCTGATGCCAGAACTCGTCAAGATCGAAACGTTTTCTCGATATTTCGGTATGGCTGACTGAGGGAAAGGGCTTATTCACGGTGTCATGTGCCAGTTGCTGTTTCTTCTGTGCTTCCTCAAGATACCGGCTTCCGTCTTCTATTCCCGGCATTGCGAGGATGGCCCGGCCTTTCTCGCTGACAGGCTCAAAAAGGAATCCCTTTTCAAGTTCCGTCATCAGAATGTCCGTTCCCTCTTTGCCGGCAGGGCTGTTGCCTAAGGCAGTACAGAAACATCCCGCATAAGGTTCCGGGCAACTTAATGTTATTATTGTAGTTTTGTCACGGCGCCCCTGATAATAAGTATCGGGGCCATTTGATTCTATAAAGACCCGGTCATAAACATTAAAGCCTATCGCATCACAGGGACGGCATCCGAAAATTACTGTTTTCGGATAGTCCATGTGCGTTTCTATATCAACGGAAACTTTTTTGGGGTCATCAATATCTTTTTTATATTCATAGGAGAACAGTACATCGCTTTGCGGATAAATAACGGATTTCGGCGGACTGTTGGCAGGTCTGTCCGGATAGAGGCTGTTTCCCTTTTTGAAAGGCCTGAAAATAACAACATCATCTTCAAGAACAGGCATAAACAAAACATTGTCTTTGCTGATTGCTTCTAAAAAACCTTCAATTTTATCTTTTGGAAGAAAACCTGTTTCTGCCATTAAATTTTGTGCTCCTTTATCTTTAACTCATCAACATTAAACATAAACATAGGGGGTTTTTCATCAAGATTGACTCCCGGTTCATAGCCGTAGAGTTCTTTCATATCCTGGTTGATCTTCCTTTTCAGTTTGTTTACCGGTATGCCCATGGGGCAGGCACGCTCACATTCGCCGCACTCAACGCATCTTCCTGCCAGATGAAGGGCGTGGATCATATGGAACATAAATTTCTCGGTGAATGTCATTTTTTGTGTCATCCAGTGAGGATCACGGGACTCCGCGATGCAGTTATCACTGCAAATACAGAGGGGGCAGGCATTCCTGCATGCATAACAGCGGATGCAGTGATCGAATTCCTTTTCCCAGTATTGCATACGTTCATCAAGTGTTTTTATTTCAAATTCCTTTATATCGGCGTAAACATCTTCAGGAGCCTTATCCGATTTAATGGGGTCCCCTATTAAGTGGTCATATACAAGAGGTGTAGGGTACTGGCATGTCCTGCATTTGTCAGGCGAGAAATCTGCTAAAGGCAGTGTCTTCTGATCTTTTCCTGTTTTAAGGGTTATGTTTCCCTTGCTATCAAAGGTAACTTCTTCTATTTGTTCCCTCTTTGTTTCCGTCAATATCTTATTTACACTAATCACACCGGTGCAGGGTATACCGATAACAACCAGATTTTCCCGTAATATCAGTCCTTCCTGAATAAACTGGACTATGGCGCGGCTGTCGCATCCCTTTACAATAACACCTGTCTTTTTCTTTTTGAGAGTCGGGAGGTGCGTTGTCAGATTGTGAACACAGAGGGGATTCCAGATCAGCTTATCAATCTGGTCTGCTGAAGTGATGTAAAAGGGTGTTGCATGTATTGCGTCAAAACCCTGCTCATATCCGATTACCAGATCAACATCGTTTAATACTTTTGCGACAATTTCTTTGAGTTTATCAATCATAGGGCAGCCTCCTTTTTAATATGGAGGGGGCCCAACTCATGAATTCTGCTTGTAAATTCTGTTACTGTCTGCTGCCATCTCGCTCCTTCTGAAGCAGAGACCCAGGTGTAGTAAAATCTTCTCTCGTCAATGCCGAGAAAAGGAAGCAGCCTTTTCAGCATTTCAAGTCTTCTTCTCGCGTAAAAATTTCCATCCGAATAATGACAGTCCCTTGGATGACAGCCGGAGACGAGTACTCCATCGGCGCCGTTGAGAAGGGATTTCACTACAAAAAGCGGATCAACCCTGCCTGAACAGGGCACCCGGATAATCCGGAGGTCTGTAGGCTGTTTAAAACGGCTTACCCCGGCAGTATCAGCGCCGCCGTATGAGCACCAGTTACAGAGGAAACCGACAACACGGAGTTCTTTCGTGGCTACTTCTGGCATATGGCATTAACCTCCGCTAAGAGCTGATTGTCGGTAAAATGCTGCAGCTGTATGGCGCCGCAGGGACAGGTGGCAGTGCAGACCCCGCAACCCGCGCAGACAGTCTCGATGACTTCAGCTTTGACCGTTCCGTCGCGAAGCTCTTTTTCTTTAATGGCTCCGAAGGGACATGTTTTTACGCATTTAAGACATCCGACACAGGAATTCATATTTACCCTTGCAACAGCAGGGTCGGATTCAAGCATATCCTTTGAAAACAGCGCCTGAACTTTGCCGGCGGCAGCGCTTCCCTGGCTGACGGAAGCCGGTATATCCTTGGGACCCTGACAAGCGCCTGCAAGGAACACGCCCGACGTATTTGTTTCAACAGGTCTTAATTTTGGATGGCTTTCCACATAAAAACCGAAGGTGTCATAGGAGATGTGGAGCTTTTCCGCCATATGAGCCGCGTCAGGTGTAGAAACTACCGCGGTGCCGAGGACAACGAGATCCGCTTCAACCTCAACCTGAGTGCCGAGAAGCGTATCAGCGCCTCTTACGACCATCTTGTTTCCTTTCGGATAAATCCTGGATACACGTCCCCGTACGTATTTTGTCCCGTATTCTTCCTGCGCGCGTCTGGTAAACTCATCATAGCCCTTGCCGGGGGAACGGATGTCCATATAGAACACATAGGATTGAGAATCAGGAATGTGATCCTTTGTAAGGATTGCCTGCTTTGCGATATACATGCAGCAGAAATTTGAGCAGTATGGTATGCCGATAGACTTGTCGCGTGAACCCGCGCAGGAGACAAAGACTATCGTTTTCGGTTCCACATGGTCTGAAGGCCTTACAATGTGGCCTGACGTGGGGCCTGACGCGTTAAGGAACCTCTCATACTGAACTCCGGTTATTACATCAGGGTAACGGCCGCCGCCGTATTCCGGAAGCTTATCAATATCTATAAGGCTATAGCCTGTGGCCACAATAATTGCGCCGATATCTTCCGTTATTATTTCATCCTGCATTTCATAGTCTATTGCCTTTGTCGGGCATATCTTTGCGCATACGCCACATTTTCCTTTAACAAACTGACGGCAGAAATTCGGATCTATCTTCGCTTTTTTCGGTATGGCCTGAGGAAAGGGAATATTTATCGCCCGAGTCGGCGCGACTCCGTAATTGAAGGCGTCATAGGCGTTTTTGGAAGGGCATTTCTCCATGCAGGCGCCGCAGCCGGTACATTTCGACCAGTCAACGTATGTAGCTTTCTTCCTGATCTTAATCTGATAATTACCGACATACCCTTTTATTTCGTCAATTTCGGAATAGGCATGGAGAGTTATTTTGTCATGCTGCGCCACATCCACCATTTTCGGACCCAATATGCAGATGGAGCAATCTATCGTAGGGAATGTTTTATCGAGGCGGGCCATCATGCCGCCCACGCTGGGGCTTTTTTCCACGAGCAGCACATCCAGGCCGCCGTCAGCGCAATCAAGGGCTGCCTGCATACCGGCAACTCCGCCGCCGATGACCAGTACTTTTTTATTTACTTTAAAGGATGTCGAATAGAGGGGCTTATTCTGCATGACCTTTGCCACGGCCATTCTGAGCGCTTCTGTGGCTTTTGTCGTATTAAGTTCCTTATTTTCACCGATCCATGAAATGTGTTCTCTGATATTTGCCATCTCAAAGAAATAGCGGTTAAGCCCGGCCTTTTCTACGGTACGCCTGAAGGTAAGCTCATGCATTCTCGGGGAACAGGCTGCGACAACAACCCGGTCAAGACCTTCTCTTGTTATGGCGTCTTTTATCTCATTCTGACCCGGCTCGGAACAGGTATACATATAAGTTGTCGCGAAGGCAACACCGGGAATTTTTCGTGTTTCTTCAGCTACCTTGGCCACATCGATTGTGCCTGCAATATTATTCCCACAGTGGCAGATGAATACGCCAACCCGCATTTATTCTATCTCCTCTGATTTAGTTTCTTCTTTTTTATCTGCTGTTTTCGGTTTCTGATTTTTCGCCTTGGTTTCTTTTTCCCTCTTTTCCCTTGCTTCCTCGGCAGTTATACGTGTCCGGACAAAACGGTCTGCGCTTACAATTACCTTATCCATGGCAAGCGCCTCAGGACTGAAGCCATAGGCAAGACCCATAATCTGAGAAAAATAGAGAACAGGTATATCAAAGGAAGACCCCATAAGGCTGTTTACCTGTTCCTGGCGCAAATCAAGGTTCTGCTGGCAAAGAGGACAGGCAACGGCAATGCAGTTGGCGCCGGCGTCAACAGCCATGGAAAGCACTTTAAAAGTAAGTTGGTTTACCATGTCTCTTTTCGGCACTCCGAATGCCGCGCCGCAGCATTCCATTTTAAAAGCAAAATCACAGACTTCAATTCCCGAAGCATTAAGAACTTTATCCATTGAAACAGGGTTTTCCGGGTCGTCAAACTGCGCAATCTCCGGAGGCCTGTTAAGGATGCATCCATAATAGGGAGCAACCTTCAGATCAGGAAGCGCGTGGGTAACTTTTGCGGCTATTGCTTCAAGACCGACATCTTCATAAATTACCTGCAAGGCGGATTTAGCGAAGACGCCGCATTCATATGGTTCATCGAGAAGTTCATTGACCTCTTGTTTGAAGGAGGCGCTTTTTATCATTCCGTGTTGTGCTTTTTTAAATGCTGTCATGCAGGACGGACAAGGTGTTATAAGGGTCTTGAGACCGGTCTTTTCAACGATTGCAAGATTTCTGGCTGCAAGGGCGGCAGCAAAAACATGGTCTACCGTATGCGCCGGCGTTGAGCCGCAGCAGCTCCAGTCATCAGGCTCTGTGAAATCCACTCCCAGCGCCTTCAGCACAACCTTCAGGGACGTATCGTATTCGCTTGCCGTGCCTTCAAGTGAACAGCCTGCATAGTAGCCGTATGCTGTTTCAATCATGCTTCTTTCCCTTTTCCTGAAATCTCTTAAAAATTTGAGCTACCTTATCGGCGCCCTTTATCTTCTTTGGTAAAAAATGTATCTTTCCATGGCTCATAACCTTTGGTCCAAGCTCCGCATCAGCCAGCCAATGGCCTGATTTAAGATTGTACGCAAGGAGAATTCCCACTTCATAAATCCTGCCGAATTGTTTCATTGAGTTGAGAAAGGTATCGTAAAACAGTTTTACATCTTTCTCGGAAACTCTGTTTTCCCGGCGCGCTATTATCCGGAGGGTATCCATAATTCCGGCAACATCTATTTCACAGGGGCATCTTGTTGTGCAGGTCTCGCAGGTAGCGCATAACCATATGGCTTTTGAGTTGAGGATCGTGTCTTTCTGTCCTGCCTGAAGAAGTCTCATGACCTGACTTACGGGATAATCAAAATATTGTGTATAAGGGCATCCCGCGGTACAATTGCCGCATTGATAACAAAGCGAGGGGTTCTCGCCACTTTCTTTGGAAACCGCTTTGATAAAATCTGAATCGACATCGTTGCTGAGATTAATTGTATACATAATGTTCTATAATACCCTTACAGATAAATATTTTTTAAATACAAAAAGCGTAAAACTTATAACACATGCTGAGATTAATTGTATACATTAAATTTACCATAAATAAGGAAATAACTAAGTTAATAAAAAAGATATATAACATATTTTTGAAAAAATTATCAATATAATAAATTTTATTACATATAAATATCTGAAAAAAAAAAGCTCATTTTTCTTTGCTGTGATATAAGCCGGAGCAGCAAACATCTCGCGAATGAACTTTCCTGCATGGTATTATACTGAAATAAATATAAGGAAGAATCAATTGATATTGTTGTGAATCTAAACTCCTTGACTCCTTATTATAGCTCTGGTAGATTGCTTAACAAATTCCCAATCGAAAGGAACGGTGAAAACATGGAAAAATCAAAAATAGAAGGCATAAACAAAGTTCTGATTATAGGTTCCGGTCCTATTATCATCGGTCAGGCCTGTGAATTCGATTACTCAGGCACACAGGCATGTAAAGCGCTGAGAGCCGCGGGGTATAAAATTGTTCTCGTTAATTCAAATCCGGCAACCATTATGACAGACCCTGGAATGGCTGATGCCACATATATTGAACCGCTAAATGTTGATGTACTGGAAAAAATTATTGAAAAAGAAAAACCTGACGGCCTGCTGCCGAACCTCGGGGGACAAACCGGGTTGAATCTTGCCGCGGAATTGTCGAGAAAGGGCATACTCCAGAAACATGGTGTGCGCATCATAGGCGTCCAGGTAGATGCCATTGAAAGAGGTGAGGACAGAAACGAATTCAAAAAAACGATGAATAGCCTGAATATCCCTATGCCTGAGTCAGCGCTTGCCTATTCTGTTGAAGAGGCGCTGGAAATCGCGGACAGGCTCGGTTATCCCGTTGTTATACGGCCGGCTTACACCATGGGCGGCACCGGCGGCGGCATCGCGTACAACAAGGAAGAACTGAAGACAATTGCGAGCAGGGGTATTTCAGCCAGCATTATCGGTCAGATACTTATAGAAGAAGCGGTTATCGGCTGGGAAGAACTGGAACTTGAAGTTGTCAGGGATGCCGAAAACAAAATGATAACTGTTTGCTTTATTGAAAATATAGATCCTATGGGCGTTCACACAGGTGATTCATTCTGTTCCGCTCCTATGTTGACCATATCGGAAGATGTACAGCAGAAGTTGCAGGAATACTCATACAGGATTGTCGAAGCCATTCAGGTTATCGGCGGGACAAATATCCAGTTTGCCCATAACCCCGATGACGGACGGATTGTGGTTATCGAGATCAATCCCAGGACATCACGTTCATCCGCCCTTGCTTCCAAGGCCACGGGCTTTCCCATTGCCTTTGTTTCCGCCAAGCTTGCAGGCGGATATACATTAAAGGACATTCCCTATTACCGGGGCGGAACGCTGGATAAATACACGCCTTCAGGCGAGTATGTGGTTATAAAGTTTGCCCGCTGGGCTTTTGAAAAATTCAGAGAGGCGGAAGACAAACTGGGCACGCAGATGAAGGCAGTCGGCGAAGCAATGAGCATCGGCAAAAATTATAAAGAAGCTTTCCAGAAAGCAATCCGCTCCCTTGAAATTAAACGATATGGTCTGGGTTTCGCGGGCAATTTCAACGACCTTCCCCTTGATGACCTGATGAGACTCCTTAATGAACCGTCTTCGGAAAGACAGTTTATTATGTATGAAGCATTACGGAAAGGCGCAAGCATAGACGAACTATTTGAAAAAACAAAGATAAAACACTGGTTTATCGGGCAGATGAAGGAGCTGGTAGAGCTTGAAGAAGAGATTCTTCAGTATAAAGGCAGGCAGCTCCCCGACAATCTCCTTATTAAAGCCAAGGAAGACGGTTTTTCCGACAAGTACCTTGCCCGGATACTTGACCTGAAAGAAGCGGATCTGAGGAACAGAAGAATTGCATTGGGTAAAGTTGAAGCGTGGTGCGCTGTTCCGGTAAGCGGAGCCGATGCTTCATATTATTACTCAACGTATAACGCGCCGAACGAAGTTATAATAAGCGACAGGCCCAAGGTGATGATTCTGGGCGGCGGTCCGAACAGGATAGGCCAGGGTATAGAATTTGATTATACCTGTGTACATGCTGCCTTTACGCTTCGTGATGAGGGTTATGAATCAATTATGGTCAACTGCAACCCGGAGACTGTATCTACCGATTATGACACTTCCGATAAGCTTTATTTTGAACCGCTTACCGTCGAAGATGTTTTAAGTATTTACAGCAAGGAAAAACCCATTGGCGTGATAGTCCAGTTTGGAGGACAGACGCCGCTCAACATTGCAAGAGAGCTTGAAGAAGCAGGAGTAAAAATTCTCGGTACATCCCCGGAAAGCATAGACCTTGCGGAAGACAGGAAACGTTTCAAAAATGTAATGCATAAGCTTGATATACCGCAGCCTGAGAGCGGGACAGCGACAACGCTTGAAGAAGCGCTCAAAATAGCAGAGGAAATAGGTTATCCTCTTATGGTAAGGCCGTCATATGTACTTGGCGGGCGCGGGATGGAAATAGTCTACGATGACGCGAATCTCACATCCTATGTGAATGCCGCTGTTGATATATCGTCCGGCAGGCCGATCCTGATTGACAAGTTCCTTGAAAACGCGATTGAAGTTGAAGCGGATGCCATGGCAGACGGCGAGGACGCCTTTGTTCCTTCCATTATGGAGCATATAGAGCTTGCCGGTATCCACTCAGGCGACAGCGCCTGCGCGATCCCGCCACGGACTTTATCGGAAAAACATATCAACATGATAAACGAATACACGAAGAGAATAGCCATTGAACTGAACGTTGTAGGACTTATGAACATTCAGTATGCAATTGCCGATGATATTGTTTATATCCTTGAGGCAAACCCCAGGGCAAGCAGGACCGTGCCTCTTGTATCAAAGGTAACAGGTGTTCAGATGGCGCGCATTGCCACACAGATCATGCTTGGTAAAAAACTGAAGGATATGAACCTGAAGCACAAAAAATATGCCCATGTAGGCGTAAAAGAGTCTGTATTTCCCTTTAATATGTTTCCTGAGGTTGATCCGACTTTAGGGCCGGAAATGAGATCCACAGGTGAAGTTCTTGGTATGGCTGACTCATTCGGTCTTGCCTTTTTTAAATCTCAGGCAGCAGCCGGTCAGAAATTGCCCGAAAAAGGCACTGTGCTCATCACGATATCGCCAAAGGACAGAGACGATATTCTGGGCGTGGCAAAATATCTGAAAGAGGCAGGCTTCGATATCCTTGCTACGGAAGGAACACAGAAATTCCTGTCAACAAATAATATCCCGTCTACGTTGATAAAGAAAGTACATGAAGGAAGGCCCAATATTCTTGACGCGCTTCACAACAAGGAGATTCAGCTTATCATCAATACGCCAATAGGGAAAAACAGCATGTATGATGATTCTTACATAAGGAAGACGGCGATAAAATACAAAATACCCTATATCACAACAACAGCGGCAGCCAAAGCGGTAGCAGAGGGCATCAAGGCATATATAGAGAATAAGGAGGGAGCAGGCATCAAATCTCTCCAGGCTTATCATATGGAAATAGAATAACAAAAAGCCCGCTCGCGCGGGCAATTTGTTGGTAAGTAATTTCTGTTACGCTTTATAGTTTTTTGGAAAACAATAATTACCCATCCGGGGTTACCGGATGGGTAATTTGATATTTTTTTATGTTTTCCTCTTGTGTACATACTCGGGAAGCTCAAGAAGCGCGTCCTTGAAAGGTGAGGATGCAAAGGCATTTAAACAATTGATCGCCGCGGTTGTGTATTCCATTGCTTTATCGGATGTGTATTTTATCCCGTCATATTTTTCTATAATTGCCCTTATCCTCTCAAAATCTTTTAATGTAATGCTCGATTTTTCAACCACTCTTTTAACAAGAGCCCTTTCTTTATCTGTCGCGGCTTTCATGGCGCTGATAAGGGGAAGCGTTATTTTTCCTTCCTTAAGATCAGTCCCTACTTTCTTCCCGAGAACTTCATCATATGAGTTGTAGTCAAGCATATCATCCGTCAATTGAAAAGCCATGCCGAGATTGTGCCCGTATTCTTTTAAAGAAAGCCTTTTTTCTCCATCAACATTTCCCAGTATAGCGCCTATTTCACATGCCACGGAAAAAAGAACCGCTGTTTTATTCCCTATGATTTCGAAATAATCTTCTTCGGTGGTGCTAACATCCGATGTTTTCAGAAGCTCCAGTATTTCACCTTCAGACAACTGTTTTGTGGTGTGGGCCATGGTCTTCACGATTTCGAAATTATCTCCCTCTGCCATAAGCTCAAAGGACTTTGTATAGAGAAAATCCCCGACAAGGACGCTCGCTTCATTCCCCCATATTGTATTTGCTGTTGAAGCTCCCCTTCTTGTTTTCGCGTTATCTACCACATCATCATGCAAAAGTGTTGACGTATGAATAAACTCAATAATCGCAGAATAGGTTATATGCTTATCGCCTTCATATCCGCAGAGTTTTGAACTGAGCATAACAAGGATCGGCCGGATCCTTTTTCCGCCGGATTTTACTATATAATTTACAATCTCTCTTATGAAACCGACTCTTGTTGAAACTAATTGATCTATTGATACTTCGAGTTTTTTCAAGTCATCTTCAATCAGTTTCAAAACCTGTTCCATATATTTACTCCTTCAGAAACGGTAGTAGTCCTTAATTTCTTTTGCGTAATGCTCATTATCGTATATATAAAGAGGTTTTTCAATAGTTACTTCCATGCCGCCTTCTTTTATAAATTCAGCAAGAAAAAGGTTGGCTCCCTCCTCTTTTTTCGGATAAACCAATCTAAGTCTTTTTGGTTCAAGCTTATGAGCTTTTGCTGTGTATATGAGTTCACCCAGCCTTTTTGAAGGATAAATAATGTAAAAACGTCCTTTTTTATTCAACAGAGCCGATGAAACTGAAAGCAGCGCAGAAAGGTCTATATATGATTCATACCTTGCTATAAACCGCGAATGCTTCGGACTTGTTCTTCCTGTATGTTCTTTTGTATAAGGAGGGTTGGATGCGATTACATGAAAAGATGTTTTTCTTAAGCTTTCAATAAAAAGTTTAATATCGCCATGAATAAACTCAATATTTTCACAATTATTGAGGTCTCTGTTCTTTTGGGCTGCCTGAAATAATTCCTCCTGTATCTCTATGCCTGTCATAGAGTTCTCACAGCCTTTCTTTGACATATAGACAGGTATAATACCGCAGCCTGTACCGATATCCAGTAATCTTTCATGCTTTTTCAGGGTTATAAAGTTTGACAGAAGAATAGCGTCTATTGAGAATCTGTAGCCGTCTTTCTTCTGAATTATTTTCAGTTCATCATTGCAGAGGATATCAAGTGTTTCGTCTTCTTCTATATGCATTTTCACGATTTCCCAATCATGGTTTCAGTCAACGTTTATAGAAAGATTCTGCCGGATATCTATAGTTGGAGGCGGTTTATTCGTACTTATAGAAAACCAGGCCTGTAAGTATTTTAGGATAGAAGAAAGTTGATTTGGGGGGCATGTAAAGGCTGTGATCGGCAATATCCTTTACTTCGTCTACTGTTGTGGGAGGGAGAAAGAAACCCAGGTCGTAAATACCTTTTTTTACATCGTTTACCAATTCATGTGAATCCTGCGTGTATTCAATCTCATCATCAGATATGCCGAGCAGCCCCTTCAGTATGCCGTTATGCCCTATATTGACTTTCAGTTTTTTAAGGCTCTCGTGCATATTGTCATCCATGGGAATGGCTTTGTTTGCTTCGAGCTTATAAATCGCTTCAGTCGTATCTTTTGAATATAAAAGATACGCCGGCCTGTCGGATTTTGCTATACGCTCCATGGCCATGTTAAGCGAACCGTCATTTTCCAGGGGGATTTTTTCAATATCCGCATACTGTTTTATTGAGTCAAGAATCTGATTAATATTTTTAACATTCCTGAATTTTATCATTCTGTGATAAGGAAGAATTACAATACCATGAGAATACATATTGGTTAAAAAAATCGGTATGTATGACAAGCCGAGCTTGTAGGAAACCGCCAGGCGGTGATGACCGTCGGCAATATATATATTTTTTTTATCTATTTCCCTTGTAAGGGCATTTATCACATCTATGTCTGTCATCTTATAAAACCTGTTCTTAACAAACTGCTCATCAACAAAGTCGCAGACCATCTCTTTCGGCGCTGCTGTAAGAATATTTTCGATGTCCTGTGTCTTGTCCTCATAAAGACCGAAAACAAAACTTGTGTAGGTTTTTAAAGAGGAGATCAGTCTTTCCCGGTCTTCCTTTGCCTTTTTCCGTGTCTCTTCATGGGTGAGCATGCGGCTTTTCTCAATTCTGTTCAGTGATATAAAACCTCTTCTCAGGTAGGTTTTGTTTTCTACTTCAAATTCCTGTTCATATATATAAACCGTATCTTTGTTGTCAAACTTAAGTATTCCCTGCTGCAGCCAGTTTTTAAGTGTTTCTTTCGCGTTATCATACTGGTCGAGGGGAGGATTCGGCTCAGGTAATTCCAATCTGATTGTGTTAAACCTGTTTCTTTCGTAATATGTCCCGGTATTTGTAATAACGTCATAAGGCGGGCATACGCAAGAGGCTATATCGCCGGCTTTTTCCTTATCGAAGAGCATTCCCTTAAAGGGTTTTATGGATGATTCCTGCATGTGAATTTTTTAACACAACATGGACGCAAAGTCAAGCAGCCCAACGGTACGTTGAGGCGCCTGCGATAGTAGCTCTTTGACCTGGAACATGCTAAGATGTTCAAAAAAAGATATATCAGATTTGTTATTGTGCTTCAATATAGGAGGAAGTAAATGAAAAAATTAAATATTATTTCAGGAATCATCGTATTGCTTATCATGCTTTTTTCAGTCAATCCTGTTTTTGCTGAAGATTCCAAAAAAGATACTGGAAAGATGATTGACGAACTGGCTTTGCTATACATGGATGATATGAAGATACCGGGTCTGGCCATTGCCATTTCCATGCCGGACGGCAAAGTCATGGAAAAATACTACGGAAAAGCAAATATCGAATACAAAGCTCCTGTTGAAAAAGATACGATCTTCCCCATCGGCTCGCTTTCCAAAACCCACACCGCCATCGGGATAATGATGTTGAAAGAACAGGGTAAACTTAATGTGAATGATAAAATCACCAAGTATTTTCCTGATTGTGCTGCCTGGGAAAAAATAACAATTAAAAACCTCATGCAGCACACTTCAGGAATACAGTCCATAACTGCTGTTGAGCCATTCAAGTCAAACCAGATGAAAGACTGGAAACCCGAGGAGATTATGGCAATATTGCAGCCCCTGAAACTTGATTTTGAGCCCGGCACAAACGCTCAGTACAGCAACTCAGGATGTATCCTTCTTTCAATGATAATCGAAAAAGTATCCGGGATGACCTATAATGATTTTCTCCAGAAAAATATTGCCGGCCCTCTCGGAATGACAAATACAATGTTCGTCGGCAACCGCGTCATAGTCCCGAAGCGGGCATCGGGATATATGACCGTGGACGGCAAAACGCAAAACGCCGAATACGCCAGTACCCTGGCACCCTTTGGAAGCGGCGGCATTATATCAAAGGTAACAGATATTATTAAACTCAAGGACGCTTTCCAGCCCGGAAAGGTTCTCAAAAAAGAATCAATCGACGAAATGTTCGCCATCACTAAGTTGAACGACGGCCGGGACTATATAATCCAGGGCCCGATCGGCATTACATACGGCTATTGTCTCGAAACCCTTATAGCGCCTGACGGTAGAATGGTTCCCGGAAAATCCGGCGCAATATCCGGGTTTAAATCACAATTCCTCTATTTTAAAGACAGCAATATATTCATAGCCATAACCGCGAATCTTGATATGATGAGCCCTGCAGTGGGCGAAAAGCTAATGGGCTTAAAGATGCTTGACTGCCCGCTCCTCATGTCTTTGCAGTTATTCGAAATTGTTAAATAAAACAGTGCTTTTTTAATCAATTATCAAGCCGCGGCCTGATACGGCGGCTTGATTTGCAAATGACGGGTGTTGTGCCACCTCTTTTTTTAATCACAACGTATAATGCAAACACAATCCAATATATACCTTGACAGACAAAAAACAAGCCCCTATACTTCAATCCATTGTATGCAATATATTATCAAACTTTATTATTAAGGAGGCGAGTATGAAAAGATGTGTACGGACTATCATAGTTGCGGTGCTATGCCAGCTTTTTTTGGTCAGTTCCGTTGTATTAGCCAGTTTGCCGGTAAACTACAAGAGTGAAGGCTGTGTTGTCGGCGGAAAAGTTTTTTCTCTCTATCAGGAAAAAAAACAGTACACCATTACTCTTCCACCGGGATTCAACCTGAGTCCCTATGAGGGGAAAAAGGTTCTGCTTGAGGGAGAACTTACTCCGCCGGATTATTTAGTGCCCAAAGACAAAACATTGAAGATTCTGGGATCCTGTTCTCCGGGTTCTGACGGCAATGTTGCAGTGCCTGCAAAGCCGGTAACACAGCCGGGACAGTTGCAGCCTGTCAAACCGGTATCGCCTCCGCAACAGACTGTACCGCAAACTTCCAAACCTGTTGCGCAGCCCCAACAGCCAATCCAGCAGCCGCCCAAAACATCGCTGCCTCCGGCTCCTGCTCCTAAACCGCCGGCGCCGCCGCCAACTGCCGGTTCTCCTGCCTCAAAACCAGGATCGATGACCTCGGCGGATTGCAGGCGGAATTGCCAAAGGCAATATGATGCGGAAATCCAGAACTGTGCTGGCTATAAGTTAGGAAATACCGCAAAGGCATGCAAAGACCCGATTGAGAGCGCTCTTAAAAATTGTCTAAATTCCTGCAAGTAATTATTGAATAAATGGGGAACCGGTTTTTCTCCGGTTCCCCATTTTCCTGCTTCATCCAATCAAGCATTATCCATGCCATTTCCGAGTTGCGAGTTGCGGGTTACGGGTTACGGGTTGCGGGTTACGGGTTACGGGTTGCGGGTTGCGGGTTACGGGTTACGGGTTGCGAGTTTCGAGTTGCGGGTTTGCGCCTGTCCTCGCTTGACTGGGGCCTGTCCTCGCTCAATGTGCAACATTTTAACTGGGAATCAATCGTATTTTAGCACTCCATTATTATTGACAATATGCCCTGCAAATACTACTATCTCGGAAATTACCGCCTGTAGTATATTAATTACGGAGGTAAACCATAAACAAAAAAGGGCTTATAAACACATAGCCATGAGGGGTCTTATGAATATTACAAAAGAAGAATTGAAAGATATTTTGCTGAAACACGAACAATGGCTCAAGAAAGAGAAAGGTGGCGAATGTGCTGATCTCTCTGGCGTAGATCTCTCTGAAGCCAAACTTGCTGGAGCAAATCTTGCCGGTGCCGATCTCTCACGTGCCAACCTCGTCCGCGCCAATCTCTCCGAGGCCAACCTTTATGATGCCCGTTTAACTGGTGCCGACCTCTCACATGCCAACCTCGTCCGCGCCAACCTCGTCCGCGCTTACCTCTCTCGCGCAGACCTCGCTCGCGCCAATCTCTCCGAGGCTAACCTGACCGATGCCAACCTCGTCCGCGCCAAACTTGCCGGTGCCAACCTCGTCCGCGCCAATCTCACAGGCATCAATCTGTCCAGCGCAGACCTATCCAATACAGATCTTTCCGGCACTATACTCACCGATGCTATCCTTGCCCGTGTAGACGTTACCGATGCTATCCTCGCCCGCGCCAACCTCGTCCGTGCTTACCTCGCTCGCGCAGACCTATATGAGGCCGACCTTACCCTTGCCAATCTCTCCGAGGCCAACCTCACCGGCGCCAATCTCTCTGAGGCCAACCTCACAGGCGCCGACCTCTCCCGTGCCATACTGAGTAATGCCGACTTCGCAGGCGCTACATGGATTGACGGAACAAAAAAATAAAAGAAATCGCAATGAATTTGAATATGACATTTGGGACTTTTTATCATGAGACTGGACACGGCCTTAAATACACACTGTGCGGATTTTCCCTGAGGCATAAACTCCTTCCTGAAGGTGATACTGCGTGGTTTTTGCCTTAGATGCAACACTTCTTCATGTAATTCACACTTCGTGGTTTTTGCCTGAAACACTACTTTCTTCACTTTTGGTATCTGGTGGGAGATATCAACTATATAGTGGTATTCAGTAAAAGCTTCGAAGAACTTTTGACTTGCAATTGAATTGAAATTGCGAGAAAATCAGTTCATATACAATGAAATAGTAGACAGATGTATAGAATTAAGGAAGAATTAAATAAATAGGAAATCAGCGGGATATGGCGACAACCTAATTCAAGAATGTAATTGATGTGCTTGAAAATGGTACGCTTGATCAGATAATTCAGTTGGAGGAACACACATGATATCAGAATTACTTATCAAAGGATTCAAGGGCTTTGAGGATCTCCAAGTTCCGCAATTAACAAGAACAACCCTTGTAGGTGGGAAGAACAACGCTGGGAAAAGCTCTTTATTAGAGGCAATCTTTCTTTTCTTTGACAGAATGAATCCACAGATGCTAACTAACCAGTTTGCACGGAGGGGTGTTGGTATTCTACCGCTTGAACCTGAGACCATGTGGGCGCCCATATTCCATGATTTGGAAATGAAACGGGAAGTCAGCGTAACAGTAAAACAGGGAAACGTAACTGAGACAATGACTATTACGTTCAATCCAAGGTATGAACCACCCTTAGTGCAGGCAAGAAAAACCGAGCCTGGAGTTCAATTTCCCCAGATAAGGACTGACCAGGTAACAATACCTTCTTATGCGCTAGACATATCGTACAAAATGAACGGCACGAAAGGAACGTCACACCTCCTGGCTGGACCCGAGGGATTGGGTTTACGCATAGATAAAATGCAAACGGGGAAAGTACCTGTCGCGACATTTATCGCCTCGCGTGTCGTCGGAAATCCAAATGAAGACGCAGTAAGGTACGGACAGCTTGACGTCGTTGGCAAACAAGATGAGGTCTTAAAATTTCTCCGAATTATCGAGCCCAACCTACGATCGCTATCTTCGGTGACAATTGGCAATATGTCAATGATTCATGGAGATGTCGGATTGAGAAGAAAAATGCCGATTTCGTATATGGGCGAGGGCCTTTCTAGACTTCTTACTATCATCCTAGCTATAGCAAATGCGAGTGGCGGGATCGTTCTTATAGATGAGTTCGAAAACGGTCTCCATTATTCGGTAATGCAAAAAATCTGGGAGGGAGTCGGAAGGGCTGCCAGAGAGTTCGATTGTCAGGTTGTAGCGACAACACACAGTTATGAGTGCCTTGAAGCAGCGCATGACGGACTTTCGGGGGATTTGCAGAAGGATTTTACGTATCTGCGCCTCGATAGGTTGGAAAATAGAACCATAGCTAAAGTTTTTGATTCTGAAATGCTCAAAGTCGCCATAGACTCCAATATGGAGGTGCGTTAATATGCCTCCGCAAAAACAATACATTAAAATTGAAAAAGAGAAATTATTTCTTGTAGAGGGAGCCGATGCTTACTATTTCTTCATTTGGGCGTGTGACAACTCAAATATCAATGATGTCCAAGTGATGGACTTTGGGGGCATTGATGGCCTATATCTTTTTCTGAAAGCTCTGAAAAATATATCAGGGTATGAAAAGGTTTCTACAATGCTGGTAGCAAGAGATGCTGAGGGTAATGCCAATGGGGCCGTCGAAAGCGTTAAATCTGCCTTGGCAAGAAATGGATTAGTCGTACCGCAGACACCGTTTGAGTTTGCTGAAGGGTCACCGCGCATTGCCTATATGGTGCTGCCTGGTTTTGACTCTGATTCTGAAGGAAAAGCGTTGTCAACAGGAACTCTTGAAGACCTTTGTTTGTCCATGGTAAGAAATAATCCGGTTAATGAGTGTGTTGATGCCTATATTAACTGTCTTGAGTCAAAAGCAATCAGAGTAATGCGTCCTCATAAAACCCGTCTCCACGCCTATCTTGCAGGCAAGAATGAGTTTGTAGGCATGAAGATAGGAGAAGCTGCTCATGCTGGGGCATGGGATTGGGAGCAGCCTGCTTTTAGGCTTTTTCGAGAAACCATCAGGAATATGTAGGTCATCGAGGAATCTTGTCAGGCATTTTTTGGTTCTATGGATTTGTAGTGATTATTGTGGTTGAGTGAACTACATTTCAGCGACGACGTTTTTGCTTTAGTTAAATTTACCCACGACATCATATCGATGCTTTCTTCTCGTAATAGCAAATACTTTTAATATAATAAGGTTAAGCATTAGTAGGTGAAAGAAAAATCATTAAAAATGGGTGTGGAGTAGGCATTTCTTCATGTAATTCTTGCCCTTAGGAAACCACGCGGTTGCTTCTGTGCAGGAAAGTATTTACAGTATTTTGTTCAACAGCGGAATGCGCAGCAGGATGTAGTAGGCGATGAGAAAGCACAGCGGAATCGAAATCAGGCCGGCCAGTGCCCACTTGAATACCGGCAGCATATCCAGCGGTGTCATAAGCATTGTTACGGCAACAATTATCGGCGGGTGGAACATATAAACGGCAAAGGCGCCTGCGGACAATTTTTGCGTAAACTTGTTGCTGAAATTTAATTTATCGCGAAACAGCGCCAGAAGCCCCATGGTCATGGCCACAGCAACAAATGACTCCCAGATGGCATAATAAGCGGCTGGCCAGGAGAGGCCGCCGATTACTCTTTTGTCTGTGTTTACAGACTTCAGGGTAAAAGTTGAAAAATCATAGGGACCGGCAAAGTATTTCAATATCAGCCAACCGATGAAGCCTAAAATCAATCCCGCCGCCAGCCATCTTCTGCCGGTGGCCGACGTCATGCTTTCAAAACAGTTCGTACGGTATGCAACAATCCCTGCTATGAACATGATAATGTATTGCGAAAAAAATCCCAACTGCATTCCCCAGAACACTGAACCTATGGGGAAAAACAATCGCAGCAAAAAGGCAACCGTGGCAATGATGACAATGAGCAGCAGCAGACGCCCGGTAGTCAGGATACCCTGCCGGGAATCAGGCGCTTCCGGCCGCGGAAGGATCAGGCGCCAAAGCGTATATACCAAGCAAAAGATTAACAATGCCAGCGCGAACCACATGGGGCCGACGCCGAGAAGTTGTATTCCGGCAGAATTAATGTATTGCCGGTAAAATTCGGGGAAACTGGAAGTGCTCCCTTTCCATAGGTTTGTTGACCCTACCGCTGCTATCATTAAAGGAGTTACCACCAGCAGAAAAAACAGTGCAGGCAGGCCGAGCCTCCGGCATCTGTCGGATATAAATCGGGCGGTGCTTTTTCGGTCAAAGGCCAAGGGCGTAAAATAGCCTGCCACAAAGAAAAGCATCCCCATGGAAAACCCCTGGACGAACCCCTGGAAGAAGCTGAAGAAAATATGGTTGAAGAAACCTAATGGCCGTACTTCGTTATAAACCCAGATGCCGCTACAGCTATAAGTCACAGCCAGATGAATCAGAATCACCAACATGATTGTCGCGACGCGCAGATTGTCAATGTAATGAAGGCGCTTTTTTTCCATTACCATGTAAGTTTCCTTTCAATCAAAAAGAAATATTGGAAAAAATTCCCTTTTTTTTTACCAAAACCTGCCGGGAAAGTCAAAATATAACGGGTTTACCGGTATCGGTAATTCCACTCCGGATGCGCTGATTCTATCTTACAGAATTTTTCATGCCCGGAGAAATATATTTTCCTGTAAGCGCCACTTCTGCCCTTCCTGCCACGCGTGCTCTTTAGGGTATCAGAAGCGAGTGATGGAGTTCGGGGAGTGGTTTCTTTGATTTCATTTAGTTATAAGTACAAAAAATAATCATCCAGAAATGGGTGAAGAGCAAGTATTTCTTCATGTAATCCTTGTCTTTGGGAAACCGCGCAGTTGATTCTTTGCAGGTTAATCTAATAATTCTTCATAAAACGCATTGTCTTCT
>CAZHHX010000001.1:0-204309 GCA_964532465.1 uncultured Syntrophorhabdaceae bacterium | reverse complement strand
TTGAAAGCTTACTTGGTATTATGCCCGGCAAATCAGACTTATAATGTTTGACAGCTACTTGGTATGATATTACTCTCAGAAGGTAAGGTTCCAAATGAACAGCTATGATCTGGTATTTGTAGGACATGTAACAATTGACGATATTGAAGCCTCAGAGGGAACTTCTTCAGGAGTACCCGGGGGGCGCCATTTTTCGGAGCCCTTGCAGCAGTACCATCGAAGAAGAAAATTGCCGTCATCACAAAAATGGCCGGGCAGGATGAACATATACTGGCAACTTTGAAGGCGGCGGGTGTTGATATTTTTCTCCTGGATGCTTCCGAGACTACACATATGCGCGTAGTCCACCAGAACGACAATATGGACGAAAGACTCATTTATCAAACCAGAAACGCGGGGTTTTTTGCGATTGAGCAGATGCCTTCTATGAAATCCCGGATGATGCACCTTGGAGCCTTGACTGACCAGGAATTTTCGCTGGAATTCATGCAACGGTTGAGGGATCGCACGCCCCGGCTATCAATGGATATGCAGAATATCGTGCGCCAGGTTGATAGGACAACAGGGGTAATCCATTTCAAGGACGCATTGGTAAAGAAAGAAATGACAAGCCTCGTTGATGCAGTTAAACTCGATGTTGTTGAAGCGGAAATACTGACGGGCACCAATGATTTGAAGGAAGCGGCAGCTATAGTGGAAGGCTGGGGATGCCCTGAAACGATGATAACCCGCTCAGATGGAGTACTCCTCCGTTACAGGGGGCAAACATATTTTGAAAAATATTCAAACAAAAGCGCTCACGGCAGAACCGGCCGGGGCGATACAACAATGGGAGCTTATCTGGCCTGGAGAATAGACCACGACGTGGATGAATCATTGAAGTTTGCCGCAGCCCTTGCTTCAATAAAGATGGAGACTCCGGGTCCATTCCGGGGCTCTCTCAACGATGTCCTTGCAAGGATGATCTAAACTCTATTTTTCATGGGGGCAGCATATTTCCATCAAAATGCTCAATGCCATGTTCCCCCTGAATATTAATCCATTTGGTTTCACTGTTGCTGTCAAGCAGATAGATGGTGTCATGATTTTGTCCTACAGCCATGGCCCGTGAAGGTTCAAATCCCAGCCAGAGCTTAATAAAGACTCTGTTTACGGATGCATGGCCGATAACGGCAATCGTCTCATATTCATTAAATTCTTTTATTGCGTTGATGACCCCGCCTACGCGGGTTTCGGCTTCCTCATAGCTTTCGCCTCCCGGCGGTATGTCAGTCCATGTGGTGCGGAGAAAACGTCGCTCCGGAGCAACATCTTTGCGCGATCTGCCCTCCCATTCACCGCATGAGAGCTCTCTCATGTCCTCCACGATAAGTATCGGCCAGTCTGTTTTGCTTGAGAGGATAGCTGCGGTAGCCTGCGCGCGTCCAAGGGGCGAAGTGAGAATAATGCCGTCATTGTAACTTGTTACAAGATCGGCAAGTTTTTCTGTTGAGTTTATTCCTTTTTCCGTGAGCGGGTAATCTTTTTGTCCGATAATTAAATCCCTGCGGTTTCCCGTTGTTTCACCATGTCGCATAAGTAATATCATTGTCATATCCATTTAGGGAATATAATGAATTTTAAAGAGGATTATTGGGGTGGATGAAGGGTCTCGAACCCTCAACCCCCAGGACCACAGCCTGATGCTCTAACCGTTGAGCTACACCCACCACATCATGTGTTTTTATCACAACAATATACAAAAGTCAATGTCAAGACATACTATCAAATAAAAATGATCCTGTTACTACTTAACCCACTCTCCCGTATCCTTGTAACCGGCAATAGTCTTTACAATTTCTTTCCTGTTCCGGAGAAATCTGTCCTTCATGCCTCGAAGCCACTCTTTATGTTTCAACATATGCTCCATTGTTCCGAGAACACCGCCGTCTTTTATTTTTATTTTCACCCCGGTGTTGTCCATAGCAAAGCAACCATGGCAGAGGGTGCATATTAATTTCCCCTGTTCCATCCTCACAATTTCACAACCGCAGAAAGGACAGCCGTCGTCCTTTTCCCATGTTCTGTCCGAGAAAAGTATTCCCGCCAGATCTTTTGCATTTTGTCGTCCTTCTTCCGACATCAGTATCTCTCCGGGCAGCGCCGCCTTGATATTCAAGCTTGCCTTAATATCAAGCCCGAGAAACGCGGCAAATGACATGAGGGCTTGAGGAGCAGCGCCAACCCGCCCTTCAATCCCGTAAGTATTTATCAGAATACATGGTTTGCCGAATGTCTTTTCAAAGACGGTAAAGAACAGAAAGCCCCTGTCCAGTATCCTTTTGAATATGCTGTGAGCGCCGAGATAATATACAGGTGAAGTCATAATTATCGCGTCAGCTTCAACAATCTGTGATAACAGGAATGCCATGTCATCCTTATCGGGGCATGGCTTGTCCATAACGCATCCATAACAGGCATTGCATGGCAGAATATTGAGCGTCGGCAGCCTGATAAGTTTCAACCTGTGGTTGACAGTCAATTGGTTTGAAATTTCCTTTGCGAATATCTCGCAGTTTCCCAGCTTCCTGGGCGAGCCTACAAGACCGAGAACTATTTTTGTTTCATGGATTTGGGATGTTAAGTTATTCCTTTCCATGTCGTATTTTCATAATCGCCTATACTGTGGATACAGCCTGACTACCCCTGGAAGTGCCTTCATAAACCATGGGGTATAGTTTACAGGATTGTTTTTTACATCTTCCAGCAACGCCTCTACTCCGATAAATTTACATTCCTCTATTTCATCTTTGTCCGGTTTTAATGCTCCATCATAAAAACCGATAAAAACATTATCAACTTCATTTTCTCCATATCTTTTGTCGTAATCCGATTTATACTGGAATTTAAAAAGATATTTCAGCAGACAGGTAAATCCCATCTCCTCCATAAGCCTTCTTTGTGTGGCATTTTCCAGGCTTTCTCCCTTTCTCGGATGGGAACAGCAGGCATTAGTCCAGAATCCCGGCCATGTGCTCTTTAATCCGCTTCTCTTATGGATGAGCATTTCGCCTTTTGAATTGACAATAAAGATGGAAAAAGCCCGGTGGAGTTTTGTGGGGATAAGATGGCAGATTTTCTTTTCATCATAACCTGCGATGTTGTCATCAGCATCAACAAGGATGAGCATATTGTCCATGCATTAATATTGTTCAGTATGCTGCCAAAGTCAACACAAAAAGAAGGGGGGCAATGGATCAGTTTGATTTTATAATTTTCAATGGGTAATATCCTGCATTCAAAAAATAGAATAAGCGGGACGTGTAATAGCCGCGCAGAAAGCTGAAAGACCGGGTGTATTTACTGTACAATTTCTATATGTGTAAACAAATTTAACAATTCAGCTAAAGTCCTGAAATTACAAAATGTTAGATAGTAGTGACTATACCTCTGTGCTAATAATCTTATCACTCAGGAAGAAGTTCACACCAACCCTATAATGAGATATCCTGTTAATATAACAACGATATAGTGATTGGCACAGACATTGCTTTATTTAATATTATGTGTAATCATTCAAGAGAAGAAAATAAAAACATAAAGGAGATAAAATAATGGAAAAATATGTATTATTAATCGATGACGAAGCGGCTGTGAGAAGACATATTTCAATGGGACTGATGCAGCAGGGATATAATACCGAACCCTGTGAAAACGGCATGAAGGGTCTGGAGACATTGGACATCCTGATGAAGAGGAAGATGACCCCTGAGTGCGCTATAGTGGACGTGAAACTCCCCGATATCGACGGACTCAAACTTCTGAGGGTTATCAAGTCGAGTTATCCCGATCTTCCTGTAATTATAATAACAGGACACGGCAATGAAGGCATAGCAATGGAAGCAAAGAGCCAGATGGCAGCAGCCTATCTGGAAAAACCCTTCGATATGGAAGAGTTGATAAATATTATCGCATCGTGCGCCGCGTCAACAGCGGCAGCCGATTCCGATGTAGCACCTCCGGAGCCGATACAGATACCGGCACAGTCCACAACAGCTTACGCTCTTGTAAGCCTTGAGAGTGATGCTAATTTCCTCAAAGTGTACCGCACGCTCTATTTCCAGGAAAACGTGGTCTACTGTGATGCCATAAGAGGCGAACACAACAGCATAGTGCTGCTGCTTCAGGCAGATACCCGTGAAGCCATTGAAACAATTATGGACAAGGAAATAAAGACAATCCCGGGCATTGCCGAAGTATCCCTGTTAAGTGTTGAAGTGCCCACATTCGGTGAGAACGTTCACAACATAATCGGAACCGTTGACAAGGCTCTGGGGCGGGACAAGGCAGGCGAGGATGCCAACGCAGATCAGACAGTAAGGACAAAGGTCTCCTCATATGTGATGATTGAAATTGAAAAAGAAAAACTTGAAGCTATTTATCCTGTACTTTATTTCAACGACCAGGTTGTCTACTGCGATTATACGCACGGTCAATATGATATCGTACTTCTTATGAAGGGAGCGAGCTTCAGCGAGATAGAGAACACCATAAGAACAAAATTCAAACCCCTCGACGGTGTACTGAGAATCAAAGAGAGGCCCATACTGACTCTCTTTGAAGTATAATAATAAATAGAGTATAAACCGGGAACAATGTTATCCCACAGGAGGCTGTCAAGAGCCTTCTGTGGCAGCATCGCACCTCTTACCCCCAATTACCGGTCAATAACACAATGAACTCCCTCACGGTAGCTTGCAGGGCAATCAAGGGGCCGGGAAAGATACAGCCCCCACCTGCGGCAATAAAGGCATGGGTTTACTATGCGGCGCATCAAAGAGACTGACGACAAAGCCAAAGAAGATAGCGCTTACCCAGGAAAATAGATTTTCATTCTTATTTATGCCGACATGCCAGCATGTGTCTTTGATTTGGAATTGAAATTATATGTTGTATACTTCTTTTCCCACAGTGTGAACCCAGTTCTGTTTTAAAACTTTCTGTGCTTCCTCTGTTTTGTCCACTCCGAGTATGACGATTGCGCTGTTGCTTACCCGTCCCAGGTGCGGGTAAAGGTAATGAACATTGATGCCGGCGTTTTTTAACGGTTTAAGGACCGCGTTCAATCCGCCTGCGTGGTCAGGCGTCTCAACAGCAAGGACATCTGTCTCCTTCGGAGAATAACCGTTAGCTTTTAAAATATTTTTTGCTTTAACAGGGTCATCAACGACAAAACGGACCGTGCTGATATCCGAAGTATCGGCAACGGATATGGCGCGTATATTTACGCCTTCCCGCCCAAGAATCTCGCTTACACCCGACAACGCGCCCGGTGCATTTTCAAGACTGATTGATATCTGTTTGATGACCATTTTCTTGCTCCTTTATACTTAACTTACTATGGGTCGGGACAATTTAACAGACTTAGGGCTCTGTGACTGTCCGTAATAATTAACGGGAAGCCTGAAGCCCTGCCTCAAGCAAGCCGGGCAGTTACTCGTTTATATAGTTAAAACCGAGATCGAGAGCTTCCTTATTCATCTTTATCAGTTTCGACTTTCCCTCGCCAAGTATTTCGGTAAGGTGTTTTATCACAAAGTCAAAGGAGATAATATCGCTTGCCCTGATAAATGCTCCCAGCATAATCATATTTGCAACTTTTATTGTCCCGAGCTTTTCCGCAAGCTCGCTTGTCGGTACGTTTAAAACCTCAATATCCCTTCTGGCAGCCGATGTATCCACAATCGAAGAATTCGCGCAGAGCAGGCCGCCTGACTGAAGGATACTCTGAAACCGCGCGAAGGAAGGCTGGTTCATGGCAACAACAAAATCCGGTTCTGACGCAACCGGCGAGGCAATTTCTTCATCGGATACCACAACCGTACAATTGGCAGTTCCACCCCGTACCTCTACGCCGTAGGACGGCAGGTATGTAACATATTTCCCTTCAAACATAGCCGCGTTCGCAAGGGTAAAACCCATAGAAAGAACTCCCTGGCCGCCGAATCCCGAAAAGATTGTTCTTATCAGCATGGCACCTCTTTAATGACACCCAGGGGGAATTGCTTGCTCATAACATCATCGATCCACTTGCATGATTCAACAGCGCCCATCTTCCAGTTTGTCGGACAGGGAGAAAGTATTTCAACAAGTGAAAAGCCTGTACCCTTTAGCTGGTGCCGGAACGCTTTCGCAATGGCTTTTTTCGCTTTGATAATCGCCGAAGGCTTATTTACCGCTACCCGTTCAAGATAGGACGTGCCTTCAAGAAGCGCGAAAACCTCACAGATTTTTACCGGATGACCTGCCAGATTTGAATCCCTCCCTAAAGGGGTGGTTGTTGTTACCTGCTTATGCAGGGTCGTGGGCGCCATCTGTCCCCCGGTCATGCCGTAGACACCATTATTTACAAAAATCACCGTAATCAGTTCGCCCCTGTTTGCGGCATGAAAACCCTCAGCAGTTCCGATAGCGGCAAGATCGCCGTCTCCCTGATATGAAAAAACGAGATTTTCCGGCCTTGCTCTTTTTATGCCTGTTGCTACAGCAGCGCCTCTGCCATGAGCAGATTCAAGGGTGTCTATATCAAAATAATTATAGATGAGCATTCCGCATCCGGCCGGCGCCACGCATATGATTGTGTCCCTGAGTTCCATCTCATCAACTATCTCGGCAATAAGACGATTTATAATGCCGTGACCGCATCCGGGACAGTAGTGGAAATGGGCTTCTTTGAGAGATTTCGGGCGGGTGTAGACCGGTTTCACTATTTTTTCCTCCGGTGCGCTGCCTGATAACAATGGCGCGATACGATACGGGACAATTCGACTGGTGTGGGAATAACGCCGCCGGGCCTGCCGTAAAAGTGAATATGTCCTTTGCCGTTAAGGGCAAGTTTTACATCTTCTATTAATTGACCGGTGCTCATTTCAAAAACGAAAAAATCACTGACCTGCTGAGCTGTTTCCTGAATGAACTTCATCGGGAAAGGCCAGACGGTTATCGGGCGGATCATGCCGACTTTCAGGTTTTCCTGGCGAAGTCTCTTTATGGCTCCTTTCGCGATTCGCGCCGCAATGCCGTAAGCAATAATTATCATCTCCGCGTCATCAATGAGAAATGTTTCGTACCGGACTTCGTTTTGCTCCATGCGCTGATATTTGCGGAAGAGCTTCCAGTTATGCTCTTCTTCTTCCTTTGTATCGAAAAGCAGTGACCGGATCATCCTCGAAGGTCTTCCCTTCGCGCCAGTCAAAATATAATCTTTCGGGAAATCTTTCTTCGGTTTGATATTATCAAAGCTCACCGGTTCCATCATCTGACCGAGCATGCCGTCACCCAGTATAATCACAGGGTTTCTGTATTCATCGGCAAGATCAAAGGCAAGGGGTACTAAATCGGTAAGTTCCTGCACTGAAGCCGGTGCGAGAACAATTGTCTTATAATCCCCGTGACCGCCGCCGCGGGTAGCCTGTAAATAATCCGATTGAGCAGGAGAAATATTGCCCATTCCCGGGCCTCCTCTCACCATATTAACAATTACTGCCGGAAGTTCATCTGCGGCAAGATAGGAGATTCCTTCCTGTTTCAGGCTGATGCCGGGGCTGCTGGATGATGTCATTGCGCGGGCGCCTGCCACGCTTGCTCCCAGGACCATGTTTATCGCGGCAATTTCACTCTCGGATTGGATAAAAACCCCGCCTGTTTCCGGAACCCTCTTCGCCATATATTCCGTAAGTTCGTTCTGGGGGGTTATGGGATAACCGAAGTAACAGGTGCATCCGGCAAGTACAGCCGCTTCTCCGAGTGCGGCATTGCCGCTCATCAGCTTTCTCAACTTTTATACACCTCGATTGCTGTTTCCGGGCACATGACCGCGCAGGAAGCACACCCCGTGCATTCCTTTTCTGTTTCAAAAGAAGCAACAAAATAACCTTTAGCGTTAAGCGTGTTTGAGAGAATTATGGCCTGCTTGGGACAAAACTCCATGCAGAGCAGACATCCCTTGCAGCGTTCCTGATCAATATTTATATAAGCCTTCATTAATAAGCACTTACCTTAAATTTAAAGTTTCCTGATCCTTATTCTTACCGGTTTTAAAACGTTTTAGAATAGCCCACAAAGGCATTGCTTGTCAACTTTTTTAACGTTCCAGAGAAGATGTTTACCGCGTATAAAAAAGCCAAACACCTGCCCTCGGGTGCTGAAGCCGGGGGTCTGCCCTCGAGTGTCTTAGTCGGGGGGAAATCAACATCGAAACCTATGCCTATGAAAAAGAAGGTTGCTGTCTTACAAAAGACAAAATCATATTTTGAGAAAAAGACCGGGATGAACGCTAAATAAGATATCAAGACGTTCCTTGATGAACTGCTGGTTTTAGTCTCTTTCATGGAAGAGCAGGTTCAAGCAGATTCTTCTATCCCGATGAATGTGGCTCAAATATTGAGCCTTAAATATGGAATATCGAACATTATCATTGATTCATAACACAGAGTCGGCCTTAATATATATTAAACTTTGCCGACAATATAAGAGATACATTACTCAGCAGCAAGAACTGCAAAGACTACCCTCACAGTCTGACGACTGTGGTTTGGTAACAATAAACCAAAGGAGGTTTTACATGAAAAGAAGTTTAATTAGTTTAGTTCTGGTAGCAATGGTTTTCATTTTTGGAGCATACGCTGTTCAGGCAGCGACGCTTGAAGAAGCAAAGGCCCTTGGTGAAAAAGCCGCTGCGTATGTGAAGGCAAATGGTAAGGATAAAGGAATTGCAGAGCTCAATAACCCTAAAGGCCAATTTGTAAAAGGTGAGATGTATGTAACAATGCAGGACCTTACCGGGGTACTTCTGGCAAATCCTGTATCACCGAAGATTGTGGGTCAGAATCACATGGAATTGAAGGATGCGAACGGAAAGCCATTTATAAAGGAAATGATTGAGATTGTCAAAACAAAAGGGAGCGGCTGGGTAACGTACGTCTGGACAAATCCTGCAACCAAAAAGGTGCAGCCGAAAAAATCATGGGTCCAGAGAGTTGAAGGAACGGATATGTACACCCTATCCGGTTTATTCCAGTAAGAATTATCCCTTCCTGAAGAGAATATCACCCTTCAGGAAGGGATAAAAATCAAAACCGGTTAAATAACAGTGACCGAACGGGGACATAGGTAACAAGCTGCCCAATCAAGGCATTCCAACGCATCCGCAAAACGTCACGCTGGCTTTATGCTGGAACCAGATGGAATAAAAAGTCATGATTCTTATATAATTGAAACATACAGACAACGTGTCTGTAGCATGTGCTCTCACAGTGAGAGCAAAAAGTTAAATCTCTGTAAAACCAATACAGGCTGTGGTTTAGATAATTAAATAATTTTTTGTTCACTGTGAACGAAAGCATATAACCATTTTTAGAAATGTCTTTTTTGGAGTACAGGAGGGCAAAGAAAGAAGGTTCTTAAAAATAGTGTGTTTCCTGTCTTATTGAAAGTTGAGATAAGAATAAAGACAAAAAACGGTATAGAAGATATAATAAAACAAAAACATGGAGAGGCAGATAGAGGCAGAAAAGTTCCAATCGCTGGAGCCAATCGGCCTGAAATCAAGCCTCTGGCTGATTTTTTATTATACCAAAAATATATTGACAACTGATAAAATGAGTTGTACAAATTGAATATGGAGATGGTTTCTGATGCAAGTTCATTTCTGGCTGTAATTTTGGACGAGGAGTCTCGTGAATGGGTTATAGAGAGGACAACAGGCTACGGCGTGGTTTCACCTGAAATCCTTCCCTATGAAATTGCTAATGCACTCATGGCGGTCAGGAAAAAAGGGCGGATAACTGACATGGAGACTCTTAGCGCTTTCAATATTTCACAAAGAATCCCGGTAAGACTTCTGCCCGTAAAGATATACGATTCAATAAAAATAGCTGTGAAGTTCAATATTTATGCATATGATGCATTCTACCTCCAGTGTTGCCTCGAAACAAAATTGCCTCTTATTAGTCTCGATGCTCGCATGTGTCAGGTAGCAAAGAGTCTGGCAATAAAGGTGGTAACATAAATTATGAAAATCTATACGTACTCTGAAGCCAGAGAAAAACTGGCAAATATCCTCGAAGAATCCAAAACTGAAGAAGTTGTTATACGTCGTCGAAAAGGTGATATGTACGCCATCGTTCCCCAATTGGCTCGTCCTCGCCGTTCCCCCTTTGATATTCCGGGCCTGGGCAAAGGCATCACCAAGCAGGAAATAGTGGAGGCGATTCGTGAGTCAAGAGAAAGAGCATAGAAAGCCGCTGGAGCCAATCGGCAGGAAAATGCGCATGCCTCTTGCTCAACTCTGTGTTGGAACAAGATGAAATATAAAATTCATGATTCTTGCATAATTGACACATACAGAAACTGTGTCCGCAGCATCTGCTCCAACATTTGGAGCAAAGAGTGAAATCTCTGTAAAGGCAATACAGGCTTTGGTCAGGACAATTAAGTATATTTTTTATTCAACGTGAATAAAAACATAGAATCCTTTATAAAAATGTTTATTCTGGAGTACAGGAGGTCAAAAAAAGAAGGTTCTTGAAAATGGTGTGTTTTCCCATCGGCAAAATTGACCTGGAAAAAATTGCGCACAAAAATGCGGAAAGGGTGCTTGGCTTAAATACATAAACCGGAAAATACCTGGGGAGGTAATTATGTCTTATTGTGCAAAGTGCGGTAAGCAGGCAGTAGAAGGCAGTTCCTTTTGTCTGGATTGCAGTGATATATTATCAAATATTCAGAGTGACGGCCAAAGGTCAGCAACAATGAACCGGGAATATGATACTTTTATCGGCAATAATGCAGATAAATATTTACCAAAATTCAAGAAATTTAACATTAACGGAATTGACAGCTTTTCAGTAACATGGCATTGGCCGGCCTTTTTTGTGCCATTCTACTGGATGCTCTACAGAAAGCTTTACCTCTGGGCGTTGCTTGTTTTCGTTCTTTCAGCCATTCCCTTTGTTAATTTTATCCTTATGATTGTTTTCGGTTTTACCGGTAACTATATTTATTATAAACATGCAAAGAAAAAGCTTCTTGAAATCAGTCTGCCGCCCTCTTTCACTGATATACAAAAAGCTGTAAACATTGCTCGTCAAGGTGGTACAAATAGCGTTGCCGTAATATTAGCGCCGATATTGCTGTTAACGGTTGTTGGTATTCTCGCAGCTATTGCGATTCCCCAGTTCGCTGCATTCAAGACTAAGGCGCAATGCGCTGCAGTAAAAGCAGATTTGAAAAATGCCTACGTAGCTTCTCAGACTTACTTTGCGGATCACCCTAAAGGAAAGATCAATACCATTGATGAGTTAAAAGAATATGGTTTTCATAAAACAGAAAAAGTTCTAGTCCATATTAAAGGCATGGCAAAGAATGACCTGTCAATAACAGCAAAACATCCTGAATGCGATAAAATATATTCTATTGATTCAACGGGTAATATGGCTGAAGAGAAGATCAAACCTTAATATGCTTTTATAAAATTCCTCTTATTCACATTGAGGATGTTTTCCTGATGGGTAAATAAGGATTCAAGGGGGAAATCCCATGCTCCTCCCGCCAGGAATGTTGTTCCCGGCAGGCCCGGATATTGTTCCTAAAAATGGCACAGATCAGGTTTGTAGTTTCCTGAAAAGCTCTGCAAAAGAATTGAGCTCAAATATGCCGAAGAGCGCGGATAATTTTAATAAGATACTGTTTCAAGAGCTTTTTTTTGACCCCATGCCTGCCGGAAAATGGTCAAATAATATTATATCTTGAACTGACCTACCATACCCTGCAATTCCTGTGAAAGATTGGCCAGTTGAGCTGACGCTTCGGCATTCTGCTGGATTCTCTTCGCTGTTTCGTGCATAACCTGAGAAATCTGCTGGATACTGGAAGCGATTTCGTCTGTTGTGGCAGTTTCCTCTTCGGAAGCGACGGCTATCTGGTTGATCTCTGATGTCACCGTGTTTATCTGCCGGAGAATATCCTTGAGCGCGTCACCTGATTTTGCTGCTTCCGCTGTGCCTTGTCCCACATCATTCACTCCTTCTTTCATAGACACAACAGCCTTTTTCGTTTCTGTCTGCATAGACTGGATCGTTTCCCTGATTTCTTTTGTTGCGTTACTCGTTCTCTCAGCGAGCTTTCGCACCTCATCGGCAACAACGGCAAACCCTCTTCCGTGTTCTCCTGCCCTGGCCGCTTCAATAGCAGCATTCAAGGCAAGGAGGTTTGTCTGGTCAGCTACGTCGTTGATGAGACCGACAACTTCGCCGATCTGGTCAGACCGGGCACCAAGGCCCCGGATTATCTCTGCCGATTCCTGTACGCGTTTATTAATGCGGTTCATGACCTGAATTGTTTCCTGGATGATTACTTCCCCCGCGCTGGCTGAAGCGTTTGCCTTTTCTGAGCTCCTGGCTGCCATAACGCAGTTATGAGCGATTTCGGAAGATGTTTTGCTCATCTCTTCGCTGGCTGCTGCCACAGAATTTACCTGCATGGCTGCTTCTTCGACACCGGTTGCCATATGTTCAGCGGCAGTATCAAGATCGGTTGCCGCGGATGAAACGTCATTGCTGCTTTTCGCCACCTGGGTGATTGCGCTATGAAGCTTCTCCGTCAGGGTATTAAAATTGGTAGCCATCACGCCTATTTCATCTTTTGAGGCAACATCGATACGCTTCGTAAGGTCACCCCGGGCGACACTTTCTATTACCTCTATAGTCTTATTGATTGGCGCAAGAATAATGGCACGCATAATTATGCTGATTACAAAGGGCAATATTACTGCCGCAAAAAAAACAAGCACCGAGATGAAGAAAACCGTGGCAAAGGTCTTCCCTGAAGAAACATACTGATCCTTACTCAGTTTATTCTCAAGGGTCAGTAATTCACCAAGATTTTTATCAATAATCTGGAATTGGTCGTCAGCCTGGGTCATTATCATGGATGCTGTAGCCTGATCCAATCCCACAGTTTGTTTTATCGCCTCCTGATATTTTCCCAATTGATTAGCAGCCGACTGAAAATAGGCCTTTTCATCCTTTGTCAGGCTGGCAGATTTGGTATTTGTCTCAATTTCGGCGGTCACCTTTTTTAAGGTCGCGAACTGCTGCTCTGTGAAGGCATCTATCTTCTTTTGATCATAATTTGAACCGACCCAATTGAGGATTTTATAGAAATTTCCATGAATCTCTTTGAGGCTGGTAACCATATCCGCAGTTGACTGAAAATATTTAAACCTTATTTGAAAAATATCGTCAAGAGCCGCTTTCTGTCGGAAAAATCCGGCATAGGAGACAAGACCGAATATAAGAAGAAAAAATATTGCAGTAAGAGGTGAAATCAATAATTTTTTTGTCATCTGCAGATTGCTGAGCCAGTTCTTCATTTGTATCCTCCAGTAAGAAAAATATACTATATTCAGCTACCCGGATATTTTTCAGAATTTTATTCAGGTAGCTGAATTAATTTCTATTATTTATATACTCCGCAACCGATAAACCAGTCACTGCCCTCTACCCTTTGAACCCAGGCTGTTTTTGGCTGCACTTTTTTTGTTACCGGATTGGTCCAGGAATAGTTGACCCAACCGCTGCCCTTTGTTTTTGTCACTTCAATCATTTCTTTCATAAATAATTTGTCGTTGGCATCCTTCAGTCCTATATGGTTCTGTCCCACAAGTTTTACATTTCCTCCATGGGCCTGACAAATACCTTCAAAATTATTGCCAAAAATATAAAGCTCGCCTTTTTTGAACTGGCCGTTAGGATTATTAAACTCTGCCACTGCCTTTTCCTTGCCGTTCGCTTTCACATATGCCGCAGCCTTTTCTACAAGAGCCTTTGCTTCTTCTGCTGTTGAGGCATGGACAAGACATGCTGCGCCAAAAATCATGATAACCGCCAGAATCATAACAAATTGCATCTTCTTCATCAAAAAACCCTCCTTTTATTTTAATTATAACAAAAAAAGCATAACCTATTTATCGGCAGGAACTGATTTACCTTAACCATATTTCAGATAAATTGAGAAAATTAACTTTAAAAAGCAATAACATTTCAGTATTTTAAGATCATCCCCTTTTAAACACATGCCTCTTTGAAAAAAAGATCAGGTTGCTCAACATTGTATACATTATTTTTTAACAGATTCATCAAAATATGTCGAGAAGATGAGCAGGGTCACCAGGGGAGAACCCGGTATTATTAAAAAAGCTCGAACAACATTTTGCTATTATTGATTATCCGCCGGTAATTTCAAAGGCCATATCCGGGATAATTAAGTACAACAAGACCTTTAGAATTATAGGCTTGGCGGTTGTCGTCATATTTTTTTGAAAAGAGCAAGGTCAATGAAGGCAGAGATTTTTGATCTTTCCCTCCTGCGGTCTCGTCGTTTATGCCTGGACTGTCTTTAAGATAAGCTGTTTTTCCAATCATTTTGTTGCAAACATTATCTTTTATTTCTTCTTTTACATCATATGATGCTGCAACTATTTCAAATTTGCTTTTAATTCCTGTTGACAAAATATCCCTTCATTCGTTAATATAATTTATATACAGAACTTGATTCTATATACAGAACAATTGATACAGGTAAAGGATTTTATGTATGAGCACATTGAAAAGAAAATATGAACAAATCAGAATAAAATAGAAGGAATAAACTACAAATAAGAAACAAGAGGAGGACAAGCATGAACAATGGTCACTGGATGACGGCAAAGGATGTATTAAAGGTGAATGCCTTTAAATGGCCGGACAAGATAGGTGCTAAGGACCTGTACAAGGAATATACATTTAAGCAATGGAATGAGCGTTCATGCAGGCTTGCCAATGCCCTGGCAGGTATGGGCATGAAAAAAGGGGACAGGTTTGCCGCTCTTGCATACAACTGCGTTGAATGGATGGATATCTATGCCGCTGCCGCAAAGGGAGGGTTTATCTGTGTGCCCATTATGTTCAGGCTTTCCGCGCCGGAAATGGAATATAATATCAACAACAGCGAATCCAAAGTCTTTATAGTTCAGGGTGGAATTGACCCGAGAGACGGCAAGACCTATCCCTGGATAGATATGGTAAACAATATGAGGAAGAATCTGCCGACAGTAGAGAAATATGTTGTTTTTTCCTCAGATAATCGACATTATGACGGCTTTATCTCTTATGAAGAGGCTATAGCAGCGGCAAGCTCTGAAGAGCCGGATGTGCAGGTTGATGGAGACGATATCTGGGTGCTCATGTACACAGGCGGCACTACAGGGAAACCAAAGGGAGTCATGAAAAGTCATGCAAATATGTTCTCCCAATTCCTTATCATGATCCATGACCATGTTTTCGGTTTTGATGACACAAATCTTCTTGTCATGCCCTGCTGCCACATTAATTCGCTGAACTACTCTTTTGTTGTCACCTGGGTGGGCGGAACGGTAATGTGCTACAATATGATTAGTTTTGATTCTGAAGACCTTCTCAAGACTTTCTCCGATCACAGAATCACTTTTACATCTCTTGTGCCGACTCACTATATTATGATGCTTGCCCTGCCTGATGAAGTAAAGAAAAAATACGATCTCACTTCAGTCAAGAAACTGCTTATTTCTTCTGCTCCGGCAAGACGCGACACAAAACTCGGCATTCTTGAGATGTTCCCTAATTCCAAACTTGATGAAGCCTACGGCTCAACAGAGGCAGGTTGTGTCACAATTCTGAAGCCGGAAGAACAGCTCGCGAAGCTCGGTTCATGCGGACGGGAGTTTATCGGCACTGATTTGATAAGATTATACGATGAGGACGGCAACCTTATTACAAAGCCGAATATGGTGGGCGAACTTTATTCAAAGAGCCCCATGCTGTTTGAGGGCTACTGGAAAGACCCTGATAAGACAGCATCAGTTATGAAGGATGGATTTTTTACGGCAGGCGACATGGCCTACAAGGATGATGATGGGTATGTATTTCTCGTTGACAGAAAAGCAAATATGATCATCTCCGGCGGCGAGAATATCTTCCCCTCCGAAGTTGAGAATATTGTAGGCGGACATGAGAAGGTAAAAGACGTGGCAGTCATCGGCGTGCCTCATGAGAAGTGGGGTGAACAGGTAACAGCCGTTATTGTGCTCCATGAGGGACAAACAGCAACACCGGAAGAAATTTCTTCCCATTGCAAAGGCAAAATCGCAGGTTACAAAGTCCCCAAAAACATAATTTTTATTAAAGACGAGGAAATGCCGAGATCAGGGCCGGGAAAGATACTCCATAGAGTGCTTAGGGAAAGATACGGTAAATGGAGCGATCATCAGTAGAGGCATTTCTTTTACCGTGGGACGAAGGGCGTCCAGTCAACACCCACTTCGTGGGTACCCGGCTCCTTCGGACGTGGGACGTGAAAAAGGTATTTATATTTAAGAAATACATAACATCTGTTTTTTTCCGAATTCACATAAAAGTATATGTGAATTCGGTTTGAGTGGGCAGCGGCATATTGAAAATGGTTCAGATGTGGATGGGCTGCGAGATTTGCAGGCCGTAATCGTACTGAATGTACGATGGAGGATCGCAAGGCGAAGCAGACCGCCGCAGATGGACATTTTTAATATGCCGCTGACCGACCAAGTGAAAAAGACGGACAATATAGCAACTATTAAGTGTAAACTTTTTACAATACCGGTGCTACAAAAGGAGAAAGTATGAAGAAAGTAATGCAAGGGAATGAGGCGATTGCGAGAGGCGTTTGGGAGGCGGGTGCAATAGTGGGGTGCGCCTATCCGGGGACACCGAGCAGTGAAATAATGGCTGAAATATCCAAATATGATGAAATCTATACGGAATGGTCACCTAATGAGAAAATAGCGGTGGAAGTTGCTCACGGCGCTTCCCTTGCCGGTGGAAGATCTGTTGCCTGTATGAAGCATGTGGGGCTGAATGTGGCTGCCGACCCTTTTATGACCATTGCCTACACCGGCGTTAAGGGCGGTTTTGTCATTGTTGTAGCCGATGACCCCGGCCAGCACAGTTCCCAGAATGAACAGGACAGCAGAAACTGGACCCGTTTCGGAAAAGTTCCCATGCTTGAACCGGCCGATTCCCAGGAATGTAAGGATTTTACAAAAATAGCCTTTGACATAAGCGAGAAATTCGATACACCGGTGCTATTAAGAACCGAGACAAGGGTTTCACACTGCGATTCCGTTGTGGAATCGGGTGAAAGAAAGGAATCCGCCATTCCAAAAGGTCTTGACCCGAAAGACACACCTAAATATGTAATGGTTCCCATGTATTCAAGACCGAAGAGAATTGCCATTGAGGATAAAATAGCGAAACTCGCCGAATACGCAGATACTGAATTCCCTTACAATGTTATGGAAATCAACGATCCTTCCATAGGCTTTATCTCGTCAGGCGTTTCCTATCTCTATACAAAAGATGTTTTTCCTCAATATTCCTTTTTAAAGCTGGGTATGGTATGGCCGCTGCCGAAGAAAATGATTGCCGAATTTTTTAAAAAGGTCAAAAAAGTCATTGTAGTGGAAGAACTTGATCCTTTTCTTGAAACTGAGATCAAATCAATGGGCTATAAAATCTGGCACGGTAAAGACCTGATCCCGTCAATGGGCGAATTGTCGACAGGTGTAGTCAAACAATCGCTTATAAAGGCTGTGGAAGGCAGGAAATACAAAGCCCCGAAAGTACTGATAAAACCGGAAGATTTACCGAGAAGACCGCCGAATCTCTGCGCCGGTTGTTCCCATAGGCCATTGTTCTCCGCTTTGAAAAAACTTGGATTATACGTTTTCGGCGATATCGGTTGTTACGCGCTGGCAGTGGCGCCCCCACTTGCTGCCATGCACGCTTCAACCTGTATGGGTGCCGGTGTAGGCGGTGCCTATGGCGCAGGGAAGGTTCTCGGCAGGGAAGGCTTAGGGAAAATCTGCGCGGTCCTCGGCGATTCCACATTTCTTCATAGCGGTATCGGGCCGTTGATGGACGCAGTGTACAATAAAGGCTATTCAACAACGATTATCCTCGACAACGGGATTACGGCAATGACCGGACAGCAGGAAACTCCCGGCACGGGATACACGATAAAAGGCGAACCTACCCACATGGTCGACTATGAACAGATAGTAAGGGCCGTAGGCGTAAAACATGTGAGAAAAGTAGACCCCTATAATATCAAAGAAACAATGGAAGTAATAAAGGAAGAGGTAAACAGGGATGGAGCCTCGGCAATTATAACAGTGAACAGCCCCTGTATGCTCTTGCGCAGGGCAAACCCTTTAGGAAAATTCAAACATCCTGTCTATACAGTTGACGTTGATATGTGCCGGGGATGCAAAGTGTGCCTTGAGATAAACTGCCCTGCCGTAAGCTGGAGAGAGGGCGAAGGAATGACCAAAGCCGGCCACAAGAGAAAAGGCACGGTATTTATCAATAAGGACCAGTGCGTAGGCTGCGAGGTCTGTGTTCAGGTCTGTAAATTTGAGGCTATTGTGCCGGGTAAATAGAACCGTTTAAACGGTTCGGTTTGGAGAGGGCGACCCCTTACGGGGACAGGCGCAAAGCCAAGCGCATATAGCGTCAGCGTGATGAATAGCTCGCACAGCGAGCGAGAGGGGGTGGCTCCGACGGCTTGGCCGGTGGAGGGGGCGACGTGAGCCCCAAAAAAAAGCAAGGAGGCAGATTATGACAGACAATGACAGAGTTACAAATATATTTCTTTCAGGCGTGGGCGGACAGGGTACGATTCTTGCGAGCAACATCCTTGCTGAAGTATTCCTCGGCGCCGGATATGATGTAAAAAAAGCCGAGGTTCACGGTATGGCGCAAAGAGGCGGAGACGTTACCACGCATTTCCGGTTCGGGAAAAAAGTTTACTCACCGCTTATCGAATACGGCGAGGCAGATTTTCTCCTGTCTTTTGAACTGCTTGAAGCCGCGCGATACATAAACTGGGTGAAACCGGGAGGGAAGATTATCATTAATAGACAGTCAATTCTTCCCCCTTCAGTAAGCCTTGGGCAGGTTGAATACCCTGGAGATATTGAAAAGACATTCAGGAAACACTTCAAGGAAAATGTCTGGATAATCAACGGTCAGGAGATGGCAAGGGAACTCGGCAATATTCAGGCCGCAAATGTCGTCCTCACAGGCGCTTTCTCCAATTTCTTTCCTGAAATCAGGGAAGAACAATGGATAGATGCGATAAAGGCGCTTCTGCCTGCAAAGCTCCATGAGCTTAACGCGAAAGCATTCTATGAAGGAAGGAGAATTACTTAAAGACTCAGGAGGCATTTTGGATAAAGAAGCACAGGTAATAAAATCCGATTATAATGGCCTTGTTCCTGCTGTGGATCAGGCAGCAAGAATCCTGCTATGTCTGACGAAAAGCCCGTCCCAGAAGATAAATCTGACAGAGATATGCAAGAGTGTCGGTATACATAAGAGCAAGGGGTACTCGATCCTCAATACCCTTCAGAAGTATGGTTTCGTGCAAAAAGATCCTGCGGGAAAAACTTACTTTCTGGGACTCGGGTTGATCTCCTTGTCAAGGAGGGTTCTGGATGGTTTAAATTACAGTGAGATAGCAGGTCCCTTTCTTGAAACCCTTGCAGAAAAGACCCGCAGCACAGCCCTCTTCGGCATCATCAATGAAGGTAACGTCTTTGTTGTCGCCAGAGAGGAGGCGGATAAGGATATTAGTGTTACAATCCGTCTCGGATACCGGTTCAACATTACCCATGGCGCGCATGGAAAAGCAATAGCTGCTTTTCTGCCGGATGAGGAGCGTGAAGATTTACTAAGACAGGATAAACTCTTTTTTCACGGCGATGCCTCAAGACTGGATCTCAAGAGACTTGAAAACGAACTTGCAGAATGCAGGAAAACGGGTTTCGCCTTTGACATGGGCGAACTGAATGCGGGCATCAATGTCATTGCCTCTCCTGTTTTTGATTCACAGGAAAGGCTGGTAGGGTCTATGTTTATCATGGGAACATTTCCCGAATCGCGTATCAAAGAGTACGGAATTATAGTAGCTGAACAGGCGAAGAAGTTCTCCGCAATGCTCGGCGGGAGACAATAAACTTTTAAAAAAATAAAGGGGGTTAAAAATGGGTGATGTATGTGTGCACATAGGTGAGATGCTGGCAAGAAACGGGAGGATGTATCCTGATGATATTGCCCTTGTTGAAAGAATGCCTGCTGAAGGTAAAAGGCTTACCATAACATGGCATGAATTTGATGAGCGTACAAATTGTTTTGCCAATGTGCTTTTGTCAAAGGGCATAAAAAAAGGCGATAAGGTCATGCACCTTATGAATAATTCCATTGACTGGCTTATCGCTTATTTCGGCATAGTGCGGACAGGCGCATGGGTAGTGCCGCTAAACTTCAGGTTTACAAGCAGTGATATTCAATATTGTGCCGATGTGGCTCAACCCGATATTTTTGTTTTCGGCGAAGAATTTGAAGAAAGAATAGGGCCGATTAAAGCCGGATTAACTTCTGTTAAAGATTATATATGCGCGGGCGAAAAGTGCCCTTCCTATGCCGGGTCCTTCTCCGGGCTTCTGGCAGAAGCTTCCTCGATTCCGCCGGATACAGACATTACCTTTGAAGACCCCTGCGGCCTTTATTTCACTTCCGGCACAACGGGTCAACCCAAACCGATTCTGCTTACTCATTTAAATATGGCAACAGCCTGCATTACTGAGAATATGCACCATTTTCAGACAAAGAAGGATATCTTCATACTCATACCGCCCCTTTATCATACGGGCGCAAAGATGCACTGGTTCGGCAGCCTTATTGTGGGAGGGACATCCGTAATCCTGAAAGGTATTTCGCCGGAATGGACCCTGGAGGCGGTAAACGAGGAAGGAGGAACTATTGTCTGGCTCCTTGTACCCTGGGCCCAGGATATTCTGCTCAAATTGGACAGTGGAGAATTAAAACTGAGTGATTACAGAATTTCCCAATGGCGTCTCATGCATATAGGCGCCCAGCCGGTTCCACCTTCACTTATTATTCACTGGAAGAAATATTTCCCGGATATGGCCTATGACACTACATACGGCTTAAGCGAGGCCACAGGGCCGAACTGCGTCCATCTGGGGATTGAAAATATCCATAAGGTCGGCGCTATAGGACGTCCGGGTTTCAATTGGGAAACAAAGATAGTTGATGAAAACCGCATTCCTGTAAAGAAAGGTGAGCCGGGAGAGCTTTGTGTCCGCGGCAACGGTGTAATGCGCGAATATTACAAGAACCAGGAAGCAACGGCAAAGGCGCTTATCAACGGATGGCTTTTTACCGGCGACATGGCAAGAGAGGACGAAGACGGTTTTATCTACATTGTAGACAGGAAGAAGGATGTCATCATTACCGGCGGCGAGAATGTCTTCCCTGTTGAAGTTGAAGATTTCCTCCATACAAACCCCTGCGTAAAGGATACGGCAGCCATCGGCATTCCTGATGAGCGGCTTGGAGAGATTGTCGGTATTGTAATTGATGTGGTCCCCGGCAAGACGCTTACCGAGCAAGAGGTCCTTGCCTACTGCGAGAAACTCCCGAAATACAAGCGTCCGCGCAAGGTTTTTTTCGGTGAGATTCCAAGGAACCCTACCGGCAAGATAGAGAAGACAAAACTGAGGAAAAGCTATATAGGCATGGAGGAAGCATTTAAAATAAAATGATGGCAGGCATAACAGACTTGCGTCAAAAAATAATTTATATTAATTTTACATAAAATCAGGATTTATTTTAGTATACTTTATTCGGAATACAGACAGGAGGCTGCCATATGATGGAGCTTTTACGCAAACGGCGGAGTATCCGCAAATATAAAGATCAGGCCATTGATAAAGCGTCTCTTGATTTACTTATTGAGACATTGCTCAGGTCCCCGTCATCGTTGAATAACAGACCGTGGGAATTCATTATTGTAGATAAACCTGAATTGCTGTCAAAACTTTCAAGAATGAAAAAACACGGATCTGATTTTCTGGAAAAGGCTCCCCTGGGAATTGTAGTATGCGGAGACAGCTCAAAATCCGATGTTTGGGTTGAAGATTGCTCTATTGCGTCAATACTGGTACAGATAACAGCCGAATCATTGGGACTGGGAAGCTGCTGGATACAGGTAAGAAAACGCAACTATACCGAGGATAAAACATCTGAAAAATATATACAGGAAGTATTGGGAATACCTGAGCATATACATGTTTTATCAATAATCAGCATCGGCTGGCCCGATGAAACAAAAAAGCCTGTTCCCATAAGCAGTCTGGATTATGTGAAGGTAAAATATAATAATTTTAATGAGCCTGAAAATTACGGATAATTCAGGTTCTTATATCCCCCATCCGCCTGAAACGGTAATTGTTGTTCCGGTTATATATGATGAATCCTCAGACGCAAGGAAAGCAATAACTCTGGCCAATTCAACAGGCTCGCCCATGCGGCCCAGAAGGGTCTGGTCAATTATTGGCTGTTTATATTTATCCGGTAATTTTATCATAGGGGGTGTACGGATAAGGCCCGGCACAATCGCGTTTACCGTTACATTGTCAGGGCCTCCTTCTCTTGCCGCAGTCTTTGTAAGTCCGACAATACCTGCTTTTGCAGTGCAATAGGCGGCTTCTCCCTTTGCTCCGGATAAACCGTAGACAGAACTTATATTGATTATGCGGCCCCAGCGCCTGGCCCGCATTTGCGGAAGGAGCCATTTTGTAAGAAGAAAGGGCACATCAATATGTATTCCCATAACAGCATTGAGGTCCTTTTTGTCTGTTTTTGCCGTTACACCGGGCCTGTCAAAACCTGCATTATTTACAAGTATATCTATCGTTCTTTCCGTCCTCATCTCTTCTATCAGTTTTTCAAGCATGGCTGTACGGGTAAGGTCTATAATGTGCGCGACTACCCTCCCTCCCTTTAAGGCTATCCTGTCGGCTACGCGAGGAAGGGTCTTCCTGTTTTTGTCGAGCAGGATAAGATCAGCCCCTCTTTCCGCAAACACTTCAGCGCAGGCTTCGCCAATCCCCTGACCCGCCCCTGTAATTAATGCGGTACGTCCTTTTAAATACATGGAATTTCCTGAATTCATAGATCACCTCTATCTTTATAACTGTTATATGAAAGCTAATTTCATAGGGAAAGAGAACAAAATTCGGTGAAAGTCTACCATATCAATCCAGGGGAACAAAATAAAAATTGATTGACAAGATTATAACCTTATGATTAGTATTTAATTCGATTTAAACAAACAAGGAGGTTTATATGCCCGTAAAGATAGCGATAAACGGTTTTGGAAGGATTGGAAGACTTGTTTTCAGAGCAGGCTTTAAAAACAAAGACGTTGAATTTGTGGCAATAAACGATATTACTGACGCAAAAACCCTTGCGCACCTCCTGAAATATGATTCTGTACACGGTACAATGGATGCTGAAGTAAAAGCAAAAGACAATTCAATTTTTGTAGACGGGAAAGAAATAAAGACATTCGCCGTTCGTGATCCGGAAGCATTGCCTTGGAAGGAACTCGGCGTTGACGCAGTCCTTGAGAGCACAGGAAAATTTACTGACAGGGAAGGGGCGGAAAAGCACATAAAAGCAGGCGCAAAAAAAGTTGTAATATCAGCGCCGGCAAAAAATCCGGATGTGACTTTTGTTCTTGGAGTAAATCAGGAAGTATATGATAAGTCAAAACATGATGTAATTTCAATGGGTTCGTGTACAACAAACTGCCTGGCGCCTATCGTAAAGATACTTCAGACAGAGTACGGCATTGAAAGAGGGCTCATGACCACCATTCACTCTTTTACAAACGATCAGGTTGTCCTTGACGAACCTCATAAGGATTTGCGGAGAGCGCGCGCGGCAGCCCTTTCAATGATACCGACAACAACCGGCGCTGCAAAAGCAATATCCGAGGTTATACCAGAATTAAAAGGAAAGCTCGACGGCCTGGCAATCAGGGTTCCAACACCGAACGTTTCTATTGTTGATTTTGTGGCAGTATTATCAAAAAATACAACAAAGGAAGAACTGAACGGAAAATTCAAGGAATACGCGGAAGGCTCCATGAAAGGGGTACTCCTCTGTTCCGATGAGCCCCTTGTTTCAAGTGATTTCAACGGCAATCCGCATTCTTCAATAGTCGATACCGCTAACACAACCGTTATAGGCGGTAATATGATAAAAGTGCTGTCATGGTACGACAATGAATGGGGCTTCTCAAACAGAATGCTTGAGCTGTTGTCTTTTATTATGAAGTAGCAAAAGAGGTGTCTTTTCTTTCACCTTAAAAAAGGACGGGTGACTTATGAAATACATAGATCAGATTGATATAAAGGGCAAAAGAGTTTTTCTCCGCGTTGATTTCAATGTGCCTATGGATGAATACGGAAATATTACCGATGACGCACGGATACGCGCTCATCTGCCGACGATAAACTATGCCCTTGATGAGCATGCAAAAGTTATTATCGGATCGCATATGGGTAGACCCAAAGGCAAGAAAAGCGAAGAATTTTCTTTAAAACCTATTGCAAAAAGACTTTCACGCCTGCTGCAGAAAGACGTTACATTCCTTGATGATTGTATAGGCAGTGAAGTTGAAAAGGCAATATCGGAGATGAAGGAGGGTAATGTTGTTCTTCTTGAAAATCTTCGATTTTATAATGCCGAAGAAAAAAATGACAGCGAGTTTGCATCTCAACTTGCCAAATTATGCGATGTCTATGTTGACGATGCCTTTGCGGTATCACATAGAAAAGCGGCATCAAATGCAGCAATCACTGAATTTGTAAAAGTATGCGCCGCAGGTTTTCTCATGCGAAATGAACTTGATTATTTCAATAAGGCAATGGGCGACCCCATAAGACCTTTAGTGGCAATCATCGGCGGAGCAAAAGTGTCGGACAAGATCGGTGTTCTTGAAAAACTCATGGAGAAAGTTGACAAACTGATTGTCGGCGGAGGCATGGCCTTTACTTTTCTAAAGGCTCTTGGAAACGAGATCGGCAAATCCATATGTGAAGAAAATATGCTTGATATGGCAAGAGATATTATTAAGAAGGCTCACGATAGAAAGGTCAAATTCTATCTGCCCGTTGATTGTGTGGTAGCGGAGAAAGCAACAGTTGATGCGGAAGTGAAAATATGCACGATTCAGGAGATACCGAAAGACTGGATGGGCCTCGATATTGGACCTGCCACAACATCACTTTTTTCCGAAGCTCTTCAGGATGCAAAAACCATAGTATGGAACGGCCCTATGGGCATGTTCGAGCTTGACCCCTTCAGCAGGGGAACTTTTGCTATGGTCACTTATGTTGCGAATGCCCATGCTCTTACTATTGTAGGCGGCGGTGACACCGATGTTGCAGTCCATCGCGCAGGCGAGAGCATGAAAATATCTTATATATCTACCGGCGGCGGAGCCTTTTTAGAACTCCTTGAGGGAAAAACCATGCCTGCGATTGAGGCTCTTGAGAAATCGGGCAGCGCGTCATGAGAGGATGGATGGTAGCAGGCAACTGGAAGATGAATAATGCAGTCAGCGAGGCTGTAACTCTTTCAAAATCAATAAAAGAAGGTACTGAGGGGATTAAAGGAGGCGAGGTCGTTCTGTCCCCGCCCTTTACCGCCTTGAGTTCTGTTTATGAAACAATAAAAGGGTCACATGTAACGCTTGCCGCGCAAAACATGTTTTACGAGGAAAAGGGAGCATACACCGGCGAAGTGTCGGCATCCATGATTAAAGATATGGGTTGCACCTATGTCATCATCGGACATTCCGAGAGAAGGAAATATTTTGGTGAAACCGATGAATGGGTTAATTTAAAGGCTAAGAAAAGTCTTTCTTCCGGTCTTAAACCGATTATATGCGTAGGCGAGACTGATGATGAAAGAGAAAAGGGGATTACGGAATTTGTTGTGGGAATCCAGGTTAAAAAAGCGCTTAACGGCATTGACAGCATGGACAATATTGTTATTGCCTATGAGCCTGTATGGGCAATCGGCACAGGAAAAAATGCTGCTCCTGTAGAAGCGGAAGAGGTTCACAAGTTTATACGGAATATCCTTGGAGACATATACGGCCATGCCTGCAAAAATGTTAAAATATTATATGGAGGCAGTGTAACACAGCAGAATATCAGCTATTTAATAGAAATGGAAGACATTGACGGCGCACTTGTTGGTGGATCATCCTTGAAAAGTGAAGAATTTGTTGGTATAATAAAAAAAGTGGCGGAGAAAAGGTAATGCTGATAGCGATAGCGGTTATTCATGTGATTGCAACAATTGCCCTGATCCTTATTGTGCTTTTACAGACAGGAAGGGGTTCTGAGATAGGAGCAGCCTTTGGCGGCGGTTCAAGCCAGACATTGTTCGGCAGTTCCGGCTCAAGCAGCTTTATGACAAAATTAACAACAACAACCGTTGTCATATTTATGCTTACGAGTCTTTTGCTTGCCTATTTATACAGCCATAAAGATTATGTGACAAAAACAGCTCCTATAAAGGCTGAGGAAAGGTTGCCGGTAAAATGAGAAAGTTAATTGCCGAAGTGGTGGAATTGGTAGACACACCATCTTGAGGGGGTGGCGGGGAGACTCGTGCGGGTTCGAGTCCCGCCTTCGGCATTATAAGTTATTTAATTTATTATGTTATTAGGTTTTTTTATCAACCAGTGTCACTTTTGGTGTCACTGGTTTTTTTAATGTAATTTTCTCCATTGTTTCTCTCATTTTCTTCGGTAAAGACGGCAAGAGGATTTTTTTAGAAAGATTTAAGCAACAGAAATCTTTACTTGCTCTTCCCAGTTTTCAATTGCTTCCATAACACCTGCCGTTGTTTCTGCAGTCCTTAAACGCTGAAGGAGGTATCTGTTCTGGCTTGCTTTGCTGCAGACACTAAGTATTTGCGATTGAACATCCGGAGCTCCTGCCGGAGAAAGTATAAGAAATATAAGCTCAATAGGACTTTCTGTGGATACGTCGGAAATGCCTTTTCTTGTCAGTCCCAGCGAAATCAAAGGATCAGCAAGTCCGGGAACCCGCACATGGGGAAAGGCAACGCCTTCATTGAAAAAAGTCGATCCCTGATCTTCTCTTTTTAAAACGTCCCTCAGCAAAACACCGGGATCGCCTGCTCCATTGTTTTTTGTAACAGCTTCAATAAGTGCCCTAAGGGCGGTTTCTTTCTGAACTGGTTGATCCCAGATGATAATTCTATCCGGCGAAAGAAGGTTGCTTAATGTTAACTGGGCTGTAAGGGAAGAAGGAATTTCAGCGACCGTTTCAATCGCTGATGATTCTCCGGATATTATTTGGCTGGATTTTGCAGGGAAAAATGCTTCTTCGCCTGTATCAAGTACGATTATTGTTATGCCTCCGGCATTTTTGATCAGATTGTTCAGGATGTTCCTGTTTTTTCCGAAGCGTTTCCAGAATGGTTTCGCCTTTGACCTGCCTATCACGATATGACCCACACGATATTCCCTGGCAAATCTCAGGATTGTATCTGATATATCTTCCCCTTTATATGTAAAGACCATAGCGCCAAGCTCTTTGGCCAGGGTTAATGTTTCTGAGACATAACGCTGAACCTGGACATCAATGACAGTGGCCTCTTCAGAGGGTGTCTGAACGTAAACAGCGTACCAGTTTCGATTGAGTTTTCCTGCCAGACGTGAAGTATAGCGCAGCAGTTTTTCGGTGTTCGGTCCCCGTGAACTCAGGCATACCATGATTTGATCCGGCATAGAAAGAGCATCGTCTTCGGAAAACTCCCGCCTCCTCAGGTCTATCTGAGACGCAAGTTCACGAAGGGTGAGTTCCCTGAGCTTTTCAAGATTCGAAAAAGTGAAGAAATTTGTGAGAGCTGTTTTAACGCGGTCAGAAGGATATATTTTGCCTTCTTCAAGACGCCTCCTTAAGTCTTCGGCAGTGAGGTCAACATCAACGATCTGATCCGCCTCGGCAAGAACGGAATCGGGTAAGCGCTCCCGGACCTTTACACCGACAGCTTTTTCAACAACATTGTAGAGGCTTTCCAAATGTTGAAGGTTCATCGTCGTAATAACATGAATGCCAGCCGCGAGGATATCCTGAACATCCTGATACCTTTTCGGGTTTCTGCTGCCCGGCACATTTGTATGGGCGAGTTCATCAATGAGGACAACCTGCGGTTTGCGGGCCAGGATAGCGTCGGGTTCCATGTCTTCAACGATAATTCCCCGGTATTCTTGCCTGTACCGCGGCACAAGCTCCAATCCCTCGGCAATTTTGGCCGTTTCCGCGCGGCCGTGTGTTTCAAGAAGTCCGATAACGACATCAATGCCGTCTGCTTTAAGGCGTTGGCCTTCCTGAAGCATCTGAAAGGTTTTTCCCACTCCGGCGCAATAGCCGAGGTAAACCTTCAGCCGTCCCCGCTGGGCGTGTCTGATCATTCTCAGGAAAGATAAGGCTCTGTCGTCATTCATCATTTTAATATCTTATCAAGTTCCATATTCAGTATAAGTACATTTACCCCTGGTTCTCCGAGAAATCCAAGATCACGGCCTTCGGTATATCTCTCAATTTCCGTGAGAACTGTTTTTTCGCTCAGCTCCCGTATTTTTGCCACACGAGGCGCCTGCAGGAGGGCGTTTTTTAAGCTTATGTGAGGGTCGAGGCCGCTGGCCGATCCTGTAACAGCATCGGCAGGTATTGGAACATTATCAGGCAGCCCGTTTTCTTTCCGAAAATCAACAATGCGTTGTTTTACATCCTCAACAAGTTTTTTTGAAATGGGTCCCAGGTTACTTCCTCCTGAAGAGACAGGATCGTAACCCTGTCCGGCTGACGAAGGTCTGGGGTGAAAATATTTAGAATCGATAAATCCCTGTGAAATGAGGCTTGATCCCGCGATTTTGCCGTTGCGTATTATCAGCGAACCGTTAGCTTGCGAAGGAAATAATCCCTGCGCGCAAAGCCCGACCAAAAGAGGATAGATGCCGCAGAGAATAATTGCCAGGGATATTACGGCTACAAGTGAAATGCGAAGTTCTGTCATCAAATCCTTCATATATTTTCTCCTATACGAGATGAAGGGCGTTCACAATTATATCTACCAGTTTTATACCGGGAAAGGGAACTGCGAGCCCGCCAAGGCCGTAGATCAAAAGATTGCGTCTGAGAAGCGCAGAGGCATTGAGCGGACGGAATCGGACTCCCCGCAAAGCCAGGGGGATAAGGGCAATAATGATAAGGGCGTTAAAAATCACCGCGCTGAGAATTGCGCTGCGGGGAGACTGAAGCGCCATAATGTTGAGCGGGGCGATTACGGGAAAAACGGTTACCAGAAGCGCAGGAATAATGGCAAAGTATTTTGCCACATCATTGGCTATGCTGAAGGTTGTCAGAGCGCCCCTTGTTATGAGCATCTGCTTGCCTATCTCGACGACCTCAATAAGTTTTGTGGGATTGGAATCAAGGTCTACCATGTTCCCTGCTTCTTTGGCTGCCTGTGTCCCCGTATTCATGGCAACCCCTACATCGGCCTGGGCAAGGGCAGGCGCGTCATTGGTGCCGTCGCCGGTCATGGCCACAAGATGTCCCGCTGACTGTTCTCTTTTAATTAATGCAAGTTTATCTTCAGGCCGTGCTTCAGCTATAAAATCGTCCACGCCTGCTTCCTCTGCTATGGCAGCCGCGGTAAGTTTGTTGTCGCCGGTAATCATCACTGTTTTTATTCCCATGGCCCTGAACCGCTCAAAACGGTCTTTAAGCCCGCCTTTTATAATGTCTTTGAGGTGTATAGTACCGAGGACTTTATTACCGTCAGCAACCAGAAGGGGAGTTCCTCCTGAAAGCGAGATATGATGAACGGAGGTGCGAACATCTATGGGAATGCTGCCCCCGACAAAAGACTCCACCGCCTCACAGGCGCCTTTGCGGATCTGTCTGTTATCAAAATCGACGCCGCTCATCCTTGTTTTTGCTGAAAAGGGGATGAACTGTGCATTGGGTATCTCGGTGATCGAACGACCTCTGAGACCATATTTCTTCGCCAGAACAACTATGCTTCTGCCTTCAGGTGTTTCGTCAGCCAGAGACGCAAGCTGCGCGCAATTTGCCAACTCCTCTATCGCAACCCCCGGGGCCGGCAGGAAATCCGTTGCCTGACGGTCTCCTAATGTGATCGTGCCGGTTTTATCGAGAAGCAGCACATCTATATCTCCTGCCGCTTCCACGGCGCGGCCGCTCATGGCAAGGACATTTTTCCGGACCATCCGGTCAATGCCCGCAATGCCGATGGCGCTTAAAAGCCCGCCAATAGTGGTAGGGATAAGACAGACAAGCAGGGCCACCAGGACGGTTATGGAAATGGAGATGCCAGCATAAAGGCCGAAGGGCCTCAATGTCATGACAACAATGATAAAGATGATCGTTAATGCTGAAAGCAGAATTGTCAGGGCAATTTCATTAGGGGTTTTCTGGCGTTGTGCGCCTTCTACAAGACTTATCATGTGGTCGAGGAAACTTTCGCCGGGGTTGGCAGTTACCCGAACCTTTACCTGATCGGAAAGAACACGGGTGCCGCCGGTAACGGCGCTTCTGTCGCCGCCCGCTTCCCGTATGACAGGGGCTGATTCTCCTGTAATGGCAGATTCGTCAACAGTAGCAAAACCTTCAATACATTCGCCGTCTGCAGGTATAGTTTCCCTGGCGGATACGATGAAAATATCGCCCATACGCAGTTGATCGGCTGGTTTTACCTCAATTATGCCGCCTGATTTGAGCATATTCGCCATAGTCCTGGTTCGTGTTTTTCTGAGAGCGTTTGCCTGCGCTTTACCCCGGCCTTCAGCCATAGCTTCCGCAAAATTCGCGAAAAGTACGGTAAACCAGAGCCAGAGTGTTATCTGGAGTACAAAGGAAAAAGGTTCATTTTCCGGCTTGAAAAAGAGTACTGCCGTGGTAATAACAGCTCCAACTTCAGTAACGAATATAACCGGGTTTTTCAGTAACGATTTCGGATTCAGTTTCCTGAAGGAATCTATTATGGCCTGAACCATGATTTCGCGATTAAAAAAAGAATGGGTTTTTATAGCCACAGTATTTACTCCTTTAATAAAGAACAGTTGATTTTATCATGAGAAAATGTTCGACAACAGGGCCCATTGCCAGAGCAGGCAGAAATGTAAGGGCGCCCACTATGAGGATTGTTCCGACAAGCACGAGAGTAAATGTAATGCCCCAGACAGGGAAAGTGCCTCCTGTCAAAGGAACAAGCTTTTTCTTTGCCATGTTTCCTGCCAGAGCCATAACAGGCACAATCATAAAAAAACGTCCGAAAAGCATTGCCAGGCCAAGTGTCGTATTGTACCATGAACTGTTTCCGGAAAGACCTGCGAAGGCACTGCCGTTATTTCCTGCTGCCGATGAATAGGCATAGAGAATTTCACTGAAACCGTGCGACCCTGTATTGCCGAGAGCATTAAGTCCCCATTTGCTTACCAGCGCGGCGGCTGAAAAACCGAGAATACAGAATATGGATATAAGCATGGCCAATACGGAAACCTTTACATCATAGGCATCAATCTTCTTTCCGAGATATTCAGGTGTTCGTCCAACCATGAGTCCTGCCAAAAATATCGCGAGCACCACAAAAATGAGCATTCCGTATAAACCGGTGCCGACACCGCCGAATACAACCTCGCCCAACTGTATATTGAAAAGAGTAATTAATCCGCCCAGAGGTGTAAAGGAATCGTGCATAGAGTTTACTGCGCCGCATGAAGCGTCCGTTGTAACCACGGCAAAAAGGGCTGAATTAAATATCCCGAAGCGCACTTCCTTCCCTTCCGTGTTTCCTGTTACCTGGCTTGTTCCCAAAGCTTGCAGCCTCGGGTTGCCGGCGCTTTCAGCCGACCAGCAGACTAAAAGTGCAGCTAAAAAAAGTATCGTCATTGCGCTCCATACTGCCCAGCCGTGCTGCTGCTTCTTAACCATCCGGCCAAGATAATAGGTAAGCCCGCTTGGGATGAGAAAAATGGACAGCATTTGCAGAAAGTTGGACAGAGGCGTCGGATTTTCATAGGGATGCGCGGCATTGGCGTTGAAAAATCCGCCCCCGTTCGTTCCGAGCATCTTTATTGCAACCTGAGAAGCAACAGGTCCCTGAGGGATAAGCTGGCTATTTACTTCCTGCCTCTCAATAACAGGATTGCCCTTTTCATCTTTTATTTCTTTTCCATTAATGTCCTTTTTTGGAATTTCAACAGTCCCGGGTTCTATAAGTGTTGCCTTTTCATAGGGTTTAAAATTCTGGATTACTCCCTGAGATACTAAAAAAAGAGCAAATACAAAACAGAGAGGCAGAAGCAGATAGAGGTTTATCCGGACAAGGTCAACCCAGAAATTCCCCACTGTTTTTGCAGTATGACGCGCGATGCCCCTGACGAGAACCGCAGCCACGGCAATCCCCACTGCTGCTGAAACAAAATTATGGAAGGTAAGCCCCACCATCTGGGAAAAATATGAGAGCGTGGATTCACCGGTGTAATTCTGCCAGTTTGTGTTCGTGGTGAAACTTACCGCAGTATTGAAGGCCAGACCAGGGCTGACAGGACCCAGACCCTGGGGATTAAGCGGCAAAAGGTGCTGAAGTCTGAGAATTCCATAAGTTAATAATAACCCTGTAAGACTGAAGACAAGTATTGACAGTGTGTAGCTTTTCCAGTCCTGTTCTTTATTCGGGTCAAGGCGGAAAAGACGGTAAAATAAACATTCCACAGGCTTGAGAACCAGATCAAGAAAAGTCCTGCCCTGTGCGTCGAGAACCCGGCAAAGGTAAAGCCCCATAGGCTTGGTAAGCAGCAGGAGAAGGGAGATAAAGACTGTGAGTTGAATCCATCCGTAAACATCCATCTATGATGCCTCCTCTAAAACTTCTCAGGGTACAGGATAGTAAAAACCAAGTACCCGATAAGACTAAACCCCATGATTATTCCAATCAATTCAATCATGTCCTATAGCCTCCCGCAACCCTGGGTATAAAACAAGCAAAGCGTAAAAAATGCTATTGTGATGGCAATGAAAACAATGTCAATCATACGTGATGCTCCTTTTTAGAGATATGATCCGCCCTTTTAAGGGTAAAAGTGAAGGTGCTGCCTTTTCCCTCACTGCTCTCTGCGCGTATTGTCCCGCCATGTGCTTCCACGATTTCCTTTACAATGGCAAGGCCGAGTCCTGCACCGGTTTCCTTTTTTTGTTTCGGAACACGGAAGAACTGTTCAAAGAGTCTGTCAAGATATTCTGCGGGGATGCCCCTGCCGGTATCGGAAACTTTGAAAAAGACCATCCGGTCGTCTGCTGAAGCGGAAACAGTGATCGCTCCACCGGGATTGGTATACCGCAGCGCGTTTCCCAGGAGGTTGGAAAAGACCTGGCTTATCTGCATGGGATCAGCCCAGGCTTCAGGCAGGTCATGGGAAAGCTCTGTACGAAGTTCTATCCCTCTGTCATGTGCCGACAGCGTATAAGTATCGATAGCGTCAAGCACGATTGCATTGGGAGAGACTACCTGGAAATTCATAGCAGCCTTTCCCGATTCCATCCTGCTGATATCGAGGAGGCTGCTGAGTATATCATGAAGCCTGTCGCTGTCCTCTCTTGCCATAAGTAAGAGTTCAACCTGTTTATCGGTGAGGGTTCCTATGTTTTCATTCTCTTCGAGGAGCAGATGGATTGCCATGCGGATGGATGTGAGGGGTGTCTTCAACTGATGCGACACCGTTGATATGATGCCTTTTTTCAGTTCGTCCTGCTGCCTCAACTGCGTGACATCTTTGAGCGCCAGCATAACGCCGGTGGGCTGTCCCTTAATATCCTTGATCGGTATTGCTTCAGGCTGAAAGAAATGTTCTTCTCCTTTTACAAATTCCTGAATTATCGTTTCCCCCTTTTCCGGAACTGTAATATGCCCGCTTTTCAGGGCGCTCTTGAAGATATCCAAAACAAGAGGAAACCGTGTGTCCTGTATCCTGGCATCAGGTTTTAATCCGAATATGTCTCTTGCTAATGCTGTTGCCAATTCTATCCGGCCATCGAAATCTATAACGGCAATGGCATCGGGAAGACTGTTGAACGCCTGCTGTGTGGCCTGCTGTATTCTTACGAGTCTGGCCTGGTCCGAGCGGCGGAATTCACGGAGACTTGCCGTCATCGTATTGAAAGATTCTGAAAGATAACCGATTTCATCATGTGAACTGCTTTGTACAATAAGATCAAGATTCCCACGCCCTATTTCATCGGTGGATTTTATAAGACGGTTGATGGGGCGGAGAATCCATCGACCGGTGAAGTATACGAAACCCGATGCTGTGATAATGCCGACAAAGAGGAGGATGTACATTTGTCTTCGGGCATTTGCCGCGCTTTTACGGGCATGGTTGTTGGCGTCGCTCATGTTCTGCTGATTCATCTGAAGAATTTCATCTGCCTTATCCTTAATCTGATGGAATGCAGGAAGAAGGTTTGTGAAGTAAATACTGCGCCTGAAAGCAGGCGGCGTGTTTCTTTCCTCTATACTCTTAAGGCCTTTTTTATACTGTTTGAAAATCTCCTGCAGGAGGGCTGTTTTTTCATCTTCTCCCGGCATGGTGATATTGTTTAATTCAGCCTGAAGAGCTTTTTCAAAGACAATCAAATTTTTATTGATAAGCTCTTTCCCCTTTTCTGCATCTCCCAGCAGCGTAAAAAGAATCCCGCTGTCGATCCTTTCCAGAGCTTCTTTCATTTCCTGACAGGCAATGACACTTCGGTAGTTTTCCCGCAATATTACATCAATAGATTCTCCCAAACGGGAAAGATGCAGGATGCTCTGAATCCCGATCACCATCATGATGAGCAGGAGACCACCGAACCCGAGAGACAGTTTCTGACGAATTCCCAACATTGTTATGCCTCCACTTGTGCATTATAAAGCAAGGATTGTGCCGGAGAATTACAAATTATAACTAATTGATATTGAAAGTTTTTTGAGGATGATATAAAAATGTGTATTGCATTTCTCAATGAACAGGAGAAAAACTATTGCAAATTGCAAGGGCGATATCAGATACCGTATTTCTTTCGCCGCCGCCAGAGTGTTGTCTGGTCAACACCGAGCACTGCGGCTGCTTCCTGGAGGGATTTTGCCGTTGAGAGAACACGCCTGATGTGCTGTTCCTCGATTTTATCCAGAGTAACAGGGTCGCCTACACCGGAGACTGTATTGTCCGGTAAGAGATTAGCAGGAAGGGATTCGATGCCGACCCGATCATTCTGACAGAGGATTGCTGTTCGCTCAATGACATTGTTCAGTTCTCTTACATTCCCGGGCCAGTGATATTTTTTTAGAAATTGAAGGGCTTCATCCGTGAACCTGAGAGAGGAACGATGGTTTACCCTGCCGTAGAACGCCAATAATTTTTCTGCAAGGGCCACTATATCTTCAGAGCGATCCCGCAAAGCCGGAAACTCGATCTGGATAACATTAAGCCTGTAAAAGAGGTCCTCCCGAAATCTCTTGTCAGTTACCGCCTGTTCCAAATCCATGTTTGTCGCGGCAATAATCCGCACATTTGCCTTACGGGTTATATAATCACCGACGCGCTCATATTCCCTGTCCTGAACAAAACGTAAGAGCTTTGACTGAAGAGAGAGAGGCAGATCGCCTATTTCATCAAGGAAAAGCGTACCGTTCTCACAGGATGCAATGCGGCCGGGGTTGTCTCTCACAGCGCCGGTAAATGCCCCTTTTACATGTCCGAAAAGTTCGCTTTCCAGAAGCTCCGAGGAAAAAGACGGACAGGAGACAATACCGAAGGGTTTATCAACACGACTGCTCCATGAATGAATGGAACGTGCAAGAACGGTTTTGCCTGTTCCGCTTTCTCCACGGAGGAGGATGGTGGCATTTGACAAAGCCGCCCTGTGTGCCAGGTTTATCACGTTTTGCATAACCGGGCTCTTGCTTGAAAAATCTATTTCCGGACGGGAACGTTCCAGATCCTCCTGAAGCACTGCTACTTTTTGTTCGAGTATGCGCATTTCAAAGCTCTTACGGACTGCCATTCTGACCTGAGCAGGAGTGAAGGGCTTTGAAATATAATCTGCGGCTCCGCGTTTCATAGCCTCAATCGCTGTATCGACGGAAGCGTAAGCGGTAATGACGATGATCTTTATCCATGGCGTTGCAGCCAGCAAATGAGGTATGAGATCAAGGCCGTTGTCTGTTCCGAGTCTCAGATCAAGGAACGCGAGATCGAAAGATGTCCTCGAAGCTTCCTGCAGGGCATCCGGAAAATTGCCTACAGCGACAATCCTGTGCCCCTCTGCTTCAAGACACATGGATAAAGTCTTGCGGATGTTTGCTTCATCATCAACAACAAGCACCCTTAATAACTGAGTTTCCTGATCCGGCCCTTTTTCTGTCAAATTATCTCCGTAAATAAAGGATACAGGATAAAACCGGGAAATTCAACAAGCTGCATTTATCCACTACAATATGAGACAAACCGGGGAGAGTTTAAAAAATGAGAGAGTATAAAAATCTGTTATTATAGACCATTATCGTTCACTACAAATTCTTTAATATAGAAATGTATGAATTGTTCATCTCTTTCCTTTTTAATAAAAGGATATCCGATGATTGCCGAGGTGTTGGGCTGTGACATAGAGGAGCCTTTGTTTTGAATTATCCCGTCCCATGCCTTCTTATTCTTATCTATTATCCTGACGCGCCGCTGATTAATTACTGAAACATCCGAAGGCATCAGGAGAAGATCCGGTCTCGGATTACCAATTCCATGGGGAGACAACTGTTCAATAAGCTCCATAAATTCGCTTGTTATCTCTTCAAATTCAGCATGTGTATCTACATGATATTGCTTGCTTATCTCATGGGGCATGACTTTTACGCACTCTTCGAAGGCATCCCTGAAGGGAATAAGGTTCTCCTCTGAAAGCGATACACCGCAGGCATACTTATGTCCGCCATGTTTTAAAAGCAAATGAGAAAGAGACGCTACCGTCTTAAGCAAGTTCATTCCATTGCCTCCCCTGCCCGACCCCTTCCATATGCCGTTCACTTCAGTTATCACTATAGACGGTTTGCCGAATTTCTCAACAAGTTTCTGCGCAACAATACCGATTACCCCTAAATGCCAATCTTTGTTAAATAAAACTATTGAATTTCTATCTGATAAATTATCTGTGATTACAATACCTTCTATTTCATTTAAAATTGATTTTTCTTTGTCCTGCCTTTCTTTGTTTGCTTTCTGGAGATCAAACAACATAGCCTCGGACTCATTTTCTTCATTACAGATCAGGAAATTCAATGCTACTTCCGGTTTTGACACCCTGCCTGTCGCGTTGATCCTCGGTATAATAATAAAATTCAACGCGTATTCATCAACATTCCGGCCGCGTGGTATAAGATTTTTATTAAAAAACGTTTTTAACCATACCCTTGGCTGCCGTCTCATATTTTCAATACCGAATTTGACAAGGACCCTGTTGTCTTTTGTAAGGGGCACCATATCGCCGATAGTGCCGATTGCCACAAGGTCAAGCTCCTTTTTAAGATTTATCTTGTTTTTTAAAAGACCCCTGTTATGCATAACCCTTCTGAGTGCCCACAGGAAAAAGAAGGTTACGCCGCATGCTGCCAGCTCTCTTGTGGGAAATCGTGAATCCTTACGTTTCGGGTTAATTAAGGCGCAGGCGTCCGGCATTTTTTCCGGCAGTTCATGATGGTCAATAACAACCGTTTCAATGCCTGATTGTTTTACGAACGCAATCTCATCATGATTTGAAGAACCGCAGTCAAGGCAAATCAGGAGATCCGGGTTTTGTGTTTTCAGCTTGCTTATTGACTCGATATTCAGTCCATAACCTTCCTGTCTTTTCGGTAAATAGACCTCGGGAGATAGCCCTAAATGTTTAAAGAAATTTACCATGAGAGCGGTAGATGTAATGCCGTCCGCGTCATAATCACCGTAAATGCATATTTTCTGTTGTTCCGTTATTGCTTTAATGACTCTTTCCACGCCTTTTTCCATATCGGGGAGTAAAAAAGGGTCGGAAAGATCATCGAGCCGCGGATGCAAAAATGACTTTGCTTCATCAACATCCGTTATTCCTCTTGAGACAAGAATTCTTGCAAGGATATTCGGAACACCGAGTCCTTCCTCGATGGATTTTGCCGCGTCAATAATTTCCGCGGCCGGGTTCGGCCTGTTATTGGTCATGGGTGATTCCGATGACGCTCTCAATGCCTGCGTATCCATGCGTATCCAGATACTCCCTCAATTCCTCGATTATTTTCGGGATTGCATAAGGATCTACGAACGTGGCAGTACCGATCTGGATTGCCTGTGCTCCTGCCATTAAAAACGCTACAGCGTCCTGTGTATCCATAATTCCCCCTACACCAATGATTGGTATAGGAACTGCTTTTGAACAATCATACACTGCCCGCAGGGCAACTGATCTTGCAACCGGACCGGACAGCCCGCCTTTTATCGGGACTGTTCTTTTATTTACATCTACAACGGCTGCCGGGATTGTGTTTATAAGGGTCAGCCCGTCTGCTCCCGCTTCATAAGCTGCAAGGGCAATCTCAACAATATTTTTCACTTCCGGCGTAAGCTTGGCTAAAAGCGGTATTTTTGTGACTGCCTTTACATTTTTTACTATCTCGTAGACTGTATCCGCTTCTTTTCCGAAGCTGATTCCCCCTTTCTTGATATTCGGGCAGGAAAGATTCATCTCCAGGGCAATAATCTGTTCGTCCGGCTTGATCATTTCCGCGCAGCCCATATACTCGTCTCCGGTAAAACCGAAAAAATTTACAATTACAGGGGTTTTTTTCCGTTTAAAAAGAGGAAAGTATTCATCAAAGAAACGCTCAATGCCGACATTCTGAAGCCCTATGCTGTTTATCATGCCGCATCTCTCTTCCCATACCCGGGGAAGCGGGTTGCCGTGATGCGGTTTCATTGACAGACCCTTTGTTACATAACACCCAAGCGTCTCAACACCCCAGAGCGGCTCAATTTCTTTTCCGTAACCGAGCGTACCTGATGCATTCATAACAGGATTTTTCAGTGTCTTGCTGAATAATTCTAAAGAGATATTTCCCATAGATCGAATACAGGCCCCTCCTTGCATACCCTCTTATAAGGTTCATTTTCGTCAATTGTTTTTATCACGCAGCCGAAACAGAGACCAAGGCCGCAGGCCATCCTTTCTTCCACAAGGGCCTGACAAGGTGTTTTATTCTTGTCAATTGATGTTTTGAGGCTTTTCAGCATCCCCTCGGGGCCGCATACAAAAATCTCTTGATCGGTCTTTTCCGTGGTTTCAAGATAATTATTGAGCATCTCAACAACATTTCCTTTGTATCCGCATGAGCCGTCAAGGGTGGAGACCATGGGGTTTAAATGCTCTATATCTTTGAGGATGGCTGTCTCAATATGAGAGGAACATCCGAAGAATACGGACGCCTTCCCCTTCAGTTCTTTAATGAGAAGATGTATACCTGCTATGCCGATTCCCCCGGCCACCGTCAAATACGCATCCCTTTTGGCAACCCGGAACCCGTTGCCTAAGGGGCCCAGCACAGAAGTCAACCTATCCTCGCCCGTTTTGCTTAAAATCTCTGTTCCCTTTCCTGCAACCTTGTACATAACTGTGAGGATGCCCCTTTCATAATCATATATGCTGAAGGGCCTTCTCAGAAAAACTTCCTTTCCCGGTATCTTCAGCATAACAAACTGACCGGGCTTTACCTTACCAAAAGCCTTAACCGGCTTTAATCTGAGTAGAAAGTAGTCCGGAAGAATGTTCTTGTTTTCAATAATCTGCGCTTCTGTTTCAACCATAATTCCTCATTGAACGTTTAGCCGGTAGTCAGCTAAAGCTGAGTATTCTATTATGCTTAATGCAATGAAAGATGCATTACAAGAGCATCTTCATGGGTGTCCGTATAATATCCCTTTCTTTTCCCGATAACTTTGAAACCGAACATTCTGTATAAATTTATAGCCTTAACATTACTGTCTCTAACTTCAAGATAAAAATCCGATATGCCTCTTTTCCCGCAATATTCAGTTATATGACGGATAAGCTGTGCGGCGTATCCCCTTCCCCTGTAATCGGGATCTATTGCAAGATTCAATATGTGAGCTTCATCCAGCACAGAATATAACATGATGTAACCGAGCAAAAGGCTGCTTTCTTCAATAATGAAACTGATAGATATAGATGAAGACAGTGTTTCATTAATCATTTTTTTTGTCCAGGGCGTAATAAAAGACCGTTTTTCTATCTCAAGGACTTTTACAATATGCCCTTCCTTCATCCTGCTGATAACCAATTCATTATTGCCGGAGGTATAGTAATATTTTTCCCGCCCTTCATCCGTTGCAGTTTGTTGCACCTCCCGCAGTGTTCTCTGTCGCAGGATAGTCATAGATGGTTCTGTCCTTGCATGTCTCCGGCAGGCTTTTTTGTCCTTAGACAGGAGGACACCCTCTCTGCTGTGCCATCCAGATTCTGCAATACTGCCAGATCATCTACGGCATTAATATTGGTAAAAACAGAATAACCGTTATTCATAAAACACGGGTTTTCTTCCAACACTCTCACGGAAAGGAAAGGGATAACGCCCGTAGCTTGCAGTCTGTTCATCCCTATCAGTTTGAATAGATGAGGAATACAGGATCTGCCGTATATTGCATAAAGGGGTTCATACCCTCCCCCTGATCTGGGGATTATCAGATCCTCGCCATGCACTTCGTTTATTATGTATTCTATTGATCTTTGGGATACAAAAGGCAAATCACAGGCAAGAACAAAAACATAAGGTGTATCCGCGTATAAAAGAGCCGATACGATGCCTGCAATAGGGGTCTGTATAGGGAGAATATCTTTAAAAATAGGAACATTCAGGTCGTCAATGATTTTATGATGATTTGAAATAACAATAATATCTTTAAAAACTTTTTTTGCTTCATCATATACCAGGTTTATCAGCGGTTTTGCCCCTACGGAAAGGGTTGCCTTGTCGCGCCCCATTCTTAAACTTTTGCCTCCGGCAAGAATTGCACAGGTTATATTCATACATATAGTTTTTACCATCTTTCGGTGAATGTGTAAAGGCACAACTTCCGCTTCAATTAAAACGCTATTGATGTTATCCGGTTTTTTTATGCTGCTTGCGGCTCTTTAAAAAATAAGAAGAAAACTAATTGAAAAACATCCGGAGTTTATATAAATTGTACGATAAGTTATGCATAAAACAAATTAATGTTCTGTCGACAGAATATGCTATAAAAAAACAGCAGATCGATATTTTAACTTGACAAAGTGTATACAAAAATGGAAATATTTTACCGGTCGTTTTAACAGAAAATGTTTTGCTGAAAAGCATTGGAAAATAGTGCCAACTTCAGGAGGGTTTATGGGCGGATTTCTACAAATTGTTGAGAAGCTGAGTAAATGGATGGGTTTTATTTCCGGATGTGCGCTGACAGTTATTATGCTTGTTACCGTAGGAGATGTATTTTTGCGGTTATTCAACCGCCCCATTATCGGTACTTATGAAATAGTCGGTTTTGGCGGGGCAATTGTTATAGGATTTGCCGTTCCCATTACATCGTGGATAAGGGCGCATATCTTTGTTGATTTTGCTGTTAAAAGTTTTTCAATAAAAATTCAAAATGTCTTCAATGTTACCACCCGCATCACCGGCATCATATTATTCATTCTCATCGGTTACAACCTCTTCATATACGGATTCGGTCTTTACCAGTCAGGAGAGGTAAGCACTACGCGACAGATGCCTTTTTATCCTATCGCATACGGATTAGGGGTTTGCTGTTTCATACAATGCCTCGTGCTTGTATCAGATATCATTAAGATCGCAGGAGGACAATATGAATGAGGTAACCGTAGGACTGATAGGATTAGCCGTTATACTGGTTCTGTTTCTCACAGGCATAGAGCTTGCCTTTGCCATGATTCTCATAGGTTTTCTTGGATTTGGCTACCTCATTTCCTGGAGCGCTTCAATGAACTTGCTTGCCAAGGATTTTTTCGATGTTTTCAATTCCTATGGTTTCACCGTTATCCCTCTTTTTATTTTAATGGGACAGGTTGCCTTTAACTCCGGTATCGCAAAAAGGCTTTTTGACTGTTCATATAAATTTATCGGGCATATCCCCGGCGGTCTTGCCATGGCAACCGTTGCAGGCGCGACTGCCTTTAAATCCATCTGCGGATCTTCTCCTGCAACTGCCGCGACCTTTGCCAGTGTGGCTGTCCCTGAGATGGACCGCTACGGCTACGATAAAAGACTTTCCACAGGTATCGTTGCAACTGTAGGAACTCTGGGCATTTTATTGCCGCCCAGCGTTACGCTGATCATATTCGGCATTATTTCCGATCAGTCGATTGGGAGGCTCTTTCTCGCAGGCATATGCCCCGGCCTTCTTATTGCCTTCTTTTTTGTCGTAATAATCTACGGATGGTGCAAAATTAATCCTAAACTTGGACCAAAGGGCCCAAAATTTACCTGGGCGGAAAGAATGAAAGCGCTCCCGGAAGTTATATGGGTCGTCGCAATTTTCATCCTCATGATAGCCGGTATTCTCAAAGGGTTTTTTACACCCACCGAGGCAGGAAGCGTGGGAACATTTTTTGTGCTTGTCCTGACCTTTGCCAAGAGAGACCTGAACTTTAAGGGTTATACAAAATCAGTCTCAGAATCAATAAGAACCGCGTGCATGGTGCTCATGCTCATAGCCGGTTCAACGGTGTTGGGACACTTTATTGCCGTAACAAGGATACCCATGATCGCCGCTGACTGGATCGTAGGTCTTCCCCTTCCGGCATGGCTTGTAATGGTCTTTATTACATTTATTTACCTTATCGGCGGTTCTTTTATTGATGACCTTGCATTCATGATACTGGCAACGCCTATATTTTTCCCCGCAATCATCAAGCTCGGTTATGATCCCCTGTGGTTCGGCATCATGATCGGCGTTACCGTTATGGTCGGTGTTGTCATACCTCCTGTGGCGATTAACGTTTTCGTTGTGAAGAATATTACCAAAACGCCTTTCAGCGTGATCTACGCCGGAGTATACCCTTTTCTCATAAGTCTTGTTGTCGGGGCAATTATTCTCTTTATCTGGCCCGGACTTGCCACATGGCTTCCGACTCTCCTGATGCCGGGTTAATAAACAAAGATATTTAAAGAGGCGCAGAATTCTGCGCCTCTTTTTGTTTTTTCCTCCCTTGAATGCAGCCCGTTATAGACCCTATTCTATTTACTGTAGACGAAAAAAGTGGTATACGTTGGTTAGTATATCAGCCGGTCCGCCGGCAAAGTTAATTGGAAAGGTCGAAAATGAATCATTATGATATTGTATTTATCGGTCACATGGCTACAGGTACAATTTTTCCTTTCGAGGGACCCTCTTTTGTCGAACCGGGCAGCCCGGTGCTCATTGCTGCAATAGCATCTTCCTGTCAGGGAAAAAGGATTGCCGCTGTAACACAAATCTCCGAGAGCGAAGAATACCTCCTGGAACCCATGAAAACTGCCGGCATTGATCTGTTCGTACAGCCCGGAGAGGTCGCTCAATACCGCATCGTTTTCCAGACCGCGAATGTCGATGAAAGGCAGGCCTTTATTGTAAAGAGCGGAGAGAGTTTTGTTATTGACGACATGCCTCTTTTTGAACCGTGCCTGGTGCACCTTTGCTGTATGGGTCCCTACGAGTTTCAACTGGACTTGATGCGGCTGCTGAAGGCGCGCGGATTCATTTTGTCGGTGGATATGCAGGGCTTCGTGCTCCAGGCTGACGATGTAACAGGGGCCGTCTACCTTAAAGATGTTCCGGAAAAGAAAGAAATATTGAGTATGGCGCGTTTCGTAAAACTTGACGCTGTGGAAGCGCAAATCCTGACTGGTACAGATGTTCTCCAGGATCAGGCAGACATACTGGAAGACTGGGGAAGTTCCGAGATTATAATAACTTCTTCAGAGGGAGTGTTGGCTCGGAGCAAGGGAAAATCCACATTCGCAAAATTTACCAACAGGAGCATCGTAGGCAGGATGGGTCGCGGAGACACTGTTATGGGATCATATTTGGCGCGCAGGCTGGATCATTCTGTTGAAGACTCGCTTCAGTTCGCCGCAGCGCTCACATCAATAAAAATGGAGTCCGCCGGTCCATTCAGAGGCTCATTGGATGATGTTATTGAGAGAATGAACCAATCCTGAACGATTTACGGGGACCCCCCCATGATGCCCGCATAAGATCAGTGATAAACCCGAGGGCCAGAATTATCAGGAAAACTTTAAGATTGTCGAGACAATAAAGTCCTCATTAAATACTGCGGAAGCCATAGTTTTCATAAATTACCCTCCTTTAGTATTTTTGTGAAAACAGTTGAAGCATAAATAATAATTCAGCGCGACGTTTTACGGACGTGCTGGAATTGCTTGCCATGTGTCATTTGTTGATCGCTCTTTAGTCGCCTTCCAGCTTGTTCACAATCCGGTCGGCTTCTTTAAGAATTTTCAGCTCAATGTAATCATAGCGTGAACGAGAATGATGGTTTCCTATTATCTCGCAAACCTTCCTTGTTTTTTCAGGAGGAAAACTTATGCTGTCGAGCAGCTTCTCAGCTATGGGCGGTCCGTATTTCTCCTGAGTCGTCCCATTATTGTATCCAAGCACTTCTTCGGATTGCTTTATGCCGATATCGTGCAGGAGAGCCGAGGCCACAAGGACTTCGTAATCATAATCCTCCCTGTTGTCGACAACCTTCTCGGCATGTCTTAAGACCTCCAGAGCATGTGTTATTCTTCGAAAGTCATTTCCAAAGTAATCAACCAGCAATTTCGTGACCTTTCCCTTGCAATAGTCCATAGCTGTGCACCTTTTGAGGTGATATTCGTTCCTTAAAGGCTAAGCTAATTCTCCCTCAAGCAACGTCCGCCCCTTCTCTTGTATGATCTTCCGGCCTCTCCTTGCCATGCATAACAGGCGGTCATGGTCTCGGTCTCATGTGGAAGAATGCTGCATTTTTCGATAAAAACCGGCCGTATCGGAAGACCTTATATTTTGTTTTCCTGTACTCAGGAAAACACATTTTATAACGGGTTTCCATATTTTCTATCACAGTGATAGAAAAAAATACCTGATTATCCAAACCAAAGTCTGTATTGGCTTAGCGGGGGTTTTAAATTTGGTGGCAACATTTGCCGCCAATGTTTCAGACACGTTGTCTGAAAAGTCTCATTATTGATAATTTATGATTGCTTATTTTACTTCCCGCCATCTGTTTAATTGAAATATTGATGTCCCTACCTCCTACCCTTCTCCCCATAGTTGGGGACGCATCAGGGGATGACCCAGGATGCGTTCAAGCGATGATCTTCCCAATGAAATTTTGCTCGCATGTGCCCCGTCAACCTCAACAGCAGCCAATCCATTTCCTCGAATCGGCAGACAATAACAGCAAAATTCTTTCGGGCTCCCGGAACGTTAAGTAGTTTAGAGGCATTATCTCGGAGAAAATCCGGGATACCCGAAATCGGTTTTTCTATTGGCGAACCCGGCGGGATTTCGGCACAGTAGTTGATTTGATGAGGCAGGCTCACTTTTTCCCATTGAGATTGAGCTGTTTTATCATCGGAATGGACTGAAGCAGTCCCGGAAAGACGCAGTTGCAGCCACTTTTGGGGATGATAGAAGAGCCAGCTCACATAAGGATTATCCCGAATCTGTGAAACCTTTGGACTTCGGGCATCACAGTGACATATTAATGTTCGGTCTTTTTCTGAGAACTCTCTAATAATGACAACCCGCACCTGGGGCTTGTTATTATCGATGGTGACAAGGGATGGCTGGTGAAAGGGATGCCTGAAGTTTTGAACACCTTCATGGAGAGATTTCCAGCTCGATTCGAGAACATCGTCCAGTGTTGAAATATTCTCTTTTTTCCTAATGATCATATCCGTTCTCCATGTAAGCCAGAAGATTTAAAACATCTTATTCGGCTGATTGCACAGTGCAGACTTTTCAAGACGACTTTTCAGCAATTATATACTCAGGCGACATCCTTCAACAACCAAGCTATTCCGCCTCAATCAACACCCACCCCTTCTCTTCCGCAATCTTCTGACCTCTCCTCACTGAGTAGCCGATAGCAGGCTCGGTTATTGAAAACCTCTCAGCAAGTATCTTCATTGATATGCCAAGTTCACGAACTGCAAAGAAACAGAAGAGACTTCTTGCATTACCCAACCGCTTTTGCCTGCCCTGTTCGTACAGCTCACGTGAAGTCATGCCGAAAAGATCACAAACCTTCTTTTCCACAAAGTCGAGAGTAATACCGGAGCTTTTTATAGCATAACGCTGCTCCAGCTTTTCTTCAGCCAGTGACAGTACTCTTGTAACAAATGAGGTATCGCCGAGGATTCTGTCATCACCTTTTATAAGGCCGTCTTTTTTGGATTTACGTACTTCTGTCCATCCACCATGACTTCGGACCAGCCCTCCGCCGGTCAGGTCTTCTCTGCGTCCCTGATTAATACCTGCACGTACAAATTTAAGATACAATGTCTGATTCCCGAAAAGAGAGAGCACATAACCCGTATCCTGCCAAAGATATTCTTTCTTTCCCAATAAAACAGCATGACCGGACCAGGGGAAGGTACCGAGGCCGTTAAAGTCTGCAAGATTGGCACGGATGGGGTTTAAGTGTATATAACGGACCAGTTCTTTAAAATAGGCATCTTCCTGACAGATAATTGATTTGTAACGGTTCTGAAAAAGATGTCCTGATCGTTTATGTCTTAAATTGTATGCTGTGGCATAACCGGTAAGAAGACGGGACATAACCGTTGATAAGGGAACAGTGCCGGTGCGAAGGAACATATGGATATGATTGGAAAGAATAGACCAGGCATAGCAGGCAGTCATGGTTTCAGGCAGAAGAATATTACATCTTCCGATAAAATCTTCTTTGTCCCGGTCTTCTTCGAAGATGGGTTTTCTTTCTATTCCCCGGATAATAACATGATGGAGAAAACCTGAAGCATCAAGTCTCGCGTGCCTGGGCATGATGAAATGGTATCAATGGATAAGAAGAATGTCAAGTAGTTTCTTAGTTATTAAAGAACGTCCCCTAAGTGTCCCCAAGTGTCCACAAAATCTAAAAGGGGAGGTTAAGTAGCTGCCTACCGGATTTGCAGGTGGTGTATTTCTATTTGTGACGGGTGGTGGAAATCTTTTTGGAGTGGGTGGTGAAAAAACAGTTGTAATTTACACCTCTTGAATAGATACTTTTCCTTCGTTATATTTGTGAATCAGCATAGATATGAGGGATTGATAGGGGAGACCTTCCTCAATTGCCTTTGCCTGGATTTTCTTTAGGTCTCGCTCAGTCATTCGGATATTGATCCTTTTCTGTTTCGTCAAGCTATTGCGGGCAAAATCCTCATACTGCTTCTTTTCTTTCTTGGTGAGATCGGAGACCCATTCCTCGGCCTCAAGCGATTTTGCCAATTCCATTTCTTCTTTATCGATGTATTGCACTTTTTTCATCTTTTGCCTCCTAAATACTTCTTTGTTGCTTTGCTGTTTGGTATTATTGTTTTCAAAAACATTTTCTCATCATCTTCGACATATGGCACAGAATATATGTAGTCTTCAATCTTCACCAAGAATACCCGCTGATTGGGATATTTGTCAGGGTTCGGATGCTTCACGCGGTCAATCAGATCACCGGAAACAATCGCCAAGACGACTTGCTCAAACGAAACTCCGCGTAGCTTCTTGAGTAGCTCGTTCTTTTCATCGTTCCAATCATAATATTTCATAAAGGTGTGCCTATTGTATTCTTCTTATAGAGTAGCCAAGTTTGATGCTTATGTCAATCATTTTAAAGGCATAACAAAAAGGTCAGCGACGTGGCCTGCTATACCGCCACGTTAGCTGCACCGCCTCGTTGAGCTGGGTTTGGTTTCATATCTATTTCCCAATTGAAATATTGAAGGATGTCCCGCATGCCTCATTCAGTTTTTCTGTTCTTTGAAACCTACATGTGGAATTGTTGTATTATTTTTCAGGTTTGATGGCTATTTCTTCAAGGCTCTGTCCTTGTCTGGCAAGAAGAGTCCAGAGGTCAGAGTAGAAAAAATTATCAATAGTCTTTATGTGTTGGGAAAGTAATGGATGCGTAATCATATTGGGGCGGATGTCACAGTAATAAACACCGTCAAGCGGATTCAGCTTGATCGTGTATGCCTTGAAGTGGCCTGGCAGAAATGTTGCTGAAATGCCGTACTCATGCTCTTTTTTTGTCTTTTTACGCTGTACATCATTTAGAAAAATGGCGATGTGAGACAAATCTGTATTGGTGAGCCTGTTGTATAAAAACTTGTCCATGAAAACCTTGTCAATGCGGTCTTTGCTGGAAGTTTTTACAGAACCTATGATTTTCAGCTCTCCTGTTTTGCTTATCATTAAATCATTTTGGTAGGCTGATTTAAAAAGTTCTGTTCCATCATCATCTTTTACAGGCACTTGCATGACACCTGATACGCAATCTACGTCAAGGGAAACAATCAGTAAACGGATAAGTCGCTCAAATAAATCGCCATTTACTTTTCGCGCTTGGTTTGATTTTCCGGCAGGTAGCGCATCGAGTGTTGCGCCGATTGATTGCTGGATTGTATAGATGGTGCGGTTGATGTTTTCTCTAAATTCGTCTGATGGCCGTTCTCCGTTTTTTATCTGTTCAAGTGTTTTCATAAACTGCTTTGCGCTGTTTTCAAAATTATCAGCGTCGTACATGAGCAGAGTGTTGAGGGGGCGGGTAATGTTGTAATATCCATCTTTTTGATATTGGAAAAATTGATAGTGGTTTTCGTTCTTGGAGATGATACGGGCTTGCAGTCCTGTCTCTACATACTCCAGATAGCGGGTGCAAAACGTGATGTAGCTTTTTACCGTGAGGAATAGGTCTTTGTTGACGGCACTGTTTACAAGTTTTGCAATATTCATCGTATGGATTCCCTCCGAGCTGCGGTTTTCCGGTCGTGGGCGATCCATTCGTCTTTAGTCATTCGCCTGACGTTCTTTAACCGTTCCATTGCCCATTGATTATAATTGATGTCCATGTCACACCCCATCCAGCGGCGTTTTAGTTGCTCCGCAACAACTATCGTGGTGCCAGACCCGGAAAAGGGGTCGATAACAAGATCACCTTCATTGGAAGATGCAAGAACAAATTTTCTCAAAAGTTCTTCTGGTTTTTGCGTTGGGTGTGGGGTTTTCTCACCCATGCCGTTGCAGGTGGTTGGAATGTCAATTACATCTTTTGGTTTTGCGCCTTTAGGGTTTGGTATCCAGTTGTCACGCTGTTTGTTTCCGTTGCCACCGTATGCACTTGTTTCTGCTTGTGGATGCGACGGATATTTGAGCGTATGCGCTCCGTAAGGAGTGCGAACATCGTCAATGTTTAGTTTGCAAGCGTCTGTTTTGCGGAAGTGGATGATGCTCTCATGCGACCGCCCCCACTCATTCCCTAAATTAGCTTTGTTTTTGTAATGCCAGATAAGCCAGCGACAATGCTTGAAATACTTCGATGCAGGGTGTTTGATATCCGCTAATATTTCAGAGAACCCGCACACATATAAAGAACCGGTAGGCTTCAAAACTCGGGAGGCTTGAGCGATCCACTTGATTGACCACTCAATATATTTCTCCTGACTCTCAAAATTGTCCCATTCAGCTTTTTTGATGTTATAGGGCGGGTCAGCAAAAACAAGGTCAACGCACGAAGCGGGAAGAGACTCAAGCCACTTAATAGAATCTCCTTGGAACAGCCGACCATTTGGATGTTCATATTGCAACTGGAAACGCGTTGAAACAGCAGGAAATGCAACATCTGTTTTTTGTCTCTGTCTTATTTCGTCGGGTGCGAATATAGACAATTGTTCCATTACGTACTGGTCGAGAGCCTGCCAGCCAGCACCGGAGCAACTTTCAATGGAATATGTCATTTTGTTCCTCCGTACATTGATATTTTGACAATGTACCATGAAATATTAATGGCGAGGTAATCAATTCCAGCACTTTTTTTAGCGCACCTCAAGGGCGCTCGGTTCTGTTTTAATTCGGTTTTTAGGCTTGTCGTATAACATAGAGGTCGCGAGTCGCATTTTTTTGCGGATTAGCTGCACCGCTTCGATGGAGCGCTTCTATGCCTTTTGCCCTTATCACTCTGCTTTTCCATATTTTTGTTTATTATACCTTCTATTCTGTTTTTTGTCTTCTTCTTATTTCAACTTTCAATAAGAAGAAAGACATACCATTTTCAAGAACCTTCTTTCCTTGCTTTCCTGTACTCTATAAAAGACATTTTTAAAAAGAATTCCATGCTTGCTTGCACTGTGCAAGCAAAATATACTTAATTGCCTAAATCAAAGCCTATATTGAATTTACGGGGATTTTAAATTTTGCAGCAACAGTTGCTGCAATGTTGCAGACACAGTGTCTGCAAAGTCTCATTATTGATGATTTATGACTTTTTGCTTTTATTTCCCGCCATATTTTTAATTGAAATGTTGAAGGATGTCCTCACCTCCCCTCCTCTGTCCTTTGCCCTCAGGGCCGCAATTGGCTATAGCGCCAGGTTAGATGCTTTTTTTGATAAGAGAATGAGTATTCTTTTCAAACCAGAGAAAAGTTCTTATTTCTAATATAGTGAGAACCAGTATAAGAGACCATTCTTCTGAATCATAACTTACATTCATACCATGAAGAATGGGATTTCGATTAAATGCATTTTCGTTCTGTTGACCTTCATACATCTTCGTTATAAAAGCATTAAAATATTCAGCGCTGTCAGTTAGGCTGAAGAGAAATCTTTCGTTCCATATTTCTTTTGGAATAGTTGGCTTAAAATTATCTTTTAATTCTAATCCGCCAATATCTCTCAGTATACCCTCTATCTGTGAAAATAAGACAGGAACAGATAGAGTATATTTTCCGCTAAAATGAGCTTCACAAGCATCAATAATTATTTGTCTTCTTTTTGAGAAAGCTGAATGCAAGGTACACGCATCTTCAATCCAGCTAATAACAGAAGTCTTATCAACAATGTTCTTATATGCATCAATAAAATCATTTTTATTTAGTATTCCAGAAGTTAATTTTTCATGAAATTCATTTACTTTATTTAATCTTATTAGTCCAAAAAAATAGAAATTATTGTCCTTACAGAAATTTTTTAAAGGCAATTCTGATGATGCAAGTTTATTCATCATATCATCACTTAAATCAGCCTCAAGAAGATTACCACATGACTCACAATGTATATTAGTTTGAACTTTTCTATTTCTTTGTTCTTGAGAAATACAACAATATTTATATTTTTGTCCTGAACCACAAGGGCAAGGATCGTTCCTTCCGATTTTCTTTTTCACACAGGTTACCTCTCAAATTTAAACATTTAACGCCATGATTAGCCACGACTGTAAGGAGTCTAAAGGTAGCGATTTGTTGGGGCTATTTGTTTTACCCTCTCGACTCGATAACCGATTCATGGAAGCCTCTTTTGCACTTTCGGAAGATGAAGAGAGGTGAGATACAGGAGGTCCGTAACTATACCTTCAAATGTCCGGTTCAAGTCTTCAAGTTCGTCGGGTGTAAGGTGTTCCTCGGCAACGCTGAAGACTCTTTTTCGTATAGCCTTTTTCTCACGCTTAATGCATCCCGGGTTAGATTCGCTAGCGTCCCACAAGGAATGCACGAGAGTATTGCGCTGCTGTTCTGCCCATTGTATACGCCGAATCAAGTCCACGACATCATCTGGGAGGGCCGCCTTTTCCAGGGTGTGTAAGAACAGGGCACCATAGACCGATACCTTTGTACGAAAAGACATTTCAGCCGTGACGATTTCTCCTGTCTTGCGACTGCGGCCGATCATCGCGGAGATGCACATGCCAAGAACATCTTCAATCCTCTGAAACTGAACTATGCATTCACCGAGACGGGCAAGACCTTCCTCCCAAGAATGTAAACATTGTGTTAGTTTCTCAACTTCTTTCCGTCTCATATTTTCTTTGCCCCAACACTATCGTCAGCGAGACGTGCATAGCGCTGATTCGCTGTACGCAGTAGTTATGTTATTCTACCTCATCAGATCATTTAAAGATTCAACATATTCAGTTTTGAGTTTGAAATTGCCGCTTTGCTTTTCAAACCAGGTAATCCCTTTACGATCTATGTGTTTATTCAGCCAAACACGCAGTTTGGCTCCTTCTTCCAGTGTCATCATCTGTTTTTTGTCCCCATGCTTCTTAAACTCAAGCAGATTTGCTATCGCCCTTTTATGAGTAGGTTCTTTAAGAACTTCCTTGTACTGCTCCGATATGAAGTCTGGTGTGAAATACTGATCAGTTTGATTGTTTGATTTCAAAATGTAGTAAATTATTCTAATTATTGCTCCGGCCTGTTTTGTAGACATATCGCCTCCATGGCATTCCTAAAATCCTTCTGACATAACGAGCCTGTAGAAAAACCCCTGATCGCACTTTGAAATAATTAAAGTTTGGTTTTTCGGGAATCATCTAACCCATCCCAGGCTTGAAATTTTCATTATAGCGCATTCTACGATGTCGCTTTTTTCTGCATCACTCAAATAAGTTTTTCCAGATACTTTTTCTACAGGGACACCAATATCAGCCATGAGTGGAACGAGTCGGCTGCATGTGATTGTTGGCCAAACAGTATGCTTACATGGTCAAATATCATGGTTTCATCCAGTAGGTAGCTCTCTCAGGGACATCCCACTGATCCCTCTCCTTCAGCGAATCCGCAACGCCCTTGTAGCCTGGATATATTGTTGCTGCACTTACGCCTTCTTGGTTCAATAGCCTTAACAGTTTCTTGGCTTCTGAGCGCGGTAACGTGATGTGAGCCATGACTGGTACCGCCCACTTCAAAGCTTTCCATTTATTTTCAACAATGACATCAACTGGATCAGTTGACACAGGATGCGGGAAATCACTTCTTACCAATATTTCAGTCGTAAAGATGCCTCCTTGTGCGTGGAGATTTGGGTTCCAGGCGCGGGGAGCGGTGACCACATAAATAGCCATCTTAGTATTGCTTGGAAATGCAGTATTTATGATCCAATCGAAGTTCAGAGCCCAAACACTGAGAAGACCTTTTGCATCATCTCTTAATGCTCCTTTTGCTGCGAAGTAAGTGGCAGCCAAGGGTTTTTCGGCCCAGTCCAACAGACGTGTTGGCACCTCATAATGCTGCGCTAAAGCTAGGAGTGGAAGTAGGTCGTCTATGGGCCAGCCGTCGCTGTTTATTTTGTCTTCGAGAATCTTCCACCCGTTTGGAGTTCGGAGTAGATTGCTGTCTCCTGGGACGTTGAGTCCCTGGGCATCGATTGCCCAATAGAACTCATGCAGTCTTTCAAACTCGGCATCCTTCTGCTCTTGGTTTGTGGACCGTATCCCTTGCTTGGACGAAAAACTGTAACCAAGCATAGCCTTGGGCTTGTCCCTAAGAGCACTGGGTTTAAGCTTGTATTCCTCATCAATTGAATGACCTCGAAACACCCAGAACTGCCGAACTCCTCCCCACAAGCTATTTTCTCGCCCCAAACAGCGTATCAGTTCCTCAGCATTGGAACAGGAGATTCTTTCTATCGCTTCAGCCACATTTGTCTCCTTTCATGGCCAACGTCGCTTTTCAGCGGGCGCGGCTTTTTGCGTTCCGTCGCAAAAAACTTTTTAGCTGATTAAGTTAATGTGGCATTAAGCCACCATTTTTCAAGATGTTCTTCTATGGAACCAGATAGTGCCTCAATAATATTCTTTCCTGTAACTGGAACAATCAATATATCGCCTTGAGAACTTCTTAAATCTTCTTTAGTAAATGTTTTGGCAAACCCATTCCATGAAATGAAAAAGCCTATTTTTGCTCTACCTTTGCGGTTAATAATTTTTTCTTTGAAAAAAACCAGTTCGTTTTTACCGCACTTGCTTGACCAGTTTTTACACTCTACCAAAATAAGCGATGATTCTTTTTGCCATAGCGGAATAGTTGATTTATTCAAAATTACCAAGTCGATTTCCTCTGTCTCTGTTTTTAATCTTTCTATGACTACGAACCCTTTAACAAAACTAAAAAATTTGTGCATTAATTCTTCAAGTAATCTCCCCTTGATGTTTGAATCTTTTTCGTTTTTTACTCGATCGATAAGCTCAGGAAACTCGAGAGATTTAAATGATGAGTATTCATTTGCAATTTCATTTACAATCGCACCAATTCTATTTTGAACACTATTAAGAATCCTATCTTTCCAAATTGAGAAATCAAGACCATAGTCATAAGCAACATATAGTGTTTTAATTTCATCAGGGATGATAATAGAATAATATAAGTGACACCAATCACCTTCATCATCGAATTCAATATCTTCAATGTTTTTTTCTTCTTTTTGTCGAAACTCGACAAGTCTTTTAATAAGGTCCAGGTGGTGAGCCATACCTAAGGGTGCGGTCCACCATTTTCGATACCAATCATGGGCCATATGGAGATACAATTTGCCATTTTGCTTTTTGAATGATCCCTCAAGTTCAATATGACGAATACCTTTTCCATCAAGTTCAGAAATTTCAAATTCAACATCGTCTGGCATATCAGAGACCAATATTTCTTCAGTTTGAGATGGACGAAAATGTACTGGTTCATCTGATTGAACAAACTGATTAAGGTATTCTATAAGTTGCGTTTTATCCATTGTCTTTCAATATTCCACACAGCTAACCAGGTATTATATAGTTTTATGAATAATATCAATGTTCAAGTAATTATTCAATAAAATTGACAAAATTAAACAACTTTTTCCATAATCTCCTAACTGGATAACACTACAATTCAGATGATTACCAATAAAGGCAGATAACTCCGAATGATCATTATTTCCCCAGATTTGTTGATTGGATTTGAATTAACAGGAACATCCAGAGAATTTAATATCTCTGGATACCGGTGCTTGTGCCCTTCAGGGTATTCGCCGGTATGACGCCGTTTTTAAAGGGGACTATCGGGACATTCTTAATAATGTAAACCTCCTTTTTTCTGCCTGATTCACATCAGCGTGACGGCTGATGTGAATCAGGCTTGGAGTGGGCAAAGGCATGTTGGAAATTTTCAGATGTGGATGGGCTGTAAGCTTTGCAGGCTGGAGACGTACTGAATGTACGTCGGAAGATCGCAAAGCGTAGCAGACCGCCGCAGATGGACATTTTCAATATGCCTTTGCCCGACCAAGAGAAAGACATAGAAAAAGCAGTGATAAAACAATGAATAAAAATCAGGAGGAAAAAGTTACTGAACTTTTATAAAATCCCAGGGCATAATCTCATCTTTACCCCGTTCCCTCAACGCGTAAAAATTTAGATTAATAGCGCTGTCTTTCATGATTCTGCTTAAGCTTACTCCGTCTGCAAACTTCAGGATAACATCTTTCAGCCTTCTATCGCCCCTGGCGAGCACTGCCTGGATGAAGCTGTACTTTACCGACTCATGAGTAAAGTAGGTATTGTCAACCTTGCTCAAGGCTCTTTTCAACCAATTTATCTTGTCTTTCAGTTCATCCATATCATTCATGGGAAGCCGCTGGAACGGAGTAAAAGGCTTAGGAACAAAGGGGCTCGCGTGGACGGTGACGCTGCCGACAAAACCTCTTTTCGCGCCTTCCTTAACCATTACATGCTTTATATGCTTCACAAGCTCAACAATACTCTCTATATCTTCCATCGTCTCTTCCGGCAGGCCGATCATGAAATAAAGTTTCAGATTAAAGGGCTTGATTTTAAGTATAGCGGCTAATTTATCGTAAATCTCCTGATCCGATAAAGGCTTGCCTATAATTACCCTCAGTTTTTCCGTGCCAGCCTCAATGCCGAAAGTCAATGTCTTGATCTCATCCTGCATAAGCTCTATAATTGAAAGTGGTATTTCATCGAGTCTTAAGGACGGAAAATGGACGCGTTTCCCTGCATCTCTCAGCGCGGCTGTAATTTCCAGAAGACGCGGATGGAACGAAACTCCTCCCCCGATAATGCCAATATCCTCCACATCCGTTCTGAGCGGCAGGATTTCATCACAGACAAAGCGGTAGGAATTACCCAAAAGGCAGAATGGGCATTTTGATGGACAGCCCCGCGTCCCTTCTACAAGGAACATATTGGAAAATTCGGTTTTATCAGAAATAACGACAGATGTTCCCAGGGTTTTGCCTCTGTATCTGTTTATATTTACAGTAATATCTTTTGGCGTAAAAGACCCGACAGTTCCATCCTGTCTGTACGAAACTCTAAGCTCTGCCGGATTATAGACCCAGTCGAATCCGCTCAGTTCATCAATAATTTCTTCCCGGTCTTTGCCGATTATTTCTCTGAACTTTTCCATAAAATCCGGGATGGTTGACTCTATGTCGCCCATGATAAAGAGGTCAATAAAGCTGTGGATGGGCTCGGGGTTTGAAATCACGCAGATGCCCCCGGCAACAATGATAGGATCGTCCGCTATTCTTTCTTCGGATTGCACGGGTATGGAAGAAAGACGTAAAATCTTCGGAATGTTTATAAAATCCATTTCAAAGGATAATGTAAAAAATACGCATTTAAAGGATTTAAGCGGTCTTCCGCTTTCAATGGATATGCATTCACCGTTGTCTTCGAGAAAACACCTCTCGCAGACAACGTCATCATAACTGTTCAGCGTCTTATACAGGATATGGGCAGCGAGATTGGACATGCCTATGTAGTACGTGTTCGGAAAAACCACGCACACAGGGATTTTGCCGCCCCATTTTTTTACTATTGTCCCGTTCTCGGATGCAAGAAGCTCTTTACGTCCTGCACCCTGCTTTTTCAATTGACTGGACAATGCACGCCGCATAATTCATGTCAACTGTTTAGCTGATATATATACTCTACATTTTTTACTGTTCACTGTTCACTATTCACTATTCACTACTTAATCTGCCTGCTTCCTCAGGAAAGTCGGAATATCGTACCTGTCATCGTCAATATCAATGATATCGCTTTTCATCTTTATCTCTTTGTAGTCAATTGCAACCTTTTTCTTCATAAAAGGAGGCAGGTCTTCATTATCAAAAAGCCTGCTTTTGCTGAGCATATCATTTACATCCTCTTCAATAACAGCCTTCTCTTCAAAACCGGTAGCAATAACCGTTATCCTCATTGAATTTTCCATAGACTCATCATATACAAGTCCCCATATGATCTTTGCTTCGTCATGGGCCTGTTCCTGAATTAATGAGGAAGCTTCGTGCACCTCATGGAGGGTCATGTCCTGATTGCCTGTTACGTTTATTAATACCCCTCTCGCGCCGTGTATGGAAATATCTTCAAGAAGAGGACTTTGTATGGCCTTCTGCGCTGCGTCCCTTGCCCTGTTTTCACCGGTAGCTTCCCCGATGCCCATAATCGCCATTCCCCGCTCGCTCATGATGGTCTTCACATCCGCGAAATCCACGACTACGTGGCCTGACCCTACTATCAGATCCGATATACTTCTGACGGCATTTAAGAGCACCTCGTCCGCTTTGTAAAAGGCTTCCATGATGGTCATGTGCTTGCCGCCGATAGACAGGAGTCTCTGGTTCGGGATGGTAATCAGAGAATCAACACGGGTTTTCAACTGAATTACCCCGTTCTCTGCCTGTTTCATTCTGTCTTTTCCTTCAAAGGCAAAGGGCTTTGTGGTAATTGCGACTGTCAAAGCGCCCAGTTCCTTTGAAATCTCCGCGATGACTGCGGACGCGCCTGTACCGGTGCCGCCTCCAAGGCCGCAGGTGATAAAAACCATATCAGCGCCCTTTAAGTGCTCGATAATCTTTTCCGTGTCTTCCAGGGCTGCTTTTCTGCCCACATCCGGGTCCGCGCCTGCGCCGAGCCCCCTTGTCAATTTACTCCCGATCTGTATTTTCACACTGGCCTTGCATGTACTCAAGGACTTGACATCCGTATTAACTCCGATAAATTCAACTCCTGGTACACCGGCATCCACCATGTTGTTTAGAGCATTGCATCCGCCACCCCCAACCCCCACAACCTTTAATTTCGCTGAAAAACCGTTATCTTCATCCATATAAAATACTCTACTCACAACAACACCTCCTTAGAAAATTTCTTTAAACCATTCCCTCATTCTGTTGAGAAGATTATTAGCATTTACTAATTTCATTAATGATTGCGGGCCGCCATACTTTTTGCGGCGCTTTATATTGGAATGCTTGAATCCATACACAAGAAGCCCCACACCGGTCGCGTATATAGGGTTATTAACCACATCAACAAGACCGCCTACTCCAACAGGAAAACCTCTTCTTGTCGGGAGATTGAATATGTTTTCCGCAAGTTCGGGAATGCCTTCAAGATTCGCGCACCCTCCGGTAATGACAACGCCTGAGGCGAGCAATTTTTCAAATCCTGATTTCTTAATCTCGTCATAGATCATGGACGATATTTCTTCAACCCTTGGCTCAATTATGTCCGCAAGGGTTTTGCGCATAAGCGTTCTCGGTTTTCTCCCGCCCACACTGGGAACTTCAATGGTTTCATTGGCGCCTATCATATTCGAAAAAGCGCAGCCGTATTTCTTCTTTATTTTCTCCGCGTCCTCAACAGGCGTTCGCAATCCGATGGCAATGTCATTCGTAATGCTGCTCCCTCCAAAGGGCAGCACTGATGTATGTTTTATGCTTCCCGTCGAATATACGGCAATATCGCTTGTGCCGCCGCCGATATCAACAAGGGCGACGCCGATCTCTTTTTCTTCAGGTGTAAGAACCGCTGCCGATGAAGCAAGCTGCCCGAGGATAATGTCATCTACGGTAAGCCCTGCCATACGACAGCACTTTATTATATTCTGTCCGGAGGAGACGCTGCCGGTAACAATATGCACCTTTACCTCAAGCCTTACTCCTGTGATTCCAAGGGGGTCGCGTATTCCGTCCTGGTCGTCAATGATAAATTCCTGGGGAATGACATGAAGGAGTTCTCTGTCCGCCGGTATGGCAATTGCCTTCGCAGCGTCAATCGCCCTTGCTATATCATCAGGCTTCACTTCTTTTTCTTTAATCGCGACAACACCGTTACTGTTAAAGCTCTTGGTGTGAGCTCCCCCTATACCTGCCAGACAGTTGTTGATTTTTATGCCTGCCATTAATTCGGCTTCTTCCACAGCCTTTTTTATTGAAGTAATAGTGCTTTCCATATTTACAACAACGCCTTTTCTCAGGCCTGTAGAAGGGTAAGACCCTATGCCTACTATGTGTATGTTTCCCTCAGCTACCTTCCCCACAACAACACATATCTTTGTGGTTCCAATATCAAGCCCTACGAGAAGTTCGTCTTCTCTAACCATATTCTACCCCTTCCTTTCCTGGATAATTCCGCCCTTTTCAAACCTTGCGTCTATACACTTAATCATAAGCCCCCGTTTTTTTGCGTCTTCCAGGATAGATACGGCCCTTTTCAATCTTTCTTTCTGATCTTCTTTGCCGAGCACTATCTCCACCCCGTCTTCCGCGCCGAAAACCGTCACACTGCCTTCGTCATATGCGATTTCAGATATGGCATCTCTCTTTATAATCCCTTCCGTAATCCAGCCGTTGGTTTCCCTGTAGAGACTCTTCACATCCGCCTTTTTACCGGCATTAATAACAAACATATTCTTTGAATCGCCTTTCGTTAAACCTTTATATGGTTCCCCGTATTCATCAAGCACGCTTATGGCGCCTTCATTATTCACCCACAAAGCCGAGGGTGTTTTTTCCTTCACATCAATGATGATGGAAAAAGGGAAAACTCTCTTTATCCTTACCTCTTTGACAAACGGGTGCGATGCAATAACATCTTTCATCTTTTGAACATCTACTCCGAAAAGGTTCCCCTTCGTAAATGGTGATATTCTGCCCATAATATCGTTATCTCCCAACTGACTTGCCCCGTTTATTCTGATATTCTTTATGAAAAAAAGAGGCTCATCTTTGGAAAATATGTATATCATCGTGAGCATAGATAATATGCATACAGGCACAAGAAAAAACAAGTACAGGGTTTTTTTCATGTTTTTAAAGAGGCCCCCTTTATAATTTCTTCGACAAGGCTGTCAAAAGACCTGCCGAGATATTCCCATGCCTTTGGCACAAGGGATGTTTCAGTCATGCCCGGGGAGGTATTGATATCTATTATAAGCGGTATATCTCCGTCCACCATCATATCAATCCTGGCGCATCCTGAAAGTTCAAAGGCTTTGCATACTTTCATTGCGTAGTCCTGCGCCTTTTTCTCAACTTTTTTGCTGATCTTTGCAGGTACAATATATTCCGTCATCCCCTTGGTGTATTTTGCCTCAAAATCATAAAACCCCTTTAGCGGTTTTACCGCAATGACAGGCAGCACCACACTATTCGCTATGCCCACAGTTATTTCCTCGCCCTGGATATACTGTTCTATCAGAACTTTTTTATCATATTTCAGGGCATTTTTGACTGCCTCACCCTTTTCTTTAATGCTTCGTACAATCGATATGCCTATTGTGGAACCTTCATTGGCCGGTTTAACTACAAAAGGCACCGGGAACTTGACCTTGTCTCCGGCATGACAAACTGTATATGCAGGAGTAGGCAGCCCGATTCTGTCCAACAGCATTTTCATGATTACTTTATCCATTGAAACAGCCGAACCAAGAACACCTGAACCGGTATAGGGAATTCCCATCATTTCGAGGAGCCCCTGGACCGTTCCGTCTTCGCCCCATTTGCCGTGCAAGGCAATGAAGACAACCTGAACTTTCTGCTTTTTCAGACTTTCTACAAGATTATGTTCCGCGTCTATTCCCACGGCATTATAACCGCTATGTATAAGGCTCTGAAGGATTGCTTTTCCGCTCTTCAAGGAAATCTCTCTTTCCGAGGACTTCCCGCCCATGAGAACCCCTATCTTTTTATCTTTCATGAATTAAATCCCCACATCTCCACTTCTTCCTCCAAAACAACTCCCAGTTTTTCAAATACTTCTTTTTTAATTCTGTCAATGAGCGTCCTTATGTCCTGTGCTGTGGCGCGGCCAAGGTTCACAATAAAATTCGTATGTTTCTCGGAAACACAGGCATCGCCGATTTTCAAGCCGCGCAGTCCTGCCTTTTCAACAAACTGCCATGCAGGCTCTTTGTCCACGCTCCTGAATATGGAACCGGAAGAAGGAAATTCCATGGGATGCCTCTTTTTTCTTTCAACAAGAACATATTCCATGTCTTCCTGTATCTTCTTTCTGTCTCCTGAATTCAGCCGGAAAACAGCATTTATCACGCATTCCGTAATTTTTACAGGCGATGACCTGTAGTTGAATGAAAGGGCTTTTCTGTCATAAGTTGTAATGTTTCCCTTATCGTTCACTACGGTCACGCTCTCCAATACATCAGAAATTGATGCGCCGAAACTCCCGGCATTCATTTTTATTCCGCCGCCCACAGTGCCCGGTATCCAATATAGTTTTTCAAGACCGGCAAGCCCCCTCATAGCATTGTCTTTTATAAATCCTTTCAGGGACGCGCCTCCGGAAACCTTTACTACAGCTCCTTCCCGAGTCTTTTCATGCTGCAAGCGTTGTATCCTTGTTATTCTTATGATTGCTCCATTAAAACCTTTATCATCGACAATTATATTAGTACCGTTGCCTATAAACCGGTATTTGATGCCCTCTTCTCTTAAAATGAGCATCGTCTTCTGCAGGTCAGTCTCATCCGCGGGATAAACAAGGTATTTTACAGGGCCGCCCACCTTCATGGATGTGTACCTTTTCATAGGCGCATCCCTTAAAACAGTTCCTTTTATTCCCCAATCCCTCAATCTCAATCTCTCCCTGCTTATTGCTATTCACTATTCACCACGGGCAGGTTTGGAACCTGCCCCTACTATTCACTATTCACTGTCAACTATTCACTGCTTCTTTGCCATTGTGCTTTCAGCCTATCGCATATCTTATTAATATCTCCCGCACCGAGGGCTACAACGGTATCGCCGGTCTTGGCAAGCTCAAGAATCTTTTCAGCCGCCTCTTCCTTTGTCGGGGCAAAAAACACGTTCTTGTGCCCGCTGGCGCGTATATTTTCCGCAAAAATCATTCCGCTGACACCTTCTATTTTTTCTTCAGAAGCCGCGTATATCTCAGTGACTATCAGGATATCAGCTTCATTGAATGAGGTTATGAAATCTTCCATTAACGCCTTTGTTCTCGTGTATCTGTGAGGCTGAAAGGCGACGATAATCCTCTCTTTGCATATCTTTCTTATTGCCGACAGTGTTGCCTTAACCTCTGTGGGGTGATGCCCGTAATCGTCAATAAGTTTTATGTGTCCGTCCCATTTTACTTCAAGTCTCCTCTGGACGCCTGAAAATGTTTCCAGCGCTTCGGCGATTTTGGAAAAGGGGATATCAAGCTCTATACCGACGCCACAGGCAGCCAGCGCGTTGACAACATTATGGATGCCTGGCATGGCAAGATTGATTGCGCCTAATTCATATCCCTTATACACCACCTTGAAACTTGTCCCTGATTCATTATACGTTATACCATCAGCCCTCAGGTCTGCCTGCTTCGAAAGTCCGTAGGTCATATACCTTCTCTTCAGTTGAGGGATAAGGCTCTGGACATTCGCGTTATCAATGCATATGATGTCAAGCCCGTAAAAAGGCACTTTATTAAGAAAGGTTAAAAACGCGGACTTTATTTCATTAATATCCTTATAGAAGTCGAGATGTTCCAGGTCTATGTTTGTTGTCACGGCAATAGTCGGAAAGAGAAGGAGAAATGTGCCGTCGCTTTCATCCGCTTCTGCCACAAGGAATTTGCTGTCCCCGAGCTTCGCGTTGCTTCCGAGACTATTCAGCTTCCCGCCGATAACGCATGTGGGGTCCAGACCCGCATGTCCCAGGATCGTCGAAACTATTGAGGTTGTTGTTGTTTTCCCGTGAGAGCCTGCCACGGCAACGCTATATTTCATCCTCATGAGTTCCGCAAGCATTTCAGCCCTCTGTATTACAGGGACGAAAATCTCTTTTGCTTTCTGTATTTCCGGGTTGTCGGGTTTTACCGCCGATGATATAACAACCACATCCACATCCTCAACATTTTCCTTTTTATGACCATAAAATATTTTCGCGCCAAGCTGCTCAAGCCTTTCGGTGGTATCTGTTTTCCTGATGTCCGAGCCTGTGACGGTAAAATCGAGATTTAACAACACTTCAGCTATACCGCTCATCCCGATACCGCCTATACCGACGAAGTGTATTTTTTCTATCTTGTGAAGGACCATATTCAACCCCTTCCTGCGGTTATCTTTTCACGATCTGTAAATTTAAATTTTAAAGTATCCAGTCTTTCTCCTTATCCGTGAACTGTGAACTTATTCTTGCTTCCCTTTTATCTCTTCCCGCATCTTTGAAATAATCCTTTCCTGTGAATCATCCACATATAGCCTGCCGATATTTTCGCCCATCTGCTTCAGCAATACCGGCTCATTTATGAGGTGCTTTATCACGCCATGAAGTCTTTCTCCGCTTGCCTCATCATTGCCTATTATATATCCCCCTCCGGCATTCTCCACATGGGATGCATTTTTCCATTGATGCTGTGCCGCGGAAAATGGATAAGGAATGAGTATTGCCGCTTTCCTGAAATAGGCAAGCTCAAAAATAGTTGAGGCTCCCGATCTTGATATAACCACATCTGACCGGTTGTAGTAATGAGCCATATTGTCTGTAAAAGGAAAAATTTCGTGTCTTACATTCGTTTTTTCATATGCGGTTTTTACACGCTCATAGTCTTCCGCGCCTGTCTGATGGTAAATAACAATATTTTTGTAGTTCTCTATGTAGGGCAGCAGGGAAAGAACAGACTCATTAATACTTTTTGCCCCTCTGCTCCCCCCGAATACAAAAATCCCGAAGGTTTCATCATTTTTTGTTTCCCTGGGACCTTTTACAGCTTGTCTCACAGGATTGCCGGTATAATATACGTCTTTGCTTTTCAGCAACTGGTTTGACTCTTCAAAGCTCACAAATGTTGCCTTTGCGTATTTTGAAAGCACCTTGTTCGCAAGTCCCGGCTCGGCATTCTGCTCATGCAGAAAAATCGGTATGCCGAGGATGGCGCCTGCAAAAATTACCGGTACGGATGTAAAACCTCCCATACCGAGAATCGCGTCGGGCTTCTCTTTTTTTATAATCCCCAAACAGGTAAATATGCCTTTCAGAATATAAAAGAGCGTGGCAATCTTATACACCGCGCTTCTGCCCAGAAACTGGCGCGCCTGAACAAAAAGAAGCCTGAACCCGTGCTGAGGGATAATTTTGCTTTCAAGCCCGTAAGTCGTCCCGATAAATACCACCTGATTGTCCTGTCCCTGCGCGACAAATGTCTCAGCTACGGCAATGCCGGGAAAGATATGCCCCCCGGTCCCTCCTGCCGATATGATGAGTTTCATATACGCTCCTTCTCCGCTTTGAGCATTATTCCAATAAGCGGCGTCAATACAAGAAGCGCTGTTAAAGGCTGGTGCAAAAGCCCCGTTGAAAGCTTTAAACCCAGCACCATAAAGATATCCACAGCAATATAGATAAAACCGAAAAAAACCATAAGCTTGATAACGTTACTCTTCTTTGAAAATCCGACAAAAGCCAGTATTAAAAAACCGAATGATGCTGCCAGAAGCAAATACTTTTCCACATCGTTTATCTTAACACCGCCTCCGAATATATTGACTCCCTTGTTAAAAACAAGCAGGGCTATTATGATAGCCAGCGCATATCCTGCTATAAAGGGAATCAGGCGATTCTTGCCGATTATAAAAAGGAAGAGCACAGCCGCTATAGACATGGGAAGGATAAAAAGCGGTTTTCCGATTATAAAAAGATTAAAAGCAGAGGAAAGAAAAAGTATTGAAAGGGCGGCAATCTCTTTGAACAGGCTCTTTCCTTTTTCCTCAATGGTAATCAAATAAAAGGTTAAACCGTAAAAAGAGACAAATACAATAAGGGCATCAAAGGGATACTGGATGTTTATCTTCGGATATACGGATAAAAGCACTGTCACGGCAAGGGCAAAACATATAAAGGGATATTTCATTGCGGCAATATGCCTTGCCGGGATAAGGTATATAAGATAGGCGGCTCCGAGGCCAAGACAGATCATCAGAGTCTTGAGAACATTAAGCTCACGGAAAAAACCGTAGAGTAGAATAGCAGCGGCAATATAAACAAAAATCTTTTTCAAAGCGATTCCACCATCTCCTTGAATGTGTTTCCCCTCTCTTTATAGTCTTTAAACATATCAAAGCTGCTGCACATGGGAGAAAAAAGGACTGCGTCGCCATCCGCGGAAATTTCATATGCCTTTTTTACGGCCGCGCCCAGATCATCTTCAATGTAAGTCTTTGTCTGTCCGCCCAGTTCATCCGATATCCGTTGGCTCGCTTCTCCTATGAGTATCATGGCCTTTACCTTTTTCATGAGGTCTCCCATGACTTTATAACTCCCGCCCTTATCTCTGCCGCCTGCAATAAGGACCACATTTTTTTCCATGCTTTCCAAAGCTCTTTTTGTAGCATCTACATTTGTAGCTTTTGAATCATTGTAGAATTTTACTCCCTTCAGTTCCCTCACGGGTTCAACCCTGTGGGGCAGCCCCCTGAAGTCTTTGAGCGCTTCTTCAACAATACTCCGATCAATGCCGTATATATGAGAAACAAGAAGCGCTGAGAGGATGTTTTCCGTATTGTGAATACCTACAAGGGGAGACATGTCTCTTCTGAACACGGTTTCTCTTCCCATAAGCCTGACAAACATAAAGTCGTTGAAGAAAAAAGCGCCTTCTTTCAATATGGTATTGCTTTTAAAAAATAGTGTTCTTGCCTTTATCTCCCTCTCGATGGAGAGGTCTTTATTAAATACGGCCCAGTCTGTCTCCTGCTGGTTTTCAAATATCCTGTATTTAGCAGCCTTGTATTCGTCAAAGCTTCTGTATCTGTCAAGGTGATCTTCGGTAAGATTCAAAAGAACTGCCGTATCAGGGCGGAAGGTTTCAATTGTTTCAAGCTGAAAACTGCTTATTTCAAGTATGACATATTTTGCTTTTTTCCCTTCCAGTACATAGTTTATAAGGGGGTTGCCGATATTGCCGCCCACAAAAACAGATCCGCACGCTCTGTCAAATATCTCGCCGATAAGGGAGGTCACCGTAGTTTTCCCGTTTGTTCCGGTTATTGCAATAACCGGTTCATTCACAAATGAAGACGCAAGCTCAATTTCTCCGATAATCTTTGTTCCGCCTTTGCGCGCCTCCTGAAGATAAGGCATCTCGCTGTCGACCCCCGGACTTATGACAATCAGCGGAAAACCAAGAAAATCCTCTCTCTTATCACTTCCGAAACGACCTTCAAATTGAATGCCTTGCAGTTCTTTTAGCGCTGCCGACAGTTCTTCTTCTGTTTTTGTATCAGTAATGGTAATCTTTTTTCCCATACTGCTCAAAAATTTTGCCGTTGCAACCCCTGTTTTGCCAAGACCTACAATGAGTATATTATCCGGAAGGTTCATATTGCCGCTCCTCTTGTTCGAGTTATAAGACAAAAACCTGTGAGAACATATAAAGTAAACCACGACCTGTAAGCCTTGAACATTTTTCTCACCTCAGTTTTAGCGTACTTAATGCGAGAAGAGCAAGAATGAAAGAAATGATCCAGAAACGCACCACAATCTTCCCTTCGTTCCATCCCTTCAGTTCATAGTGATGGTGTATCGGCGCCATTCTGAAAACCCGCTTTCCCCTCCATTTAAAGGAAAGCACCTGGATAATTACCGATAAAGTTTCTATCACAAATATTCCGCCTACGATTACAAGCAAAATCTCCTGTTTAATAATAATGGCAATAACAGCAAGTGACGCGCCCAGCGACAAAGAGCCTGTATCACCCATAAATAATTCTGCAGGATAGGTATTATACCACAGAAAACCGATACCGGCGCCCAGCATGGCGCCGCATAATATCGTAAGCTCTCCGGCGCCTTTCACATAAAATATTTGCAGATACTGCGCGAATTTCACATTACCGGCAAGGTAGGCAAAGAGCATAAAAGTTGAGCATACGGTTAAAACAGGTCCGATTGCCAGCCCGTCAAGTCCGTCTGTAAGGTTTACGCCGTTAGAAGCTCCCACGACAATAAACATGCACAGAAGGATGTAAAATATGCCGAGATCAGGGGTAAAGTTTTTAAAAAAAGGAACGGTAAGCCCTGTGATGAGACCTCCCTTCAAATATAAAAACACACCGATGACAAGGGCAAAGAATATCTGTAAAATGAGTTTTGTTCTGCCCGACACACCTTTCCCGCGTTCATTCTTCAGCTTTCTTATATCATCCATAAAACCGATGCATCCGAAAGACAGAAGCGCGAAGGTTACTGTCCAGACATAAAAGTTGCTTAAATCAGACCATAAGAGCGTTGGGATAATTGTAGATACAAGGATGACAAAACCGCCCATGGTAGGCGTCCCCTGTTTTTCCATATGCCTTTCAGGCACATCCTCTCTCTTGTCGCTCTTTATCTTCCACTCGTTGAATTTCCTGATCATGAAAGGGGTAAGGAAAAAACTTATAACAAGGGCCGAAAGAATCGCAAGGACCGTTCGAAAGGTGATATACCTGAATACGTTAAAAACCGAGAACTTTGCATGGAGGGTATAGAGCAGATGATACAGCATCTATTTCAGCGCCTCCACTATCTCTTCCATTTTTGCGGCCCGTGAGCCTTTTATAAGCACTGCGTCTCCTTCATTAAGTTTTTTTGCCGCATAATCAATAAGTTGATCTTTGCTTTCAAACAACATGGCTGCCTCACTATCCTTAAATTCATCGAGAATTTCCGTCATGTGCTCACCGATCAGCAGGATCATTGGTATGCCGGCCTCTTTTAAAAACCTGCCCAGTTCCCTGTGGTAAAAGGAAGTTTTTTCTCCAAGTTCTTTCATATCTCCCAGTATGACCATCCTCTTGCCTTTACACGGCAGGTCAAGCAATGTCTTTATGGCCCATGCCATTGATGACGGGTTTGCATTGTATGTATCATCCAAAACAATATAGCCTTTCCCGGATTTAACGGGTTTGAACCTCATTGCATAAGAATCGAATGTTTCTATGCCTTCCGAGATAAGTCCGGCATCAGCTCCGATGCTATGGGCAACAGTTGCGGCTGCAAGGATATTATATAGATTGTGCTTTCCCAGAAGGGCTGTCCTTGTTTTAACTTCCATTCCGGGGCATTTGAGTACAAGGCGGGAGCCGCCCCAGCCTAAGCCCTCTTCGACAGAAAGAGTAAAATCGGCCTTATTGCCCATGCCATAGGTAATTAATATACGCTGGTTATCTTTATAGCGGGTCAGAATATTCGGGTCGTCCGCGTTCGCTATAACTTTCCCGCCCTCTTTTGTATGGGTGAAAAGACTCAGTTTCTCTTCAAGCACGCCTTCGAGGCTAAAAAGGCCTTCAAGGTGAGAAGGATTTACATTTGTAATCAAAGACAGATCCGGTTCAGTCAATTGAGCAAGCTGCCTGATCTCTCCTTTGTTGTTTGTTCCTAACTCAAAAATACAAAGCTCCGGCTCCCCTTCCATGGAAAGTATGCTTTTTGATACGCCTATTACGTTATTGTAGTTTTTTTCATTGTAATGAAGGGAAAATCCTTTCTTTAAGATATTAACCAATATCTCCTTTGTTGTTGTTTTGCCGTTGCTCCCTGTAATTGCAATGACACCTGACTTTGTAAGCCCTTTTTTATAGCGCGCAAGATCGATAAGCGCCTGCATAGCATCATCTACGAGAATAACCGTGCCTCCGTCATGCAGCGTATCCTGACGGCCCTTCTCACAGATGGACCCTGCGTGAGATCTGTCATAGGCTGCCCTGATAAATGCGTGGCCGTCAAAGTTTTTACCGGATAAAGGTATAAACAGCTCGCCGTCTCCGATAGTTCTTGAGTCCGTGGATATATCTGAAAACGATGAACTTCCGGTTCTCAGCAACACGCCTTTTACAGCTTTTACTATCTCTTCAACATGCCACATTTAAACACTCCTGAACAACTTCCCTGTCGCTGAAATGAAAAACCTGGTCGCCTATAATTTGATAGTCTTCATGACCCTTTCCTGCTATCAAAAGGACATCATCCTTCTTTATTGCTTTTATTCCTTCAAATATCGCATCCTTTCTGTTTTCCACAATCCTGAAGGTATTGCCGTCAAATCCTTTCTTAATGTCTTCTATAATCTTCATGGGGTCTTCGCTTCTCGGATTATCTGAGGTGATAATTGCATAATCCGCGAGATGTGAAGCAATATTCCCCATGATAGGTCTCTTTTCTTTGTCTCTGTCGCCGCCGCATCCAAAAATTACAGTCAGTTTTCCTTTTTTCAAGGAGTTGAGCATTTCAAGAACCTTTTTTAACGCGTCCGGCGTATGGGCATAATCTATAAATATGGAGACGCCTTTTTCGTTCTTTACTCTCTCAAGCCTGCCGGGGACACCTTCAAGGCTGTCGAGGCCTTTCTTTATCTGCTCATATGACATGTTCGCAACATAACCGGCAAGAGATGCCGCCAGTATATTCGATATATTAAAAGCGCCAATCAACGGGGATACAATTGACAGAGGCTTCCCCATCAGTGTCAGCTCAAGTTTCAATCCTCCTATATCTTCGTGAAAGCCGGAAAGGTACGCGTCGGATGTTTTTTTAAGACTGTAGAAAAGCGTCCTTACAGGCGGATCAGGGATAAGTTCCACTGCGCCCGGATCATCTGCGTTTATAACAGCATGCTTCCCTTCCTTCGAACTCTTCTTCAGGAAATGTGAGAAAAAAAGCTTCTTTGTTGCCTTATAGTTTTCCAGAGTACCGTGGTAATCAAGGTGGTCGTGGGTAAGGTTCGTAAAAATTGCCGTATTGAAATCCACTCCCTCAACCCTTTTCTGATCCAGGGCATGTGATGAGACTTCCATTACCACATACTCCGTACCGGCAGCTTTCATATCATGGAGCAGGCTTTGCAGTTCCTCCGCGCCGGGTGTAGTATTATAGGCCTTCAGAGTATGGCCGTCATACCTGTATAAAATGGTTCCTATGAGGCCTGATTTTTTATCGGCAGCATTAAATATGGACTCGATAAGATAGCTTGTTGTGGTCTTACCGTTCGTGCCGGTAATGCCGATCATATAGAGTTCTTTTGACGGGAAGCCGTAAAACTTTGACGCAATGCGCCCCAGAAGTTCCTTCGGATCATCTGTCTTTATGAAACAGGGAAAATATGTTTTTACCTCTTCCTCTGATACGATAATGCTTGCTCCCCGTTCTGCCGCATCTTTTATAAACCTTTCGCTTCTCTCTGTTGCAAAGAAGATACAACCTTCCTTTGCCTTTCTTGAATCCTTGGTAATACCTGTAATCTCAATATCAGTATTCCCGATAACTTTGATTGCAGGTATATTTTTTATTAACTCAGCAAGCTTCATACAAGCTTATCCTCGCCATCTGATATTTATCCGGTATTCCATCAAAAAAATTGTGAAAATATAAATAGGGCAAATTATTTCACTTTTCCGCTTTTCTATTTTTTCACTTTCTTTTGCCATGTTATCTCACACCATTTTGCTGTTTTTGTGTTTTTCCGTAAATAATACATTCAGCCTGCCCGCTTATTCTCTCAAAAGCTTTAGGAGATTGCTCGGCAACAACGCCGCTTCCGTGTATCTTTATTTTTGCCGTATGGGTTGTAAGTTTATCAAGGGCAACCTTAATGGGGAGGTTTGCCAGATTCGGCATCTGCCATCCTTCATCCTCAGCCGCGTGCTGCTTTTTCGTCTTGTCTCTCATTGCCATAAACTCAAAATTCCCATCGCAGCCGGCAATCCCTGTCCCTTTAACAGTGAAAGGGAACAGATTGTTATACTCACTTGAAATAACACTCTTATATAGCGACAGCAGTTTTTTCTTTTCCACAGCGTAACCTTTTCCCAGGATGATTTCCTCAACAGATAATTCCTCTTTTATTGAAATTCCTTCCTGTTTTAAAAATGCTATTGCATGTTTTTTGCCTATCGTCTTTGAAATATTTTTTAAACCCTCCTCGTCCTTGTCATGCAGTATATCAATGGGTTTTTTCCATCTGACCGCATTACGACTGTCCTTGTCCTTACCTGCCGGAATCAATCCCTCCTTTTCTATCAATCCTTCTTTGACGGCAAAGCAAACTAAGGGGAGCGACATAAAGAGCAATGGTTCAATAGAATCATCTCCGGGAACAGGGTTGGGCATCCTCTTATTATTATTAACAACAGGGGTTTCTATTTGCACAGGTTGCTTTATTTGCTCCGGCTCTATTGCTTCCTCCGGTTGTACTGCCTGCGCTGTTGAGACAGGCACAATTTTCCGCATACCCTGCCGGGCATTTTCCTGCATATACATATTCATATTCGCCGGCACAACCTTCTGATCATGAGAAACTCTTTGAAAGCTCATCTTTTCAGGCAGACGTATGATCACCGACACATACATCAAACATATAAACATGCAAACAAAAAAGGCCCTTCTATTAGCCTTCTTATTCATCTCAATACCAGGACCTCTTCTTCTTTTGCTTTCTTGAGCCCGAGCCTTTTTGCCTGCAGTTCGAGAAACCTCCCCTGTGTTGTCGCCAAATAATCCATTTTTAAATTTTCATTAATTTTAGCAACCTCTCCTTCCCTTTGCAGCCTCTCTATCAGATCTTCCCTGACCTGACTGTAGACGCTCTTTATAAAAAAAGATAAAAAGACAAAACTTAAAAAACAAAGAATTCCCAGAAAAATTGACGGAAAATCCCTGTCTTCCGTGTCCCTTTTTACCGAAACATAAACCCCCCTGTTGTTCACACCCTAACCCCCTTGCTTTTTTTCTGCTACCCTCAATTTCGCGCTTCTTGAGCTTGGATTCTCCTTTATTTCAACTCTTTCCGCCCTTATAGGTTTTTTTGTTATTATATTGAGTTCAGAAGCTGCCCTGAATGCAAACTTTGCAATCCTGTCCTCAAGGGAATGGAAAGAGATTACTCCCACCCTGCCTTCCGGTGAGAGCATGTCAATGGCTGCTTCTATGCCTCTTTGTAGACTTCTTAACTCATCATTAACCTCAATTCTGATCGCTTGAAAAGTCTTTGTCGCAGGATGGATTTTCCCTGTTCTTCTTTTTGCTTTGAGCACGATGCCACCCAGCTCCTTTGCAGTGGATATGGGGTTTTTCTTTCTTGTCTCTACAATCATTTTCGCAATGGCCGGAGCCCGGTAATCTTCTCCATAGTCTCTGATTATTTGCAGCAGCTCTTTGTAGTCATAATCATTCACAACATCGTAGGCGGTTAAGGTCCCTCTATTATCCATTCTCATATCAAGGAAACTGTCATCATTAAAACTGAAGCCTCTTTCTCCTGTTATCTGAAAAGTTGAAAGACCAAGATCAAAAAGAATGCCGTCAACGGATGCAATGCCTTCAGAAGTTAAAATTCCCTTTAAATCTCTGAAATTTCCTCTGATCAATTTTGCCCTGTCTTCAAACTCATTTAGTCTTTCCCCGGCAATTCTCAAAATGTCTTCATCGGCATCCAAGCCGATAAGTCTTACATTTTTATACCTCTCAAGTATATGAGACGCGTGTCCTCCTGCTCCTACTGTTGCGTCTATAAAAACATTCGTTTTTTCACTTACAAGGTTATTAATTACTTCTTCAAGAAGGACAGGTATATGTACAACACCCATCAAAGGCCGAGTTCCGAAACAATATCGGCTACTTGATCAGGATCGGAAGTTGCCTTTTTAACCAGATCTTCCCATCTTTCCTGCGCCCATATTTCTATTTTGTTGCCCACACCGATAATCACGACATTTTTTATGATGGCCGCATCCGCCTTAAGCGATTGTGGTATGAGAACCCTCCCGAGCTTGTCTATGAGGCATTCGGTAACACCGGAGTAAAAATATCTTAAAAATGCGCGCGCTTCTTTTTTTATCGCCCCGTAATTTGATATCTTTTGCTGTATGCCCATCCACTCCTGGTAAGGATATCCCACAATACAGCCGTCAAGATTTGTGACCATGAGCCTCATGTCGTGATTTGCCGACAAAATCTCCCTGAATTTCGAGGGGATACTGACTCTGCTCTTATCGTCTATGGCGTATTCAAATCTTCCGGCAAACATTTTTTATCCCACCATTATACACTTTTTACCACTTTAGAGAGTTATACTATAACTGTAAATTTTGTCAAGGGTTTTTTGTTGTATTGGAAAAGTTTTCCCCTCTATGTTTTTTCATGTTTATTGTCTCTGAAATTTACGCTGCGCGGGTTTTGCTTGAATACACATCTTTGTTGCTGCCAATAAGTTTTTCCGTGTTATGTTTATTGTATTAAAAAGCAAAACCTGTTTTGTTGATGAGGGAATTTGATGATATACTTGACCGGAAAAATACTACGCATACAGGACAGGTAAAATATTTTCGCAGATTCAAAACATGCAACTGCGGTGTACTGACTCTGATATCGTTATTCTGACAAAAATATAGTTGCTTTCATCCCTTCCGAGGATCGTTTTTATTTGTTCCCCCTGGCTTACCCCTCCCGGAATTCGGACACGATATCCTTGTCGCTTTCTGCCCGTGGTAATCAAAACTACCCTCTCAGTTCCCCGTTGGGCTTCATCAGGAGTAAGAAGAAACTCATAGAGTTGTCCCGGTCTTACGTTTAAAACCGTTTTTTGGGCGAAAAGACTCGATCTTCCGCAAGACCCATTTCCTCTCATGGCATGCTGATATCTGCTGCCCATACTCTTATCAACGTGTTCATAACCATCCGATATTGTTGAGTAAGAATGATGCGTAAGATCATAATCTCTACGTTTTTCCAAGTCTCCCAAAACTGAATAGGCTTCGTTTATCACTTTGAATTTCTCTTCAGCTTCAGGGTCTTCCTGATGATGGTCAGGATGACATTCAAGGGCTAATTTCCTGTATGCATTTTTTATTTCAGAATCTGAAGCGTCTCTTGTCAGTTTGAGTATGCGATAATAGTCTTTAAGAATCATCAGATAAAATCTCCCATAATCCCGGTCATGTAATCGCAGAGGCAAGCCAATCTTGCCGACTCCGTAGAGGTCGTGAATAAGGCTGACAGAGTAATAGAACCGCAGAAAATTTCTTGTGTTTTGGTGTTAATCATGGCGCTGCCAAATTCTTACTAAAGAATACGTAATAATAACATAAAGACTAACAGATGGGTAGGAAACTTCAAAGTAACATTATAAACAAAGTATATATATTCGATTGCTTTATTTATTCCGGCCTTTCCCTTTGCAAGAACATTGATTAATGTGTCAGTCTCTTTTCCAGCCCTTTGTGTTCACCAGGCACCGGTCAATCTCGTCGCAAACTCTGGCACCCTTACGGGCCGCTTCCTGTTTTGCAATCCCTTCGCAGTATTGCTTGTCTCTATTGAATTCGGCTGTGCTTTTCCCGGGTTTTGTATAATAAGCGGTGCAGCCTGTTATAAAAGCCATTAAAAACATTATCAGCAATACTCTTTTTATTGTTTCCTTGCCATAATATATCTGCGTTCTCATGCACTCCTCCCTTCTTCTTTGCTGTTATACCTTAAAAAGCATTGCAAGATAGCCGTATTTCCAGAAGACAATGCAGGCAATAATTAAGAGAACAATCAGAATATATAAGCTCCAGGGTTTCTTCTTGTCGGCATAGGGATCAGTAAGCGATCTTTCTGAACCTTCAGGTAACTTTGCCAATCCGGTCAGGGATCTGCCGAACTTTATATTGATCTTTGCGCGGGCATTAACAGCCCAGCCGTTTGCGTCAAGGATAGGACCGAGATTGCGTTTTCTCAATTTGAGCCAGGCAATAAGCATGGACGGACCGGAAATAAGCAGCATGACGCCGATTATCACAAAGGGCAATTGCCACCAGGCCATACGCAAAAGCCCTGTTACAATTGAAGCTATTGCTGTACCGATGGCGCCGATGGCAAGACCGATGGCGGCAAATATACCGGCAAACCTGCCGGCATCAAAGACCTTCTCGACAGGGGGTTTTCCGGCGGCAGTCTGCATCCCTGACTGCATTGCTGATGCCGCCATTCTGTCTTCCGATGCTTTTGAGCGTGCAGCAGCAAGTTTCATCAGTTGTTCGCTCACCATCCTGCCGGCCTGCTTATATGGAGCCCAGAATGCCTGTCTTATGCTGATGGGGTGTTCGATGATCCGTGCGATTGTGGCATCCCAATCCTGACCTTTCCTATCGTAAAAAACACCATTACGTCCCACCATAAGCTGGTCGGAATCTCCTGCGGTAAATGCTGCGGCAATCATCATTTTATCGGTTCCACCGCGACGGGCACAATTGCAGTAGACAAGATAGACACGGCTTAAACTCGACAGAACAACATGGGCATTAATATCATCGACCTTAACGCAGAGGTCGCAGCTCCTGCCGTCAAGATACAGAGTGCCGGTCTGGAAAACAGCTTTTGACCGATGATCATAAAAATCACGGAAGGCAACAAAATTATTAATCAGCGTGTGCAAATATTTGCAGTAGCGGACAAGTTTATCAACTGAAGAAATAGCGTTTGCCTCCGGTTCAAAGGCTATATCCCTGGCTATCAGCTCATCAATCAGTTGCTTATACTTGCCGCCATTCAGTATTTCGCTGATTCTTTCCATCCCGAGCTTCTCAATAGATGTCTCAGGCTTTGCAGCCCGCCAGGCACTGCAAGAGGCAAAGCGGGTATTTATGCTATCCCACTCTTCAGCAGTTATACTGCTTTTATCACCAAGTAACGGTTTGACCACATCTTCTCTTAATCGTGTTATTAATTCAATCCATGCCGGATTTATTCCTTCAACAAGAGGCAACGGTTTGTCATGTTCAACAAGGGCAACAGGAAATAACGCAAAAGATTGTGAAGACTCGGAAAGGTCTTGAGGGGCAACCCTTTGATAGTCTGCGTCGGAAGGATTGAGTGACTCGGCAGACCGCTTATCGAATTTAGCAAGGCTGCAACGGATAAAATAGTCATTTACTTTATTCCGCACCGCGCTCAGAGTTTCAAAAGCATTCTCTGTGGCATTACCGAGGATGAGGATTTGGGCCTCACTTTTGCTGTTATTCTGCCATTCGGAGTATGCCTGTATCTCGGCAAAAAATTGATCAGCCTTTTCCTGTGATATCCCTGGGCTGCCATTGCGGTCTATATCGGCATCCAGACAATTTATAATATCCGCAATAACCGACTTTACTGTTTCAGTATCAGCAGATTCAACAGTAATAATACCATCCCCGTTGAATTTCATCTGAGCGAAAATCCTCTCCTCGCTGTCAGTATCCTCTGTACTGATAAAATCAGATCCTTCTTTACCCAGGTTGTTCAGAATATGCTGAGCCGAAGAAAGAAGTCCCCTGCCTTCATCCGTCTCATCGTTTATTGCTGAAAGAGGTATCCCCTCTGACCCATTTAGCAGAAATTCAGAATCTTTAAGAACTGAGCCGGCCCATTTGACTGCTTCTATAATTTCAGGGGCACGTATATGGCCGTCATGGTCAGAATCAACAAGTTCCAGTGTTTTTGAATCGAATTCAAGATCTTTTACCGGACAACTCAGGGCTGCCCAGAGTTTCTGATCCAATTCCTCCAATGAAAGAAGGTCGGCGCCTGTTTCAATTGACACCTGGTCAAAACCGCCTGTTCTGAAGAAACGCCATGTATGAGACAACATCTTTTTACCTCCATCGTGATTTTCAGACATCATGAATAAAGTTATTACAAATAGAGGCCTTTGCACAAGCTCTGATCTTTAAATTGTATCTTCCTTTTTTCACTTTTCAAGTATTTCTATAGCCACCACCGTATGAGGCTTTGCATCTTGCTTTTTTCTCTTTTTCCCTATGCCTCTCCCTACTCATTCTTTAAAACTGCTTTTTTCAGGTTGAATGGACAGGCAGAGGGTGTCCCCAAAGGTCCCCCTTATTGAAAAACAGATAGAATCAGTATCAGCCGGAACAGCAAAACCTAAAAGACCGCCGGTTGCGCCATAGTAATCAGGCGCCTGCGGCGGCTGCATAAGCAGACCTTTAACACAAAACTTTTATGCGTATATGGTAATCAATTTTGCATTAAATACAAATACATATTGTATCGACTAGACCTATTCAAAGGACTGATTTAATGCCAACTCAGTGTGAAACACAAACACATATTCCATCGGTCCAAGCGGCCAGCCTGTCTTCAATATCTGTTACAGAAATTTCCTCAGGCGGCTGGGGCAGGATAAAAAACCTTGTGTCGTCTTTTTCTTCCAGCATCTTTATTTTGAAACCTTCCGGTACATCAATACCGTTTGCTTCCAGCACTGCCCTGGGATCTGAAAGGAGCTTCTCTTTGAAAGATTCATCGCTCCACGCCATGGCTATCACCTTTGCCACTTTTTTTCTCTGATCTTTTCTTTCTTCTTCCATTTTATACCCTCCTTTTTAAAGCCGTTTATTGTCAAAAGCTTTTGTTTTAATTGTTCTGTTTTTGATTTTTTTCGCTGTCAGCTCCTGGTCGGGGATAAGTTTGTTCGTTTTCATGTTCTTCCTAAGCGTCCAGTTTATTCCGGTTGCCAAACTATAAATAAGCACAAAAAGTTTCATGAACACTTTTCATTCAACTTTTTTACAAAACCTTTAACGCTGGTGACAATCTGATCAAGATATTTTACTAATTCACAATTTTATATCAGCACCGAAAAAACATCAATGCAAATTCTTCGGCAGGTTCAGCAAAAAATTTAAATAAAAGCATTGATTACCAAATTGAAAGAGTGCAACACGAGGATCAACCAGAGCCAGATTTATCGGCAATTGGCTGAATCCTCGTGTTATGTCGGTCATGGATTACTTCTCAGGCATAGCGGACGAGTGATGACTGGTAATGAGCCACTGTTTGCCATCCCACCGATAGGTGTAGGTGTAACGCGCACTGACCTTGGTGCCCGTTTTTCTGAAAGTAAACGTATAGAGACCAGCGTCTACGGCAGAGTTGCAGCCGATATCAATCATTCTCAAATTAATTTCTCCTGATGGGCCGTTTTCAAGAAAGTGATGGAAATAGTCTTCTTTTTCGGCTGGTGTCAGGCGTGGCCTATTTGAAACTGTCGGCAAAAGCATTGATCGCTCAGCATAGTTGGCGACTACTTTATGTGGATCACCCGTTTGTAGTGACTGATTCCACCTATCGAAGAGCGCGGCGATCTCCTTTTCAGTCGTCGCCTTGCAGGTCTCGGTGCGAGCCAGTGACTGCCCGGCGTTGTTAGCTGTATTTGTAGCGCAACCAGTGACGACCAAGGTAAGGATCACAAATAGTACAGAAGCCATAGTTTTCATGAATCGTCCTCCGTTAGCATTTTTGTGGAAGCCGCTAAGACATAACAATTAATATATCATAATCGCATAATTTTTGAAATTTAGGAGTATTTCTTCTATTTCAGGGTTATATGTTACCGATTGAAAGTTGCTACGACGCCAAAAAGGTTGACTGTGTTTTTTACAGGAAGAAAGTAGCGTCTCTGGCAAAAACCACGCAGTGTAGACTTCAGAAAGTTCTTCACACTTAAAGGATCATCATAATCTTGCAGCTATCAAGCTGTATTACCCACTTGAAATGAAAAGAACCAGTTTTAAATACAGCACCCAAACCGGCTGACGAATACCCTGATTAGGTAATCTGGAAAATAAGGCCGGGTAGGCTGCGGAGGATTTGAAAAAAGGAACATTGCGGTGGTATAATCGGAAAATATGGAATTCTAAGTCAGGAAATTTATTTCATAATGAAGAAGCCGTGCTTTTTCCGAATTCAAATTTGTGTTTTAGGATTAATGTTCACAGGTTTTTATATGGATAAACAGGGGAATGCTAAGAAAGGAAATGAAACTGAACAAACTTACCGCCTGCAAAGAGCAAAACATGGAAAAGAGCAATGCACGCAAGACAACAAAAAGAGCGAATATTTCAAACAATACAGTTACAACATGAGGAGATGTATCGATGATCAACATTCCGGTATTCAAGGAACACTTACAGCCGTCCGTTATCCCTGATGAAGGAGTGCTTGTTTTTTCAGAGGACGGCGCCACTGTCCTTTACGGCACGCTTTATAACAAGATTGTACCGCTTATCGACGGAGTGCGCAGCGCAGATGATATTGCCGAAACCCTGTCAGGAGAAATAGACGCTGCCAGGGTTTATTATGCTCTCATGCTTCTGGAGAAGAAGGGGCTCATCGCCGAGCAGGAGCCGGTCACGAAACCGGGGCAAGCAGGCTTCTGGCATGGCCTGGGGCTGAGCCCGTCATCCGCAGAGGCCGCGCTCAGGGCATCGAAAGTACGCGTACTGGCGCTGGGAAAGACAAACCCTGAACCGCTTCTTTTTTCCCTTGCCGACCTCGCCGTCACACGAACAACGGACGAGAGCGAAAGCACCTTCGACATAGTGCTGACGGATGACTACCTGCTGGATGATTTGACGGGCATCGCCCTGTCAGCACGGAAGGCGGGACGACCCCTGATGCTGTTCCGTCCAGCCGGTTTCGAGATATGGATAGGCCCCCTTTTTGTTCCGGGAGAAACGGGCTGCCCGCTATGCCTGCGTCAAAAACTGTCACGACATCGGGTGATACAGAACTTTGCCGCAGCAAGGGGTATTAAGACCGAACCGACGCTGCCCTCTTTACCGGGAAGTATAAGGGCAGCCTGTGAGTTTACTGCAATCGAAGCTGCCAAAGCCATAACCGGGGCAGCGGACGGACTGAAAGGCAGGATTCTTTCCATAGATCTGCGCACCTGGACTTCGCGCACCCATGACCTTATCCGCAACCCCTCCTGCCCTGTCTGCGGCAATCCGCCTTCACAGGTCGCCTCCCCGGTGAAACTGGCAAGCGCAAAGGTTGTTTTTGTCGAAGACGGCGGACATCGCACTGTCCCGCCTGAAGCGACCCTTAAAAAATTCGAACGTATGGTGAGTCCCATTACCGGAATAATCAAAACTCTTCAGTGCGTCTCAGGAACCGACGGCGTTATCCATGTCTACGCAGCCGGACATAATGCCGCCATCAGGACGGATCGGCTGGATGACATGAAAAAGGGACTGCGAAACGCAAGCGCAGGCAAAGGGGCCTCGGAAACCCAGGCCAGGGCGGGCGCTCTGTGTGAGGCGCTGGAACGCTACTGCGGCGAGGCTGACGGCTCGGAAATCCGCATACCCGGCAGCCTCCGGGAAATGCGGTCCCGATATGGAGACACGGTTATCCACCCCAACATGGTAATGCGTTACAGTGACCGGCAGTATGCCGAGCGTGAAGCCTGGAGTGCCCGCAAATCCAAATTCAACAGGGTTCCCGAACTCCTCGACGAGGAGGTCCGCATTGACTGGACTCCGGTCTGGTCACTCACAAATGAATGTCACAAATACCTTCCTACCCAGTTCCTCTACTTTAACGCCAGGGCAGGAGAAGGCTGCAATACCTTTTACTGCATGTCATGTTCCAACGGCAATGCTTCGGGTAATACCCTTGAGGAAGCTGTCCTTCAGGGCTTTCTCGAACTCGTGGAACGTGATGCAACGGCCCTCTGGTGGTACAATATGCTGCCGAAACCGGGAGTGGACATATTCAGCTTTGGTGATGCGTGGTTTACGGACCTTGCCGCCCATTATGACAAGATGGGACGGGATCTGTGGGCTCTCGACATCACAAGCGACCTCGGCATTCCCACCTTTGCGGCATTCTCAGCCCTGAGAGACGGGCCGGAGGAACGCATTCTCTTTGGTCTCGGCTGCCACCTCGACGCCCGCATCGCCCTTCAGCGCGCCCTGGCGGAGATGAACCAGATGCTCGGCATTGCCCGTGAAAAGGGGGGACAGGGTGAACTCACCATTGAGGATGAGGAAGTGCTGTCATGGCTCACAACTGCAACCCGCGCCAACCAGCCTTATGTAGTGCCGGATACGGGAGTGTCACCGCGCACACGGAGCGATTATCCGATTCTCTACAGCGGCGATCTGCTTGAAGACATTGTGGAATGCCGGCGCCGCGTTGAGGAACGAGGCATGGAAGTGCTGGTCCTTGACCAGACCCGTCCCGACATAGGTATGCCGGTGGTCAAGGTGATTGTACCGGGCCTTCGCCATTTCTGGGCGCGCTACGCACCCGGCAGGCTCTATGATGTGCCGCCGGCCATGGGCTGGCTGGACAGTCCCCTTGCAGAAGAAGAACTTAATCCTATTCCGATATATTTCTAAGACAGAAGCCGGAATCCCGCTTCCGAATCGGATTGACAACACCTGTTTCTCCTGATAACATGAAACATATCAGAATAGCGCTGATTCACAGGCCTTCAGACACTTTTAAAAAAAGAGGGGGTATAAAATGGAAGAAGAAATGAAAGAGCAGGGCAAGAAGTATGCAAAGCTGATCGCTAAGGCATGGAGTGACGCATCTTTCAAGGAGAGGCTCCTGGCAGATCCCCGCGCAGTATTTGAGGATGAGGAAATCAAAGTTCCACAGGGGGTAGACATAAAGGTTGTGGAGCAAACAGATACGCAGATCTTTTTCGTGATCCCGAGACCCCCAGAGAATGTCAACATCTTAGATGCGGAGGAGCGATTTGCGGCAGAAATTTGTGCCGTTTGCTATAGCTACTAAGCGTACACAATGTACCTTTAGGCAAAAGTGACCGCAGAGAATGAATATCTCTGCTTCATAAAGACGTGGTTGCAATGCGATCCGGGCATGTCAGGATTCAAGTCGGTCAGAGACCGGCGACAGACTCACACCCGCTAAAAAGTGATTCCGCTGATCTGCAACTGTTTGAGGACAATGGAGTATGAAGAGCGCTGTTCCTGAATTTGACATTTCAATCAGTGTGAAACCGGAGTTTACCTGGGTTCGGACACTGGAAGACACTGTACGATCTTATCTTACTGCCAGGGACTTTCCGGGTAAACTGATAGAACAAACCAGCGCAGCAGTTGTTGAAGCGGCGGAACAGCTCATTGCCCTGTGTAATGAGCTCAATAATGCAGAGCCTTTTAATGTGGGTTTTGCCTGGAATGACGAGGTGGTGCATGTCCATTTTTCTTATGACGCCTCCATCCCTCTCAATCCCCATCAGGAACCTGATTACGAGGTGCCCTCCGCCGAAGCGGACTCTGAAGACACACTCGAAGGGTTGTGGCTCCACATTATCAAACGTAACATGGACCGGGTCTTCTTCCGTATCGACGGCAAACAGGCTTCGCTGGTAATGATGAGGTACTGCCGGGCCGAACAGCATGCACGGAAATTGTGGTTCATGGGGCTTGCCCCGAAGCTGCGGGCAGATCTGGTGATCGAGTGCCCGACGGACAAGACAAGCCGTCTGAAATCCGGAAATGCCATTATCCACGACACCCTGAACCGGAAGGTGCTCAAGCTGTCGCCCTCCGATGTGTTCATTCTCAGTCGTCTTGACGGTGTAAACACGCTGGAGGACATCTATCTGGAACATGCCGTCGAATGGGGGCCTATTTCTCCGGATCATGTGAAAAGGCTTTACGAGACGCTGGAAGCTTCGAGTATGCTGGAGGGCACATCTGAAAGGGGACAGGGAAAAGAGAGATTGCAGCGCTGGTTTTCACCGGTATTCAGCATCCCGCATCCCGATGCAGCGGTGACCTGGATCTACAGGCATGTGCGCTTCATGTTCAGTCCCGTCGGCATATCAGTTCTGGTTTTAATCGGATTATCCGGGCTGATTCCCCTTTTCATGAACCGGAATGCCATAGTCCATATATTTCAGCACATAGACGGTCTTTTCCTCCGGTACCCAGCCATGATTGTGATGACATACCTCTTAATGCTTGCAAATGCGGCACTTCATGAATTCGCCCACGGGGCGGCGTGCAAGCACTTCGGCGGACAGGTCAACAAACTCGGCATTATGTGGTATATGGCAATGTTCATCTTCTTTTGCGATACCACGTCGGCATGGACTTTCCCTAAGAAATCGCACCGGATATGGGTGTCTCTCGCAGGGCCTCTCGTTTCCTGGGCAGTTTTCGGAGTAACGGCCTGGTGTGCCGGTATAACAGCCGCTTCCGGAAGTCAGTGGGCTGCCCTCTGGATCGCTCTGGTCATTGTGAATGCCTTCGGTCTTCTCATGAACTTCAACCCCCTTATCAAGATGGATGCCTATTACATACTCATGGACTGGACGGAAATCCCCAATCTGCAGAAGAAATCTTTTAATTATCTTAAAACATGCATTTTCGGACGGATCAGGGGGACTCAGCCCGCTGCCGAGGCTGTACCGCCTTCCCGTGAGAAGCGAATCTATATGATTTACGGGATATTGAGCGGGTTCATGTCCGTCTTCTTCATCCTCCTGCCCTTCTGGCGGCTGGCGGACCTGTGGATGACCGGCCGTCGCTTCACGGTCTGGGGAGCCATAGGCTTGATTACGGTTGTGCTGGTAATCGGCGGAATGGCGATCAAAGCCTACAACATGCTCTATGCTGCCCGGCATCGGGAGTACAAAATATTATGATTTCACATCCGGTGCAGGACTATGTGCTTTCCTTTGCAAAAGGAGTTGAAGTAGAAACGCCATCGGCGGACCGTATTGTTGTCAGGATGCCTGTCACTTACAAGGAGCTTGTCCTCGGCGGTCTTTCCCCAGGACTCAGAGAAGCCATCGATATTCTTGCCTCAACCGGGGCAACAGAAGACAAACTTGCAGGCATTGTTCTGGAAAAAGATGGTACGGGAATCCTTCCGAAACTCTACTACTTATTGAAGATCTTCATCGAACACTGGATTCTGTGTTACAGCGTTGCCTGCAACGGACAACGGATTGCTACCCTTGCCCCTGCATCCGCCTCTTTCAGCTTTTCACCTGTGCCTGTCAGCCCCGAGGCGGAATACATCCTTTCGCGTTTCACTTACATTCACCGAAACCGGAATGAGATGGTCATGGAATCTCCTCTGGCCCACGGCGTAATTGCCATGCACGAAAAGGAAGCCGCCCTAATTGCCGCTGAGCTGGCCAAACCGCAAACCCTTGTTTCGCTGCGCGACCGTCTTCCGGAACTGCCGCCCGATACAATCGCCCTCTTCCTGCAAATGCTCGTCGGCAGCGGTTTTGCATGTGAAGTAAAACCGCATACCGAATATCAGGAAGAAAATGAAGCGCTTGTCCAGTGGGATTTCCACGACCTCCTTTTCCATGCCCGAAGCAGGTTTGGAAGGCACTCGAACCCCTATGGCGGCACCTATCGTTTTCTTCACAAAATTAATCCTTTGCCTGCAATTAAACCGCCCGTCGCGAAAGGCACGATTCCCCTCTACCGGCCCGATATGGACGCCTTAAGGGAATCGGATCATCCCTTCACGCTTGTCCTGGAAGAAAGAAAATCCATCAGGGAGTACTCAAAGGAGCCTGTTACGGCAAATCAGCTCGGAGAATTCCTCTACCGAACCGCAAGAGTAAAGGCAATAAAGAAAAATGAATATCAGGATTTGAGCACACGGCCCTATCCTGGGGGAGGAGCAATTTATGAACTTGAGCTTTACCTGACCGTGCATATATGCCGGGGAATTCCTTCAGGCCTGTATCACTACTGCCCGGACCGGCATGTTCTTGAAAAAATATCCGATCCCACAGACGCAACGGATGCGCTCCTTAAAGATGCTGGAGGTTCGGCCGGGCTGGAAGAATTCCCGCAGATTCTCATTACCGTTACGGCCAGATTCCAGCGGCTCACCTGGAAGTATGAATCCATGGTATACAACCTCATACTGAAGAATGTGGGAGTTCTCTATCAGACCATGTACCTTGTTGCAACCGCTATGGATCTGGCTCCCTGCGCTCTCGGCGGCGGGGATTCCGATCTTTTTGCAGAGGCGGCAGGGCTTGACTATTACGCTGAGACATCAGTTGGTGAGTTTATGATAGGAAGCAAGAGGATTTATTCCAATTCTAAATCAAGGATGAAATCAAGGCGGCAAGGAAGAGGCGACCCTCCCTACGGGAGGACAGGCGTAGGCGTACTACAATAGTACGTCGGAGGAGCCGATGACGAAGCCAACGATGATAGCGCCTTGATTTAGAATTGGAATTAAATAAACCCCGCCAGGTAATCGATTAATTTGCCGTTGTGCTGAACCAGCCCGTAGGGCTTGCGGCAGCCGCCGGCGCATCGGACTACGTATTTGCAGCGCCTGCATTCATCGGGCAACAATTCGATTGATGCACAGGCATTGATTTCCGGGGAACATCTGATTTCTGCAAGGGTGGGGACACCATCAATCTGTCCAACCTCGAAGCATGCCTGCATTCGGCCGCCAGCATTAACATTGAGCGCCGCAAAGGGGCCGCAGTCCCGTGTGCGGCCATGAAAAACCCCTGCACCAAGGCTTACGGGTCTAACCCCGCAGAAGGGCATGGCCAGAAAAATTCCCTTCGCTTCTTCCGGGTATTGTTTCATAAGACCGGCCATTTCCTCGGCAAAAGCCTGCGCATCTTCCCTTGTCCAGGGACGTGGGTTGGTCGGCGTTGACTCGTAACGCAAAGGCATCCAGATAATCCGGGGCGAAATCCTTGCGAACCGGATAAAATTTTCCATGGTTCCGTGCAGTTCCGGCAGCAGAGCCGTGAGCAGACAGATTTGGGGTACACCTGCCTCCAATGCCAGCCGGATCACATCCTTCTTTCCGGCAAGCACATCCGTGCCGCCCGTCAGTTCATCCATACGCCCGTCATCAAGGGTGGGAAGACTGATGCGCACGTCATTCACTACCCGGAATAACTTCCGGTAGAGACTGTCGTCGCCCGTGCCGTTAGTGTTCAGGATAATATAGCGGCCGCGCAGATGGGCGTAGTAGCAAAACATCTCTATCCGGGGATGAAGCATTGCTTCTCCGCCGGTAAAACGAACAGTCGGAACGGAATTATCCACCGTCCAGTCGATCCAGCGCAGCACGTCGTCTTCAGGCATGAACCGAGCGCCTTGACGGTGTTCTTCGCCGAGGTAGCAGAATCGGCAACGCAAATTACATAAATCCGTAATCTCGATTTTCAATTCATATGGCGTCAGAGGGGCAATCACAATATATTATACTCCCGGCACATGCGGCATAGACCATTTCATGGATTAATATACCATCAATAATATTTTTTTCAATCAGCCTTGTTGTCTCCTGACCATATTTCCTGCGTCAAGACCGAGGGGTCACAGGGGGCGTTCTTGAAATGTTGAAATGTAACCTCACTGTTTCTCATAAAGGATCTTTTTAATTCCCTCCGATGATGGATCAGCGCGCCCTTTGGCTACCAGCTTGGACACCGCCGCCGGAGTTACATTTAACTGCTTTGCAATGTCTACACCTCTGAGCCTTAAGATATCGAAGGCTATATGGGATATAATTCCCCTGACCCGGGCAATATGGGACTGTTTTGAGGGACTTTTGAGTATGACAGGATTCAGACCAAAACAATCACATACAATAGCTGCAAGTCTCACCATATCTATACCGTGCAATGCGGCAATGGCCTTCTTCTTATAGTCCTCGTTTGCCTGCCCGAGAACAGAGGCTACAAAAGCACTGCTTCCCAATATTCGTTCATCGCCGGCAAAGACTTCTTTTGATTTTCTCAAATCCTGAACGGTAACCCAACCTCCTGCTGATCATAACCCGTAAGCAGCCTTCTCATGAAGGATGCGAGGGGAACACAACCGCTTCTGAGAAGCAGATGAACATGATTTTTCATCAATGCCCAGGCATAACAGGATTTGGAGGTCTCGCTAGAGAAGGAGGGCGAGACGGGAGATAAAATTTTCATAGTCCTTTGAATCTTTGAAGATAGAGGAGCGTTCAATTCCTCTGATGATGACATGATGAACAGCACCGGGTGCGTCCATTCGGCTTTTTCTCGGCATGAATGAATAATCGTATATAGCAGAGCAGATGTCAGCATTTCAAGAGGGTCCCCAAAGTTCCCCAGAGTGCGGGGCCTTCCTGCAGTGAGCTTCTGTGCTGTCCTCAAGGCAGCTGCAGTAAACATTCTCCGTGCAGCAGCCTTTATGCAGAGGAAGGAGGTAGCGCCAAAAGCAGGAAGCGGCATATGTTCTTGTCTTTGCGACAGGGTATGTGCTGTGGTTGCCGATGTTCTTTGTATGTTGGAAGACAATGTCATGAACGTTTTCTGTCAACGTGGCCATGGACCGGAAAATATGCTCCTGGAGGCTGCGTGACTTTTTACAGGCTTGTCTTCCTTAATTTCACTCAAAAAGCTAACTCGTGTAGAGCAGCCTTCATGTGGGATTTACAGGAATATTAATATTCTCCGACACTGTGTCGGAGAATTCTTGTCGGGAAGACAAGGTGCTTGTATATACAAGAAATCAATCAATGTTCGAAGTTTCTTCCAATAAGCAGATTGAAAATTTATAATGCTTTAAAAATACTTGACATTTTATTGAAATAGCAGGAAAATAAAAAAAGGTGGGTTTTACGGGGATCAATAAAGATTTTTCATTATTCCTTTGCAACTCACTTATTGAAAGTAAACCAGTGGGTACAAAGAAAGTCCAGTAATTACTTGGCCGTAACGATGTTTCAACAATAATAATTTATGCTTAGTTCTTAACAAACTTGGTATAAGCGTTAAGAGTCCCCTGGACGGATGATGGAAAGATTTTTAATGAAGATTGGGGTATGCATATTGGATATTACACACGGATTAGTCAGAATATCCAATATGCATCCAATTTGGTGTGTATAGTTAATTGTTGGGCAATTGGAGGATAGCATATGGGATTGTTTAATTTTCAGAAGCTGAAGCGAACGAACACGAAATACGAAATGATTGAGACTTTATTTGACGATCTCAACGATTATATGCGATTTTTCCTGAAACTCAACGAAGCGAGAAAGGCAACCACAGATTTTTCGTGCGTGGCAATACTAAAGAAGGAGGACGACAAATACTTGTACACCATTGAGTGGAAGGACGGCCATTGGCTGGCAGAATACGTCAGACCTTTCCGACCGACCGAGAAAAATCTGGCACTGTTCCATGCCGGGTGTGCAGAAATGGCAAGGCTGCTGAGAATGTACATTGAGACTGGCGATCTTGAACAACTTCCAAAGAAACCTGCCTTCGGAATCCTGTCATGTGAATCGCCGGATGAGCTGGCACAGCCTCCCCATGAACCGGAACAACCAGCGATCGATCATAAGTATTTCCCGCTTGTGCAAGATGCGCGCCTTGTCAAACGTTATGATGTAGGAACTCACGAAATAATCCTCCTGACGGATGTAAGGTGTGCAGGACTCGTCAGATGTTCCCATGTGCTTGTGGTTTTCAACAAGGGAGAACAAGAACCTTCCTATGTTGTTGCCGCCGAAGTCAACAATGTAGGGTCGTCGGGAGATGGTTCGCATTTCCTAGGATGCTATCCTGGTACTGGCCACGTCAACCTTGGCTGCTCGGACGACTGGGGCGATCTATCTCTTTTTGAGAAGAAAGCGTGTGAATTAGTGAACAAAGAATTAGGAATTTCCATTGCTTAGCAAGACGGTGAAACCATTCATGGCCTTTGCGGACCACTCCCGCTTGGCTTTGTGTTGGGAGTGCAGGAACGAGACCGCCATTCCTATGAGCCATTGACAAGCGAGATGACGGATGGAAGATTATCATAACGAATTGGCTGAGATTGAGGAACTCCTCAGTGAGAATCGTTACGAGGAATGCTCAATGAAGTGTGGAAAAAGAATTGAACTTGTTCTGAAGCATCTGGCAAAGGGCTACTTGGAAACTACCTCGGAAGCCCATAGACGCTCACTGGCTACAAAAATACGGCAGGGGCAGCCATTGGAGAGGCAGTCGCTTGGGGGTTTGATAAAGCTTTACAAAGACGAAGGCATATTGGCAACTTTGGTCAACCGACAAAACGCAAATCATAAAGAACTGCGGGCGCTTGATCTAGATATGATAGTTCATATAAGAAACAAAGCTGCACATGACAGGCAGGATGATATCAACATAGAGAAGTCCGATGCACTTCTCTTGTATGGCAGCCTACTGAAATTGCTAACCATAACTGGATTGCTTGGTGTTAAGGAAAGTGAAAAAATAGATGTCGTACCTCTGGCAGATCAAGCACGTGGTGAGTCGGTTCGTCCCAAAGTAGAAAGAATAGAAGGACAACCAGTTCTGAATGTGACCGATCCGAAGATAGTTATGACTCCAAGGAACAGTGATGAGAAGACACCTCCGTCCCAGCCACTAATAGACGCGGGACAGAACACACAGGTACCGCATGCGGGGAAGACAGTCACTCTTTATATGAACAAAAAATCCGGCAATTGCTTTGTGTATGTGAAGCAGATCGATACAAATACTCTTTCTTTGATAACGCCACTTGGAGAACTCAAGTCGCTCAAGGAAGATTTATTTGAGGAGTATGGGGAAGTCCCCGAATCTGAGGCAATACGGAAAGGTTTGATCACTACAGACCAAATTGCTAAGCATCGAAGCAGCGAGAAGACCTTGCATGAATCGAACAACAAACGACAGCCATTACCGCCCGAACCATCTCAATTATGTCATGGCAAAAAGGTTTCACAAGACGAGTTGATACCTCATATTGTACGGATTCTCCAAAAGCATGGTGGACACGCACGAAAGGACGCGGTAGAGAAAGAAATTTGTCACACGTTTAGAGACGTCTTCAATGAGTCGTGGTACCGGGAAACCGTATCAAACGGAATCCCCCGTTGGAAACACAATATTGCTTGGGCAAAGGAACGAGCCAAAAAGAAGGGCCTGATCAAACCTTCAGTAGATTCTGGAAGGGGCAGTTGGGAATTGACTGATAAGGGTCGAAAGTATTGACTATTGAGGCTAAAGAAGCAGCATGAGATACAACATCCTTGAAGAAACACATGAACAACACGCCCAACCAGTGCGTGCAGCGAATCCGCGTGAAACGCGTCTCGCTGACGCCGGCGTTATGCGCAAAACGGATGTGAAACCATGAAACATATATTACTTGGTAATTCTTGATGAATAATCCGAAAGCCGAGCTACGGGAATATCTCAACAGACTGATTTACCGCCATCTCAATATTGGAAGCTTACAGCAACAACTCAAGGACATCTTTGAGTGGAAGAGTCCAACCCGGATTGAAACTCTAAGTCTTGCTGATCACTTCTTTCAACTTGTCACTTACAGCGTATTCCGCACTGTCCTTGTCGAGTTGTCAATGATTCTCTCAGAGAAAGAGGAGAGATCCCTCCTTGACTGGCTGAAGAAGGCGAAGAAACATGCCGCATCAATGAAGCCTACCCTCTATAATGCAAGCTATCCTGGGGGAGAACGTGAACCGGTAGAACCTCAAGACTATTGCGCTCAGATTGATAATCAACTTGCACAATTGGCCGCTCGGAAAGATGTCATTGGTTGTATTAAGACCCGCAGAGACAAATCAATAGCACATCTGGACAAAGCTTACTTTGATGATCCCGAAGCAATCCATACGGACTATCCAGTTAGCAGCCATGAGATTGACGAGCTCATTCAGATCGTAGGTGACATTTTGCGAAAGCACCATAGTTTGCTTTTTGAAGCGGATATGCGCATGGAGGTTATGAGTTGTCATAACGTTGATACGCTACTGGAGTACGCGCGTGCATTCATGCGAGCACGGCGGGATTCTACACTATTAGATAAGGGTTTTAGGCCTGCGGCATATATTTATGACAACTACAGGGTAAAACCATTGATAGACGAGGAGATGGACTGAAACAAATTAGCGGGGGGCTGGTTCCGTCCCCTGCCGGTTTGACTATGATATATTCCCGATGAATACATGCAAACTATGCAATCAAGAAGTTGACGATGGCATTCATCTTTCGGACGGAGGACTGGTCCATGGTGAATGCATAGAATCCATGGAGAGAAGATCCACTAATTTACAAAAAAGAATTGTAAATCTCTGGCGTAAATGTAGCGAACTCGAAATGGAATTGGCACGTCGACAAGGACTATGTTTTAAATTGTTATCCATTTTTTCAAAGCCGCAATTAGATTCATCAGACATCGAGAACGCCATAGTTTCCCTAAAGAACAAATCGTCGGAGGTGTCTGCCTCTCTGAACGTTTTGCGGTCCCGGCTGTCTGAAGTTTATGACTATTACTTGAGTTATCCCTTGGACTGGGAGGCCCGCAGAACTGCTGTGGCGCAAATAGATGGCGAGAAATGCAGTTCTTGTGGAGATACTCCACGAAATTTGCATTTGCACCATCGGGTTCCTCTTTCCAAGGGAGGTAGTAACAAAGTATCCAATTTGGAACTTCTTTGTGAAGACTGTCATTCCATGGAACATGGAAATCGAGATTTTTCTGGACAGTTCCATCATAACGAAACAACTTTTTCGAAACGACTGAATAATATTAGATATGCGATTGAACAAAACCGACGGATCGAGTTTCTTTACAAAAAACCTCGTGAATCACGTTATACAATTAGGACTGTAGCACCTATTGAGATAGTTAACTGGGCACATGAATATGATGATGGCCAGACCCTCTGTATCAGGGGCTACTGTGAGTTGCGAAAAGCAAATAGAGATTTTGCCCTTAAAAGGATGAAACGTCTAAGAATCCTTTAGACACTTTGGAGACGCTCTTGAAATGTTGAAATCTTTCCCTGACAAAATTAATTGATTATTAATCCCCCGCGTGCCGTCCTTTTTTTCTTGCCCCTCAGTTTTAATATCCTGTAGTTTACATCGGGGTAATTCATTGCAATTCTCCTTCAAAGTCCATAAAAATGCAAAATAATTTTACCTATGGAGGGATTTTTCAAACAAGAGCAAAACCTTTTTTATTTTGCTCCAACTGTTGGAGCAAAATAAAAACTCCCCGTTAAGCCTTGTCCTGCCTTGTTCTATGTCAAGCAGGCCTCAAAACAGGTTCCCAAAAATTCCCTCGATATTCCGGACATTGAGGTAAATCAGTAGAAACCTGAAAAAAACATAAAATCTTTCCCAAACCCTTGCCTGCCCTTGATTTACAATTTCTCAGCAACTGTTGCGGAGAAATTGTAACCTGTAGTATCAATTGACAGTCGCCATTAAAATGCTCTCAGTCTTGTCTATACAGTAAAAAATGTAATTCGTTAAACAAAACCCTTTTTATAATAACAAATGTGGGATAATTTAATTTTATTGCATTAACCTGTTGCAGGGATATGATATAATAATATATTTAGTAACTATTTCAAGGTTGGTGCTTATGCAAAACATTATTTTGACAAAGAAAGTGTCTGATATGACTGCAGGTGAACTTCGCGATCTGATCCGTGACACTCTTTCAAGCGTTATTGATCCTGATTATAATCTTGAGCTTTGCCCCGAATTTGAGGAAGGGTTAAAAGAGGCTGTAGAACAGAAAAAACGTGGAGAAGGTTACAGCCTTGATCAAATAAAAAAAGAAATAGGACTTTGATGTTTGATATTATAATCCTTCCGAAAGCCCGTGACGATCTTAAAAAGTCAGATAAAAAGACTGTGCAAAGGATGATAAAGAAAATAGAATGGTTGTCCCGCCATTCTGAAAATATAACGCATATCCCCCTGAAAGGAATTTTTGAAGGGATATATAAGCTTCGTGTCGGTGCATGGCGTATCCTCTATGGAATAGATTACGGCAAAAAGACTATATTCATATACAGAATAGGCCATAGAAAAGAAATTTATAAATAGCTGCCTGCACTGAAAAATGAGTTCAATGGAAATTCCTCTATAAATCTCATTCCCCCGCCAAAATGGTTAAATCAGTTTACCGATTGATCCTGGTTTACTTCCCACCCTTTTTTCATTTATTTGCCTCCGGCAAATTGAAGCATCGCCTGCAAAGTCCATAAAAACGCAGGGATAATTTTACCGATGGAGGGATTTTCTAAACAATAGCAAAACCTTTTTTATTTTGCTCCAACTGTTGGAGCAAAATAAAAACTCCCCGTTAAGCCTTGTCCTTCCTTGTTCTATGTCAAGCAGGCCTCAAAACAGGTTCCCAATTTTCAGGGGAGCAATTGCATCTGCTGTATCATTTAAGAATTTTTGTTGACACAGTGTCAACAAATGTAATAACCAAATAATAACATATAGATATGTCGGAAACCTTAAAGTAACATTTCTCTGGTATCCAGACGTTTTGAAAACTGGCGGAAAAATAACCAGAGGCCTTTATCTCTCGCCGGTGGGGATATCAGCTTCTGTACGAAGCGTTGATTTTGATATAGTCATAGGTCAAATCAGTTGTATATATGTCATATGAAGCCTTGCCGTCGTTTAGGTTTACGATCAGTTCAACCTCTTTTTTGTCCATACGTTTCTTCATTTCCTGTTCATCAAAGGGCACTTCAACTCCTTCTTTTACAAGCACTTCCCCTTGCAGGATAATCTCTACCCTTGAAGGCCGGACAGGGACATCGGCATCGCCGACTGCGCAGATTATCCTTCCCCAGTTGGGATCACATCCGAAAAAAGCTGTTTTCGTCAGCGGCGATGTGGCAATCCTTCTCGCTATCTTTTCGGCGAACTCCTTTTTTTTGGCGCCGGTTACTGTTATGTGTATAACCCTCGTTGCCCCTTCTCCATCCTTTACAATCATAAGGGAAAGGTCTCTCATAACAGACATAAGTTTCTCTTTGAATGGCGTGAGTCCTGACAGGTCTTCGTCGCCGCTTTTTGTGAAGAGCATAACCGTATCGTTGGTGCTGCATTCGCCGTCAACGGTAATACGTTCAAAGGTTTCTTTCCCTGCGCTGGAAAAGACCTTTTTTATGCTGTTTGGAGATATGGGATAATCGGTAAAGACAAAGGAAAGCATTGTTGCAAAGAGAGGGTTTATCATGCCCGCGCCCTTTGCCACTCCCACTATATTGTAATCCTTCTTTCCGCGAAATGTCTCATGAACAATTTTCGGGAAGGTATCTGTTGTCATGATTGACTGGGCGAATACTTCAGGGCGATTTGCTTTAAGGTTTTTCTGAAGCACCGGCAACGCACGTATAATAACATCTACAGGGAGTCTTCTGCCGATAACACCGGTTGACGCGAAAAGCACCTTCTCTTTCTCTATTCCAAGGAGGGGAGACAACTCCTGCTCAATAGCATGAAGGTCAACAACTCCTTCTTTTCCGGTACAGGCATTCGCGCACCCGCTGTTTACTAAAAGCGCCCTCACAGTTTTGCTGTCTATTTTCCTGTCGTACAGTATATGAGCTGCCTTTACCTTATTTCTCGTATAAAGAGATAAAACATGCATATCTTCTTTAAAAAGGACAAGCCCCAGATCAAGACCCTTTGCCTTGATGCCTGATGCTATACCGGCAAACTCCATCCCTGAAATCATATAGAGCTCCTATATAAATAAAAATTTAAATCCTTACCGTGTTTCAGCGTCCACAACACTTTTTATACTTTTTCCCGCTGCCGCAGGAACAGGGGTCATTCCTTCCGATTTTTTTATCTTTCTGCGCTTCCTTCTGCTGTAAGACAGTTCCATCGCCCCTACTCAAGAATATTACAGGTTCCTCATGGACCAGCTCATCCTTTGCCGGCTGCACAGCATATAATTTTCTCACCGTATCGATTTTTACCATCTCCATCATTTCAAGAAAAAGCTCGAAACTCTCTCTCTGGTATTCCCTGAGAGGATCTTTCTGACCATATCCTCTGAGACCGATCCCCTCTTTTAAGTGATCAAGAGACAGCAGGTGCTCTTTCCAGTGGCCATCGAGAGAATGCAAGCTGATAAACCGCTCTAAGGCCCGCATTTCATCCTCGCCAAAGGTCTTCTCTTTATTGCTGTAAACAGTGAGCGCCGCTTCTCTCACCATATCTGAAAAGCCTGTCCGGGTAATGGTTCTAAAGTCTATTGAATCAAGGTTGATATGGAAAAAGAAGGTCTCATACATCCGCATCTTTAACGAGGAAATATCCCATTCTTCAGGATATACCTTTTCAGGAGCATATTCATTGACAAATCCTTCACAGATTTCATTAATCATTTCGAATATCTGTTCCCGGACATCAGCGCTGTCCATCATCTCCATTCTCATTCCATAAACGGATTCCCTCTGTTTGTTCATTACATTGTCATATTCAAGAAGGTACTTTCTTATTTCAAAATTGTGGCCCTCAACCCTGTTCTGCGCGTTTTCTATTGCCTTGGTGATAAAGGGGTGCTCAATAGGCATGTCTTCTGTCATGCCAAGCTTCCCGAGCATGGGCGAAACCTTCTCGGAACCAAAAATCCTCATAATTTCATCTTCCAGAGAAACATAGAATCTGGAAGAACCGGGGTCGCCCTGCCTGCCCGACCTCCCCCTTAACTGGTTGTCAATCCTTCTCGATTCATGCCTTTCCGTACCAAGGATATGAAGGCCTCCGAGCTTTATGACTTCCGCTTTATCATTTTCGCAGATTTTCTTCGCCTCAATCAGCGCTTTTTCGTACTCTTCCGTGCCTTTCTCTCCTTTGCACATGTTGACAGCAAGAAATTCCGGATTGCCGCCGAGGAGAATATCCGTGCCCCTTCCCGCCATGTTTGTGGATATGGTAACTGCCTTGAACCTTCCTGCCTGGGCAACGATCTCTGCCTCCCGCTCGTGGATCTTGGCATTCAGTACATGATGAGGCACTCCCTTCCTTTTTAACATCTCTGATACACGCTCAGATTTATCAATGGACAGGGTCCCCACAAGCACAGGGCAACCCTTCTTATAGAACTCCTCAATCTCGGTGACAACAGCCTTGAATTTCTCTTTCTCAGTTCTGTAAACAACATCCGGGTAATTGGTTCTTATAAGCTTTCTGTTTGTGGGTATTACCATAACATCAAGGTTGTATATCTTCTTGAACTCAACAGCTTCGGTATCGGCAGTACCTGTCATACCTGCAAGCTTCTTATACATCCTGAAGTAATTTTGAAAGGTTACTGTCGCAAGGGTCTGGTTTTCACCCTCAATCTTCACATTCTCTTTAGCCTCCAGGGCCTGATGAAGCCCGTCGCTGAAACGCCTGCCGGACATGAGCCTGCCGGTAAATTCATCAACAATAACTACCTTTCCGTCCTTCACAATGTAGTCTACATCTCTGGCAAAGAGGTTATGAGCTTTTAAAGCCTGATTAACATGGTGAAGAAGATCAACATGCTTCGGGTCATAGAGATTCTCAACATTGATAAGCCGTTCGATATTCGCGACGCCTTCCTCTGTCAGGTAGGCGCTTCTCGCCTTCTCGTCAATCATGAAATCTTTATCTTTTTTAAGTTGATGCATAAACCTGTTTATCTTGTAATATTTGTCAGTAGACTCTTCCGAGGGCCCGGAGATAATAAGGGGCGTTCGCGCCTCGTCTACAAGTATACTGTCTACCTCATCTACGATTGCATAGTTAAAATCCCTCTGGACAAAGTCCTCAAGGGAATATTTCATATTGTCTCTTAAATAGTCAAAACCGAATTCGTTGTTTGTCCCGTATGTCACATCGCAGGCATAGGCAGTCTTCCTCTCATCATCATCCAGCGGATTAAGGATTACGCCAACCGAAAGGCCGAGAAATTTGTAGACAGGCCCCATCCATTCGGCATCTCTTTTTGCAAGGTAGTCATTCACCGTAACTACATGAACACCGAGACCGGTAAGAGCATTCAGATATACCGGCAATGTGGCAACAAGGGTCTTGCCTTCGCCTGTCGCCATCTCGGCAATCTTCCCTTCATGAAGGACAACACCGCCGATAATCTGCGTATCAAAGTGCCGCATATTGATTATCCGCGTTGCCGTTTCCCGGACGGTTGCGAATGCCTCCGGAAGGATTGCGTCGAGGTCTTCGCCCTGTTCTATCCTTTTTTTAAACAACGGGGTTTGCCCTTTCAGTTCATCATCGGAAAAGCTCTTCAGCTTCTCCTCGAAGCTTGCCGTCTGTTCCACAATGGGCTGAATTCTCTTCAGCTCCCGTTCGTTCTTAGTGCCAATGATTTTTTTTAGAATATTACCAATCATGATTTTATGTAATTAATACGAACAGAGCGTAGAGGCAAAGTTTTTTAATGCTTTGTCATGCTGCGCTCTATGCGGTATCAGTCTCTTAACGTCGCTACAAGCCTTTCAGGATGTAAAACGATATTCAGGGCATGTTTAACATCATTTACAACAAGATCCGCCTCTTTTAATATATCCTTTGAACAGCCTTCATCTCCGATAACTCCGATTCCCAGGGACGCTTCTTTCAGCATCATCACATCATTTGCCCCGTTCCCTATAGCCACAACTTTCTCAGGCCCAAGTTCTTTTATTATCTTTGCCTTCTCGATGCCGCTCCCTTCCTTTTTTACTTTGAGGACTTTAAATCCTATTATATTAATCTCACTGTCTACGCTTTCATAAGAATCGGCCGTTATTATAAATATTTTTACATACCTGGAAGCCTTTTCCAGTAATTCTTTTACGCCTTCTTTAAGCTTTCCGTCTACAGCACAGGTCCCGTTATAATCAATAACAAGATATTCTATGTCAAGGTCACCCCATCCGGGAATTGAAACACTTATCATCCTTTCACCTCCGAAATTTTATCAGCAAAATTATTGTAACATAATTGGGCAGTTAAAAAACTATAATTTTTCATATTCCTGCCATGGCCTTTGAGGATTTTATTCAAGGATGATGTTTAAAATCATCAATACCCATTAGCTGCACTGCTCTTTTTGCTTGATTTTATCGGGAATAGTATTAAACTCTTGCCCATGAAAACAAATCAACCGGACACCCGAAACCAGACAGCCGACATTGCGCAGAAGAGAGTCTCGTGGCAGATTGATTGTGTTATATATGACTGTGACGGGGTGCTTTTTGACTCCCTTGAAACAAATTACAGACTATATAATCACATAGCAATATCTGCGGGAAGATCTCCCATATCAGAAGATGAGTTGCAATACTGCCATACCCATACAGTCTTTGAATCAATCCATCTTCTTTTTCAGGATAATGAGGAATTGGAAAAAAAGGCCCTGAATTTCTGGAAGAATGAAATCAACCTGGATGAGTTTCTCCAGTACCTCAAAATGGAGCCTAATCTCCTTGAAACATTGACCATATTGAAGGAAAGGGGCAAGCTTCTGGCTATCAGCACGAACAGAACCACAACAATGAAACACATTATGGTGCGATTTGGTCTTACACCTTATTTTGATATGGTGGTTACCGCACTGGATGTAAAACCGAAACCCGACCCTGAATCTGTTGAAAAGATATTGCGCGAATTAAATATGGATAAGACAAGAGTTCTGTATATTGGAGATTCAGATGTTGACAGAAAGACTGCCGCTTCTTCAGGCGTTAAATTCATGGCATACAAGAACCGTGAACTTGCGGCAGACGGTTTTATAGATGATCATCTTGATCTATTAGCTTCTCTTTCGATTTAGAAATGTTGGCATTATCAAGAACAATCTTCTTTCTCTGAAGAAGCGTATATATGGGGCCTGAAAGAAGATATATGAAAGTCAATCCGAAAAGTGTTACTTCCGGTTCAATAAATATCACTACAAGAAACAGGATAGCGGCAACAGTGGAACGGAATGGTCTTCCCCTGAAAAATGACATTTCTTTGAAGCTTGCGTACCGGACATCGCTTACCATGAGAAACGCGAGTATATATATTAAAATAGGCATAAGAATCGTCTTCAGATCCATACCCCAGTGGCCCAGCCACAAGCTGAAAAGCACACAACCTGCGATAGTTGTAGCTGCCGCCGGTATGGGAAGTCCCAGAAACTGATTTTTCTGCATACCGTCGGATTGTATGTTGAATCGGGCAAGCCTTAAGGCGCCGCAGGCAACATAGAGAAACGCGGCCAGCCATCCGAATCTTCCGTAACCTTTAAGAGCCCATATATACACAAGAAGCCCCGGGGCTACCCCGAAGGCCACAAGGTCGGATAATGAATCGTATTCAACGCCGAAACGGCTGGTTGTGCCTGTCATACGGGCAACGCGACCGTCCAGCATATCAAAAATACTTGATACAAATATGGCAATAGCAGCATAGGTGAATTTTTTATCAATAGTTGCAATAATTGAATAAAAACCTGCAAAAAGGCTGATTGATGTTAAAAGATTGGGCAATATGTATAAGCCTTTACCTTTTCTCTTTCTCATGCATCCCTCTTTTCTTTAGCCAGAGCGGTCACACCGGCTTTCACTTTATTACCTGATGATACCATGATATGGTATTCTTTGGGAACATAAATGTCCACCCGTGAACCGAAGGCAATGATGCCCACAGGGTCGCCTTTTTTCACAATGTCTCCTTCTTTCACATAAGAAGTAATGCGCCTTGCGAGAAAACCTGCTACCTGCACAAGGAGAATCCTGTCATTGCCATGTTCCATGAGGATATAGTTTCTTTCGTTCTCTTTATCGATATCCTTTTTAAAAGCAAGGGCAAAGTCCCCTCTTCTGTGTTCTACTTTCACGATTCTCCCTTCACAGGGAGCTCTGTTGACATGCACATCAGCCACGGACATAAATATACTGACCCTTTTTGAGACTCCGCCTAAAAACTCGCCTTCTTCAATTTCCCTGACTTCCATAACCTTCCCATCGGCAGGGGAAATCAACTCGTTTTTATTGACTGAATGATGCCTTTTCGGGTTTCTGAAAAAAAACAGACAAAACAAAAAGAAAAAGAATACTGCAAAGGCAATAATCTTGAGATCGAGCAGGAATAAGAGGATGGAAAGAACAAGGGAAAGGGTTATTAAAGTCAACCCTTCCCTTGCAACGGGCATTTGCCTCAATCCTTTCTCCCGATCCAACCCATCATTGACCGCAATTGTTTTCCTACCTTTTCTATGAGATGCTCATTCTCGATCCTTTTCAGGGAGCTGTATACAGGTCTTCCTGCCATATTCTCAAGTATCCATTCTCTTGCAAAATCCCCGCTCTGAATCTCGTCAAGAATTATTCTCATCTCTTCCCGCGTTTCCTCGGATATTACTCTTTTACCCCTTGTAATATCGCCATACTCTGCCGTATCACTGATAGAATACCGCATATTGGATATACCGCCTTCATACATTAAATCCACGATAAGCTTCAACTCGTGGAGGCATTCAAAATAGGCAATCTCAGGCTGATAACCTGCTTCCACAAGCGTATCAAAACCTGCTTTAACAAGTTCCGCGGCGCCGCCGCAGAGCACTGCCTGCTCTCCGAAAAGGTCTGTCTCAGTTTCTTCCGCAAAAGTAGTTTCGATAACACCGGCCCTTGTTGCTCCAATGCCCTTCGCGTAAGCAAGGGCCTTTTTCTTTGCCTTCCCTGAAGCATCCTGGTAAATCGCTATTAACGAGGGAACACCGGCGCCTCTCTCAAATTCCCTTCTCACAAGATGTCCCGGGCCTTTAGGCGCTACCATAATAACGTCAACATCAGCCGGAGGCACAATCTGATTGTAGTGAATATTGAATCCATGTGAAAACACGATGGTTTTCCCTTTTTTCATGTTCTTTTCTATCTCGCCTTTATACAGTGTTGCCTGGAGATTGTCCTGGGCAAGTATCTGGATAATACTTGCATCTTTCGAAGCTTGCGTAGCTGAAACCGGCTTGAATCCGTGATCTTTTGCGATTTTATAGTTCGGGGTGCCCTCAAGTTCTGCAACAATAACATCAACGCCGCTGTCTCTCAGATTCTGTGCCTGGGCATGTCCCTGACTTCCATACCCGATAATTGCTACCTTGGAACCCTTTAATACCCCAAGATCTGCGTCTTTATCATAATACATTTTTGCCATCTTCTCCTCCTTTTGAGTGTTTTTCACTCGCTTTAATAGTCTTATCTCCTCTTATCATGGCAATCGGGCCTGTTCTTACAAGCTCTTTAATACCCAGCGGCCTTATAAGGTTCAAAAATGCCTTCAGCTTCTCTTCATCTCCGGTAATCATTATTGTATATGTCTTCAGGGAAACATCAACGATCTTTCCTCTGAATATTTCTGTCATCCTCAATAACTCTTCCCTTGTCTTCTCATCAGCATGCACCTTTACAAGCACCATCTCACGGGAAACATAATTCAAGTCCTGAAAATCCGTTACCTTGATAACATTAATCAATTTGTTCAACTGCTTTAATATCTGCTCAAGAATCGCATCATTCCCGTTTGTCACAATGGTCATGGTGGAAATAGTAGGATCAAGTGTTTCTGCCACACAAAGGCTTTCAATATTAAAGCCCCTCCCGCTGAATAAACCTGCAATTCTGGAAAGTACCCCAAATTCATTTTCAACAAGTATGGATATGGTATGTCTCAAAGTCTTCCTCCTAAACGAGAAGCATCTCACTTAACGGGGCGCCGGCAGGCACCATAGGGTAGACACATTCATCCTGATTTATCCGCACATCAATCAATGTCGGTCTGCCGTTCTGAAAAGCCTCCTTTAAAACCGCCTCTACTTCGTCCTCTTTCTCTATCCTGTATCCAACTGCTCCATACGCCTCGGCAAGCTTTACAAAGTCCGGAGCATGGTCCATCTGTGTCCAGTTATATCGCTTCTCATAAAAAAGCTCCTGCCACTGTTTTACCATACCAAGATATCTGTTGTTCAATATGACGACCTTAACGGGCAGGTTGTACTGAACTGCTGTTGCAAGCTCCTGAATATTCATCTGGATGCTGCCGTCTCCCGCCATATTGATAATAAGCTTATCGGGAAAAGCCACCTGGGCGCCGATGCTTGCCGGAAATCCGTAGCCCATAGTACCGAGGCCGCCTGATGTCAGAATGCTTCTCGGCTTTAAAAACTTGAAAAACTGGGCTGTCCACATCTGATTCTGTCCGACTTCCGTTGCTATTATTGCCTTGCCTTTTGTCAGCTCAAATACCTTTTCAATAACATATTGCGGTTTCAGGGTACCATCCTTTATATAAGTGAGAGGGTATTCCTTCTGCCATTTTTTTGTCCGCTCAGTCCATTCTGAAATGGCTGCAGGGTAATCCTTCAGTCCATCCTTGTCTTCCTCAATGAATTCAAGCATTTTTTTGAGCACATGCCTTGAGTCGCCCACTATGGGTATGTCCACTTTAATATTCTTACTTATTGAAGTAGGATCAATATCAATATGGACGATCTTTGCATGGGAGGCAAACTCGTCAACCTTGCCCGTTGCCCTGTCGTCAAATCTCGCGCCGACTGCGATTACCAGATCCGATTCAGTTATCGCCATATTTGCCGCATATGTTCCGTGCATTCCAAGCATGCCGAGAAAGAGAGGATTGTTTCCGGGAAAACCGCCAAGCCCCATCAGAGTATTTGTTACCGGTATGGACAGCTTTTCGGCTAATTTGATAAGCTCTGAGGACGCACCGGAAGAAATAATGCCGCCGCCCGTGTAGAGTACCGGCCGTTTTGAGGAGGCTATCAGCTTTATCGCCTTTTTTATCTGACCGGTATGCCCGATGTATGTGGGTTTATAGCTTCGAATTGACACTTTGTCCGTGTATTTGAATTCCCCCATATTTGCAGTAACATCTTTCGGTATATCAACAAGGACAGGCCCCGGCCTTCCTGATTTTGCAATATAAAAGGCTTCCTTTATAATCCTTGAAAGATCATTAACATCTCTTACAAGATAGCTGTGTTTTGTGCAGGGCCTTGTAATTCCGATAATATCTGCTTCCTGAAAGGCATCGTTTCCAATAAGCATCGTGTTGACCTGGCACGAAAATATTACAAGAGGGATAGAATCCATATAGGCAGTGGCAATGCCGGTAACCGTATTTGTCGCGCCGGGACCTGATGTTACAAGAGATACCCCTACCTTGCCTGACGCCCTTGCATAACCGTCTGAAGCATGGACCGCGCCCTGTTCATGCCTTACGACAATCTGCTTGATATCGGAAGCATTGTAAAGGGCGTCAGTAATATACAGGGTTGCTCCGCCGGGATAACAGAAGAGAGTATCAACTCCTTCCATCCTTAGGGATTCTATAAAAATTTGTGCTCCGGTCTTTTTCAATTACTTCTCCTCTTTGTTTATTGCCCCGTCAGGTTAATACCCCGAAGCCTGCTTCGAAAGGGGCTCATGTTCCTGTTCCTGCCTTTTCTTTAATACCTGGTACGCTCGCTGCAGGGTGATTCATCTCCTCTTTCATACTTTCCATAACGTCTTTAAGATAAAGCTTCTTCTTCTTCAAAACCTTCATCTCCAACTCTTCTTTTACCGTAAGATAAGGCTTCCTGAGCAACATACGAAGCCTTCTGTCGAGCGTTGCGTGCTGGTTTTTAACCCTTTTATATATATCTTCTTTTGTTTCGCCTTCTTCCATTAAAGTGTAAAGTGATATGGTATAAAAAATATTGAAAAATGTCAAATATTAGAATATAAAATTTGTTTACCCGGCCATTGTCTTAAGAGTATTTGCAGATTTTATATTACATGTTATAAGCTTTAGCCTTGAAGCATATAATAATTACAAATTTTTATTTATGAAAGCAATAGTTATCATACTTACATGCTGTATTCTATTCATTCAGAACCTCGGCGGAATTGCGCTCTGGGACCCCGATGAACCGAGACAGGCGATTATGGCAAGGGAAATGATGGACAGAAAAGATTACATACATCCTTATTTAAACGGACAACCCTACCTTGAAAAACCGCCTTTATATCCCTGGATGATTATTGCCGCGTCAAAATTCAGGGGCACAGTCAGCGAGTTTTCATCGAGACTTCCCGCCGCGTTGTCGGCCACATTGCTGGTCATTGTTACATATTATCTTGGCTGCTCTCTGGCAAATCCGCTGACAGGCTTTTTTTCCGCCCTTATCCTTGCCTTAAATTACCAGTTTCTCTCCAACGCCCGCGAATCCGTCATGGACATGACCTTTGCCTGTCTTATAGGGCTTACCATATTTCTTAATTATATTTACATTTCTCAAGGAAAGAGGCTTTTTTTCATGCTGTCCTTTATTCCTGCAGCTTTGGGAATACTCACAAAAGGCCCTGCCGGGCTTGTGCTGCCCGCCATGGTGACCTTCTTTTACCTGATCAGCAGAAAAGAACTGAAAAGATTCATACTGCCTCTGATAGCAGGATGCGTCATATCCGCCGCCCTCTCTTCAATATGGTTTATCCTTGCGGGGCCTGAATATATAAAGGAATTTATCTTCAGACAGAATATAACTCGTTACACAAACGCCTTCGATCATATCGAAACCATCTACTATTATATTCATAAGCTCTTTTTTAATTTTCTCCCCTGGAGTATCCTGCTCCCTTTCGCAATCTATCATGCCTTTAAAAGAAAAATATGGTTTCCCCTTGTATGGTTTATTGTTATCTTTCTCTTTTTCGAGTTTTCAACGAGCAAAAGAGCGATATATCTTCTGTCCTGCTACCCTGCCTGCGCATTGTTATGCGGCATATATATAAATGATAAGTGGTCATGGCTACTGGAAAAACCCATAACAAACATTTTCATCAGGCTTTTTGGCGTTCTTCTGCTTATCATACCCGTGGCTGCTGTTTTTGTGCTCAATTTCCTGAACTCACCGGTAATAAATGTATTCAAACAGGAATCCGCTGTCCTTTATGTATACATAGCCGTGCTTATTCTCACAGGCGCAGCTTTTTTCTATGCTGTAAAGAAAAAATCACATATCCTGACCCTTTCCGCATTGTTTTTTTATTTCCTGTTCGCCGGTTTTTTTTATCACAACGCCTACATGCCTATAATGGATAAAAACTTCAAATCTCCGAAACTGATAACTGACAGAATAGGTAATCTGAAAGAAGGAAAGGACGTCTATACCTACGGTTTTTCCTCCGCGGGGATAATATTCTACATAGGCAAACCCATTCAGATATTCAGGAACTTAGACGAGCTAAAGGACAAAAAAAATGATATACTTCTCGTGGTTGAAGACGAACAATCGGGACATATGGACAAAAACCTGAACTTGCTCTTTTTACCGGTAAGAAAGGCGCATTACGAAAAAGAACACTATACGATTTATGTGAGGAAAGATGGAAGATAAGCCCTATATATCTGTGTTGATCCCTGTTTTGAATGAGGAGGAATCCCTCCTTGAATTACAGGAAAGACTGCATAAGACGCTCGAAGGCATTAAGAAACCCTATGAGATTATCTACACCAACGATGGGAGCACTGACAACACTCAGCACATTCTGGAAAAATTCTATGACCGGTATCCTGCCGTTAAAGTCATCGAGTTTAACAGGAACTATGGTCAGCACATGGCTCTTTTTGCCGGATTCGGCTACGCGAAAGGTGATATTATTGTCACAATTGACGCTGACCTGCAAAATCCTCCTGAAGAGATACCGAAACTCATCAGGGAGATCGAGAACGGTTATGAGGTTGTAGGCACATACAGAAAGAAACGGAAAGATACGCTTTTCAGAAGAGTTGCGTCAATGATCGTGAACAAGATCACATCAAAACTTGTCGGTGTTAAATTAAGGGACTACGGTTGCATGTTAAGGGCATATCAGCGGAATATTATTGACAATATAAATATGTGCCCGGAATCGTCAAGTTTCATACCTGCCCTGGCAAACACATTTGCCAGAAAAATTATTGAAATAGAAGTGGAACATGACGAGAGAAAGAAAGGAGCTACAAAATACAGCCTTTTCAAGCTTTTCCGGTTGAATTTTGACCTTATGACAAGCTTCTCATTGCTGCCCATCCAGTTTATCGGCGTCCTCGGCATCCTGATAGCCCTTATGGGGCTTGTCTTTTCCCTCTATCTCATTGCAAGAAGATTCATTGTAGGCCCCGAAGTGGAAGGCACATTCACACTTTTCGGCATATTGTTCTTTTTTATAGGAATCCAGATATTCGCGCTGGGCGTCATAGGCGAGTATATCGGAAGGATTTACCAGGAAGTAAGAAGAAGGCCGAGGTTTATTATTAAAAGTGAGTTTCTATGAGAGTTGTGGTATTCGGATACCACGAGATAGGCTATGTATGCCTTGATGAATTGATACAATTCGGCGTTGACGCGCTTTGCCTTTTTACCCACGAGGATGCGCCGGAAGAGGAGATATGGTTCAGAAAACCGTCAGCCATTGCAGAGCGATACAATATCCCCGTATACACGCCGGAAACATTGAAAGACAAATCATGGGTTGAACTTATAAAGTCTCTCTCGCCGGATATTATCTTTTCATTTTATTACAGAAATATGATAGGCAAAGAAATCCTCGATATCCCGAAAATCGGCGCATTTAATCTCCATGGTTCTTTGCTTCCGAAATTCAGGGGAAGGTGCCCTGTTAACTGGGTGCTTATTGCAGGAGAAAAGGAAACCGGCGTTACCCTCCATCATATGGTTGAAAAACCTGATGCCGGAGATATTGTGGCACAGAAGACATGCGAGATAACATTCGAAGATACGGCGCATACGGTGTTCATGAAAATGGCGGATGCTGCAAAGTCGCTCATGCAGGAAGTTTTACCGCAGTTCAGAGACAACACGTTTAAAAGCATCCCGCAGGCTGGCGCTTCTTCATATTTCGGCGGCAGAAAACCGGAAGACGGGCTGATTTCATGGGATAAAGATGCTCTGTCCCTCTACAATCTCACGCGCGCCGTAACGCATCCCTATCCCGGCGCCTTTACCTACCTCAACGGCAGAAAATTCTATATATGGCAGGCCTATCCGGAAGCGGCAACAGTGGATGTAAAACCCGGTAAAATCATCTTCGGGAAACCGCTTGCAGTGGGCACCGGCAGCGGCATTTTGAAATTACTGAAGGTGCAGATGGAAGGTGAAGCGGAAATGGACGGCGAAGAGTTCGCCCGGAAACATGATTTGGAAAATAAAATTCTTGGAGGTAGCTTTTGAAGATATTAATACTCGGCGTGAACGGATTTATCGGCAACAGCCTTGCATCGCAGATACTGAAGCAAAAAGACTGGGAAGTATACGGCATGGACATAAGAAACGATAAACTTGATACCTGCCTTGGGGATAAACGCTTCCATTTTGTGGAAGGTGATATATCAATCAACAGGGAATGGATAGAATACCATGTGAAGAAATGTGATATAGTCCTTCCGCTTGTCGCCATAGCCACACCAGCAACATATGTAAAAGACCCTCTCAAAGTCTTTCACCTTGATTTTGAGGAAAATTTAAATATCGTGAGACTCTGCGTAAAATATGGAAAAAAACTTCTTTTTCCCTCCACATCGGAAGTATACGGTATGTGCACAGATAAGGAATTCGATGAAGATGAAAGCGTCCTTATGCTTGGACCTATAAGAATGCAGCGGTGGATTTACAGTTCATCGAAACAGCTCCTTGACAGGGTTATATGGGCATACGGATTTCAGCACGGTTTGAAATTCACCCTCTTCAGACCCTTCAACTGGATAGGGCCGAAGCTTGATGAACTTATAACCGACTCTGAGAAAGAGGGAAGTTCAAGAGTTGTCACTCAGTTTATCAGCAATCTTTTCCTCGGCGAATCCATCAAGCTTGTAGACGGCGGCATGCAGCGCAGATGCTTCACCTATATAGATGACGGCATTGACTGTCTCATTAAAATCATCGAAAACAAGGATGACAAATTTAACGGCGAAATATTCAATATCGGAAATCCGGCCAATGAAGCCACGATAAAAGAACTTGCCCTTAAGCTGAAGGAGATGTTCGTAAATCATCCTTCAACAAAAAACATTACAAAACATTCTGAAATTGTTGAGACATTCTCTAAGGATTACTACGGTGAAGGTTATCAGGATATTGACTTCAGGGTGCCTTCAATCAAAAAAGCAAAGACGCTTATCGGCTGGGAGCCCAAGGTTGACCTTGATACGGCCTTGAGAAAAACCCTTGAATACTACCTCGAATTGAACCAGAAAACGGGGTGATTGTGCGGGTTGCGGGGCCTGCCCTTGACTGGCGGGGTTACGGGTTACGGGTTACGGGTTACGGGTTACGGGTTACGGGTTGCGGGTTGCGGGTTGCGGGTTGCCCTCGCTTGGCGGGGGTGCGGATTGCGGGTAAGCAGGATTGCTAAACAGGCCTTTTAATGCCGGATGCCATTGATAAATATTCATTCCTTCTGGAAAAATGCGAGCTCTGCCCACGAAGATGCGGGGTCAACAGGCTCAATGGTGAAAAAGGTTACTGCGGCATAGCGAATGAGATTATTATCGCCCATTATGGGCCGCACTACGGGGAAGAACCGCCCATTTCCGGCACTAAAGGTTCAGGCACGATCTTTTTTTCCTCCTGCAACCTGCAGTGCATATTCTGCCAGAATTATCAGATAAGCCATTACAGAGAAGGTGAATCCTACACGGTTGAAGAGCTGGCCGATATATTTCTCCTCCTTGAAAAACAGGGCTGTCACAATATCAACCTTGTCAGCCCCACGCCTTACATTCCCTTCATAGCTACAGCCATAAAAAAGGCAAAGCAAAAGGGGCTTAAAATTCCCTTTGTCTACAACACAAATGCCTATGAAAACGCAGAATCATTAAAAATCCTCGATGGCCTTATAGATATTTACATGCCTGACTTCAAATACTGGAACGCCGGGGTGGCAAAAAAACTTTCCGATGCGCCTGTTGATAAAAGCTATCCCGAACACGCAGCGGCAGCGATTCTTGAAATGAAAAGGCAGGTGGGAGTCCTGATGATAAAAGACGGCGTCGCGACAAGAGGCCTGCTCATAAGACACCTTGTCCTTCCCGGAGGACTTGCAGGGTCCGATAAAATCATAGAATGGATACGGGACAACCTGGGAACAGATACCTTTATCAGCTTCATGTCGCAGTATTATCCCGTGCATAAGGCCGGTCAATATCCTCTAATGAACAGAAGGATAAAACATGAAGAATACGACAGATTGACGGACCTGCTAATAGATGAAGGTTTCAAAAACGCCTTCATCCAGAAACTCGAAAGCGCGCCCCTTTTTATACCCGACTTTGAAAAAGAAGAACCCTTCGGAAACAAAGGGCGATAAAGAAAGAATATCGGAAAAGCACTCATGGCATGAGATTCTAAAGTTTTGGTTATTTACTATTCACTGTTCACTAACAACTATTCACTGCATTTAAGTTTTCTTCCTACCTGTCTGTGATGTTGGTAACATAAAATCCCCATAACAAGATAATGTTCACCATTAATGCTGAAATTGTTTGTATTTTCCATTTCATAGGGGTAAAATTCCTGAATACAGAAAAAAGTTATGTAACTAATCAATTTGCTCATGACTGATTTATAAAAGTAGAATAGTATTTCGAATTCTGAAGCTACAAAATAAAGGTTTTGAACGATTCGTAACAGGCCAAAAAAAAGGTTCGGGAAATGAACAGCGAAGAACTGAAGAAACTTGAAGAGACACTCTGGAAATCAGCGGATACAATGCGGGCCAATTCGGACCTGAAATCCTCCGAATACTCCACGCCTGTCATGGGTCTTATCTTTCTGAAATTCGCCGATAACCGGTATAGCAACTACGAAAAAGATATCGTGCAGGAATACAACGACCTGAAAGGCACCAGACGGGAGAAACCGATAAGCCAGATCGCTGTGGAGAAATGCGGCTTTTATCTGCCCGACCATGCCAGGTACGACTATCTTCTCGGTTTATCCGAAGACAAGGAAGTGGACAAGGCTATCAAAAAAGCCATGGAGGTCATTGAAGAGTATAAGCCCGAACTGAAAGGGGTACTTCCCCAGGATGAGTATTTACGCCTTGTCCGCACGGATAAAACTATTCCCAACCAGCTTTTGAAGAACTTTTCCAATATCCCCAGGGATGCTTCTTATGACATGTTCGGCCAGATTTACGAATATTTCCTTGGCAATTTCGCCATGGCCGAAGGACAGGGCGGCGGGGAGTTTTTTACTCCGCGTTCCGTTGTCCGCCTCATGGTGGATATTGTAGCGCCTTATAATGGCACTGTCTTTGACCCTGCCTGCGGCTCCGGCGGCATGTTTGTCCAGTCAGCGAAATTTGTAGAACATCGCAGCAAAGAGCTTGCAGAAAATGAAGAACCGAGCCTCTTTGTATATGGCCAGGAAAAGACTCTTGAAACGGTGAAGCTTGCCAAGATGAATATTGCCGTCAACGGTTTGAGGGGCGATATAAGACAGGCCAATACATACTATGAAGATCTTTTTGAAAGCTTTGAGAAGTTCGATTATGTCCTTGCCAATCCGCCCTTTAATGTGGATGATGTCAATTCAAGCAGGGTAGAAAAAGACAGGCGTTTTAACACATACGGTGTGCCCCGCAACAAATCAAAGCAGAGCAAGAAGGATAAAGGCAAAGACACGGTGCCGAACGGCAACTATCTTTGGATTAATCTCTTTGCCACCTCCTTGAAACCTACAGGCCGGGCAGCCCTTGTCATGGCCAATTCAGCGTCAGATGCCCGACACAGCGAGGCCGACATTCGCAAAAGACTCATCGAAGAAAACCTCATCTATGCCATGCTCACCCTGCCTTCAAACATGTTCTATACGGTAACGCTTCCGGCGACACTCTGGTTTTTCGACAGGGCCAAGCCGGATAACCGTATTCTCTTTATCGACACCCGCAATATTTTCACTCAGGTTGACCGCGCTCACAGAGAATTTTCTGACGAGCAGATTCTCGATATTGCCATAATCAGTCGTCTCCAGAGAGGCGACAGAAAAGGTTTCATCCGCCTTATAGACCGCTACTTTGAAGATGGTATGGAACGGCTGAAGGAGAATAAGGAAAAGATCAAAGAGGTGTCAAAAGTCCTCAGCAAATATCTGAGGGCGCTTAAAGAGACGGACCTTCCCGACTTTGCGGCTCGTCTCGAAGAGATCAGGACGCTGGAAGCTGCATACGATACATACCGGAAAACCCTTGACCCCAATGAAATTGATAGTTCAAATGCATCCCAGCGGGCGCTTGCTGCCACATTTACACCCTTTTTCGTTGCCATCCACGACATGCTCAAGGTGATAGACAAAAAGGTGCGCCTTCTCGAAAAAGAACATGGCAACAGCAAAGAGACAAAAACCCTGAAGGCTGATCTGGACCTTCTCCATAAAGAGATAAAGGACGCCGAATATTTCTTTATTCACATCAATTGGCTTCAGGAGCGATTCCCTGACGCAAAATACGAGGATGTGACAGGTCTGTGTAAACTTGCCACTCCCGAAGAGGTGGCTGAACAGGATTATTCCCTCAATCCGGGCCGGTATGTGGGTGTTGTTATCGAAGAGGACAGCAAAACCGAGGAAGAATTCATCGAAGAAATTGTTGCAATGAATGATGAACTGATGAAGCTTAACGCAGAGGCGCGGGAGCTTGAGGCCATCATCGGCCACAATATACGTCAATTGACGGGTGAGGAATGAATCGCAAAGAACTTATACGCAGGTTGAAGCTGCCTGAATGGGACGACTTTGAGGCAAAGGAAGCGAGAAAAGAACTACCAAAAGACATCTGGAAGACGGTAAGCGCCTTTTCCAATTCGGACGGAGGCATCATTGTCCTTGGCGTCAAAGAAACGCCCCATGGTGCCCTCGAAATTTCCGGTGTGGACAATGCCGATAAGATTCAGAATGATTTCGTTACGGGCTTGAGGGGCGGCAAATTCAACATTCAGTTGTCTTCAAAGGGCCATCTCTTCAATATCGGGAACAAGACGGTTATTGCTTTTCGGCTTCCGCCAATGCCGCGGCAAGCAAGGCCGGTCTATTATAATGACGATATCCGCAATACCTACATTCGGCAGGCCGCAACAAACCAGAGGGCGAGCAAGGATGAAATCGGCCGCATGTTGAGAGAGGCATCGGAATTCAGCTCCGACTCCATGATAATCGCAGACACCGGTCTGAAAGATATAGACCTGGAAACAATAAGGATGTACCTCCGCTATCTGGGGATGAGAAACCCTGAGCACCCTTTTGTTGCTCTTAAAGACGAAGCGTTTCTCGAAAAATGCGGCGTCATGAAAGTGGGTGTTCTCACCATGGCAGGTCTCCTCCTCTTTGGGAGTACCGATGCCATATTGCGCCATTTCTCTGCTTACGGACTCTCAATCTTCCGTATGAGCAACGCGACGCACGATACTGTAATTGACCGGCGATGGGATGACCGTAAGATTTACGAAGAGAATCTGATCCGCACCTATTTTGCAGCCATGGATTACATGAAGAAACATGTGGCTGTACCCTTTATGATGTCCGAAGACGGAGTAAGCCGTACCGAAAATGTGCCCCAGGTCATTGCGGTGAGAGAAGCCCTTGTCAACCTCCTTGTTCACCGTGACTATTTTGATAACGGTCAGGCGGCAATAAGGATATACGACGATAGGATTATCTTCAGAAATCCCGGCGCAGCCCCTTTTTCTATTGAGGAAATTATGGGAGGTTGTGAGTCGGTACCCAGGAACCCGGACATCGCAAGAGTATTCAGGCTGCCGGGGTGGGCCGAGATCGCAGGCAGCGGCATGATGAAGATATTCGATAACTGGCAAGCAGCGGGCTATGTACCGCCTGTTGTAAGGAACAACGACCCTACCCACTGGTTCACCGTGGAGTTGCATGAAAAGGTTCTGGGTACTGAGGATAGCACCCGGAAAACTACCCAGAAAAGTACCTATAAAACTACCCAGAAACAGCAGGAGATCATCGACTATCTGAAGGGCCATCCAACCGCAGGAAGGAAGGAAATTGCCGTTGCTATCGGTGGAATCACTGAGGATGGGGTAAAGAAGAATCTGCAAGTGCTCAAAGAAAGGGGACTGCTACAGCGTATCGGTCCAGCAAAAGGCGGACATTGGGAAGTGGTTGGGATGGGGGGAGAGTGATGGAGTGGCATAGCGAGAAAGCAAATGATCTTTTGTCATTTAAAACGGGCAAGTTGGATTCGAATGCTGCCGAGGCAGATGGGAAATATCCCTTTTTCACATGTGCCCAAGAAACATACAGAATCAATAAATATGCATTTGATACAGAGTGTGTTTTGCTAGCAGGCAATAACGCAGCTGGCATATTTCCTCTCAAATACTACAAAGGGAAATTTAACGCTTACCAAAGAACTTATATCATTGAACCAAAAGATCGTAACGAAATAAATACCCGCTATATTTATGAATCATTCAAGTTATTTTTAAAATCCTTCGAGCAAACATCCACCGGCGCAACAACCAAGTTTCTTACAATGGGAATCTTGAATAATCTATGGATTTCCAAACCACCTCTCCCCATCCAGCACAAGATCGCCGCTATCCTCTCCGCTTATGACGATTTGATTGAGAACAACAACCGCCGGATTGCTATTCTGGAAAAGATGGCCGAGGAAATATACCGGGAATGGTTCGTGCGCATGCGCTTTCCGGGGCATGAGAAGGCGAAATTTCATAAGGGTGTACCGGAGGGGTGGTCAATATGCCGTTTGAAAGACTTTGGGACAGTAATAACCGGAAAAACTCCCTCAACATTGATAAGGGAATATTTTGATGGACCTTGTCCTTTCATTAAGACACCTGATATGCATGGGAAAATGTTTACTTTAGAAACAGAGGAGACTCTGAGCCAAAGGGGCATGGAAAGCCAACCGAAACAGGCTGTTCCTGAAAATACCATATTTGTTAATTGCATCGGAGCCCTTGCGGGGGCTGTTTCAATAACGGGCAGACTATCGCAGACTAACCAGCAAATAAATAGCTTGGTTTTGAAAGATCATTTATACAAGGAATACCTTTATTGGTGTATTAAGGGGCTGCGAGAAACGATTTATCTTTTTGGGAATACAGGTTCTACAATGACTAACCTCAGCAAAGGAAAGTTTGAAAAACTGCAAGTATTAGGACCAGTATACGACTTGGTCAAGGAATATCATGCCATAGCAGAACCAATATTCCAAACTATAAAAACCACGTCGGTCAAAAATATAAATATTAAACATTCCCGCGACCTCCTCCTCTCCCGCCTTATTACCGGCAAACTTTCTGTCGAAGACCTGGAAATCAAATTCCCATCCAGTATGATAGAAGAGGAAATGAACACATGAAAAGATTCAAATACCTTCAAATTCTCAACAATACAGCAGAGTTTCTCAAGAGTAACGAATTGGATCAGACATCAGTTGTCCGGGAATTCCGGAATACTGCCTTTGACGTAGGGAACGGTCGCATTGACGTAGGAAACGGTCGCGACCGTTCCCTGTATGTACAAAAGGGGAGAATAAAACCATTGCTGCAAATCATCGGAGCCTTCAAAACCACATCATCTAAATTGATTCATTCAGCAGGATTTTTGCCTTTCCAATGGCAGAAATCATATTATGACCGAGTCATTCGAGATGAACGGGAACTGCAAAATGTCCGTCAGTATATCCGAAACAATCCACTAAAAAAGCATCTATCTGATGAATCTGATTCCCCGTTTGGAGACCCTGATGCCTAACTACATCTCTGAAGCCCAGATCGAAAAGGCCATTGTTCATCTCCTCACAAAAAAGTTCGGCTGGCGGCATATGGATTGCTTCACCAAAGAACCCGATACCCTCAAGGACGGTTCCGGGCGTGCCAATAAAACCGAAGTTGTGCTCATTGACATTCTGAAAAAACAAGTAAAACAGATTAACCCCCGCGGGCCTGAATCAGCTATTGACGAAGCCATTTCCAAACTCACAGCAAGGCGTTACGCCATGTCCCAGGCCATTGCCAATAAAGAGGTCTATAACCTTATTCGTGACGGTATACCTGTGGAATACGAAAACAGCAAGGGGAAGAAAGAACAACCGAGGGTCAAAATCATTGACTTTGATAACCCTGCAAAGAATGATTTTCTTGTTGTTACGCAGTTATGGGTCAAAGGTGAGCGATATTTCAGGCGGCCCGATGTGCTTCTCTATGTGAACGGCATCCCCCTTGTTTTCATTGAGCTGAAAAACTCAAATATAGCGCTCAGAAACGCCTATGACGACAACCTTATCAACTATCGCCACGACATACCCCTTCTTTTTCAGTACAACGGCTTATGCATTCTTTCAAACGCCATCGAGACAAAGGTCGGCAGCGTCACTTCAGAGTGGGAGCACTTCTTTCCCTGGCTTCGCGTTGACGATGAGAAGGAAAAGGTAGACCGGCTGCAAATGAAAAAAGAAGGGACGAGCATTGAACGGGCCATCGAGGGTCTCTGCGATCAGCAGCGTTTACTTGATTATCTTGAGAACTTTATCCTCTACTATCGGGACACAAATAAGATTGTTGCCCAAAACCACCAGTTTATCGGCGTCAATAAAGCCATCCGGTCTTTTGAGACGCGGGAAGAAAGGGCCGGGAAACTGGGCGTTTTCTGGCATACACAGGGTGCAGGCAAGAGCTTTTCCATGATCTTTTTCGTGCGGAAGATCTTCAGGAAATTCACGGGCAACTTTTCCTTTGTAGTCATTACCGACCGGGACGACTTAGACGGCCAGATATACCGGAACTTTCTTGATACAATGACAGTAAAGAAGGATGAAGCTGCGAGGCCTAAAGACGGTGAAGAGATGCGCCGTTTCCTGTCTCTGAATAAAAGGATTGTTTTTACCCTCATCCATAAATTTCGATGGCCCCAGGGGAAGAAATACCCCCTCCTTTCCGACCGGAAGGATATTATCGTCATCGTTGATGAGGCGCACCGTACACAATATCTGACACTGGCGGAGAATATGAGGGCCGGTCTTCCCAATGCCCAGTATATTGCTTTCACGGGCACGCCGCTTCTCGGAAGGGAGAGGAAAACCAACGCCTGGTTCGGCGACTATGTGAGTGAGTATAATTTTGTCCAGTCAGTTGACGATGAGGCCACGGTGCCCCTTTTCTATCAGAAGCGCGTTCCAGAAGTGCTGATACAGAACGAGGATTTGAGTGAAGAATTCTACCGGATACTCGAAGATGAAAATCTTGACGAGAAGCAGCAGGAGAAACTGGAAAAAGAGTTTGCCACCGAGATTGAGATCATCAAAAGGGATGACCGTCTGGAGACTATAGCGAAGGATATTGTCCGCCATTTTCCGCAACGGGGTTATCCGGGAAAGGGCATGGTTGTCTGCGTCGATAAATTCACTGCTGTGAAGATGTATGACAAGGTGCAGGCAAACTGGAAAGAGGAGGTAAAGCGCCTTGTAGGTCAGATCGGCAAAGCAAAGGATGATGCTGCAAAGGCCAGGCTCAGAAAGACTGTCGATTACATGCGAAGTGTGGAAATGGCTGTGGTGGTCAGTGAAGAAGCAGGTGAAGAAAAGAAATTCGATGCCCAGCAACTTGATATAAGACCACATCGCAAGAAGATGAACGCCCTCGACAAGCAGAGTCATGACATAGAATATCGCTTTAAAGACCCCTTTGATCCGCTTCAACTTGTATTTGTCTGCGCCATGTGGCTTACCGGGTTTGACGTGCACACCCTCTCCACCATGTATTTTGATAAGCCCATGAAAGACCATACGCTCATGCAGGCCATTGCAAGGGCAAACAGGGTCACATCGCATGAGATAAATGAGGTTGCCAAAAAGAACGGCGAGATTATTGACTATTATAATGTCTTCAGGAACATGAAAAAGGCTCTGGCCGATTATGCAACAGGAACGGAAGGTAAGCCCCAGGATATGCCTGTACAGGAAAAAGACGAACTTTTCAGACTCCTGGATGATGCCTTGAGCGAGGGCAGTAAATTTTGCGCTGTCATAGGTATTGATCTCGAAGAAATACTTGGAAACGACGAGATATTCAGGAACATTGATGCTTTCAAAGGGTTTGCCGATAAAATACTGGGGAAGGATGAGTGGAAAAAGGAATTTACCGTTTATGAAAATACCATTACCGCTCTCTATGAGGCCTGCAAACCTGAGATACTGACTGACAAAACTCGGCCCCTTGTACATGTATTCCAATATTTGCGCGGCGTTATCGACAGCATTATCAAGCAGCAGAACATTGATTCGGTACGAAGGAGAATCGCGACCCTCCTCGATGAGAGCGTTGTAACTGCCGGTACTGATGCTTCCGGCGCCGACCGTGTGGCGGAATTTCAGATAATTCATAAAGGCCGCTCATTAGATTTGAGCAAGATCAATTTTCAGAAATTGAAGGAAGACTTTAAAAAGAGGGAATACAAGAATATCGAAATTACCGATCTCAGGATATTCATCGAGCGCAAGCTGGAACAGATGATAGAACGGAACTCAACAAGGACCGACTTTGCCCAGAAGCTCCAGGAAATAATCGACCGCTACAACTCAGGAGGCTCCTCTACAGAAAATTACTTTGATGAGCTTGTAAAATTTACCGAGGGCTTGAAAGACGAAGAGGAACGGGCAGCCCGTGAGGGTTTGTCGGAAGATGAGCTTGAAATATTCGACATCCTGAAAAAGGAAAAAATGACAAAGGACGAGGCGCAGAAGGTGAAGCTTGCCGCAAAGTCACTCCTGCATAGATTGACGAGGGGACGGCCGAAAGTTCTTATTCAGGACTGGTATAAAGACAGCCAGACTCAGGAGAAGGTAAAAACAGCGGTGGAAAAGGTGCTCGACGGTTCATTGCCGGAAAGCTACGGTAAAGAATTATTCCAGAGTAAATGCGGTAAGATTTTTGATCTGGTCTATGAATATTCTGTAAAAAAGACCAAGTGGGCAGCGTAGTAAAGATGTGGCAAGAACATTATCAGTTAAAAATGGGTGATACAACAAATTGTAAACAACGTGGGTCTGATATGGGCATATTTTTATTGATAACTATATCAGGAAAACTATCGAATTCCGGAAGAAAGAAATGGAAGCGAGGTTTGACTTAAATAATGGCCGAGATACGGGAAAGGACATACGGGACACCCTTCAATGTTTCAACATCTTTAAAACCTGAAGGAACAGCCCCGTCTATCCCTCTATAAACAACAAGTTCATCAAAATCAATTTTTACAAAACCTTGATATCATATTTTCATCACTTTTAGCGATCATCATGAAAAACGCTCTCGAAAGTACATTTTAGCAATCCCTTATCTATATTGATTTTACAAAGATTTTAAAAATCTCCGCAAATGTTGCGGAGAAATATTTGCTGTCCTAAAATATAAACATATATTGCGTTGATGGGCTCAAATCTTTACAGCCAATCACCCAACTCCTCTCTGAACTCTAATTCTATCTTTTTCCTTTTCGCTGTTATTCCATTTCTAAATCAAACAGCCAAGCCTGCAAGCCGCGGAAGGAAATTTACCCGCCTAAAATTAAACAGGTTCAGGGGGCTGAAATTAAAAAAATGGAAAATCCCCGCCCTTCCCTGGGCCGTCATCGAACTCCCTTTCTTTCATGTCTTTATGGTTATGCTATGCCCAATAAACCCTTCGTTGCTATCGCAACTGAAGATTTGACAGCGTATTTCAGTGCCTGCTTAAAGCCTGACGCCACTAATGAAATAATAGAGCCTGAACTGTCGCTGCTTCCGCTCGTATTGTCTGTAGAGTTGACAGGCAATGGAAATGGACCGTTCTGATTGTCAGAGCCTTTCGTAATAAACTCCGATTGACTGATTGAACCATCTTTATTTGTATCAAGTTTGGAGTAAAGCTCATCAGCCCGGGCCACTGTCATATCGGAAGGCTTGCCGTTTATGAACTCCATTTTGCTTAGAGCGCCATCTCCGTCTGTATCGATTTTTTTGAATATTGCCTCTCTTAACAGACGACCGGGAGAACCGGCACTATTTTCGCTTGTGGAAGCGGCTATAGACTCCAGAAAACTGACAAAAGACGCTGTACTGTCACTGTCCGAGGCCAGAATTGAGTTTGCCGATGATGAACCGCTCAGCGCCGATGATGGCCCACTATTATTTACAGAACCATTCCCTTTGGCATCAAACAAACTGAAAATGTTGTTTGTGGACGTACTTTTACTCGCGCCCGAACTATTCGATGCCTGCATCAATTGCAGCAGATAGCCGGAACTCGATACTCCATTTACACCATAAACCATATAATCCTCCCTGTTTATGTGAGGTTTGTTCCCCGCTCCCTCCTTACGAGCGATAGAAAATGACTCAAAATATATAAAGCAATGTATGTGCCATATCATTATCTTTAATTATATCAGCAGGTATCATATTTCAGAGCGAATAGACGGCAGGCGAAAATGAGGAAAATGTTTCTCATAGCGGAAAAATATTCCCATGGGCAGATCAAAAATCAGTCTGGATCGGCTGATCGAACATAAACGAGCGCTTTTTGATCACCTTACACAACGATGGAAATATCTTTTCAATGCAAAGAGACTCTCCCTCCCCAGTCAATCGCTACCCTGCATGATAATCAAAAATGAAATGACCAAATAAAATGTAGTGAAGACTTTTTGACTTATCTGCTTAATTTAATGGGATAGACTACCGGTAAAATGCTTGAATCCGCTAATTCCAATTCTGAATCAAGGCGCTATCATCGTTGGCTTCGTCATCAGCTCCTCCGACGTACTATTACTGTACGCCTACGTCGCCTCTTCCTTGCCGCCTTGATTTCATCCTTGATTTAGAATTGGAATAAGTCGGGTTAGTATAATCTGAACCTGCAAAGTGAGGAGCGTATCGGCTTTCTCAGCAAGTTGCAGGGAATTTATCCGCTTATAATCAGGCTTGAATAGTTAAGATAACTCAATTAATATCCAAGCGATTCACCAACAAGAATAACTGTCACATTCGTTCGCATCGGTTTTTTTGCAAGAACAGTATAGATATTGCAGATTCTTTGCGGAGATGAACAGTCAGCGCATTCGCCGGTTTCCGCGCAGGGCGTTTTCAAGCCGAGTCTTTTCGCGTTTATTGGCGCAACAATCTCCTGAACCCTTCTTTTTGCTTCATCGATATCTTTTACAATCTTGTTGACTCCGCAGACAAGGATTACGTTCTTTGGTCCGAACATCATAGCCCCTACCCGATTGCCGATAGAGTCTATATTATATATCTCGCCTTCTTCTGTGATAGCGTTACTGCTGCTGATAAAATAGTCGGCCAGTAACGTCTCCCGCCTTATCTGCAATGTTTCTTCAGGCGAAATCCCCTGCCCCCCTGTTGAATTCAGGAATTTGACCGGATGTTTTTGTATTTCCTGAAAAAAACCAATCTGCCCAAGGGTTTGCGATCCACCAGCTCCAACAATCGCGCCCTCCGGAATAATTCTAAAAATCTCTCCCAACACATCTGAGGCATTCGGCACATATTGAGCACTGAAATTATTCTTTTTAAGCGCATTGAGTGTTCTTTGAACCTGCAAATCCTTATACCACTTTTCAAATTCTGTCATTTCCTTCATGATTCTATCTCCCTTTTCACGTATTATTTCTGAATCTGATTTGTTATTTCATATATTCCAAATTTCAATAAACAATTATAATCCGGTTTACATATAAGTCAAATACATCTATAAATGATGGTAAAAAACGGTTGTTGTTTTTGAAGAAGTGCAGATACATAATTGTAACCTTCTGAAAGCAGTATTAAATTATTTAATTTTTCGTGAAGTATTGTGATAAAATATATTAATGGAGACATTATCCGATTTAGTAAATCAGTTCAAGGGGTACGTTCGTATCCTTCATAAAATATGCTGTGCGATCAAGCAGTTTTCTAAACCGAAACAATTATTCGCGGCAGCAGTAATCATTATTGCACTGGCGTTAGTTTCTGCCGCCCCTTCTGTTTCGGCTGCCGGTACAAAACAAGCAAAAAAAGTCCTGTTAATACATTCTTTTGAGCCGTACCTTCCATACAGTATTACCATAAATCAAAGTATCCGCTCAGCTATGGAAGCAGACGAGACCTTTTCCATGGATTTCTATACCGAATACCTTGATCTGGCACGATACTCAGAAGAGGAATACCCCAAACGTTTGCTGGAAATTCTCCGTTATAAATATTTTAAAAAAAACATTGATCTGGTTTTTGTGATGCTTAATCCAGCCCTTGATTTTATCACAAAACACTCCCGGGAGATTTTCTCTGATATCCCCATCGTTTTCTGTACAATAGAGGAGAAGCAAATTAAAGAACGGGGTTTAAGCCCGAATATCACCGGCGTGCTCATGCAAATGGATCCTAAAGGAACGCTTGATGCTGCCCTGCGGTTGCAGCCGGATACGCGCAAGGTAATAGTAATAGGCGGCATACACCCGAACGATAAAGTCTATGAAAATACAGTGCGGCATGCATTTAAAGAATACGAAGCAAGGCTTGATATTTCATATCTGACGGATATGTCTTTGGGAGCCATACTTGCAAGTGTGCGAACGCTGCCGAGAAATACAATTGTTCTGTATATAACCATGTTTCAGGACGGCACCGGCAAGGCTCTGGTGCCAAGGGATGTGCTTGTTGCTATTGCCCGTACATCAAATGTACCGGTCTATGCCATGCTTGAATCTTATATGGGCCACGGGGTTGTAGGCGGTCACATAGTCAGTTTTGAAGAACAGGGGAGAAAAGCCGCTGATATAGGGCTTCGTGTTCTCCATGGCGAGAAGCCTGCTGAAATCGCAATGTCTCCGGCAGGCACAAATGTGTATATGTTTGATTGGCGTCAGATAAAACGATGGGGGATGAATGAGCAAAACCTGCCGCCTCAAAGCATCATTCTATTCAGAAAACTGACTGCTTGGGATGAGCATAAATGGAAAATACTTGGTGTAATTGTATTTTGTTTTATCGAATCCTTGCTTATTGCTATATTGCTGATTCAGAGAGTCACACGCCGGAAAATCGAAGATGCGCTCCGTGAAAGTGAGAGAAAGTATCGCAATATTTTTGAAAATGCCCTGGAAGGTATTTTCCAGACTACACCGGATGGACTTTTTATAAGCGCAAATCCTGCTCTTTCTCGGATGTGCGGTTTTGATTCTCCTCAGGAGATGATGAAAAGCGTTACAAACATAGCCGGACAGTTATATGTGAACCCTGAAGATCGTATAAAACTTAAAGTGCTTCACGAGGATCAAATGTTTATAGAGGGGTTTGAGACGCAAATATACAACAAGAATGGTGAAAAAATATGGGTTTCATTAAACGAACGATCAGTCCTTGGTTTGAACGGTGATTTACTTTATTATGAGGGAACCATAGAAAATATTACGGCAAGGAAGCACTTGGAATCGCAACTCCGGCAGTCACAGAAAATGGAAGCTATAGGTACACTTGCAGGCGGGGTTGCCCATGATTTCAATAATATCCTTACCGCGATTACCGGATATGGCAATATGCTGCAGATGGACATGGGCAATGACATTAAACGAAGGCACTATGCCGAGCAGATCCTTGTTGCTTCAAAAAAGGCTGCAAACCTTACCCAAAGCCTTCTTGCCTTCAGCAGGAAGCAGACCATAGATCCGAAACCCTGCAAGCTTAACACTATTTTGCAAGGTATAGAAAAGCTCCTGAGAAGACTTATTACGGAAGATATAGAATTCAAGATTGTTTTTGCTGATCCTGATGTCACTATTATGGCAGACGCGAACCAGATGGATCAGGTGCTGATGAATCTGACTACAAATGCAAGAGACGCCATGCCTCATGGCGGGACTCTGACAATTGAAGCAAAATCAGTTTTTTTAGAGGGTGAATTTCTCCAGAATTACGGGTTTGGGAAGCCGGGGCAACATGCTCTGATATCAATTACTGATACAGGAATTGGCATGAATGAAAAAACAAGAGAAAAGATTTTTGAACCGTTTTTTACCACGAAAGAAGTTGGAAAAGGAACAGGGCTCGGCCTTTCCATTGTCTATGGAATTGTAAAACAGCACGACGGTCATATCAACATTTACAGTGAACCCGGAAAGGGAACAGTATGCAAAATTTATATCCCTGCAATAAAGGCACAAGCTGAAGAACTGAGCCTGCCTGATCGTGTTGTGAAGGGAGGGATTGAAACAATCCTTCTGGCTGAGGATAATGAACAGTTGCGAAATCTCACAAAGGAAGTGCTTCTGGCAAATGGGTATACTGTGATAGAAGCAAATGATGGAGAACAGGCAATAGAGAGGTTCATCAAGAATAAGGATATAGTTGATATCCTTATTCTTGATGTTGTTATGCCGAAGAAGAACGGCAAAGATGCTTACGATGCTATACAAAAGTTGAAAGCAGATATCAAAGTTTTATTTACCAGTGGTTACACGGGAGATATAGTGCTTAATAAGGGCATTTGCAACGGTGAGGCTAATTTTATCTCAAAACCGTTTTCACCGAATGATTTATTACTCAAGGTAAGAGAAATACTCGATAAATAAATGAATAGCCTTGGCTTTATTGGAAAACAAGGATATGGCGGTCCATGCGATGAAAAGGCATGAATTTATCCCCGTTCTTTTCCCTTGACATAGTTTTCTTCATGGAAATATAATCCATTGTTATATGGAGATGATATTTAATGTACGCTCACACAGTAAAGTAAAGGGAATAAGATCGGGTTATCCGGACACGAGGTTATTTCAGAATCAGATTTTTGATAAACTCTGATGAAAAAGAGGAATTAGCAATGAGAAGAAAAATGCTATCCAACTTGTTTGTCGGGGTAACGGTCTGCTTTTTAATGTTATGTCTGTTGTTTCCCCTCATACTTCAGGCTCAGATAAAGAAAGAAATTGTCATAGGCGCTCCCATTCCGTTAACAGGCATCCTGTCAATGGAGGGCGACGAAGAAAGATGGGCCTTTGAGCAGGCAGTAAAGGATGTAAATGCCAAAGGGGGCATCTTTGTCAAGCAATACAAGAAAAAGCTGCCTGTAAGGCTTGTCATTGCAGATACAGAAAGTGATCCTGCCAAGTCTGCGACAGTTGTTGAAAAGCTTGCAAAGATTGATAAGGTTGATCTCCTGTTGTCTACTTTTTCGACCAATCTGGTGCTTCCCACCTCGGCTGCTGCTGAAAAATTGCAGGTCTACTATCATGCAACTACATGTATCCTTGAACCGTGGCGGGATCAGAAGTTCAAATGGTCAACTCTCTATTTCTTCGAGACATTTCAGGCCGGTGAATTACCCTTCCAATTGCTCGATTCAATTCCTGCAGCCGAAAGACCGAATAAGATCGCAATCCTTATGGAAGATTCAACAGATGGGCGGGCATTCGGGCCTGCTTTTAGAGCCGGAGCGAAGAAATACAAATACAATATTGCCGTTGATGAGCCTGTTGCTGTGGGAGCGAAAGACTATTCATCCCAGATTCTGAAACTTAAGTCGAAAGGCATTGACGGCATTATCATATTTGCTTCAAGCGGGGACTGCATCACCTTCCTGCGCCAAACAAAAGAAGCGGGACTGAACTGGAAATACGTTTACGGCATCAAAGGCACCTGGGCTCCTGATTTCTGGAAGGCATTGGGCAAAGACGCGCAGTATATTCTTGCCGACGGATTCTGGCATATGGATTTTCCCTATCCTCGAGCCAGGCAGCTTGGCAAACAATACGAAAAGAGCTACAAAAAACATTCGGCCAGTATCGGTCTTTTCTATGCACTTGCGCAGACTCTTTTTATCGCAATAGAGGAGGCGGGAACTCTGGACGGCACCAAAGTCCGCGAAGCTGTTCTCCGGACTTCATTTAAAGGGACTGCAATGGGTAATGTAAAATACGGATCTGACGGAACGGCAATTTTCCCTTGCGCCGCTTTCCAATGGTGGGACGGGAAACTTAAGGTGGCATACCCGTTTATTAAAGGCGGATGGAAAGTTAAGGCAGCGCCGCCCTGGGACAAACGATAGACTTCCACAGGCAAGTCCCCGTCATTGTTTACACATATGCCTTGCTTAAATAATAAATTTACCCGCATTTATTTTCTATATCTGCAATGCTCTTGTCTCATCCAGAGCTTTATGCGCCATATCTCCAGCCGCAGGCGTCAGAAACCACTGTTCAATTATACCGTCGAGATATGTTATGTAAATATTACGGTCAATGCCGAAGCGGGCATGATCTATTTCAACGCCAATAGGTGTGAAACGCCAATATTTATCAGCGTCCTTAACTAGAGCATCGTTCAGCGAAAGAGTTTCTTTTCTGGAATCGTGGCCATCAATAATTGCAGTGATTTCTGCTATCCTTAATTCATCATAATTCACTGAATGCAGAATTTCTCCTGCAATCTTAGCCCCTTCAATCTCATGAAGACGCCTTGTTTCCGTATCTTTGACGTTTGGGCCAAAGGCGCCTGATTGTTTTTCTTCCGGTACAGCTTTCCAGCCCACATCATGCAAAATTACTGCCGGGAGGACAATATCTTCGTCAGCATCAGGGTAATATTTCAGCAATTGTTGTGCAAAGATGTAAGATATGGAAATGTGAACATCGTTCCTGCGTGTATCCAAATAAGGTTTTGCCATATCATAAATCCTGTCGTAAATAGTCTCCATAATTTCCCCTTATCAAATCTTTTTCTGTGCGCAGAAAGAATATTTTTATCAATACCCAATGATTAAATCAATCATTTTATAAGTGAAATCTCATTGCTTTCATCACTGTTCACTATCTACTATTCACTATTCACAACCCTTAATCCCTCATATTGATGAAAAAGATTTTAAAACAATGAGATTACATGGTATAAATTTTTATCCAAAGCAAAGAGATAATTATTTTAATGTATAGGACTACCCACTACCGGCATGAAATAAATCTTCCAAGGATTAGTCATAAATATTATTGCTCGTGGCGCATGAATGGCAAGAACTTCTCTGTTGTAAATATCGGTCCGTCAGCGAGGAAAACTATGTTACTTACAATCCCGGATCGATTGGTTATAATGAATCAAATTCCACGGATAAAGGAGAATGCATGAAGATTCATGAAGTAAAAAAATGTTTCGCTATGCCTGTTACAAGCCCGTCTTATGCGCACGGACCATACCGGTTCCGCAACCGTGAGTACCTTATTATCGATTACGAAACAGATATGGATGCTTTACGGGGCGTTGTCCCCGAACCTCTCGAAGTTGACAAACCGGTTGTCAAGTATGAGTTTATCAGAATGCCGGATTCGGACGGGTTTGGCTCCTATAACGAGTCGGGACAGGTTATCCCGGTAAAATTCAACGGTGAACCAGGCAATTATGTACATTCCATGTACCTTGACGACTTATCGCCTATTGTCGGCGGCAGGGAGATATGGGGATTTCCAAAAAAATATGCGCAGCCGGAAATGCACGTGGATCAAATCAGCAAGGACTGTTACAACGGAGTGCTGAAATACGGCGAACTGGAAGTAGCCCGAGCCACGATGGCTTACAAATGGAAGCAACTGGACAATGAGCCACTGCGCGAAGCAGTGGCCGTCACCCCGAACTTCCTGCTTAAAATTATTCCTGATGTCGATTGCACCGCGAAAATATGCCAACTGGTGAAATATTATCTCACCAATGTCACGGTAAAGGAAGCCTGGACAGGACCGGCATCTCTGCAACTGTTCTCGCACTGCATGGCGCCTGTAGCCGACCTTCCGGTCAAACGCGTCATAGGTGCCGTGCATTTTATCGGCGATATGACCCTTGGACTCGGCGAAGTTGTCTATGACTACCTGAAAGAATAGCGCATGCCCCTTCAGGGCTATTTGTTACTGATTAACTTCCGGCGGGAAGTTAATCAGAAGTGATGTTCATGAACGTTCTGTCTGTGTACCCGGTAAGAAATCATTCACCGGTATCCTGGTGTCGTCCACCCCGTGCTTGGTTCAAGAGTAATTTGGACAATTTCTTCATCTGTAAGAAAGAAACAGATTGACGCTTTTGTTCTTTTACTTGAGTTAATCACGGCTTGCAGTTATTTTGTCTTTTTCCAAAAATTCTACCAGAGTTTCAGTTCTGAGTCTGACCATTTTTTCTTTCATTTCCGGCGTCCAATCATAAAACCCCCTGCCTGACTTCAAGCCCAGATTGCCTTGTTCCACAATTTTCTGCATTAATCCGGAAGGCTCGGATGCACCGGACAAATCAGGGAAAAGATAAGCGGATATGTTGTGGAATATATCAAGCCCTCCCATATCTGCGCTGCAGAATGGTCCAGTGACGCCAAGGCGCCTGCCCTGCCCGTATATCATTGATTTATCTACTTCTTCAGCCTCCGCGTACCCCTTTTCGACAATGTAAAGGGCTTCTCTCAAAAGGGCTAATTGAAGTCTGTTGCCTATAAAGCCAGGACATTCTTTATTCATGCGAACCGGTTGTTTGCCCAGTGCTTTTACCCATTCCACTGTCTTGTCTACGATGTCTTTGCCGGTCTTTTCACCGGGAACAACCTCTACAAGAGGAATGAGTTCAGGCGGATTCCAGAAGTGTGAAACCACGACTCTTTCCGGATGATTCAAGCCTTCTGCTATGGCAGTCGGACTCAATCCGGATGTGTTTGTAGCAAGAATGACATGGGGGGCGCAAATCTCATCCAGTTCTTTAAAAATCTTCTGCTTGAACTCAAGGTTTTCAGGCAAACATTCAATAACCAGATCAACGGATTTAACTGCCTCAGGAATTGATGTCACGCATTTTATCCTCTCCATGACAGTTGAAGTGCTGTTCCCTTTGAGTTCTCCGAGTTGTTCCATCATATCGAGACTTTCTTTAATCGCGCCCAAAGCCTTTGCCAGCAATTCCTCAGAGATGTCGCAGAGCATCACATTCCAGGAAGCGCGCGCGGCAAGCTCCGCTATGCCATGACCCATTGTCCCGGCGCCCAATATTGCAACATGTTTTATTTCCATACTGCCTCCGCTTAGAACTTGACCCTGTTCTTTTTGCATATTTTCTCTTTTTTGCAAATGTTACGCAAGTGGATTAGTTTCCCTGTTCGCTTAATACTATTTCAAATCGAGTATAATAAGAGCAAGGCTAAAAACATTCTTTCAGAAACAAGGCTGCATCTAAAGTAAAAACACAGTTTGTAGAACCAATATAACATCTTTTTATTACCGTCATTGCCCATCAAATTATGTAGACTGTCAGGTATGCATTGAAGAATAAACAGATCAACGGGAGTTGGCCAACAATAAGATACTCAATTTTGGCTTAAAATAGCCTTAAAATAGGCGAAAATGATGAAGTTGGGTTAAGCTTCCTCTTTTTTTGAATATTCAGAAATCTTTTCGAGCAAACGATTCTTTTTTATCGGCTTTGTCAAATGAGCATCGCATCCCGCGTCAAGACTTTTTTGCATGTCTTCTTTTAATGCGTAAGCAGTTAAAGCAATTATCGGCGTTGGTTTGCGGTTGTTTCTGCGTTCCCAATCCCTGATTTTCCGTGTGGCTGTGTATCCGTCCATTACAGGCATTTGCATATCCATAAGAACCAGATCAAAAACATTTATTTCGAACATTTCCACAGCGATCAGTCCGTTTTCGGCAATATCGACAATATAAGGAGTGTTTTTTAAATACGCATTTATAAGCATGCGATTGTCATTTGAGTCCTCAACGAGAAGAATTCGAAGTGGCCGCTGGTCAACTTCCGGAAGGGACGTTTTATCATGTTTTTTCTCTTCAGCAATTGCTTTTTCTCCAAGGGCAATCTTGATTGCGTTTTTCAGTTCTTCCTGCTTAACCGGTTTCATAAGATATGCGGATATCCCTAATTCTTTAGCCCTGTTTGTATCTCCTATGCGGCACTCTGATGTAAGCATTACAACGGTTGTATCTACCATCAGGAGCGGATTATTTCTGATCTCCTCGGCAACAGAAAAACCGTCCATGTCAGGCATTCTCACATCCAGAAGCACCAGATTGAAAGGTGCTCCCGATTCTTTTGCCTTAATTAGAGTATCCAGCCCTTCGGCCCCGCTTTTTACTGTTGTTACAACAACTCCCCATCTTATAAGCATTTCCTTCAGGATGAAGCGGTTTGTAGCATTGTCATCAATAACAAGGGTTCTGTATCCTTTTATCTCTACGTCAGGTATGGGAATGTTATCGTATGTTCTATCGGAAAAGTTAAAAACAGTTGTAAAGAAAAAAGTTGTTCCCTTTCCAACCTCGCTTTTCACCCATATTTGGCCGCCCATCATTTCAACAAACTGCTTTGAAATCGTTAAACCAAGCCCCGAGCCTTCATATTGTCTTGTTATTGAAGTGTCCGCCTGAGTAAATCGTTCAAAAACAACGCCTATTTTATCCTGAGGAATACCGATGCCTGTATCGCTGATAGAAAAAAGCAACATGATTTCTGACTGAAATAACTGCAAACAGTTAATGGGTATTTTCGATTGCGCCAAGTTTTCGTTTTGGTCAGGCTTCCTTATTCTGAGGACTATTTCTCCTTTTTCGGTAAATTTTACGGCATTGCCGAGCAGGTTTATCAGTATTTGCCTTAATCTGAAGGGATCGCCATTAACATAACGGGGGACATCCGGCTGAATGAGACAGGCGATTTCAATACCTTTTTTATGGGCCTGGACCGCTATGACCTCACAGGTTTTTTCGACAACCTCAAGAAGATCAAATTCAGAAATCTCCAGAGTCAACAGTCCGGATTCGACTTTTGATAAATCCAGGATATCATTGATAAGCGATAATAGATTATCTCCTGCCGATTTCAAAATGCTCACATATTGCTGCTGTTCATTTGATAACGGAGATTCATGGAGAAGATCTGCCATGCCGATTATAGCATTCATCGGTGTCCGGATTTCATGACTCATAGTGGCTAAAAAAGCGCTTTTTGCAACACTGGCTTGTTTAGCTTCAATTACTGCAGATTCAAGTTGCAGATTTAATGCATCGGCTGCCTCCTTTGAATCCTTCAGTTTTTCTTCAGTTTGTTTTTGTTCTGTAATATCAAGAAGGATCCCTACTATCCCATTTAAAGAACCTTCTGCATTTTTGTAGAGAGCTTTGCGGAAAATAAAATCGTGCACCGTGTTGTCAGGATAAGATATTTTTAGTTCATATGTCTGATATCCGCCGCTATCGAAAAGCCTGATATCCATTTCATAATCCTTTTTTGCCAGATCGTCCGGTAATAAATCGTATAAAGTTCTGCCGACAATCTCATGTTTTGGTCTGTCGGCAAGTTGTTCAAAGGCCTTGTTGCAACCCTGAAAAAAACCTTTTATGTCTTTAAAAAAAACGGGGCTTGGTATTGTTTCCATTATTGTCCGGATAAACTCAAATTGTTCCTGCAATGCAGCTTCTGCTGCAAGGATTTTCTCAGCATGTTCCTTCTGGTGTTGTATCACAACATAAAATCCAAACAATATTAGAACGATTACCATCGTAACGCATATAGGAACAAGCCGGTAAATACCGACGAGCCTGTTCCATTCAAAGGCGTCGACATCCATTACAACAGAGGCATATTTTTGCTTTAAAAGAGGATCCATGACAGGATAAATAACAGAAACAAAAGATCCTTCAGAGTCTGTATATGGGCCGGTTACCGTCCCATAGTCATACCCGAATACATCTTTAAGACTCCAGGATATATTTTTATAAATATCTTCCAATAGCAGGGAAGACTCATAAAACTCCTTTAACTCGATGGAACCGGCATCGAGATAAAGCAATATTCTTTTTTCGTCTGTGCTTATCAGATATATGCGGCGAAGATCTTTTTGTGCCTTGAATATTTTAATCAAAAGAGTTCGTAATTCTTTTTTGCTGGTTTGGCTTGAATCCTCAGAGAAACCGGCAATATCCTTGACTTTGGTTAAGGGCAATGCAGCAGAAACAATATTTGCCCTTGTACGAAGTTCCGTCCGCAGCACTCTTTTTGCGTGCCAGTCCATTTTTGAGGTGGCAAACCAACCTCCTGTGAGAACAAAAAACAGAAAGACAACCATGATAATTGAATAATAGTCATGAGATGCTATGTTCCGGTCATTCTCTTCTATCTGTTTGGAAGTCTGAAAATAAATCCAGACAGAAACGGCAATGATAATTGCGAAAATCCCTCTGAGCAATTGAATGGGAAAACCCGTCTTTTCAAAAAAAGATTCATTATTTAAAAAAGACGCAGGGAAAAAGTCCGTCTGAGGAACAATGATCCCGGAAGAAAGGGCATACAAAAACATTGCATAAGCAGCAACAATCATTGTATTTTTGCCGGCCTTTCCTTTCCGGAATTCCCAATAGAAAACAAAAGATGTCCACAGCCCGCCAGTGAAGCCTACGACATATCTTACAGAAGTATTCAGACCCTTTGCCCCTAAAAAAGCGCCGGAAAGGGCTAAGCAAAGCAGCGGAAGATAAATCCAGCGTCCGGGAGCTCTGCCTTTCAGAGATTTGGTTCCTGAACGGCCGAATTCTAAAAGAAAAAGAAAGGAAAGTGTCAACAGGAAAAGATGAAAAAAAATAAAACCGGCTCTGTTTCCCGGGCTTATTGATAGAATATCGAGCCATTCGTTCAGTCCGTGTATTAAAGCGAAAATTCCCAGAAAAACCCATGGGAGGTCGGAGTTTTCTTTTTTCCGCAGCGCAAGGCATGTTGCCGCCAGAACAAGAAATGCCAAGCCGTATAAGAAGAATATATAATCCATCTGACTTTTGAGAAATGGTGACAGCATTCAGGTACAATTATAACGTATTTACAAACATCAAAGAAATGTATTTTTTAGAGATATATCAATATAAATGCGGCGATGCATTAAGGGTCTGCATATAAAACATCATAATAGTGATAAAATGAAAGGAATTGTTCTTGCCGGATTATTACCTGCTATTTAAAAATATAGGAAAAGAATTGAAAATTGTTTTTACCTCTGTCTTTGGCATAATACAAAGCAATATCAGCATTTTTAAGTAATTCTTCAATTGTGTTTCCATGTTCGGGAAAAATAGATACTCCGATGCTTCCGGTAAGAGATATTGATATTTCATTAATGGTGAAATCGGATTGGAATGATTGAATTATGTTTTTTGCAACCTTGATTGAATTGTCCTTTCGCATTATTGCCGGAAGAATTATTGCAAATTCATCGCCTCCGAGATAAGCCGCTGTGTCTGCTTTTCTGATGCATTTCCTGAGTCGTACCCCAGCCTCTTTTAACAGATTTTCACCAAAAAGATGTCCCTGGACATGAATTATCTTTCTGAAATCATCAATATCCAGAAGCATAACAGCAAATCTTTCCTTGTTTCGCTGAGCATGAATGATCGACATTTCGAGGCGATCGTAAAAAAGAGCGCGGTTCGGAAGCCCTGTAATGGAATCATGAGTTAAAAGATAAGACATGTCATTTTGTAATTTTGCAACCTTGCCCTGCCAGTCTTTTTCCCTGTCAATCATATACCACCCTGATTTATAACTTTTTTATTCTTGGCATAAGCGGCAACAGCCTCAAGGAATTGTATTTTCTTTATCGGTTTAGTAATGTGACCATTGCAGCCCGCTTCAAGACTTTTCTGAATATCTTCTTTCATAGCGTAAGCCGTAAGAGCAAGAATCGGTGTCGGCTCAATTCCATTTTCATTTTCCCATGCCCTGATCTGCGAAGTAGCCGTATACCCGTCCATTACAGGCATTTGCATATCCATAAGAATCAGATTGTATTTCCCCTGCATTGATATATATTTCTTTAAAGCTGCCTCGCCATTCTCTGCCAGATCATTTTTGTAAAAGGTATTTTTGAAATATGACCAGAAGAGCAAACGATTATCCTCACTATCGTCAACAATTAATATGTTCAAAGGCTCTTTTTCGTCAGGGAGCGAGGGTTGTGCTGGGGTGACCGGGATTTCAACTTCGTTACTTTGATTGTATTCCGGAGAAGCATGTTGCAGCGCAAGGTTGATTGCCTGTCTCAGCTCAGCACGTTTGACCGGCTTAAAAAGCAAGGATGAAATATCGAATTTACGGGCGGCTTCACTGTCGCCTTTTGAGAACCCGGATGTGAGAATAATCGTGTGTAAATCAATGAGTTGTTTATTGTTTTTTATATGGTCTACAACTTCAAAACCATCCATGTCCGGCATATGATAATCAATCAACGCAAGCTCGAAAGGTTTTTTCTCGGCAATGCCTTGCTCCAGAGCTTCAAGGCCTGCGCGTCCGCTTTCTGCTTCTTCAATATGAGCTCCAAAGCTGTGAAGCATCTCCCTCAGGATCATCCTGTTTGTAGCGTTATCATCGATAATGAGTACCTTTACGCGTTCCAGATTGACATTATCGTATAGAATTTTTTCATTTTTCCGGTTTTTATCAATATCGAAAGAGGCCGAGAAAAACATTGTTGTTCCGGAGCCTACTTTGCTTTCAACGGTGATATCGCCCCCCATCAAATTAATAATTTTTTTTGAAATGGTTAGTCCGAGCCCTGTTCCACCATACTTTCTTGTAGTTGAAGAATCAGCCTGGGTAAATTTATCGAATATTTTATCGATTTTGTTGTCAGGTATCCCGATTCCGGTATCACGAACAGTAAAAAGAAGTGTTATTCTTCCGGATTCGGAATTTGAAAGATACTCATCTCTAAACCCCGCAGCTTGTGATCTGCCCTCCATATTCTCTTTACTTACGTCTACGACTATCTCACCTTCTTCCGTGAATTTGATTGCATTCCCGATCAGATTAATCAATACCTGACGTAATCTTGTTGGATCTCCGATTAAATGTGTAGGCGTATCCGGCGCCACATGACAGATTAATTCCAGAGATTTTTCATTAGCGCGGAGCGTCAGAACATCATAGACTTTTTCCATAACATCCCTTAAATCAAAAACTATATTCTCAAGCTTTATCTGTCCGGCTTCCACTTTGGAAAGGTCAAGAATATCATTGATCAGACCAAGAAGATTTTCTCCTGCGTTTCGGGAAACATTGACATATTTTTCCTGCTCAGAGGTGAGGTGGGTATCCATGAGAAGTTCGGCCATGCCTATTATGGCATTCATGGGGGTTCTGATTTCATGACTCATGCTTGCAAGAAACTCGCTTTTTGCACGGTTGGCTATTTCTGCATCTTCCTTTGCTTTTCGCAGAGCCGCCTCGGTCTTTTTAAGGTCGGTAATATCAAGGATTACTCCAACCAACCCCGTAATGTTTCCTTTTCTGTCAATGTAGGTTGCTTTACTGAACATGGCATTATGTTTAGAGCCGTCAGTATGATCTATAATCATTTCATAGTGTTGCATTCCAGGTTTCCTGTAGAGAGATATGTCCATTTCTTCAATTTGCTGAGCCGTCTCTTTTGTCATTACATCATAGACGGATTTACCTATAATCTGTTCTTTAGACATTCCGAGATAGGACTCAAAACTGTGGTTACAACCCACATACAGACCGTTTAAATCTTTATAAAAGATAGGGGCAGGGATTGAATCAATTAATACCTGAAGAAAATGAACCTGGTCCTGAATTTTCTCTTCCGCTCTCTTCCGCTCTGTAATGTCTATAAAACTTTCCAGAAAGTATGCATGTCCGCTTATAGTTATGGGGACCACTGTTTTGATGATTTGAATCCTCTCGCCTTTGACATTTATGAGGATTCTGTCTGAATTGTCGACGATCTGATTAAGGTCGGAAATAGGACATTTCCCTTTTTCTGCCGGGCATATAAAGGCATGGCAGATATTGCCTATGATATCTTTCTCATCAGCTCCAATCATTGTAACGGCAGCGGGATTCGCATAAACGATCCTGTGTTCATGGGCGTCAATAAGTATTACCCCTGTCTGGACAGAGTGCAGTATGGTCTTTAAGTATCTCTCGCTGTCTTTCAGAGCCTCCTCCGTCCTTTTGAGATCGGTAATATCACGGGCAACGTGAACAGAAGCAGCCAGACTGCCTTTTTCGTCATACAAAGGAGAGACGGTTACTGAGAAAAAACCGCCGAAGGCGCTTTCCTGAAATTCTGTTTTATGAATGTTTCCATCCTCCAATAAAAGGGTATGAGGACAGAAAAGGGGCTCTTTTTCCATATGGTGCACTAATTTATAACATGACATTCCAATTACTTCTTTGGGTGAAAGCCCCAGTTTGTCAGCCATGGCTTTATTAACGCGGACGAATCGGTGCTGTAAATCAATAAGAGCAATAAGATCAGGAACGGAATCGAAGGTGTATTCCCATTCCTGCTTGGCGCGGACAACAAGTTTTTCAAGCTGCTTATGTTCGATTTCCAGGTTTTCCAACTCAATATTTCGTTTGCGCAAGCGATCAACTTCATCAATAAGTTCTTTTATTTTATTATTTTCATTTTCCATAGACAATGTCCCCGAATATTTTATTGTCTTTTCTGTCCAAAGCTCAAATTCTATTGAGAGCTTTTTTAATTCTTAACAGGAGAATATCTTTTTTTACCGGTTTTTTGATAAAATCAGTTGCGCCAAGTTCGAAACCTTTTACTTCGTCTTCTTCCCTGCTTTGAGAAGTAATAAAAATAAGAGGAATATCTATGCCTTTTTGCTGTTTTAGTTCCAGGAATTTAAAACCGTCAAGGTTTGGCATTTGAATATCGGAAAGAATAAGGTTGAATTTGTTCTGCCCCAACTGCATTAAAGCGTCAATGCCGTCGTTGGCAACGCTCACATGGTATCCATCTCCTTGAAGATAACGTGTTATCAGGTTTTGCGTGTCAATATCGTCTTCAACAATCATGATTGATATTTTATCATTTGCATCAGGATTTTGAGGCATTGGCATGTTTCCAGGTTCAACGGATATATTTTCCGCAGATTTTTCACTTTTCTGAAATTGTGAAAGATTTTCTTCCACAAGGATTTTTTCATATATAGCTTTTGGTGAGAAGAGAAGCTGTTTTACTTTTTCCACTGCATGATGACTGATGAGCTTAACACCGATTTTTGCCACATAATTGCGTATTTCAACAATTGAAACATTATCCCGTACCATTTCAACTATTTCCGGCTCAAATGATATAATTTCATAGACTCCTTCGCGCCCTATATAACCGCTTTCATTACATTTTGGGCAGCCTACCGGATGTGCCACCTGTGAAGGGAGTTCGTTAGTATAAGGGGAGAGTATAGAGGCCTCCTCATCCGAGATGGGAACTATTTCCTTACAATGAGGGCAAAGTTTTTTAAGCAATCTTTGAGAAACAATGCCAAGAACTGAGTCCGCCATCTGGCCCCTGCTTATCCCGAGCCTTTCAAGGCGAAACAATGCCGTGGTTGCATTCGATGTATGAAGAGTGGTAATGGCAAGATGGCCTGTTGTAGCAAAATCGACGGCAATACTTGCAGAATAAGGGTCTCTTACCTCGCCGATAAAAAGTATGTCAGGATCTTGTCTCACTGATGATTTAAGGATAGCTTCAAAGGTTACTCCTTTTTTATCATCCACCTGCTGCTGATTAGCAAAAGGTATCCGATACTCAACAGGGTCTTCAACGGATATCAAGCTTCTCTTGTCGCAGTCTATACGGGAAAGAAGACTGTAAATTGTAGTGGTTTTTCCTGAACCTGTCGGTCCGACTACAAGCACCATACCTTTAGTTCTGCCTGCAAAATCCTGCATTATGTCAAACTGCTCGTCCATCATTCCGAGTTCTTTGAGGTCTTTATGCTTCGCATCAGGTTCAAGCAGTCTCATGACCAAACTTTCCCCGTTGGGTGTAGAGGTAGTGGCAAGTCTTAGCTTGAAACTTCTGCTGTTTATGATAGCCTCTACGGAACCATCCTGAGGTTTATGCCGTTCAGCAATATCAAGACCTCCAAGAGCTTTCAATCTGGTCAATACCATAATTCCCGTGTCTTTGTTAAGAGAAAACATATCCCTCATATCACCATCAATCCTGAATCGGACAATGACATGTTTTTCCTTCGGTTCGATATGAATATCACTTGCTTTAGTGGTTACAGCAGTATAGAGAATCGTGTTTGTAATGTGTATTACCGGACGTTTTTCCGTCTCCTCCTCGGAAATGATGTTCTTTCTTTCTGATTCAGGCTTTGCAATCTTTATCTTTTCCTCAAGTTTGTCGATCATCTGATCGGCTGATGTTGCACCGAACCGTAGCAAAGAGGCAATGTTTTCAGGTTCGGTGACAATGATATTTAATTGTTTTGACTTTGAATTTTTCTTCAGTATTTCAAGAAGTTCCCAGTTAAAGGGATTGCTGAGAACATAGGTGCTTCCTTTTTCATCTGATTTTATGGCAATTACAGAATTATTTTTTGAAAAAGGGGTTGATAATATGCCTAATTGTACATCATCAGGATCAATAATCGGCGTATAACGAACACCGAGATATTTGGCCATAAGTTGTGCAGTTTGGGTGCTCGGTATTCCTGAATCTAAAAGTATATTGTAAATTTGTGACGGGTTTATGTCCGTGAATCGATCTATCGAATTATCGGCAATAATTATTTCATCAAGAAGAAACTCTTTAAATTTGTTAAAATCTTTAGGCGTGATTTTATCATCATGGCTCTGAAATGTTTCCCTTACTTGTGTTTTCCATCGGTTTTTAGTCTTCAGATGTTGCTTTATCTTTTCCAGGAGCAGCTTCTTTTGAAAAGGCTTAATAATATAGTCAACAGCCCCTGCTGCGAAGGCTTTTGCCTTGTCCTGATCCTCTTCAAGGCCTGTTAAAAATATGACCGGAATGTATGCGGTTTCATGATTCTCCTGAAGACGATAGCAGGTTTCATAACCATCCATTTCAGGCATTAATATATCAAGCAAAATGAGTTCAGGTTTTAATGTGTGGATTAACTGAAGAGCTTTCTTTCCATTTTCAGCGCTTACAACTTCGTAGTTATTATTAATCAGTATTTGTTCTATGAGCCGGCGTATATCAGGATCATCATCAATGCATAATATCAAGGGTCTGTCAGGATTATTCATATATTATATCAATGCTTTCAAGATAGATTGAAAGCTCGTAGGCATTTTTTTTAATTGCTTCATAATTCTTTTCTTTTGCAGCATCTTCTATTGATTTTCCAAGAGCAGTGATTTCGTCAAATCCATATCCCCCTCCGGAACCCTTCATACTATGACCTATTATACGTATACTTTCGTAATCTTCGCGCCCGAGGCAGATAAGTATGGATTTTATATCTTTCTGTCTGTTTTCTAAATATCCCGGTATCAAATCTTCCAGATCCTTGTCTACGCGAACAACAGTTTTTCCTCTGCCTGTCAGGTCGGAGTTATATGTCATGAGAAATAGTACCCCCTTTCAGTAATAAAATAAATGGTAATTTATGTAATAAAATGTCTCTACATATATTAACGTGAAGGTTATTTATTTTCAACATTTTGTGTTGCTGCATACAAGGCAATAATGGTGAATATACGGTTATAATTTTAAGGTCATATTGCATTCTTTATGAGTATCGAAGAGATATCATGAAACAGAAATATTTACTATGCTGATCCGACTTTTGCGGGCTTCCGGCATACAGTGATGGTATTTCACTGCCGGCAATACGAATAAATCTGTAAAAAGGCCCTACAGTCTTCCCCCTACTGCGACATCAACCATCCTGTCTAAAGAAAGATATTTCTTCGCCGCCCTGTCCACATCTTCTTTTTTTATTGCTTCAATGTGTTTCGGCCATACCTTGAAAAACCCCGGTTCCGATCTGTATATCGTATCAAGACACATGCTTGTAGCTTTAGCGCTGTTGGCCTGCATCCGTATATAGTGTGTCCCGACAAGATACCTTTTGGCGTCCTCAACTTCTTTTTCCGTAAATCCTTTTGATACAATATTTCCTATTTCAGCATGTACTATCTTTCGAACTTCTTCAGCCAGTTTTTTATCTGTCCCAATATATATGCCCATTCCACCAGCTTCATAAGCCATCTGGTTGAAAAATGTCAAAGAATAGGCATAGGGTTTTTCTTCCCTCAATATCTTGTGTATTCTGCCTCCCATGCCGGACAGAATTGAATCCATTACCTCTATGGCATACCTGTCTTCATTGATTACACCCGGACCTATAAAACCAAAAATAAGATGTGTCTGCATTATCTCTTTATCTATATGCTGTATGCTCTTATGTACCGCTGGAACCGGTTTGTTCTGTATAATACTGACTTCTCCCGACCAGTCCGAGAACATCTTTTGGAAAAGGCTTTCAACTTTTTTCTCATCAACATCGCCTGATATGGCCAACACCGCATTTGAAGGGGTTATGAATTTATTATAAACTTTTTCAAGCTCATCAAGCCTTACGGATGCTATATCGGATTCTCTGCCCATGGGATCTTTACTGTATGGATGTCCTTTGAACAAAATTTCATTGAACTGCATGAATGTGTAGCCTACCGGGTCGTCATCCCGCTGCCTGATCTCAGATTGGACATCGTCTTTGACTTTTTTCAGTTCCTCTTCTTTCAAACTGGTTGAAATAAGAAGGTCTTTCAGGAGACTGAAAACTTCCACAATATCCTTGCTTAAGAATTTTCCATGGAGCCCGAAGGTGTTTTTCCCGGTAAATGCCGATATATTACCGGCAAGGGAGTCTATCTCTTGCGCGATTTTTGTTGCATCCTTGTCTTTTGTGCCTTTTAACAGCATTTTGGAGAGGACATTAAACATGCCGTTCTTTCCCGGAGATTCTTCTTTCACTCCCCCGATAAAACCTACCCGGAAGGCAAATGTCGGCGATACCGGTTCCTTGTTTACAACACATTTCAACCCGTTTTTTAACTGAAAGGTATAGGGATTGGATTGGCTTTTCGGCAGTAATGTAACAAGGGCTTTATATTTCCCCTTAATATACCTGTCCATGACCTTTACTATATCTTCCGCGCTAACCCTGTCTACTTTGGCTAAAAAATTATCAACAAACTGTGGATCGCCGGTTAAAGTCTGAAAATTGCCTATCTGCCTTGCCTTACCCTGAACCGTCTCTGTTGAATAAACATACGATGCTTTAATCATGTTCTTTGCTTTTTGTATTTCCAGCGGCGTTGGTCCTTCCTTGCGAAGTCTTGAAACCTCTTTTTCCATCTCTTCGGTTATCAAACGATAATCTCTGCCTTTGAAAGTTGCATAAAAAACAAAAAGTCCTTCTCCCTTAGGAGTGAATAAATAGGTAGAACTGTCACTAACAATCCCTTTTTTGTGTTTCAGTTGCTTTTGAAGACGGGAACTCTCACCGTCGCCGAGAATTGTGCCCAGAACCTCCAGGGCAGGCATGTCCTCGTGTATTATAGAGGGGATATTGTACGAAAAAGCGAGATAGCTCTCCCTTACATTTTTTTCAATGATCTTTTCCCCATTCCCGATTCCTTCATTATTTTTTTTATTTTCAAAAACTTCCTTTTGCCCCCTTCCCTCTCCTGCAATATGTTTTTTTATCAACTCAGCAGCCTTTGTTTCTTCAAAATCGCCGGTTATGACAATTACCATGTTGTCAGGCACATAATGCGCTTTAAAATATTGCCGTATATCATCCCTGCTTATGTTTTTAACTGTGTCTTCGTACCCGATTATGGGTCTTCCGTAAGGGTTGTTCTTGTAGCTCAAGGAAAACAATTCTTTAAAAAGTTTTCGCTGAGGATCGTCCTCTCCCATTTTGATCTCTTCCAGAATAACCTTTTTTTCTTTTGCAAGCTCCTCTTCCGGAAAGGCGGGATTCTTCACGGCATCGATAAGTATTGCAAAACCTTCTTCAAAAGCGCTTTTGGGTATCACGATATGGTAAACGGTATTGTCGTGTGAAGTAAACGCGTTTATATTACCGCCCAGCGATTCTATTATGGAAGCCATCTCGTTGGACTTGACCTTCTCCGTACCCTTAAATATAAGATGTTCAATGAAGTGGGTGATGCCTGCAATTTTCTCTTCTTCATATTTGCTGCCTGTTTTCACCCATACCTGAATTGCTGCGACACCCGTACCCTTGCGCTGTTCGAAAATATATTGCAGCCCGTTATCTAAAGAAAACACGTTCATAGAATTCACCGCCCTGCCGGAGAGTAGAATACATAAGATACAAAGAAAGAAAACAACTTTTCGCAAAAATAAAAAAAGGCCCTTAAAGGGCCTTTCTCCCCTCGTAGAAGGCTTTGATATTAAGCTCGTGGAGCTTTTCTTTCACTAATCCTTTAATTGCGTTTATCCATGCCGCTTCCTTGATTTCAGGAAAGAAATTGGAAAAAGCGCCGACGAGAACCACATTGGCAGCCTGCATGTTCCCGAGTTTGCCTGCCATTTCCTGTCCATTTATTACATGAACATTCTCTTTAAAAAATTTCTTAAAGGTCTCCTCAACACCTTCGGGATACTTTGCTGTCCCAAGATTTACAGCCGGAGGAAAAACTTCCTGTTTATTGATTATTATCTTCCCGTCTTCCTTTACCCAGTTTATATATCTGAGCGCTTCAAGAAGTTCGAAGGAAAGGAGAAAATCCACATCTCCATACTTGATAAGAGGAGAATAGACTTTTTTCCCGAATCTGAAATGGGTTGTAACGTCTCCGCCCCTCTGCGCCATTCCGTGGACTTCGGCTTTTTTTACATCATACCCGGCATTGAGAAATACTTCTGCGAGAATGTTGCTCGCGAGAATCGTACCCTGTCCGCCTACGCCTGAAAGAAATATATTAGTTACTTTATCGTTATTTTTCATCATCCGCCCCCTTACCTTTTACCAGGAACAATGGCTTTGTATTTACAAATTTGAGTACAGATGTCACAGCCTATACAAACTCCCTTATCGATATAAACTGTTCCTTTCCTCTTGTGACCATCTTTTGTTGTCCCTGCGCCTTCTCTCCAACTGATTGCAGGACATCCTATCTCAAGACACATTTTGCAGCCTCTGCAATTGTCTTCGTTGATTACAAAGAACGGGTCTTTGAATTTCCTGTTTGCCCGCTTCAACATGATACAGGGGCTGTTTACTGTGATAATTACTGAAGGTTCATCCTTTGCCAGTTCTTCCTTTATTACCTTCATGGTCTCTTCAATTTTATAAGGATCAACCTTTCGTATACTCTTCACGCCCAGAACCTTTGAAAGTTCTTCATAATCGACCATGTTCGCAGGTTCCTGCCTGACTGTGAAGCCTGTGCCGGCATGTTCCTGATGGCCTGTCATGCCTGTTATCCTGTTGTCGAGGATGATGGTGGTGGAATTTCCTTTATTGTACACAACATTCATCAGAGGTGTTATTCCGCTGTGCAGAAAAGTGGAATCACCGAGTACTCCACACATCTTTCCAAGCCCCTCTTTCCCGAATATTTTCATTGCGCCGTGAGCCTCTCCTACACCCGCACCCATACATACGGTCGTATGAAGCGCCTGAAGCGGAGGAGCTGCCGCAAGGGTATAGCAGCCAATGTCGCCGAAGACAAAGGTGCCAAGCTTTTTCAATGCATAAAACAAGGGTCTGTGTGAGCAGCCTGCGCATAGATTTGGCGGTCTTCTTGGAAGGTCCTCGGGTTTTACCCTGATTTTAGGCGCTTTGTACTTTTTTCCCATTAGAGACTGCTCAACAATCTCAGGAGAAAGCTCATACATGTTAGGTATCAGATCCTTTCCGTGGAATATCTTGTAGCCCATTGCCTTTATTTCTGTTTCAAAAAACGGGTCAAGCTCTTCGACAATGATAACCTTTTTTACTTTTTTGTAGAATTCCGCGATCATCTTTTTTGGAAGCGGCCATACCATACCAAGCTTGAGGAAAGAGTATTCCGGAAAAACTTCTTTAGCATAGAGGTAGCTTACCCCGCTGGCAATAATACCCACACTGGGATCGTTAATCTCCATTTTGTTGTATTTAAACTCATCCGCATAGGCTTCAAGTTTTCTCATTCTCTCTTCAATGAATTTTCTTCTTACACGGACATTTGCAGGAACCATAACATACTTAGGCGCGTCCTTCGGATCAAGTCCGATAGGTATTTTGGATTCTTTCCTGCCTTCAAGTACTACGGGAGAATCGGAATGTGACACCCTCGTCTCACAGCGCAGCAATACAGGCGTATCAAACTCTTCGCTGATATCAAAGGCAATCTTTGTAAAATCTTTGCATTCCTGAGCATCGCCCGGTTCAAGCATGGGAACCTTTCCAAATCTTGCCCAGTTACGACTGTCCTGCTCATTCTGTGAGCTGTGAACATTCGGGTCATCTGCGACAACAATCATAAGACCGCCTTTAACGCCGGTATAGGCAAGCGTCATAAAAGGGTCTGAGGCAACATTCAATCCGACATGTTTCATTGAAGCCATGGATCTTGCCCCGGCTATTGACGCACCACTTGCAACCTCAACCGCTACTTTCTCATTTGGTGACCATTCGGCATAGATATCAGGATAATTGTCGGCAACTTCTTTCAATATTTCACTACTCGGCGTCCCCGGATATGCGGCCGCGAATTTTACTCCTGCCTCCCAGGCGCCTCTTGCAATTGCACTGTTTCCTTGCAAAATCTTTATCTCTTTTTTCATATTGCCCCCATTCGGCCTTTAGGCCAAAAATTTTGATTTGTAGTAACTTTTCACCTCCTTTATCATTTTTTTATATCGACATTTTTTATCATTAAATGACTATTTCAGTTATTATTTTCAACAGAAAACATGGCTTTTGTCAAGAATATAACGCAATTTCAGATTCATAATTTGTATACGGAATTTCAGATCGGATTTTGAGATGAATTCCCATGGGCTTGCGCCCATGGGTACTGGAATGTTTTAGACGGCAGAATAAGAAGCAAGAAATTTTACAATTTCCTTTGTTCCTTCAAGACCCTCATTGAGCGCTTCAACAGATATTCTTTCATTTTTGCCGTGCATTCTGAGAAAATCATCATTTGTGAATGTTGCCGGGAAGAAACCATACGATAAAATTCCAAGATTTCTGAAGTAACGCAAATCCGATGCACCGGTCATTAAAAATGGAAGGACAGGAATGCGGCCTTTTGACTTGTTTACAACCTGACGGATACCCCTGAAATAATCGTTATTATATCCCGATGGCATTGATATTCCTGTATCCGGCGATATCCGCTCAATCTCAATATCATCTCCGCATAGTTTCTTAATTTTTTTAAAAAATGCCTCGTGGCTTTCCCCTGGAAGCAGTCTTGAATCAAAGTATGCCTCCGATGTTGCCGGAATTACATTAACTTTATCGCCGCCTTTAAGGATTGTAAGAGTGACCGTATTCCTCAGCAATGAGTTATATGAAGGGTTTTCCTCGAGAAAATCCCTGAAATTTTTATTTTTCAGCACCTCTTTCAAGCTGGTGTATTTAAAGCCCTTGCTTTTTTTATCTTTAAAGATGCTGTTCATATATGTGTTTACCACGCCCGCAGGCTTGAAAGGCCATTCATATGACAATATTGCCTTTGCCGCGTTTACAATTTTTTCGTTCGCGTTGTTCTTATGGGGTTTAGAACCGTGACCGCCAATTCCTGCGGCCTTAAGCATAAACTGGCTCAATTTTTTTTCATCCACAGCAACCTGCGCATGATAAGAACCATCTTCATTTATAATGCATCCGCCTTCGCTTAAAACAAAAGAGGCATCTCGAAGTTCTCTGACCTGATTTAACATATATTCCAACCCGTGTTTTCCACCTACTTCTTCGTCACAGGTAGCAAGAAAAATTATATCCCTTTCAGGCACTACCCCTTTCTTATATAAATCAATAAAAGAGAGGAGTTGGCATATAAGCTGTCCTTTCATGTCAATTGCTCCCCTGCCGTAGACAAATCCATCTTTCAACACACCGCCGAAGGGATCGACCTCCCATTCGTCGGCTTTAGCCGGAACAACGTCAACATGGCCAAGCAATATTACAGGCTTGCCTTTCTTTCTTCCCTCAATACGTGAAATAATATTGGCCCGCTTTGGAGCAGGCAAGTAAATTTCAGTGCTTAAACCCTCTTTTTCAAGGATATTTTCAAGGAAAAGAATGGCTTTTTCCTCATTACCCGGCGGGTTTGAAGTATCAATCCTTATAAATTCTCTCAGCATTTCCGTGGCAATATCAATATTTGTCATAATATATCCTGTTTTTCCCTGTATTTTTTGCTTTGTACATATTTTCGTCGACAAGTTTTATGATTTTATTTGCGTCTATCCCGTGAGAAAAAGGGGTGATACCACCGCTGACCGTAATCTTTATATTTTTATCTTCATACATAAAATTTTCATTTTCAACATCTCTTCTTAATCGTTCGCTCACCTTAATCCCTTGTTCTAAAATTGTTTCAGGCATTATTATCAGAAACTCCTCCCCGCCGTATCTTCCAACCATATCAATAATTCTCAAGCCGTTCTTTAATATCTCCGCCGTTCTCTTTAATGCGTAATCTCCTGCAAGATGTCCCCAGGTGTCATTAACTTTTTTGAAATCATCTATATCAAAAAGAGCAACTGTCAGTTGGGAGCCGTATCTCGTTGATCGTTCAATTTCCTCTTCCAGCGCTTTAATAATAAAAGCATGGTTGTAAACACCGGTAAGGCCGTCATGCATGGAAAAGCTTTTAATTTCACTAAAAAGATTTATCTTTTCAAGGGTTAAGGAAATATGGGAACAGAACCTGTTGAATATTGCCTGCTCATCTGAAGTAAATGCAGAAACCCTGAAAAGCCCCGCATAACCATATGTCCGGTTCTTTGTCAAAAGATCGGATATAATATATGTAAAATCTTTTTTGTCAGAATCGGAAGTTGGTTCATTACTATCCATAATTACTTTTGTCTGTGCTTCAACGGACGATAAACCGGCTATCTTTTCCGAAAAGGCCTTTGATATAAAATCTAACAGCTTCTTATTCGTCTTTATATTCGGAAATATCTGTATAACAATTTCATCATCTTTCTGCATCAATGATGCAAATATATCAAAAGAAATGAATGTTCTTAAGAGATCATAAAATTTTTTCATTACAAATGTGGGGTCTTCAGTTTCCCCGATCATATGGTGAAGGCTTTTTAAAAAATCGAGTTCAATTAAATTCAACTTTTCATTTTCACGTTGTTTTTTTACTTCCTGCGTCAACTCGGATGTTTTCAGAAATTCGCTATAATGACTTATTGCGTTATTTACAACATAAAATAATTCCTCGTAACCGGCAAAAGGCTTTGTTAAAATCGTATAAGCGCCACCTCTCAAGGACTCAAGGCTTTTCTCGTTATCAGGATGCCCTGTCATCATAATAACAGGTAAATTAGGTTTTATTATTTTTATCTGTTTTAAAAGGTCAATCCCGGAGGTTTCAGGCAAAAGAATATCGAGAAGAACTGCCGATGGATTTACTTCTTTTAATACTTTTTCTATGTCAGGAAGCGCGCTGTATGTATAAGAAGTTATCCCGCACTCGTTAAAATATTTCTTTAAAACAAGATTCAGATTTTGATCATCATTAATGATTATTATTTGTTTGTTTTCCATAGTATAAAAGAAGGGGGGCATAACCCCCTTCTTTTTTAAAGAAAGATATTTTAATTAAAATATTTTGTCAATAATTATATGGAAACAACTTCTTTAACTTCGGGTATTTCATCTTTCAGTTGCTTTTCTACTCCCATTTTTAAAGTCATTGCGCTCATAGGGCAGCTACCGCAGGCGCCCTTAAGCTTAACCCTTACTACACCGTCAACGACATCAACAAGCTCTATATCTCCCCCGTCTCTTTGCAAAAACGGTCTTATTTTTTCTATCGCTTTCTCAACTTTTTCTCTCATTTCAGCCTCCTGTTTTTATTCAATCCTGTGTTAGGATTTCCTGATTATAATCATCAATGGCAGGTTTGTAAACATTTCCTGTTTCAATAAACTTTGAAACCCCGGGAGAACGGGGTTTCAGTATTTTATGTTTTTAATTATTTTAAAGGGATAAGAGTTATTTTTGTTCAACTTCTACTTTTATCTCCATCGGCAATGCCTTTTGCGACTTAGGGATAGTTATTTTCAGAACACCATCTTTGTATGTTGCCTTTGCCTTATCCCCTACCACTTCTGTAGGCAGTTGTATAATTCTCTGAAATGTACCATATAACCTTTCAGACTTATAACAGTTTTCCTCTTTCGTCTCTTCCTCTTTCTTTCTCTCCCCTTTGATTGTAAGTCTGCCGTCAACGATGGATATGGATACTTCCTTCGGGTTGATAGCCGGCAGATCCAGGGTTATCACAATATCTTTTTTGGTTTCATGCACATCCACAGCCGGCAGCCAACCACCCTCCTGGATAGACGGGAAGCCTGTTCTCCCGAAAAAGTCTTCAAAGAGCTTATCCATTTCATCTTTCAATGTCGGGAATCTTAACTCCCACAAACCTCTTCCTGGCACTAAAGTCATAATGGTTACCTCCTTACATTTTATTTATGTATGTTCCCTTCTCTTAAAGGTTTCTTCCAAAAACTTACGATACCCAGAGGACGGAAAAAAAGTTGGACCATTTCCCATCCCTCTTCGCCAACTTTATTGAACAACTCCGAAAGATTTTCAAGTTGTTCAACGCCTACGCTATGGACCTCGCATTCTCCATCGGGACGGCAAGCATATACAATATTATTTTCCGGGTGAACAACAATGCCTTCTTTGCTCAAATCTTCCATTGAGAATATTTTTATCGTATATTCATATTTCATCTTGCTTTACCTCGTGTTTTTTGATCTATACAGGCGCACACCCCTGCCTGCCGCTAAAAATTGTTTTTTCAGCTTCTGAAACCTTTTGCCTGCAATAGGATATTTTGTTTGCGTCATAGATAAGTAGTAATTCATCATATCCGGTTTTTAAAGGGTTTATTAAGTTATTGCGCATCTACTCGTTAAGCTTTTTTCTCAGTATATCGTTTGTCTTCAGGACTTCATTCACGTCTTTGCCTGCAATCTCCCAGCTATAACTTCCTTTTCCATCTTTTTTAAGTTTGATCTTTACCTCACTTTTCAAGGTTTTCTTAATTTCATCCATTTCTTTTTTGTATTGGACTTCATTGCTTTTTACATCCGCGGCGCTTTGTTTTAAAGGAGCATCCGTGCCTTTGCTGCAGGAAATAAGTAAAAAAATTAGTAAAAAAATCATGAGAAATCTCATAACCTCATGATATAATTTCTCCCTGATTCATTGCAATACAATTCTGGAGGTTATTATGAAGATTCATGCGGAAAGGTCCGGAAAAGGTGAAAAAATAATCTTTATTCACGGCGCAGGCGGCAACGCCAGGTCATGGTACTTTCAGAAAGAAAGCTTAAAAACTTCAATGGAAGTAATTTTAATAGATCTGCCCGGACATGGCCAGGATTCCCAAGGTGAAGGATGCAAAACGCTGCCCGGCTATATAGAATACATACACGAAGCAATTCATGAACTGGGCATAGATAAATGCTATATGGTCGGACACTCAATGGGCGGAGCTATAACCATGTCTTTCGCGCTCTCTTTCCCGGATATGTTAAAAGGCATAGTTCTTATTACAACAGGGGCAAAACTCCGGGTTTTTCCTGAAATTCTTGACAGGTTAAAAATAGATAAAGAGGCTGCCGTAAAGAGCATAATGGATTATGCCTTCTCGAAGAAGGCCCCGACAGCCTTAAAAGAAAACGGCGTAAAAGACATGATGAAGTGCAAAGCGGAAGTTATATATGGCGATTTCTCTGCCTGTGAAGAATTCGATTTGATGGATTCGGTAGACAAAATAAAAACGCCTTCACTGATCATTTGCGGTAATGATGATATTCTTACGCCGCCGAAGTATTCCGAATATCTTCATAAGCAGATAGAAGGGTCACAGCTTGTGAAGATAGAAGATGCAGGCCATATGGCAACACTTGAAAAACCGGATCAAGTTAACAAAGCTATCCGGGAATGGATCGCGTCACATTAAAAGCAGGGTGCAACAGAAAACTGTAACAAGGGATAGGATATGTCTTTTTTAAAATACGGTGTAAGTTCTGAAAAAGAAAGGTTGCTTGAAGAGAAAATGGAGGAACTCAATATAAGAGAGGGTGATATTATTGAAAAATTTGTTCATTCAAGCGGTCACGGCGGCCAAAAAGTTAATAAAGTATCAACCTGTGTATATCTGAAACATCTGCCCACCGGCATTGAGGTGAAATGCCAGCAGGAACGTTATCAATCACTGAACAGATTTTTTGCGCGCCGTATTCTTATTGAAAAGATAGAAAAGATAGTTCTCGGCAAAAAAAGCATGAGGGAACAGGAGATTGAAAAGATCCGAAGACAGAAACGCAGACGATCTAAACGTGCGAAAGAGAAAGTCCTTGAATTAAAGCACATTCAGTCCAGAAAAAAGCAGTCAAGGGCTTATAATACTGAAGACCCTGCCGAGCATTAACAACCTGACATCTCAAATAAATATAAGTTTTTTCATGGTTGGACTATCCTTTCTGTGATTTTAATGGTACTATTGATATATTATTCTGTTTTTTTACATGTTTATTCTCATGGACGTCAGTTGTGCAGTAACCCCGAAAAGGGGTTCTATCTGTTATGTCCGAAACAATTAAGATAAGCTTGTTGTGAAACGTTGGTATTATTATATGCTAAAGCAAGGAGGTTTAAATGGGAAAATACGGAGGGTTTAAAAGCGAAAAAAGGAAAAAAGAGACAGCCCGGCTTAAAAAACAGGAAGAAAAGAGACAGCGTCGATTTGGGCTAAAGGGAGAAGAAGGTTCCGAAGGACAGGATGGGGAGATAATAGAAGGGCAGGAAACTGCTGAAGAGCAAATTGCAGAAGAACAAGGGGCTGACAGGGAGCAGGAAGACGTAAAGGCATCATCCTGAGAAAATGCGGGGGGGCATCATCAGGTTATATTTTCAAAAGACTATTTATTAATGTTGCGCTCCATATATAACTACAACTTATTTGCCCGATCAGAGCGGCAATTTTAAACACTCAACCTCCAATCTTTGCGCACTTATTTACGCAGTTTTTACACATGAGTTTCGCATTGTAAAGCTCATAGAATCTTTCAGGGTGCTTATAACAGATATATTCCCACTGGACAATAATAACAACAGACAACAACAGGATTGAATATGTCCAGAAAGAACGGATAAATATGAGGGGAGAAAATGCCATAAGATATCCCCAGTTATTTATTCTGCAGGTATTGCAGCATTTATTCTGAATGATTGTCTTAAAGGGGCACCACACGGTAATACAGAACTGGTCCATGAATATGAAAAATATAACGATAATAATGAGCCACATGGGATCAAGCAGTCCGGCAATATACCAGAACCCTATATCAAGAACCAGCAGAGTCCAGTATATGGCAGAGCGGATTGCGCCAAAATTCATCTTTTTTATGTAATCCGCCAGTTTCTTCTGCTTTGCGCTGCTGTCTCCACCGGCATGAACGTAGTTTCTGCCGTATATCTTACCAAGGTTAATTTTAGGGTTCAGTCCGGGGACCAACCGTTTTATCAAAATCAAAACCACAAGAAGCCATAACACATGGTATACTTTAAAGAAAGGAAGTCCATAAGTAAAAGATACTACAAGGACATGGGGATAAAATATCGCAAGGAACAACGATATTATGAGAATCCCGCCTTTCACAGAGAGTTTGCGGATACTGCTGTTTGTATGCATAATTAAGTACCTGATTCTAACAAATTTTAGTTGTATTGACAAACAGAGTCTGCTCAAATATACTTAAATTAACTAAATTACTATGTTAATACAGAACTACACAATCGCGCGGCTGTTTTCTAAAAATTGTATTTCCCTGCTTGCTGCTCTAAACAGTTTTTTAAATTTGAGAGAAAGAGAAAGTCTTTCAATAAAAGGAGGTTAACATGAAAAAGTATTGTCTGGTTTTTGTTTTACTGTCTCTAATCTGTTTCCTTGGAGGTAATGTTTTTGCCCAGGGAACACCGAAAGGCGCCAAAGCTCTTTTTGACAGCGGCGAAGGCACAACAGTGAAGATGTCTTCGGGCCCGCGGACATCCGCTCCCGCAGCCACTTCCACAGCCGCGCCTGCAAAATATGTTGGGATTTCTTATAAACTGGTTCTGCTGCGCGAAGACGGGAGATTCGATATTGTCCCGAAATCACGCGTCTTCAGATCAGGCGAAAGACTTAAACTTCTTGTAAGAACAAACAAACCTGGCTATCTTACAATTCTTAATGTAGGAACCTCCGGCAACACGAATGTTTTATTCAACGATTATGTTGAGGGAATGAGTATGCAAGAAATCCCGAAAGCAGGCAATTTCCGCTTTGCAGGCGACCCCGGTTCGGAAAAATTGCTTATAATGCTTTCCGGTAGTCCAAATCCTCTTGGATCACCTCAGACAACAACTGTCGCACAGGCCACAGGGGCAATGCCGCCTCCTTCGTCAAGCGCAAGCAATCTCCCCCCTCCTCCTCCGCCTCCTGGCGCTGACAGCTCTTTACCTCCTCCACCGCCTTCGCCCGGTATGAGCGCAGATGCCGGATCCCTTCCTCCTCCGCCTCCGGTTATGATGGCTTCGCTTTCAGGATCAAAGGATATAGTTCTGGATGATAACCAGAAGACTACCTATGCCGTTATCTCGCCTAAAAATGGATGGAAACCGGAACCTAAGGGCAAAAAGGATATTGTCCTCGAATCCATGGGCGGCGAAAATTATGGCGTCATTCCTGCATCCTATATTAGTGAAGGGAAGATACTTACCCTTGAAATTAACTTAAGGCACAAATAGGAGATGCATATGAAATTTAAACACATCAAGACTTTAACAATTATAATAACTTTCATATTCATGCTCTCATCGTGTGCTTCAATGCTGCCTTCGCCTGATCAGATTACGTCGGAAGAAGAATTGATTGCGGCAAGGAATAAATGTTTTGCCATGTATACAATTGGCGGGGCTGCCCTTGGCGCTATTGCCGGTGGGCTTATAGGCGGTGATTGGAAGGGCGCAGGCGTTGGAGCTGCGGCAGGCGGCGCCATCGGATTTGCCTATGCCTGGGGTAAATGCCTCTCCCTCTATTCTACGCTTAAAAGCCAGCCTGTTGCAGGCTATGATGAAACAGCCAAGAGAACAAAATATAGCCCTTCCCAGGGAGATGTTGTTAAAATTGAAGGGTTCAACATAAACCCGAAAAGCGTGGCACAGGGCAGCGCAGCCGGCTTGAACGGGTCTTATTATGTAATGGCCCCTGAAGGCGCAAAAGAGATAAAAGTCACCGAGACAAGGACTGTTAAATACTTTGACCCGAAAAAAAACGAGTTTGTTGATCTTGGCAGCGTTGACCAGGAAATCACCGCGGCGCCCGGATCGAGAAAAGCAGACGGCAAGTTCGATATCCCCAAGGATGTACCTGAAGGTCGCTATAAAATCGCCTTTAAGGTTTCTGCTTCAGGGAAAGAAGATGTTATGGAAAAAGAAATGTTTGTTAAAAAGGCAAAGGCCTCAAACACAATAACAAACATTGAACTGGCCGGCCTGGGCATGATGTTTCAGTAAAGGAGCAGTACATGAAAAGGTTTTTCAGAAATGCATTGGCAGTATGTTTTACATGTTCGCTTATAATAGTGACAGGCCTCCTGTATGCAGCGGAGTCGCCTGTCACTGAGTCCCATTTGTCTGAAATAAATAGTCTTTTTAGAAGTAACTTTGTGCCGAAGGGGTTTGTGGAATTCGATCAGTACAACAGAGTTGTGTTGAGAGGCGAATACACCGACGAGAAAGAAGTGGATAAGGCATTTTCTCTTGCTCAAACCATTGTCGGGGTAAAATGGGTATCTCCTGTTACACCGGAAAATATAAAAGTCAAGGAATGGGAGAAGAGACTGGGTGGATTATTCGGCAGAGCTGCCATACTCACGCCGCGGGTATCCGATGGTGTGCCCGGACCCGTAAGAAATAAATATGGGCTGGTTGTAGGAGTCGGGAAGTTTAAAGTAGGCAAAATAAACCCCTTGCAATATTCTGTCAGAGATGCCGGGAGCTTCTATAATTTTCTTGTTGATCCGAACAAGGCAGCCTTTCCGAAACAAAACGTCTATTTTCTTGTTGACCAGAATGCAACAAGGGCAAACATTGCCATGTATCTTGACGGTATAAAAAAAGTAGCCGGCCCGGATGATCTTGTTGTTATCTACATGAGCAGCCACGGCACGCCGCCGGACAAAAACGGCGGAGTAAATATCGTCACCTATGACACAGAGGTACAACCACGCGAAAGGGTCTGGCAAACTTCGGTCACAGAGATTATGTTGAAAGATTTTGTTGAAAATTTAAGAGCAAAACGGCTTGTGATGATCCTTGACACCTGTTATAGCAACGGCGCATACAGAGCTGTACCCGGTTTCCTGCCTGCCGGAGGTAAATCCCTCGGTGTTGGAGACGAAGACGAAGGGTACGGCGTTTCAAAAACTTACGGCAAGAGGCTGCTCGGGTCAAAGGATATCGTCCTCGAAGACGAACCCAGACCAAAAGCAAGTTCCGCGAAGAGTCTTGATTCTCAGGACGGCTACGGGAAAGTGCTGATAAGCGCAAGCAGTGCCGGTGAAAAATCCTGGGAATCAGATACATTGCACAACAGTGTTTTTACTTACTATTTTGTAGACGGACTTGGGCGCAGTCAGGGATCGGTTAAGGATGCATTCAACTACGCCAAGCCTCTTGTATCTCAAAAGGTAAAACAGGAAAAAGGGGCTGACATAGAACAAACCCCGCAGGCTATGGCAACGAATACAGACTGGAACATGCGGTTCATCCAAAGGCCGAACCGTTAAATTTAAGGAGGTTTATGGATATGAAAAAAAGTTCTCTTATTATGTTTTTGGCATTATGTGTTTTATTTACCGGTTTTATAGGCTGTCAGCAGAAACAGGAGTCCCCGGCTGTTGCAAAGCAGGAAGCACCGCCACCTCCGCCTGCCACACCCGCTGGAGCACAGCAGGCAGCACCTCCGCCGGCCGGTGCACAGCAGCCGCCTGCTGTCGGTGAACCAAGTCTTGAGGTAAAGAGCCACATTAAACAGGGGCTGTCATATGTGAGCGTTGCAAAAAATGCAAACACTCCGGGCATATTTAATGAAAACATTGAAAATGCAATTAATGAATTTTCCAATGCCATTAAGAAAGACCCTAACTATGCTGAAGCATATTCAAACAGAGGCGTGGCTTACATGATGCAGAAGAAATACAACAAGGCTCTTGACGACCTGAAAAAGGCGAAAGAACTGAAGCCGGACAGCGCAAACATACGTTACAACCTTGCATCCTGCTATTCACTTATGGGGAGCGTTGATTACGGTCTTGATGAGCTCGATGCTGCTCTGGCAAAAGGGTTCAACAGCTATGACTCTCTCAGGAAAGACCCGGATATTACAAATCTGAGAAAGCACAAGGAATTCAGGAAGATACTGGAAAAGCACAAAGTCTTTATAACGCAGTAAATGAACCACCCCGCAGTAGGTTGCGGGGCAATCAAACTATAAAATCAAAAAACCCTGCCGGGGTTCCAATCGCCCGGCAGGGTTTTTTGATTTTATGTAAGAGAAAAACCGGAGCATAGCAGGGATTAATGGTTCTGTGAAAGGATAAAGCCGGTATTTCCGCGAAAACTGCTTTGGAATTTGTCAAGATTGTAAAGCAGACAAAAGCTTGTGTATTTATGAATTAATATCTCTACCCAACTTTTTTTCAACTGATTGGATTTTCTGGATAATCCTCCCGCCTTTTCCTTTTCTGACGTCAAGCTTTATGGTTGAGTAGACCCTGCTGCAGTCCGGTTCAAGTTGCTTATATGCCATGTTTATGATGGTGGATGCCTCTTCGAGTGTTTCTACTTCGAATACTGTGCCCATAGGCGTCAGCTTGTAGGATATATTGCTTTTATCTATCATATCGATAATTCTACTTACATATTCGCTTACGCTATCCCCTTTGTCTGTGGGGAACATGGCAAACTCGACCAAAACAGACATGATGCCTCCTTAATTTCAGGGCCTATCCATATAATCTATCGCATTCTCGGATTTCTCCCGGGATTTTTACCGACAACTTTTTTCTTGACAGCAGACGCCTCAATTTTTTCTTTCCTTGCCTTTATAACCTCAATCTCGCTTCTCAGGCGCGTCAGCTCGGACCTTAATTTATCATTTTCTTTATTAATAACTTCGATTTTTGTTCCCATCTCTGTTATTTCGGATTTAAGGCTTGCAGTATCAATGGTGGTTACTATTTTGTTCAGATATATTAGATTCTGGTTTAATGTGGATATTTGTATCCCCATGTAAATAGTTGCCGCTCCGATTATAATAATAAAAACAAAAGCAATAGGCAGGAGAAAAGGCAAAAAATTCTTTATCTTTTCTACAATGCTGCCCTTACTTTCCATTTCCTTTGGTTTCCACTGTTCTTCAGACATTTTAAAGAAATCATCATCGCTTTTTATTTGCTTTCCAATATCATCTATTTGCATTACTAACCAAAACCTCCTGTAATATTATTTAATTGGGATATTATATTATTGCTTTTATTATTTTTGTTTTATATGTATAATATCAAAAAACCGTTTAAAGTAAAAGGATTAATGTTGCCAATCTTCTGTAACATACTTTAATAACATAGCAAAATAGTATTTGATATGCTTTTTTAGAAAAACTGAAGATTGAATAATAAGGACAGGACGATGGAAGAACCCACGCAGGAACTGGCTGAGTTAAAGGCACGCATTGCCGAGATTGAGAGAATAAACGCTGAATATAAGCGTAAAGACGAGACGATTCAAAACTCGGAAGATTTGCTGCGATTGATTCTTACCCTCTCCACAAACTTTATTATCCTCTCTCCGGACGAAATAGACGATGGGATAAACGATGTACTGAAAGCAATAGGAAGCTTTGCCGGGGTTGACAGGAGTTATGTTTTCCAATTTGACAAAAACGGCCGTGAGATGAGCAATACCCACGAGTGGTGCGGGAAAGGGATTGGGCCCAAGATACAGGATCTTCAGCATATATCAATAGATGACCTTCCCTGGCTTTGTGAAAAGATAAAGAATTTTGAAGTGATTCATCTCCCTGATATTACGGAACTTCCTCTCAATGCGATAGCAGAGAGGAAAGAATTCATGCGGGATAATATCCAGTCCATCATTGCTGTACCGATTATGTCAGCCTATTCAATCATGGGCTTCCTCGGATTTGACAGTGTCTGCTCAAAAAAGAGATGGTCCGAGGATACAATTTCACTTCTTAAAAATGTCGGGGAAATTTTTGCCCATGCCCTGTCGAGAAAGCAGATGACAGAAGCTTTACGCGAAAACGAATCCAAATACAGGACTCTCTTTGAATATGCCAATGACATCATTTTGCTTATAAAAGGGGATGTTTTCGTTGATTGCAATACAAAAACACTACAAATATTCGGATGTTCGTGCAACCAGATTATCGGACAGCCTATATACCGGTTTTCGCCGCTTTTTCAGCCGGACGGGAGTAACTCAAAAGAAAAATTTATTGAAAAAATGAACAGCACCTTAAACGGCGAGCCGCAGCATTTTGAATGGAAACACTGTCGTTATGACGGTACCGTATTTGACGCAGAGGTAAGTTTTAACCGCATTATGCTTGGAGGTGAAGCTTATATACAGGCAATCGTCCGTGATGTGACTGAGCGAAAAACAGCGGAAGAATTGTTCAGAACTCTGGCAAACAGTTCATCTGCCGGTGTTTATATCGTGCAGAACGGCAAGTTTAAATTTGTTAACCCTTGTTTTCAACAAATTACAGGATACAGTGGAGATGAGGTATTGGGAAAGGATTCTCTTATGCTTGTAATAGATGAAGACAAAGAAGCGGTAAAAGATAATATTTCAAAGATGCTGGCGGGTGAAAGGTTATCAGCTTTTGAAATCAGGGTTTCCGCAAAAACAGAAGAAAAAAGATGGATTTTTGTAACAGTTGCACCTATTCAATACAAAGGTAAAGAGGCAATTCTCGGAAATTTCATTGATGTAACAGACCATAAAAAAACAGAAATGTTGTTAAAAGAGTCAGAAGAGCGATACCGCATCCTTACTGAGAAATCCCTTGTCGGCGTATATTTGGTTCAGGATAATATTTTCCGGTATGTAAATCAGGCTCTTGCCGATATCCATGGTTATGAACCCGTTGAGATGATCGGTAAGATGGGGCCTATGGATTTTATAGCGCCCGAGGACAGAGAAAAAACTGAAGAGAGCGTCCGTATGAGAAAAAAAGGTGCAACAGACGGTATGCTCCTTGAAGTGGGCATAATACGAAAAGACGGAGCAGCAAGAAATGTCGCGATATACGGTTCCCGGGCAATATACAACAACAGACCGGCAGAACTGGGAACGCTTCTTGATGTGACGGAAAAGAAACAAATGGAAGTACAATTACAGACAATGTCAATGAAGGATGAACTGACGAAGCTTTATAACCGGCGGGGTTTTTTAATTGTTTCAGAGCAGCAGATCAGAATTGCAGATCGAACAAAAAAGGAGGTACTCTGTTTTTTCATCGACCTTGACGGCATGAAATGGATAAATGACACCCTGGGCCACAAAGAAGGTGATGATGCGCTTATTATGACTGCAAACATTCTCCGTGAGACTTTTCGGGAAGCAGATATAATCGGGCGCATCGGCGGAGACGAGTTTGCTGTGCTCGCAGTCGGCACAAACAAAGCAGGCACGGATTTGCTCGTAAAACGCCTGCATAAACATGTTGACAGATATAACAAAACGCACAACAGGCATTACAAGTTATCCTTAAGCGCCGGCGTTGCATGTTATGATCCTGAATACCCTCAATCAATTGACGATCTTATGTTAATAGCAGATACGCTTATGTATAAAGAGAAAAAAGAAAAGTATCTGCAACAGGGAATAGCTCGGTAACCTAACGAACCAATTATTCCAATTCTAAATCAAAGATGTGATGACTTAACCCGCTTCAGTTTGCGGGGCAATCAAGGTGACAAGGAAGAGGCGACGTAGGCGTACTGAACAGCACGTCGAGGAAACTGATGACGAAGCCAACGAAGATAGCGCTTTGATTTAGAATTGGAATTACAACAATTGACAGACGCGCTCAGGGGTTGTATATTTCCTTTTATGTTTGATAAGATGAGCGAATCCATTCAATCGGTTTTTGAGCGCGATCCTGCTGCCAGGAATATCCTTGAGATTGTCCTGTGCTATCCGGGTTTTCACGCAATCCTCTTTTACAGAATCAGTAACTGGTTTTGGGCTCACAAACTGTATCTGCCGGGAAGATTGGTGTCACATGCAGGAAGATTTTTAACAGGTATTGAGATACATCCCGGCGCAAAAATCGGCAAAAAACTTTTTATTGACCACGGCATGGGAGTGGTTATCGGAGAGACAACGGAAATAGGCGATAACGTAACCCTCTATCATGGTGTTACCCTTGGAGGGACAACATGGAAGAAGATAAAGAGACACCCCACCATAGGAAATAATGTGGTTATCGGCGCCGGCGCAAAAGTCCTGGGACCTGTTAAAATCGGGGATAATTCGAAGATAGGCGCTAATTCGGTTGTTGTAAATGAAATTCCGCCGAACTCAATCGTGGTAGGCATCCCCGGAAAAGTGGTCTTCAGGGTTGAGGGAGATAACAGGATTCAAATGGATAGCGCATTCATGCCTGACCCTCAATCCCGTGCCATTGCTTCTCTTATCGATCGGGTAAAAAAGCTTGAAGAGAAAATGGGCAGACAAGAAAAGAAAGGGGATGTTAACAGATCGCTTGAATAAGCAAGGCGAGCTTTAATATGTACGAAGAAAGATTCTACAGAAATATATCAAAGCCCCGTGATATGCTTTGCTACGAGGTAAAGCTTATGGAAACGGACCTCTTTTGCTGCACAAAAACGGATCTAAGCAACTACATAGAAGAAAGGGTAATTTTCTACAGGCATCAGCTTGAAGCATATATCGGATACAGGCCTGAGTTTCAGGAAAGTCTTGCGCCTGTTGAAACCGATATATTTGCCCCTGGAATTGTACGGGAAATGATAGAAGCGTCGCAGGTCATAGGCGTCGGGCCAATGGCTTGTGTGGCCGGGGCAATCTCGGAATATGTGGGCAGGGATATAGCCCCCTTGACGGACGAATTTATTGTTGAGAACGGCGGGGATATTTGCCTTAAAACCGACCATGAGAGAGTTATGCTGATATACGCGAAAGATTCGCCTTACAGCGAGAAAATAGGGATTAAATTGAAGGGGAGAGATAAATCATACGGAGTATGTACATCTTCAGGAACAGTAGGACATTCATTAAGCTTCGGCAAGGCTGACACGGCATGTATTGTAGGAGATTCCTCCCTTTTCGCGGATGGACTTGCAACTTATGTCGGGAATATTGTAAAAAAAAAGGATGATATTGCGGTTGCCATAGAAAAAGGCAAGGTCTATCCCGGCATAAGCGGCATACTGATTATCCTGGGCGATAATCTTGGCGTCTGGGGCGATCTTGAGATAATCAAGGTATAGAAACAGAAATATTTCTAATTTCAAAAATTAGAAATGAATCACCCCGAGGCAGGCTTTTGGGCATAAAAGCCAAGGGGCAACTAATTTAACTGCGAGGTTTGTTATGAAAAAACGGTTCATTATAAGGTTCAAAAGGGAGGCCATCGATAAACCTGTCGTCTACCGGCTGGCGAAGGATTATGATTTGGTTTTCAATATTCTCAGGGCAAATCTGTCACCCAGAGCTGATTCGATGATGGTGCTGGAGATAGAAGGCACAGAGGAAAATTTTAATAAAGGTATGAAATACTTAGAGGATATGAACCTGGATATGGAACCGATGGAGCAGGATATAAACAGGGATGAGGCTAAGTGTGTCCACTGTGGTGTGTGCACGAGCGTGTGCACCCCGAACGCGTTATTTATAAACAGGGAAAATATGGAGGTTGAATTTGATTACGAAAAGTGCGTGGCCTGTGAATTATGTGTAAGAGTCTGTCCAGTGAAGGCGCTGAATGTATATTTTGATTAGAGGGAGGCATGAAGAGGATTTATTTCGATAATAATGCAACGACGCCTATACATCCTGCAGTGGCTGAATTTGTAGAACCTTTCTGGAAGGGACTATTCGGCAACCCGTCAAGCCTGCACTGGGCAGGCAGAGAAGTCGGGGGATATTACGACAAAGCTCAGGAGCAGGTTGCACAATTAATCAATGCCAGCCCCGGTGAAATTGTTTTTACAAGCTGCGGAACGGAAAGCGATAACCATGCAATCAAAGGTACGGCCTACGCAAAAAAAGATCGGGGGCGGCATATTATTACAACAATGGTTGAACATCCCGGCGTATTGAAGGCATGTAAATATCTTGAAACAAAAGGATTTGAAGTTACATATCTTCCCGTTGACGGTTATGGAAGGCTTGAACCGGAAGATGTAAAAAAGGCGATACGGGATGATACTATACTTATTTCCGTTATGTACGCGAATAATGAAACGGGAACATTGCTGCCGATCAAAGAAATAGGCGAGATAGCCCAGGAAAGAGGGATTGTTTTTCACTCTGATATGGTTCAGGCCATAGGAAAGATAGAAATTGACGTAAATGCGTTGAATGTAGATATGGCAAGCTTTTCAGGTCACAAGGTATACGCGCCGAAGGGCGTCGGAGCGCTATATATAAAGGACGGCCTTGATATTGACAATCTTATTCATGGCGGCCACCAGGAGGCAGGGAGACGGGCCGGTACAGAAAACATGATCGGAATTTCCGCCCTTGGTAAAGCCTGTGAGTTGATAAAGGAAGAGATGGCGTCAGTTAATAAAAAGATTGTGTCGTTGAGGAAAAAGCTGTTGGAAGGTATCATGGATCGTATTGATCATGTGAGACTGAATGGACACCCTGAATACAGGTTGCCCAATACACTGAATATAAGCATTGAGTACGCGGAAGCCGAATCGCTGCTTATTGCCCTTGATTTCAACGGCATTGCCGTTTCCTCCGGTTCTGCCTGTTCCTCAGGTTCAACTGAACCATCCCATGTTCTTCTTTCTATGAACATACCTCATGAAACATGTCAAAGCGCAATAAGGATAAGCCTTGGAAGGGATAATACCGAAGAAGAAGTTGATTATGCCCTTTCCATTATGCCGGGCATTGCAGGCAGATTGAGAGAAATGTCGCCGCTTTATAAAAGATAGGCGATATTCCGGGGACGGTCCGGTCCCCTGATTGCCGAATGTGATTAGAAAATGAATTTCTTTTCTATCATCCGGTTGCAGCACGAAGATCAGCCAGAGGCCTGATTTCAGGCCGATTGGCTGCATCCAACGGTTAAGCCTTCTTTCTTTCGATCAGATATCCGGACACATATTTATGAATGATGCTGGACACCAAAGTCTGGTAAGGAATACCCTCCTGCGCTGCGATAACCTGCACTTGATCAAGGTCCTTAGATGACATGCGGATGTTTATTCTCTTATCTTTTTGTAATGTATTTCTTGCATACCGCTGAAGTTTTTCTATTTCCTTTTTCGGGCTCTTGACCGGTACCCATTCTCCACGTTCGTATGATTCAAGAATACCCCTTTCCTCATCATCCAAAACTATCTTTTTCATTTCTTTGCCCTCGTATGCTTGTTTGTAGCCTTCCTGCTTGGAATAATAGTCTTTAAGAACAACTCCTCGCCATTCTCGACATAAGGAACGAGATATACGTAGTCGTCAATCATGACGGTAGCGATTTTCTGTCCCGGATACCTATCCTGATTCGGATGCTCTATAGCTTCCAGTACATCCCCCCTTTCCATCAGGATGACAACTTGTTCGAAGCAAACGCCTCTACTCGTCTTCAGTAGTTCGTTCTTTTGATTATCCCAGCGGAAGATATTCATGCAATATGATTACGACAATGTGTGCCTTTTGTCAATATTACTTTTGAGCTTAATGCTCGACATAACCCGGAGCGGCCGGCCAGTGCCGCGATCCGCTTCATGCCGTTGTTGGCGGCCCTTTCTTCGCTGGCCTAATGGCAGGCTTGCCCAAGAACTTTTCTTCCATTTTCAACGATGGATCACGTGATGACCGTCCGTTGCAGCCTTATCTGTTCATTATCAACTCTAAACCTGTACAAAAAAGTGTTATTAATGTTAGCTCGAAAGTGTAGTCCCAGCAGCTGTGCAGTCTTCTGATCGATTGCTCGATTCTCGTCGAAGTTGAACCCTGAAACTGCCCCAGTGATGTAATCAGGAATTCTCGTTATTTCTTCATACCATTCGTCGGAACCGGAATTCGCTGACGTGAAACTAAAGTTTATGTTCTTCTTTGTCACGTCTATTAGCGAAATCTGGAATAGATCCCTGATAAGGTTCTTGCCGACCTCGTTAGTGCTGTCTCTGTCGGAAAACCAGACCAAGGATGACAAGTCTGTTTCACGCGAGATGACGCTGCCCACGTACCCCCCAAGCTGAGAGATCAGGAACATCGCCGACAGGGTTCGAAGTTTCTTGCCCCTCTCTAACAGACTTTCCAGAACATCCAGGTTCTTGGTTATTCTGCTTAGCCGAGGCGCCCTTTCTGGTTCGGTGGTTCCCCAGTGGTTGACAGGCACGCAGTACTTTAACATGCTCCTGCATGGTCACTTTCGCTTCTTCAACGTTGTCCCAGATGAAATGCTTTTTGTTGTCGAAAATGAAAACAACATTGATAAGCGGTAGCAGGTTCATCAGTGCTACAAAATCGCTGTTGACGTTTCTTGTGTGCTTGATATCCTTCGGTGCAACCGCTTTGATTGCGCTCTTGAGATCAAGAATATAAGGACAAGAAGGCATTGCCGTGAAGGTGATAACCTTATTGGGTTTGTCGTCTCCGAAGTAATAGTCACTCAACAGAAACCAATTATGCTCGCCCTTTGTGGCCGAGAAATAGAATCTGCGCATGCCTTGAATGCTGCTCTTGTAGAATACGTCGTCGAGAAGGATACTGAGTGGAGAGATACGATCATTGGTATTCATATTCAGTTATTCCGCTAACGCCTGCATAACCGGGAGGTAACGTCGTTTGTTGCTGATCCGGTTCATACAGTTGTTAGAAATCTTTCTTTTTCTCAGTAGTTCCCGGGTACTCGTCTTCATGAACTTTCGTTAATCTTGGATTTGCGAAGTAGCCAAATTCCTTTTGAGCATAGTCCATTTGTTCCTGCAACTCAACAGTCCATTGGGGAATATGCATGTGTATTAGATCAAAAGAATAGCCCTTTCCTTCTTCATATCGCTCCGTTGCCAAGCCTATGACAGTACTACGCTCTTGATGGAGCCCTCTTGCGACCAGACATCGGCCAAAGAGTTCGGCTTTCCGGTACTCTCTGTCTTCGCCGTGAGGCATGGCCAGGAAGACGTACGTGACGTCTGAACTTCCAAGAGCCATTCTGGACCTCACTCTTTTTTCACGAGTAAGCTCATAGAACTCCACAAAGGACTTTCCTATAAGCCGCCTGCCAAATCTATTCTCGCGAGCCATGGTGCGGATTGCTATTTCGGAGTCGTTCAGTTCTGGACCAAATTCCAGATTACCATGTAGTATATCGTTGCTCAGAGTCTCAACAAGCTGGTCCCATGCATAGCTTACGGAATCGGTCTCCTTTCTTGCCTTATAGTACTCATTGTCTTTGAACCTCGCCCAGAGGTTGTTGTCGATAACGAACAGGTCAAACTTCTCCGGGAATTGACGTCCATTATGTAGGTAGAGAGCAAGAAGGTTCTCCTCTCCGCCTTGGAATAGCGTTATCTTTCCGGATAGATATAGTGCTTCTTTGGCAGACAGGTAATCAACAAAATCCTCTATCGTGTCCAATTCACCCATGATTGCACTCAGAGAGGTTTTGTCGAAAACGTGAACAAATCCTTTTCCGAAATCCCCGAAACTGATAGGAACTTTGCCTTGGCCTCCGAGGGCGACAGCGACTCGATGAACTCGCCTGACCTCCCGACCGGGCAGTTTTATTCCGGGGCTACCGTCGCTACGGATAACCTGAAAAGACCCATCGAGCCATCTTTCTGCGCCGTATATTTGCTTAGCTGAGGCATCAATTGCCCGCTTCCTCCAGCGCTCCCAATTGACAGACAAGTCACCGCTGTCCGTCAGACCAATGTCTTTTACACTGAATATTATGATATCGGGTTCACACACCACCAGCGTATCGCAAAGTTCTTTTCCGTCCTTTCCAAGGGGGTTTGGATAGCTCCAGAGACACAAGAATGATCCTTTGCAGATATCGTAAACAAGCTGTTCAGATTCGTTAAGGAGTTCGTTCATGTCATCTCATTGATTTCCAACAATTAATATACCACATTGTTTTTTCCTATATTACTCCTGCTTAGTACAGGAGGCAAGAACAAAATACGGGTGATATCGACAGTCTTTCTTAAGTTCAGATGTCAATTGGCCGGTAATATCAGTAAAAACAAAGTATGTTTTTTTGATATTTCCTTCACCTCAATTACCGGCAGCAATCATGCTCGATTTTTGCTCATCCGAAATAAGGCTTCATGTTTCATGCGATAATCCCTGCTCTCAGTGCAACGCGAAGCTTGCCGCCGGTACAGTCGCCGAAGGCGCACGCTCTTATATTTGCGGCCTTGGTTTATTGTCCGGCTTTTTTATATTTACCTTTTCCGGGGCTTTCTGAACCTGCTCTTCCATGAAAGTAACTAAAACACGAAGCTCATCAAGGAAAGTCTGGAGGTCGGGTTTCGCGTACATGCCGGTTTTTTTCTCAAAGTATGATTTTGCGTTTTGTAAGACAACAACCTTCTTTTTAATGGGTATGGGTTTAGATGTTGATTTCCCCCCGACTAAGACACTCGAGGGCAGGCCCCCGGCTACAGCACCCGAGGGCAGGTGTTTAGCTTTTTTGTAGGCGGTAAACATTTTCTCTATTTTTGCATTGGTTACGGGTTTTTCCATTGTTTCATCTTCAGAAAACTCCGGTTCCACATCTCTGAAGGGTGATAACACCATGTCACCGGCAAAAAATCATTAATAGATAACTCGCAATACTTCTCAAATGGATTCCGAGTAAATATCTGTTCATAATACCCATGGGAAACTTGAAAAAGTGTAGGGACTTTATTAAATTGGGTGTTCAAGGTTGACCGGATTTTACACTATCATGCTGCTTTATCTTCAATTCCTGAAGAATCAGTATCACACTGTTTGTATGGAATATTAAAAATTTCTTTGCCATCAAGGAACAGTTTTTTGGGGTATACTCTCAATCTCACAATCCTAATATCCCACATATCCAACAAAATGCTCTCGACTTTTTTAAATACTTTGTCATGTTTATACCCCAACAAACAATGCACCAGTTCATGAATAACATAATATATCTGGTATGCTAAGTCATACTCGCACAGCCATGCAGGAAGAATGATTTTTTTCTCAACAAAATAACCCCTTCCCCTTGCGATATCAGCTATGGTTACCGTAACCGCAATTTCACATTCAAGATTTAATATTATTAGTGTATCATCAACAATCTTCTGATAACCCTCCACTGTTAAGGCGCTATCTTTGGGCATCTCTGATGATATTTCCATAGTATCTTTCAAGAATTGACCTCCTGTGTTTCTTGACCTTCATTGATTCTTTCAATCCACGGGCTCTTTATCAACATGCAGCCTCCTTGTGTTGTATAAAGTACATTACTATTTTTTGAATAGAAGACTTATCAGGGCAAGTAGGATTAAAACTTCCATAATTTCTCCTCTTAATGTCTTTATTTATTTGTATTTCCATCATCTTCCTCGCATTTGGAAGTCAAGTATCTGCATTTGTTCTCATCCATATAACTGCTGCAGGCTGAAAGCGGGATGCACGGCATATTCTTTAATGAACACCACTCCCCGCCTGAAGCAAAGAACGAAATACCGAGCATGTCAAATATGTCATCTTCCATTACCATCTTGTCTTTATATAGAGCAAGAGATATGCCAGAAGAAGGAAGGTATTGAAAAGGCAGAAAAGTCAGGTTATTGGGGGTTTAACACGGATCAGGGTTGTAGAGGAAGAATGTTCGAGAACAGTTGTTTCAACTAAGGTTGAAGAAATTTCAACCGTGGTTCAAATTCGGTTGTCACAATCGTTTATGCACAAAATTTTGGCTTTGCCAAAAAATACTTGAGGAACCAAGTAAAAAAACATTTTGTAAGGTTTCTCTGCGGTCAAATCGAGTAGCCTATTGCGAATATTGGGAAAATTATTAAAAGTATAATTCTCATCATACTTGGGGTGCCATATTATCGGTATACACCCAACAAACTCCTTTTTGGTTCTTGCCAAAAATGCTTGGTCAAACTTCTCGATTTTGGGCAAAATCTTCGCTCGAAGTTTCTCCCATTCTGGTTGGCTTCCTACCCAAAATTCATCAAGGTCGCTGCTGACCGAGCCAACTTCAGCATCAGGAATTGCCTCACGAAATTCCAGAGAAAGAGAATGTGTTGAAGGTGGTGTCCCATTCCCAACTCTTTGCTCGTTAATGTCAATATTTCGCTGACTTGGTTTACAAGTATAACCATCAATCTTAAAAGTCCTTTGAATATCACGTCTGGCCTTTTGGTAGATAATCGACTGAGATTTCTCATCAGATACAAACACATCTAAATCTCCCAAGATATTTGGCAGATTTTCCCATATAAAGAAGCACTTCACTTAGAAACTTGTCATCTATGTTATTTCCGTGAGTAACGCGTATCTCATAATTTCTTATCAGGCTCAACTCCTCTATATAAAATAAACTGATCAGGCAGTTCTCTATGACGTGGTAATTGAAATCTTCTGCGAGAACTGTTTTGACTGAGACGAGAACTTGATCATTCTCCCAGTCTCCTACAAAATTGATCTTTCGCAGATTTGGGTATAATGATGATAGCTGTGTAAAACAAACAATTTCTCCTTCTATTGAAGCTAACTTTTTTTCAAAGTTTTCAGTGTGCGGATAACTCTCTGCCATTAGTTCAGAAATGATGCTTTCCATATTACCTTCGCCAATTGAACTGACGAGTAATTTAAGGCAAGCATCATAATATTCAAGATTATTGTCAAAATAATCCCTCACAAGAGTGGTGGCCATTGGGTTACTGCAGGATACGATAAGTTTCTTGCAGATGTTCCATAAATACTTCTCAAAATACGGGCATTGCTTAAGGTCGCATATATAGGAATCTGGATTGTGAAGATTGTTCAAGGTTATCAGCTTTTTGGGAAATGGGAACATCGTCCCTCTACAATTCCTGGAAATCAGGGAGCAGTCGAGCTGCATTTACTATTTTCCCTAAATCTTTTTGGTTATCACAGACTGACACGTCTACATCCCTTATCATGTTGTCATCTCGAAGTATGTCAAACCCGCGATCAATATTATATCCGATCTGCTGATCGGTTGTGAGGTATCTTGCATGAGGCACTTCTTTACCCAACAATTCCTTTTTCTTATATACACGAATAGTAATTCCTTTCTTTTTAAGCTCCGGTTGAAGGTTTCTTTCAAAAGTTTCAAGAGCGTTAAGCTTGTTTCTTAACTCCGCTTTATTTGATGGTTCCTTGGTTCGTTTGTCTTTATCGGCAATTATGCCACAATATATTTCAATAGTCCGGTTATTGACTGTTGAAATATCTGAAAATAATTGGATAATCCAGTGGAGGGTTCGGAAATAGTTTTCACTCAATTCTTCTTTGTCTTTTCTGGCTGTTCGCCCTATTTGCCTATCTATAATCTTCACGTGCTTTGCGAAGCGAAGAATTGGTGCCAGAATATTATTTTCGAAATTCTTCTTGGTCCATTCACCGTTTTTTAGGATTATCCGCATGATTCGTCTTTTCTTATAAAAGTTCGATAATGAATATTCAGCCCAGGCATTCACAATGTCCGTCTGACAAGGAGGTCTTACTTCTTTCAGATAAGCCTTGGCACAAGTATGGCAATTTTCACCGACTATTAAGGCGTCCGTCTCATTCTTTAAGGATATCCCAACGCCATGCTTACATGCAATTTTAGTGCAATCCTGGACGAGGTCATATCTTATTTGTGCAAGCCTAACAAACCTACCTCTGCATCTCAGCAAAGTCAGTCTCTCCAAACCTCTTTTTCGATACTGTATCGGCCAAGAGTTTCTTACAGCATTAAAAAGCTCTTTTTCGATGACACCGCCCTCATCGACAAGGAGAAAACAGTTTTGTATAAGATCATCCAAGATCCTCACAGAACTATCACAGTATGCCGAATCTTGACCGGCCTTTAAGTTTTCAGTTGAAAGTGCCGAAGGGAGCAGAATGGTTGAGTATATCATTTAATCAAACATCTCCATATATCTTTCCTCAAAAAAACCATCAGGCCAATGATCAATAAAATTTCCTTCTTCATCAAGCCTCAACTCTAAGCATTTGGAACCACCATCCTCTTTTGATACATATATTACTGCTACATCCTCAGGCCTTAGCTTCTTTTCCCTTATACGTTTTTGAATCCTTAAAATAAGATGTTCGCTGTGGGTTTCAATGAGAAAAGTATTTTTGTTTTCCCCCAAAGCAGCTTCAATGAACATATCGCCAAGTTCGGCCTGTTGGGCAGGATGAAGGTGCAGTTCGGGTTGTTCAATTAATATCGTTTTTTCTTTGGAAAGCATACTTTGAACAATGATTGGCAATACCTGACTTACACCAAAACCTACGTCCGTAGGGTAAAGATATACATCCATAAGACTATCATATAATTTAATAGCGTATAAATCATAGATGCCTTCTGTTTCATTACCAAGCAGAACAATCTTAAGTTTATAAATGAGTCCTAAACTCTCCAATTTGTTGTTAACCTTGTTTATGAGATCATCGTTCCGAATGAGTACATCGTATGTTTTCTCACCCTTAGTACCAACCTCCTCAATTGACCTTCCAGTAGATGAGTAATAACGGTGAGGCCATTCTCTCATTGGTCCCATATATATTATGCTGTCAAGGAAACGACGAAAATCGTGAGAAGACGCCAAGGTTAACAGTGACAAATTTTCTGAATCCGGATCTTCAGTATCTTGATTTTCATAAATTATCTCGACCGGGTCATGTCCTTTTACGGAGTTCGGTAAAAATCGGTCAACTGTAATCCACGAATCCTCTAAACCTTTTATGGGATAAAAAATCCAATCCCTCATACTTCCATTTTCATCTTTGCAATCTGTTGTTGTATCATAAACAAAACTTTCATAAGAAGAACCATAGGGAAAGTTTAGGCAATCTCTAAAAGTATGATTAAATATTATGCGGTTGAATCTTTTTATGACATTTTTTTCAGGACCGGTTATTTCTTTATAAGGTTTATTGAGTATAGGTTCAATTTCTTGGAAAATTGGAGATAAATAATCTAAATCATTTTTCTCTGATAACAAAGTATATAATTCCGGTAAGCTCAATAACTCCTTATCAAGAAAATAGAAAAATTTATTGTTATACTTCGGTGGTTTAAGACCTTGCATTTTCATTTTTATTCTGATTTGAGCAATAAAGGCGTTTGGATTTGAAGTCTTGCGGCCCGTTTTTTTTATTGCTTCTCTTAATTCAGTAAAAATAGGATATTCATCTTTGAACTTATCTCTGCCGGATCTGGACGAAGATAATTTTGACCAAAAAGAATGGTTTTTATCAATCTCTGCGATTCTAAATTTTCTTTTGCTTCTCTTACCGGAAGTAATAGAAGGAGGTGTTTTTTTGCCGGCGCGATATGTTATGAAAGGATATGATGTATTTCCTAAATACAGTTTCATCTCTGACAAAACACCTCCAAGAGTTTTGTCGTAACTAAACTTGAACTCAAGACCATGACTATCATTCTCAACAGCATTACATAGTTCACGGAAGCTATCTGTTGTTACCGAATCAAGCCGAGCCTCTATTGGAAAATGTTCCTCTGAAACTAAGGCAGAAGCAAGTTTAGGATATTCTGTAAAATGGACTTTAAATGAACAGCATTCATTTATATTAATTTTATGCTTATGAGCGATATCAAGGAAACCACCCAAATCTACCAAAATTCCTTTAGTGGAAATGGTCGGTTCTGAAGTTGCTTTTTCTTCCAGGGTCTGCTTCAGCATTAATAGTGACTGAAAAATTGAACTTTTACCAGAAGAATTTGGCCCGAAAATGAGGGTAATAGGTTTAATAGGAACGGTTGCCGGACCAGCAAAGGCCTTGAAATTTTCTATGGTGTATTCTTTTATCATTCGATGCTCCTGTCGTAAATCATGCTATTGTGTAAAGCAACAAACGTGCCAGAGCAGAAAGTCGGTCGTAATTCGTGAGTCGTAATTCCTATCATTGCCCAATACACTCTGCGCTTTGTGATTATCCATTCCACATTCCACAATTAGCAATTTGTAAACCCCCATTTCCCATCTTATTTAAACCACCATTTAAACAGCAACAACTCAGGTTGAAGCAATCTACTCTATAATTCCGATTCTTCTATCTCTGCGATCTTCATTACAGCTTTCAGCAAACCCATCTTCAGGTCTCTGTTGCCATGAACCGGAATGCTTATGCGCTCTTTCTTTCCTGCTTTCATATATACATGGTGGCTTCCGTTGATAGTCTTTAAGAGCCACTCTTTATTTTCCAGGATTTTACAAAGCTCTTTTCCTGATATGCTTTTCATATTGCTATTTCAAGCACCTTGTCGTCGGGGTTCATCTGTGTCGGCTCTACATCCACAGATAAACAAGCCTCGACAGATTCATATATGTTATGAAGCAGTTCCTCCCATGTATCGCCTTGCGTAAAACATCCTGGTATTGCTGGAACTTCAGCCCAGTAGCCCCCTTCTTCCGCATTATGAACAACTACCTTGAATTTCATTTTCATTTACCTCCATGATAAGCAGAGATTCTTTTCTTCCATAATACAATTATGTGCTGCCATTTATTAATCTATTGAAAATTGAGAACATTTTCCTTATCTTGCGGGCTTCTTGCAAAACTTCAAAATGTCGTCATACCGTTGAACACCCTGAAGGGCACAAGCACCGGTATCCAGAAGCCCTTAAATTCACTGGATTCCTGCTTTCGCAGGAATGACAGAAAAAGGCAATCACAATGCTTTTGCAAGAGGCCCTTGCTATTATAAAATAATACCAACATCTTTACAACCATGGTTGAAATTAACTACCCCTCTTTTTTCAAGAACTTGTGGACTGCCTGTGGGGAAATATCGAGGAGGCGGGCAGCCTCGCTCTGGTTGCCGCCAGCTATCTCTAAAGCCTTGTTTATTAATTCTTTCCTTGAGTCTGCAAGATATTTTTCTATGGAAAAACCTTGATGAAGATCGGGTGATGTTAAAGATGAATTATCATCTCCCACTGGTTCCGTAATCATCAAATCCTCTGCATCCAGCACCTCTTTTCTTGAGAGTCTCGCAGAACGCTCAATGACATTATCAAGGTCACGGGCATTCCCTTGCCAGCTATGGTTTTGTAATCTTATTAAAGCTCCTGTTGATAATCGCTTCGGTTTTTTTAATGTCTCATTAATCCGGTCAAGTATATAAAGGGCTATTTTAGTGATGTCACTTCTTCGTTTGCGCAATGGAGGCAAGTGGATTTCACCCACGCTAAGTCTGTAATATAAATCCTGACGGAATTTTCCTGACTTTATGGCTTCATGAATATTTTGATTGGTTGCAGCAATAATACGGACATCAACTTTATGAGGTTTTGCATGTCCCAGGGTCTCTACCATGCCATCATCAAGAACGCGAAGGAGTTTGGACTGCGTTGACATTGGCAGTTCACCTAATTCATCGAGGAATAAGGTCCCGGTATTTGCTGCATCAAATTTACCGGTAAGGTCAGCAATGGCTCCAGTGAATGCTCCTCTTTTATGTCCGAAGAGTATGCTCTCTGCGAGCTCTTTCGGGATTGCACCACAGTTTATAGAGACAAAGGGATTCTTTGAACGGTTACTTAGCCTGTGGATGAGCTTTGCAAATAATTCCTTTCCTGTTCCGGTTTCGCCAAGTATCAGCATGGGTACATCTGAAGGCGCCAGCATTGCAGCAATCTCAATTGCCTTTTTCATTAATGGATGGTCACCGACAATACCTACATCACGAATAACATCGTTAATATCAGGGTGCGGTACTTCATCTTTACGATCTGATATGTATAAATTGGGTTTAATAACAGGAAAATCCGGCGATCCAAGATCAATCTCCGTGATAAGCATTCTATCTTTTGTCACAAATTGTGGCGGTCTTATATGAAGAATACGTGCAGGTACTTCTCCACTTGCTACAAGCAATAACCAACAGGCATGCATCTGTGGAGTCCCGGAAGCTACTGAAATAGAGAATTCAGCATCATGGTTGTTATCAGAAATGACCTGAAATTTACTACGCAGTTCTCTTAAAATTTGTAGATAATCCGTGGGATCATTTAAGGGAAGGTCACATATTTCGATAGACAAATTTGATTGCTGCGATTCCAGGGCATTCTTTGTTTTATTGGTATGGTTTTCTGTGCGAGGTGTGGAAAGAAGAATTATCTTATCAAAACGGACTTTCTTTGCTAACGATAAAATTGGGCCCGGCAATTCTTCTTCGCCAATGAGGCCGATTGTGTACGGATCATGAAATCCTGTAAAGGTAAGTAAGATTTTCATTGTATTTTTTCATTATAGAATTATAAGTGTTATTGTGCAACCGGTAAAAAGCTGGGGTCAACTTTTTACCGGTTAAAACTCTACCTGACTCTTTCATATGCTAATCATTGTTCTAAGGAAACCGCGAAGCTCACACTTCGCATGCATAAAGCATTTTCTCTTCCTTTCTCATGAGACCGGCAGCACGAAATCTTACTATTTCAGGTAAGGGTTTGTGCTGATACAGCCCCCCGAAGGCACACCCATTATACCTGCGGCCTTGGTTTATTCTCCGGTTTTTTTATATTTACCGTTGCCGGGGCTTTCTGAACCTGCTCTTCCATGAAAGCAACTAAAACATGAAGCTCATCAAGGAATTTCTGGAGGTCGGGTTTCGCGTACATGCCGGTCTTTTTCTCAAAGTATGATTTCGCGTTTTGTAAGACGACAACCTTCTTTTTAATAGGCATGGGTTTTGATGTTGATCCGGGTTTTGCTTTTTTATAGGCAATAAGCATCTTTTCTAATTTAGCGTTGGTTACAGGTTTCTCCATAATTTCATCAAAGATGGTAAAAAAGGCGGGACTTCCAAAGTTGGCAGCAAAGAGATAACCCTGAGAAACAGGGAGCTTTCCATCTACAATTGCGTCCTGAATTTTAGAAACCAGTTTCAAGAGTGATATCGTGCGGAACAGCGTAGAATAAGACTTTCCGGAGATTTCAGAAATGGTATTCACAGTGAATACCATTTCTTCTGACATGGTTCCGGGCTTCAACTGTATTTTCATCAATTCGCTCATTACCCCATCCAAATTGTATACATTGCCCGGATGTTTTGCCTGAAAAAAGGCGAGTATGCCTTTGGCCTGATCTATGGGATTCAAGTCCTCCCGCTGGAGGTTCTCTACTAACTGTATTGCCAGTATTTCATCCTTCTGGGTGACTGCATTTACAATCCTTGCAGGGATTGATTCATGACCCAGTTTCTGAGCAGCCAGATATCGTCTTTCTCCGCATATGAGCAGATACTTGTCATCTTTTTGTGTAACCAGAACAGGTTCAAGAACTCCTCTGTCGTTTATCGACTCCATAAGAGATTTAAAGGACTCGCTTGTCATGTCGATCTTTGAACGAATCTGTTCTTCCACGATAATGCTTCCCAAAGGCAGGTGCAAAAATTCCGGGCTTTCCGCTGTTTTCTTTGTTGCCATCACATCCCCCTTATTTTATTTTTTTATATACAAAATATTACCCAATTAATAAAATAAAATCAAACAAATCATGATGATACCCCACCACAAGCGAAACGGGGAATCAGAGATAAAACCGAGAAAAACTATGGAATAATGCAAGATAATAATTTATATTCATGGAGGTAATTGACATGACTTTCGAAGACTGTATTGAATATATGGAGAAAACTCCCAACGGTTTTCTTGCAACAGCGGATGGTGAAAAACCACATGTGCGTCCTATGACCGTATGGCTTGCGGATAAAAGCGGAATATATTTCTATACCTCCGCGATAAAATCTGTGGCGTCTCAGCTTCTGGCAAATCCGAATATTGAGATAGCTTTCCATCAACCCGGCATACCGCCGGATATCGGCACAGTCCTCCGTGTTACAGGCAGGATCGAACTTATTGAAGATATGAGCATCCGCGAAAGACTATATGAGAAATTCACCTGGCTGAAACAGATAGGTACGGGAACACCTGACTCTCCGACAATCCTGGTCTTCAGGATCTCTTCCGGACAGTTCAACTTCTGGACCTGGGAAAATAACGTCAATCCCGGGCCGTGGATTCAATTTCCGTAAACCTGGATATGTCATTGGCAACAACGTCGGGTTGTCCTGAACAAACAGTCTTGAGTCGATGAAGTTCGGTGTTTTTTACGTCAGCAAAAGCTTAAAAACCGAAGATATCAGAATTTATTTTTTATATGCCCAGGTATGCTTCTGTGACTCTTGCGTTGTGCTTGAGTACTGATGATTCGCCTTCCATGACAATGCTGCCGTTTTCAAGGACATAGGTTCTCTGAGAGCATTCCATCGCCATGTGGGCATTCTGTTCAACGAGGATCATGGATATATGTTTTTCTTTATTTATAAGCTGAATCAGCGCGAATATTTCTTTGGTAATAATCGGTGAAAGTCCCATTGACGGCTCATCAAGGAGCAGGAGTTTCGGATTGGCCATAAGCGCTCTGCCCATGGCAAGCATCTGCTGCTCGCCTCCTGACAGGGTGCCCGCGTGTTGTTTCAGGCGCTCTTTGAGCCTGGGAAAGGTAGTCAGAATAAGCTCGTAGAGCTCCTTTTTCAGGTGTCTGTCATTAAGCGAGTATCCGCCGAGTTCAAGATTTTCCTTTACCGAAAGATCGGGGAATACCTGCCTTCCCTCCGGCACCATGGTAATGCCGCACTTTACGATCTTTTCAGGTTTAAGCCCGCTTATTTCCCGGCCTTCAAATTCAATATTCCCTGCTCGCGGTTTAATTAACCCGGCAACAGACCTCAAAAGAGTAGTCTTTCCCGCGCCGTTCGCGCCGATAACAGAGAGAATTTCACCGGGCCTTATCTCTAATGTAATATTATCAAGGGCCCTGATTACGCCGTAATTTATGGCGAGATTGTTTATTTTGAGCAGCATTCACTCACTCCAGGGCCTCTCCGAGGTATGCCTCGATTACTTTTTTGTCTTTTTTCACCTCTGAGGGCAGGCCTTCCATGATCTTTTCACCAAAATCCATTACCACTATCCTGTCGGAAATACCCATTACAAGCTTCATCTGGTGCTCTATGATAATTATTGAAAGAGAATATTTTTCCTTAATCACATGTATCGTGTCCACAAAATCAAGGACTTCCCTGGGGTTCATGCCCGCCCCCGGCTCATCAATGAGCAATAATTTCGGCCCTGTTGAAAGCGCTCTCGCCAGTTCCAGTTTTCTCTGCTCTCCGTAAGGCAGACTTCCGGCAGGATAGCCTTCCTTGCCTGACAGCCCGAAAAAATTGATGAGGCCCCTTGTCTTTTCTTCAGCTTTCTTTTCCGCGGCAAAATATTTTTCAGTCCGGAATACAGCGGAGAGCATATTGTAACTCCTCCTGGCAAGCACAGCCGATAAGATATTTTCAAAGACAGTAAGATTGCTGAATAACCTCATATTCTGAAAGGTCCGTGATATTCCGAAATGCGACAGCTTGTAGGGAGGGGCGCCTGTTATGTCTTTATCATAGAATTTTATCATGCCTCCGTCAGGATGGTAAAAACCGGTAATAAGATTGAATGCCGTGGTTTTACCGGCGCCGTTAGGCCCTATTATGCCGAGGGTTTCGCCTTCCTGCACGTGAAAGGACATCTTATCGACAGCTTTAACACCGCCGAAACTTTTTTCAAGGTTTATTACTTCAAGCGCTCTCATAGTTCAAAACTTTTATTTTATTTTTTTGCCATCAATCCGTAAGGCTTCCACATCATCAATGCGATAAGCAGAACCGGGATTACCACCCATCTTAAATCGAGCATTTCAACAGGCAGGACGATCCGCAGCCCTTCTATAAACCCTACCCATATAAGGCTCGCTAATATCGTTCCCCTGATGCTTCCCATACCGCCGATTATAACAATGATAAGAAAATCTATCGATTTGAGCATGTCAAAATTTGACGGATGTAAAAAGGTGTAAAGATGGGCATACAGTCCGCCGGCGATTCCCGCAAGCATGCATCCGTAGGAAAATGCCATCAGTTTAGCTTTTGTAATGTTAATTCCCGCTGAGGTTGCGGCAAGTTCATCGTCCCTTATGCACCGCAGGAAAAGCCCATACCGTGAATATATGAGATTCTTTGTAATCAAAACAATGAACAACGCGGAAAAAAACGTAAGTTCAAGGTTGGTGATTTTTGTTATACCGACAAAACCTCTTGATCCGCCGAGTACCTCTGAGAACCTGTCGGAATTGTCCAGAAAGACCCTGACAAGGGTACCGAAACCGAGAGTTGCTATAGCCAGAAAATCATCCCGCAGCCTCAAAATGGGGATTCCTATGAGATAGCCGATACAGCCGGCAACAATACCGCTGACAAGCAGTACTGGCAGAAAAGAGAAAACGCTTTCCACTCCCAATATCTTTGCGAGATAGGCGGATGTATAAGCGCCGATGCCGTAGAATGCCGCATGACCTAATGAAAACTGGCCCGTATAGCCATAGATGACATTGAGACCCAGAGCGGCTATAGTCACTATGAGGGCGTATAAGGTAATCTGCTGAATATAGACCGATATGAAATTATTGGCAAAGAGTATCTTGAGCAGAATATAGACGGCAACAGACACTAATAAAAACTTTTTCGATTCAAGAAAGAACTTCATACCTTCTCAATCCTTTTTCCGAAGATCCCGCTTGGTTTAAAAATGAGAACAAGCAGAAGAATAATAAATATTATACCGTCTCTGAATGTAGATGAAACAAAGGCGGAGACAAAGACCTCTAAAAGACCGATGGTAAATCCTCCGAGCACCGCGCCGTAGACAATGCCGATGCCGCCCAATACTGCCGCTATGAATGATTTTATGCCGGGCATGATCCCCATGAATACATTGATCTGAGGATAGGCGATCCCGTAAAGTATGCCTCCCAGGCCTGCCAGTGACGCGCCGACAATAAAAGTGAATGAAATAATTCCGTCAATGCCGATACCCATGAGTGAAGCTGTTTCCTTGTCATGTGAAACCGCCCGCATGGCCTTTCCGTATTTTGTCCGGTAAACAAGCAGATAGACAAGAAAGAGGGAAACAAATGTAACAAGGAATATAAGGAGCTGCACATTTGTCACAGAAAACAGGGAAAGATCATAGCTTTGAATTTCAAAGGGTCTGGGAAAGGCAATGTAATTCGGGGTAAAAAGAGCATTCAGACTGAGAAAATATTCAAGGAACAATGAAACGCCAACGGCGGTAATAAGCAGGGAAATCTTCGGCGCCTGTCTGAGCGGCTTATAGGCTATTTTTTCAATGAGATATCCGGCAAGACCTGTGCTGAGCATGGTGATAATAAAAACAAGATAGATGGGCATACCGAATTTTGTAATAAGAAAATAGGCAATGAAAGCTCCGAGCATGAAGATGTCGCCATGAGCAAAATTGATAAGCCTCAGCACCCCGTAAACCATGGTGTAACCGAGAGCGATAAGTGCATAGACAGCTCCTAACTGGAGGCCGTTAATAATTTGTTCAATTATATAACCGAGAAGTTCCATCGCAAATCTCCGTGCAGCTCATGACTTTGCCGGTTTAAAAACACTTACCTCACCGTGCAGCATTATACAGCTTTTACGGATTAATTGTCGTCATATATTTTATTTTGTCCTTCTCAACCTTCAGGAGGACAACAGATTTCACCGCGTCGCCGTTCTTGTCAAAGCTTATATTTCCTGTTACTCCTTTGTGATTTTTTAAAGAGGAAAGATATTTGATTATCTCTTCCTGCGTCGGCTTTTTTCCGCTGTCAATTGCTTTGAGCAGCATCATTGTGGCATCATAACTGAGCGCTGCAAGAGCGTCCGGCACTGCCCCGTGTTTTTCCTTATACCTTTTGATAAATGCATCTGCTATGGGGTCTTTTCTGTCAGGCGAGTAGTGATTGGTAAAATAGCCTCCCACTATGGCGCTGCCGGCAATCTTCATCAAATCCGGAGAGTCCCATCCGTCGCTGCCGAGCATTGTTGATTTCAAACCTTTTTCTCTTACCTGCCTCGCGATAAGAGCTACTTTGTTGTAATAGTCAGGCAAATAGATAATGTCGGGCTTCTTCATGGCTATTTTTGAAATCAGGGCTGAAAAATCCACATCATCCTTCTGGTAGGATTCATAAGCCACGATAGTTCCCTGACCTTTTACGAAAGTTGACTTAAAAAACTCTGCCAGGCCTTTCGAATAATCGTTGCCTACATCATAAAGCACCGCCGCTGTTTTTGCCTTCATTTCCTTTAGCGCGAAATTTGCCGCCACAGTGCCCTGAAAAGGGTCTGTGTAGCATGCCCTGAAAATATAGGGCTTCCTTTTTCCTTCATATGTTGTTACTTTCGGGTTTGTGGCAGCGCCGGTAATCATGGGAATCCTGTTTTTATTTGCTATATCGCTTACAGGGATAGTTACTTTGGAAGTAAGGGGGCCGCTTATGGCAATAACCTTATCCTGTGTGATCAGTTTGAGCGCCGCGTTGGCGCCTTCTGTGGGATCGTTTTTGTCGTCCGCTATAACCGGTTCTATTGTATATTTCCCTTTCTTCGCGTACTCCTCAAGAGCTATGACAAAGGCATTCTTTGACGACTCTCCGTAAGTTTTTACATCGCCCGTCAATGGTGTTATAAGGCCGATTTTTACCGTGTCCTTGGCATATGAAATACTGGCGATAAAAAAGAGCAGAAAGAAGATGACAAGACATTTTTTCATATTCATACCTCAATTTATTGTTAAAAAATTCACATAATAAAAATAAAAAAAATAGCATGATTTGTAAAGACTTTTATTGCCCGGCAGGTCAATTCATTTAAAGGCGATCATCTGCTGAAAGGGAGGGGCTGACGAACACGGTTGCTGTTTGACTCTTCGATGCTGTAAACCTCGACAACATTAATCATATCCGTGATATTCCTTTTATATCGTCCCGCAATAGACAGAGCAGCGCTTCTTTCTCTTTCATCTTTTACATAACCGTTCAGAAGGATTTCATTGTTTTTCAATTCCGATGCCCAAACATTAAGACCGTATGAGTTGAATTCACGGTTGAGCCTGTCAAAATTTACCATCATCGGCTGTTTTATTGCTTTTACGTCAGGGGCAGGGGTTATCACAGGAGTTATCGGTTTTTGAGGAGGTACCTTCTTTTCTTTGACGGTCTGTTTTTTGTCTTCTTTTACCGTCTCTTTTTCAATTTCCTTTGTTTTCGGTTCTTCTTTAACCTCATTCACCTCTTTTTTCGGCGGTTCCACGGGTTTTGGAGGAGGCAGCTCAACCTTTTTTTGCGGAAGTATTGGAGGTTCAGGCGCTTTTTTGCTGTAGAAAGATACAAAAACTGCAACAAGGATGACTATTATTGCAAAAAGACCTGACAGGAATTTCCAGTTTTTCATCATGTATATTATCGCCTATTTCAGCGTATACATAAACGAAAAACATCTACCTTTATTACGCCTTGGCCTCAGAGGAAAGCAAGGCAAGGAACCATAGTAAACCGCTACAATGTTTTTCAGCATTAAACCTGATATTTACCGTAAAATTCTTTGTTGCAGAAGGTCTTGTATGTCCCTTCTGCCGTCGAGGACACAATGAACATAGACGTTAGTTTTGATGACTTGATATATAATTCTGTATGGTTTAAAAAAAATTTCTCTGAATTCAAGGACCCCAATACGTTCCAATTCCGGCGGAAAATGTCCTCTTAAAGGCATTGTTTCAAATTTTGTAATCGTCTGCTCAAGTTTGTCGAGAAGGCTGTCGGCATTTTCATTTGAGTCATTTTGAGCAACGTATCGATAAATATCTATGAGGTCGTATTCAGCCTCTTCGATTAAATAAACAGAATATTTCATTTGTTCTGGACATTCTTCTTTGCATCGTGGAATGCTTTTTTTGCCGGTTTCATTTTCCCTTCTTCCATGCTCTTTCGGCTTTGCGCGAGAATTTTCAGCAAGGCAAGACTCTCCTGTGTTTTTTCATATTCATGGATATCCTGAACAATGACTTTTGCTTCACCGTTTAAGGTAATTACATAGGTGCCGCGAGTATCTTCAATCCGGCGGATGACTTCGGAAGCGTGGGTTTTCAGATAACTTATAGGCTTAACATTTTCGCTCAATTTCATTTTCTTGCCTCCACTGAGGTATACCACCTTAATTAAGTCTAAATTATAGTCTATTAAATTACAAGATTAAAGTTGCTGTTCATAATGAACTTGTAAAAAGTCCCATAACCGTTACTCAGGTTATACCCTGAAGGGCACAAGCACTGGAGTTCGGCACTGCTTGAATTGAATGGATATTGCTTCGAAATAATGACAATGCTGCTGGAATACGACTTGTTTCGATATTATCAAGTTTCATATTGATAATATGCTTTTCATATGTCATTTTTATTGCGTGAATAGAAGCAAATTCCTATCAATAACCAAAAGTATATCTGTGATTCCTGCTTTTTTTCTCCTGATCTTCTCAGTTATTTTTACGATTGCCTTCCGGGTTATTCCCGTATATGCCGATCAGTCACAAAGTTTTGTCTGGGTAGGTGACGCCCAGGGCCCTGACAATAATGATCCGACAAGTACTTCCGTTCTTACCCCCATTGTGAATTCCATCCTTGCCATGAGCCCCGCCCCCAAGGTGGTCATCTTCGGCGGAGACATGGCTCACAGGGCCAGTATAACAAACCTGGAATCTTTTAAAACTCTGTTTACGGATCGCCTGGCTGCCGCGGGCATCCCCTCGGCTTCTACTGTGGGCAACCACGACCTCTACACTCCAGGAGGTCTGGCTGTTCTCACAACTGAAGCATTGACGAGACAACAGGAATACCAGGCCCGCTTTAACAGCAGTTGGACGCAGAATGGTCCTGCCGGTTTAACTAATCTGGCTTTTTCATTTAATTTCGGCAATTCCCTCTTCATAATTGCCGACAGTTATTACGCCACAGCGAATGGCCCTGAACCGGTTTACGGCATTAATACGGCGCAACAGAACTGGATAAAAGGCCTTCTGCAAAACAACACTGCCTCCCATTCATTTGTTTTTACCCACATCCCGGCATTTTCTCCCTGGAATCCTACGGCTAATGCCAACATGGCGAATACATGGCAGACAATAACCACATCGGGCAATGCCGCCAATACAAACGCCTCGATTCTGTTTTCCGGACATCTGCACCTGTATTACCGGACCATGCACGACGGCATTTATCAGGTGCTTGCCGGTTCCGCAGGCGCGCCTATGGGATGTGCAGGAGATAGCGGTCAAACCTGCGGGCCTGTCGAACCGGGCGATGTTTATGCCCTGCGCTACAACTATGCCGTCGTGACTGTAAACGGCAGATACGTAACGGTCAGTGTACTCGATCAGGCCAATCAATCCATTGATATGTTTCAATACTTCGACAATTCCGGAGTGCAAAATAGTATCATCAACAATATAACAAACATAGTCGGTCCGCAGCCTACAGGCATTCTTGCCGGAAGCGGCAACACCATCAGCAATAGTGCCGATATAAGTAATGTGGTCACCGGAATAGACGCTGTCAGCAATAACATCATCACAAATTCCGGCATCATCACGCCGTCATCCGGCGGAAACGGCATCCATGTCTATGACAACAATACGATAACAAATACCGCGGACGGAAGTATCACCGGAAATTCGGCAGGCCTGTGGGGAATACGCGTCAACACAGGAAACACAGTAATCAACAATGGAACAGTCGCCGTGTCCGGAACAAACAGTATTGCATTTTTGACGCAGGGCGACAATAACACCCTCACAAACAATGGCACACTCAGTGCGTCAGGTACAGGCTCCTACGCGGCGAAGATTCTGGGAACAGGGAATACCCTTGTCAATTCCGGCAGCATTTCCGGAAACCTCTGGTTTGATAACGGCAACAATGCCTTTACCAACAACGGGATTCTTAACGGTTCCGGCGGCATATATAAAACCGGATCGGGGACACTGACCTTACGGGGCTCCTCATCGTATACCGGGGGTACGTATTTCAATGGCGGCGTCATCAATGTTGTTCAGAACAGCGGCCTGGGAGCCTCATCCGGCGGTCTGTTTTTTAATGGAGGAACCCTGCAGGTGTCGGCAAACATGACAACAGACAGAAAGGTGACTCTCAACTCAGGCGGCGGCACCTTTGATACCAACGGCAACAGCCTGATACTTTCCGGCGCTGTTTCCGGCCCCGGGGGCCTTACAAAGGCAGGCGCCGGGACTTTGACGCTTTCCGGCACACATACCTATACCGGGGAAAGCACCGTGTCCGAAGGACAGCTCCTGCTTGCCAAGGAAGCTTCCCATATCAGCACGCTGACTATAAATCCGGGGGCCACGGTGAGCGGTCATGGAACCCATGGTCATATAATCAACAACGGAAATGTATCGCCGGGAGAGTCCATCGGCACCATCAAAATTTCCGGTAACTACACCCAGAGCATAAGGGGAACCCTCAATATCGAGATAGACTCTCCGACAAGCAATGATCTTCTTGAGGTAAAAGGCAAGGCCTACCTTTTCGGGACACTGAAGACCCAATGGATCGGAGGGGCGATCCCGGCCGTCGATACAAAGTTCAACGCCATCCTTACTGCGACAAAGGGAGTAACCGGACAGTTCTCTTCCCTTCTCACCAACATTACCCCGACAATACTCTTTAAACCCAGATACGATATTCCGGATCAGGTCTATCTAACGGTGGAAAGAGATTACACCAATCAGAATCTTGTCCCCTACCTCACTGCAAACCAGAGGGCAGTGGGTTCCATGCTCAATTCTGTTGGGAATACGGCAACAGGCGATCTTAATACAGTTTTAACCGTACTTGACGCCCTGCCCACATACGGACAGACAGCATCCGCCCTGGACCAGCTTGCCCCGAAAGGCAGTGATGCCCAATTCGGCATGGGGATCAGCAGTGCCACCTTTCAGACGGGCAATCTTTCTGAACGTCTAAGCGATTTAAGGCGCGGGATGCGGGGAATGAGCCTCAACGGGCTGTACTTTAGAAACGGAAATGGAACACCGATAATGCTTGCTGGAATAAATCCCGATCTTACCGGTATGCTTCCCGCGGGCGTGGATGAGAGATGGGGTTTTTTCGTAAAGGGCAATGCTGCCTACGGGATCCAGAGAGATACACCGGACAGGACAGGGTATGACTTCACGAATACAGGGATTACCATGGGCTCCGATTACCGTTTTACCGGAAACTTTATCGGCGGTCTTATGCTGGGACTCAATACCTCCAGGGCCAATGTAGACGATAGGGGCAGCATGGTAAAAATGGACGGCTATACTGTGGGGGCCTATGGAACCTGGTATATAAAGAACTTCTCCTTAGACGGCAGTATCGGTTACGGATTCGCCAACTATGATAATACACGGCGCATTGTATTTCCCGGACTTGACCGCACTGCCACAGCATCTCCTAAAGGGAACCAGTTTAATGTCTATGGAGGAACAGGCTATGATATTCGCAAAAACAACTGGATTATCACCCCGAACATGTCTTTCCAATATACGAAACTTGGCATTGACGGCTATATTGAGAAAGGCGCAGGGGCAATAAGTCTTGATGTGGACAGACAGAACACTGTATCATTCCAGGGGAACATAGGGGTCAGAGCCTCTTATGCCTGGCAGACCCCCACGACAGTAATCATGCCGGGTATCCGCGCATCATACGGATATGAGTTCTCACGGGACAGCAAAAACGTAACCGCTCGATTGGTTCAGGGGATTTCCCCCTTCAGCATTGAAACCGCTTCACCGGATAGAGGCTCCCTTTCCCTGGGCGCCGGGATTACCACCTTTACTATGGGCAATAGTCAGTATACATAAACTACGATGTACAGATCGGTGAGAACAAGTATAGGGCCCACAATTTGAATACCGGGTTGAGGCTGGGATTCTGATAATCATCATATAATTCCAATTCTAAATCAAGGCGCTATCATCGTTGGCTTCGTCATCGGCTCCTCGACGTACTATTATCGTACGCCTACGTCGCCTCTTCCTTGCCGCCTTGATTTCATCCTTGATTTAGAATTGGAATAATACCAATTTGCCTTCAATCATACCTGTCTGTCCTATAATCATGGCTGACAGGGAAACTCCGGGTTGCCTTCCCCTTGCGCCCCTCGACGTTATGTATTATCGTAGGCCTATGCCTGTCCTCGCTTTTATGTTAATGTTATACCAAGTTGCTGTCAAACATCATAAGTCTGATTTGCCGGGCATAATTCCAAGTAAGCTTTCAAATATTCATTGTTAATTTATTGAAAGCAACTTGGTATTATGTATCGGAGGATCTTCCCCATTCACGCCAGTTCAATCCTGTCTTTTTTTCCCAATCCGATTCAAATTTTTCTGTAAAAAATCCGTGCATTTTTTCAAAGAGAGTTTTCCAGCCTGATTCGAATTCGTATTTCAATACATCTTCCAGAAAAGGAACGATTTCCCCGAGCTTCTCTTTCGGCAAATATGCCCGCGCTCCCTTTTCATATGATTGTTTCAGGGCTTCAGAGCTCAGAGCCCGGGCAGTAAGCATGACGACCTTTAAATTTTTCTTTACCGCAAGATTGAGGAGGACAAAGCCATTGACGCCCATAATATCGAGAACAACAACGTCGTAATCATTAGATTCTATCTTTTGTGCCGCTTCTTCGTATGTGGTGGCTTTATCAAAACTGCATTGCGGACAGGTATCCATAATCTCTTCTTCGAGAACCGTCAATACATCAGGCTCATCATCAACTGCAAGTATCCTTTTTCCGTTTAAAATTGACTCACCCATAAATAGCTCCTCCTTTTTCATTTTTTCCTAAAGGGATGGAATGCCTATCGTGAAACACGACCCTCCTCCTTCCCTGTCTGACAGCATGATTATTCCATTCATTGTTTCCACAATGGTTTTTACACATGAAAGGCCCAATCCCGGACCTTTCATGCTGGTATGCTCTTTGTCTTCCAGGAGGAAATAACGATTAAAAAAACCGCCTGTGTTCTTCCTGCAATAAAGTGTTCCTGTCATCTTCAACTGATATTGCGAGCAGATTTCTTAACCATTCACGTCCTTTCAATCCTGTTTTTTATCCCAATCCGATCCGAATTTTTCTGTAAAGAAACTATGTAATTTTTCATAGAGCTTTTTCCAGCCTGGTTCAAATTCATATTTCAGTACATCTTCCAGAAAAGGAACAATTTCCCCGAGTTTCTGCTTAGGCAGATAGGCGCGCGCTCCCTTTTCATAGGACTGTTTCAGGGCTTCGGCACTTAAAGAGCGGGCAGTAAGCATGACGACTTTTAAATTTTTCTTTACTGCCATATTGAGAAGAATAAAGCCATTGACTCCCATAATATCGAGAATAACAACATCATAATTGTAGGATTCCAGTTTTCCCACAGCTTCTTCGTATGTGGTGGCTTTATCAAAACTGCATTGCGGACAGGTATCCATAATTTCTTCTTCGAGAACTGTCAAGACATCAGGTTCATCATCAACTGCAAGTATCCTTCTTCCGTTTAAAATAGATTCATCCATAAATTGTTCCTCCTTTTCAATTTTTTCCTAAAGGGATGGAATGCGTATTGTAAAGCACGATCCTCCTTCTTCCCTGTTTGACAGTGTTATGGTTCCATTCATTGTTTCCACAATGGTTTTTACGCATGAAAGGCCGAACCCCAGACCTTTCATACTCGCATGCTCTTTATCTTCCAGGAGGGAAAAACGCTTAAAAACAGCAGCCTGTTTTTCCTGCGGTATGCCAACCCCGTCATCTTCAACCGATATGAGAATATCCGAATCGCCGCTTATCGATATTAAAATCTTTTCCCGACGATACTTTATAGCGTTAGTAATGAGATTCTGCAATATCTGCTGAATTTTTTTCCTGTCATGACAGAAAGAAGATGTGTTGTATTTTCCTGTAATATCAATATCAACGCCGTTATCTTCAAGAACCTGACGGAATTTATCATACCTGTCTGCGCCGGATAGTTTCTCTGCAACATCGGGGATGGTCAAGTCTATTGCTTCAACAAGAGCATCCCGGAGGATATCCTGCATTGGACAGGACTCTTTCCGGAACAAACCCTCCTCTGAACGGTAAACCTCTATTATTTCGTTGAGAAAAGCCTGTGCCTTTTTTACGTTCCGAAAAGCCATTTTTAAAGATTTTTCCTGGCGTTCCGTCAAAGGGCCGTATTTATCCTGCTTGCTGATAACATTATTAATGCTTGTGGACGCTATTGATAATGGCGCTGTCAGATCGTGGATTAATAAGTCTATTAAATGTTCCTTTCTGTTCATTTCCTTCGCCTTATCTGACCGGAGTATCCGGCTTAATCCCGGGTTTACCGGAGTTTGCAGGGCAAGTCGCGGTCATAATTGCCTTGTGGAGATCTTTCGTTAATTGTCCTGAGAGCCGCCACATATTAATGCTCATCCCCTTCGTAAACTCTTCGGGTGTATGCTCCCTGATCTTTTCCTGAAACTTATACTGCCTTTGGAATAGGATTCTTCCGGTAATCTCTTTCTGTTTTAAATCAAGCAATGAAATACTTACGGAAAGAATTGCATTTATATCATTCTTTTCAGTTGACTCCAAAAAATCCTGCACCTGGCCTTCAATAACAAATCTTGTTTTTTCAATATCATGATGTGAAAAAACCGCAAGGAATAAATTAGCATTCCGCAGATCGCGGAGAAGATAGTCAGTCACCATATCTCCGGGATTAACCCTCCACCGGCTGTAATTATATGTCATAAACTTAAAGGGATAGGGTTTGTAAACCATTGACTGAGTATTGAAAGACTGGTTAACGGAAAACCTCTCAACCTTTATCAATTCGGATAAAGCTGCAAGATCCCCCACAACAGGAGGTTCATACTCAAACATATATCGCTCAATCATATAATCCGGTTTTGATCTTGAAAAACAACCGGCAATAATAAAAACAAACAAGAGAAGTATGCCTATTTTCGCAAGGCTGCCAATGTCTCCTTTTTTCATGATTTGCCTCTTTTTGTTTCTCATGCTTTCACCTTCTCATACCCCTTACTTCCCCGGCGGATTGCTGAAAATTATATCTGACGGGTCAGTATGTAATCTGTCTAAAAGATTCTCAAGGGTCTCGGAAGCGCGCCTTAAATTCTCACTGGTGGCTTGAATCTCAGAAGATATCACCTGTGTTTTTCTTGCCATGTTATGTAATAACTGGTTTGCCTTTCCTGCGGTTTCAGATATTTTCATTGCTTCAATTTCCCCGTCTACCCTGGAAATTACTTTTCTTGCGTCAGCAATAGCGTTTTTTGCTTCAACAATAACATCATCGATTTTGCCGCCTTCATCCACCAGATCGGCGATCATTCTGGATGTATTATCCAGATTAACGGCCATACTTGTCATGCTTGACATAATACTTTTCATTTTGTTATCGCTTGTCAAGGTCTCTATGGCTTTTGAAGTAGCTTTTATCTGGTCCGAGATACCCTTGAAATCAATCTGCTTCGCCTTTTCGACCACTGCGTGTATGCCGGTGAATATCTGCTGGATCTCCGAAGGCATTGAGGGTATTACAGGGTGGTCAGTCTTGAAGTCTATCCTTGGCGTTAATTTTACCTGAGAAGCTTTCAGCCTTTCGAGGCCGACGAAAACCATACCTGTTATGCCTGCCATTTCAAGTTTTGCAACGGAATTGTGCTCCAGATCACCCTTAAAATTGATCTTCATAGTTACTTCCACAAGTTTATTGTCCGGCGCAACCCCTATCTTTGTCACCCAGCCGATGTCTACTCCCTGGTATTTGACCTTTGAATCGATCTGCAATCCTTGAACCGACTCGTCAAAAAATGTCACATAAATAGTGCCTTTCTGAAAATATTTGGAAGCGCCAACCCAAACTACCGCGCTGACACCCACAATAACGCTTATAATTATAAAAATACCGACTGTGAAAACAGGTCTCTTCGTCGCCATTTACATCCCTTTATTTTTTATGGTCCATCACCTGTCTGTTAAAAAACCTTTTAACCATTGGATCTGCGGAGTTTTCCTTCAGGTCCCAGGGGTTGCCTTCTGCTATTATACCTTTTTTGCTTTTATCAAGCATAATAATTCTGTGGGCAATGTCAAAAATAGATTCAAGTTCATGGGTTACAATAACCATTGTTGTGCCGATTCCTTTATTGATATTCTTTATCAGCATGTCAAGCTCGGCAGAGGTGACAGGGTCGAGTCCGGCAGAAGGTTCGTCAAAAAAAAGTACGGTGGGGTCTAATGCCATGGCCCTCGCGATTCCGGCCCTCTTCTTCATGCCTCCTGATAATTCCGACGGGAGGTGATTTTCATATCCTTCAAGTCCCACCATGCCGAGTTTCATCCTGACGATAAGATCTATAATTTCACGAGGAATATGATGCGCAAGTTCCTGCAGCGGCAGCGCTACGTTCTCATAGAGCGTCATAGAACCGAAAAGGGCGCTCGATTGAAATAAAACCCCTGTTTCTTTTCTCAGTCGCGTCATCTCCCTGTCTTCGGCAACGGTTATGTCAATTCCATTGATAAGAACTCTTCCTGAAAGGGGTTCGTGCAGCCCTATCATGTGTTTCAGCAGCGTTGACTTTCCGCATCCGCTCCCGCCCAGAATAATGAATATTTCACCCCTGGAAACCTCAAAACTTACATCTTCAAGGATAGTGTTTGTCCCGAAACCTGCCTTGAGATGTTCAACCCGTATTATCGGTTCCGGCGCTGGAATTCCAGCTCCTGTATCGCGGCTGTCGTGCCCTGAGTTCTGTGTGTTTATATCCGGTATCATATGTAATTCAGCAATATTGCAAAAATAGAATCAACCACAATTATAAGAAACAGCCCTGCCACAACTGCCGAGGTTGTGGCATTCCCTACATCCTGAGCGCCGCCTCTCACGGTAAACCCTCTCTGACAGCCAATGCCTGCTATAAGCATTGCAAGAACCATAGACTTGATAACGCTCATAACAATATTAAACATATCTATCGCTTTTATTGTCTGCTGTATATATGTATAGACCGTAAGATCAAGCACCATAATTCCGATGAGCAAGCCGCCGGCAACGGCAAAAACGTCTGCAAACATGGTAAGGAAGGGGACAACGACAATAGAGGCAAAAATCTTTGGTATAGCAAGGAATCTTGTAGGGTTAAAGCCCATTATAATGAGGGCGTCCACCTCTTCGTTCACTTTCATGGTGCCGATCTCCGCGGCAAAAGCAGAACCTGACCTGCCTGCTACGATTATTGCCGTCATTATGGGGCCAAGCTCCCGCACCATTGCAATGCTCAAAAGGGCAGGTACATATATATTGGCGCCGAACTGTTTGAGCTGAAGAGCGGACATAAAAGCGAGAATAAGGCCGAGCAGAAAGCTTATAAGCCCTATTATGGGGAGGCCGTCAACGCCCACCTTCTTCATGTAGAGTATTACATCACCCCATCTCACTGAAGAGGGATGAAGAATGGAATATATGATTTCCAAAAAAAGCTCGCCGCCGAATGCTATTACCTCCTTGATATCATTACAAAAAAGAATGCTTTCTTCGCCGATTTTTTCGACGATGTTTGTTGTTCTCTTATCGGTTATAAGCGATGTTGCCCTCAAGACATCGCGGTTGATCAGGGACAGCATCTCCTTTATTTTATCGGATACATTGACAAGCTCAAAGGGTATCGATTTTGCCTTAGCCCGCTCTTCTATCTCTATAAGCATAAGCGCGCCTGAACTATCCAGGTAATCGACACGCGAGAGGTCTATGGCAAGCTTCGAAGGAAGCTTTTCATTAAAAAAGGGTGTGATCTCATGCAGTATTTTGCCGATACTGTCTATTGATATGCGACCTGATAAGGAAACAGATGCTTCACCGTCCCTTCCTTGCCGGTAAGAGGAGTTAAAACCTTCCTGCGACATGATTTTATCTATATCATAATGCGCCGTAAATAGGAATATATTTGATTCCCCTTGAATTTCATTAAAGCCGGCAGGAAATATGCCGATAATACTTATGGATAAATATGGATTTATATGCGCCTCCAAGAGAAAAAACCTTTCATGTGGATTTGCCTTCATTAATAGACCTGTATCCTGATGAACCGATAAAAAGTATAGCCGTCCTTTTTACAGATATGGTCGGTTCAACAGATTATTTTAAGAAATACGGGGACAAAGCCGGCAGGACAATGTTTCAGGAACACTATGAGATTGCCACACCAATAATTAATGAATACGGCGGAAAACTTATCAAGGCCTTGGGCGATTCCGTTATGGCTTCTTTTGTCAGTCCCCGGGAAGCATTCAAGGCAGCAATAAGGATGCAGCAGCAATTCTCCACATACAACAATGAAAGAAGTATGCAGGACCGGGTGCATGTGAGAATCGGCATACATTACGGAAATGTAATCGTAGAAGAAAAAGATATTTTCGGGGATGTTGTTAATGTTGCTTCCAAGGTGACAAATTTGTCTAACGGCGGCGAGATTTATGTAACTCAGGAAATTTATGAGCTTACTAAGCATATGCCCTTAGTTCATTTTGAATTAGTAAACAACTGGAATAAAACAAAAATGCCGAACGGCCTCATTGCCTACAAAGTCGTCTGGGACACAGCTATTGAGCTTAACCCTGCAATAGATACCATGCTCTATGTGCGGCCCCTTTGGAAATTATGTGAAGGTGATTTTGACAGGATATGGGACGGCATGATTCAGGCAAAAGAAAATTTATGGAAACAGGAGGAGAAAAAAGAGCAGATTTTTTCAGACAAATCATTCATGTTAACTGTGAAAGAAAGCTCATTTGCTTTTATTGCGGCGGAAAAGATATGGCAATTCTTAAAAAAAGCATTTTCACAAAAAAATAGGGACGCTCTTATTCCTGTTCAAATGATTATTGATACCAGTTCCTTTTTCACGGAAGATAAATTGTGGAATCAAATTGTGGATGACAATTGGGAGGATATTAACCCGGGGGAAATTTATATTTCATCCGATGCTTACGTATTAATCAAAAAATATATGGATATTCCGGCAACTTCAATGCTGAAAAGATTGTCAGGCCGCGTTTTTTATAAGGTTCTTCATGATGAGAAAGGACAGAAAAGTCATTCCCCGCTGTTTCTGTATAAGCAGAAGATTGTATTGGGAGAACTTCCGCACTGTTATTACTGTGGAAGTAAAGGCCACCTGCCTGTTGACTGTCCCTCAAAAGCATTGCCTGAGATTACCCACGCCCTGGAAGGATTGGGATATCTCTCTATTGAGGAAATAAACGAAGTTTTTTTTAAATACCTCATCTCTGAAGGGGTTGATTTTAACATCTCTGCCTGTAGTGACGATAAGTACTCCAATAAATCTATCGCCTTGGCGCATCTTGCCTTCTTTGAACTGAAAAGGATTTTTCAACTTCGGTTTTTCAGGACTGTATGGGACGCCACCGGAGAAGAATGGAACAAGGTAAGGGAAATCAAGGGAGAGAGTGATGGCGGCATGGCATGGCTTGCCCAGGACTCTCTCCGTGTTTCTGACATAAAAAGGACGGAGTCAATCCTCAATGAGGAAATGAAAAAAAATCCCAAAGATTATCGGATATATTGCGCCATGGGGTATCTATATATGGAAAAAGATAATTATACCCAGGCGGAACGATATTTCAATGAAGCGCTTCCCTATGTCTGCTCAAACACCCAGAAAATATTCTTACTCCTTCTCCTGTCCCGTCTTAACATACTGAAAAAGGACTATGGAAATGCCCAGAAAAAGATTAATAATATTTTATTACAAAATCCCGGCTGCATTGATGCCATATATCAGGATGTTTTGTTGAGGTTTTATGAAGATAAGGAAAAGTCGGCTGTTCAGAGGCTTATAAAGCTTATCAAGTACAACAGGGCGTACTTTGTTTATGCTTTAATTGACCCTGATCTGGCGCCTTACAGTGATATAATAGATCCTCAACTGCTCATGCTTTATAATAAAGCAAAGGAAGATGCAAAATCAATTCTGCAGGAAGCCGAGGAAAAAATCAATAAATCAAAAGACATGCTGGATGGGCATGGGATCGCGGAAACACAATCGCTTTTGCTGAAGGCAAGAAATATTCTTGAATCAGATAGTTACTTCAGTTATCTGGATGTTATTTTCTATGGTGATTCTATTATCTCGATCTGTAACAATCGTATGGTAGAACTGAAAAAAACCCTTTCCGAACGGCTTTATCAAATGAACGGACGGGTAGAAGAACATATGAAGTTTATCAAAAAGTATCGTTACCCAAGATTTATCAATGATTGCCGGAATCAGTTAACGCATATCAAACAAAAAATTGATCATGCCCAGGGTTATATCGTCTTGGCCTCAGGGGAGCAGATTAATGAATATGAAACATCTTGTGAAGCACTTTACCTTGAGTTAAGCAATATGGAGTTTACCCTTAAAAAACTCGATATCCTCCAGCAATTTTTAATCAGTTTTGTCGGTTTCCTGAAGAAAAGCGCTATTCTTCTCTCTATAGTGCTTATAACAGGAATATTTGCTGTTCCGGCTATTATACCCGCCCTGACAAGAATGGATGCTATCGGGGCCAACGGGGTATGGTTTTATCAAAAAAACTTTTTAATCGTCGGCAGCATTACAAGCATATGCATATCGCTTTTCTTCACAATCAAGAAAATCATGCGCGATGATTAGTGTATACAAATTTAAAGAGAGCGTGTATAGACTTATGCGTTTTTCTCTGCTGTATGGGGGACCAGTCGCCTTTCATGCCTTTAAGCAGGGACTGTTCTTCAATGTCCAGCACTGTTGACTGGCTCAATTCGTTGCTTTTGTCATCATAATCTATGGCAGGAATTACTCTATACAACATTTTTTCCGAATCTATCTCAACAAGGCAAAGAATGTTGTTGAAATCCTCATAGCCTTCCACAGAAAGACCTGCTTTTCCCCTCTCTTCGATATATTGCCTGATTGCTTCCTTATTTTTAAAAATAAATGACATCCAGGCCGCAACTCTCTTCGGTATCGCCTGATAGCACTCTACTGAACTGTAACAACCGTCCTCATCCTCTACGGGATCGTTTATACTGTCTATATCACAGTAGCAAATAATATTTTCGTCTTCATGCATCAGCTTCCAGTTCCACATGGGGCTATTTCCTCCTTGCTTTAGATCAATTGCATTTTTGAAACTTTCTGATTGCTTTTATTCCAATTCTAAATCAAGGCGCTATCATCGTTGGCTTCGTCATCGGCTCCTCCGACGTACTATTATTGTACGCCTACGTCGCTTCTTCCTCGCCGCCTTGATTTCATCCTTGATTTAGAATTGGAATTACTCCCCTATAATCTTGACAAGCACCCGTTTTTTCCGCCTTCCGTCAAACTCGCCGTAAAAAATCTGTTCCCAGGGTCCGAAGTCCAATTTCCCTTTGGTGATTGCCGCAACCGTTTCTCTTCCCATTACTGACCGCTTAAGGTGGGCGTCTGCATTATCTTCTCCGACATTATGCCGGTACTGAGAGACCGGCTCATGGGGGGCCAACCCTTCAAGCCAGCGGTCAAGATCGTGATGAAGGCCGGATTCGTCATCATTAATAAAAACAGATGCTGTAATATGCATGGCATTGACAAGCACAATCCCTTCTGCTATCCCGCTTTCCCGGACGCACTCCTCCACCTGTCCTGTAATGTTTATAAATCCCCGCCTTTCGGGAACATTAAACCACAATTCTTTTCTGTAGCTTTTCAATGGTTGCCTCCTTGATTATATGGTGGTATTGTCAAAAGTTTATATTGTATTGTTCCGGTTCTTGTTTGTTTACCTTTTTCACTTGGACGGGCAACGGCATATCCGGGTATGTCCATGACCCGCAAGCGGGTACCCCGCGGTCTTCCAGCCTCGGTAAGTATGCTAAAGACAATACCTGATTGGGACATACTCTTCTTATGTGACTTATCCACTTTATTGGAACCTCGTAACTTCTTTAACGCCCGTACCTGTGCTTCCAGCAATTCAACCGTGCTCACAAGGATTATATCACGAATCTCTTTTTCCCATACCGGAGCCTCCAATAAAGTTGGTAATGCCATTGTAACAATTTTAAGTACGTATGTTAACTACTATTGTTATTTACATGCCTAAATGTCCAGACTTCAGAAGGGGGATGTTCAGCATCCCCCTTAAAATGATCAATATATATTCACAGCCATCAGTTTTATTATCGTTAATATAATAGAATGCATTCCCCTCTCAACATCCAATTGTCAGCTTGACCAGGCAAAATATAATAATATAATAGAATATATTTTGCCGTCCTGAGAGATATTACATATTATTATCTTGTATGCTATAATTGAAAGATTCAGGTGAATTACATGAATGATGAAGAAAAAACCAATGAAGAGCTTCTAAAGGAATTACGATGGCTGCGCTATTCTCTTGAAACATTAAAGATGAAAGAGGAGGCATATGGCAAGCTGGAAGAGGAGAAGGCAAAATATGAAGAGCTTGAGCATATTTTGCTCAATTCAAACCCTGAGGCTGTTTTTCTCATAGATACTCAGGAAAATATAATCCTGGCAAACGAAGCGGCCGCCATAAGACTGAATATGAGCAGGGACGAACTTGCGGGCGTACAGATTTGCAGTCTTTTTACACGGGAGGCTTCTGATAAAATAAAGAAACATATCGATGAAGTTTTTTTTACAGGCAATGAGGTTCATTTTGAATTTACCCATAACGGCAAGCATTACGACAACTACCTCTACCCGGCCTTTGATGACCGGGGACAGGCGTCAAAGGTTTCCATGTTCTCCATGGACGTTTCGGGACGGAAGAGCGCGGAAAAAGCATTAAAACAACTTGAGAAAAAATATCGCATCACATATGAAAACGTAATAGAAGGTGTTTTTCAAACAAACCCTGAAGGGCACTTCCTTAATGTGAATAATGCCCTGGCCCGTATATTAGGGTATAGTTCACCTGAAGATTTAATTGCTACCGTTATTGAAATAGCTTCACATCTTTTTGTAGATCCGGAACGTCGTATTGAATTTCTGCGTTCGATCAGAGAACGCAGCCTGGTTTACAATTTTGAAGCTCAGATGTATAGAAAAGACGGGAGCATAAACTGGGTATCGATAAATGCCCGGGCAATTCGGGATAAAAAAGGAAATGTTCTTTATTATGAGGGCACTATTGAAGATATAACAAAACGGAAGAGGCTTGAAGTCCAGTTGATTCAATCACAAAAGATCGAAGCTGTGGGAAGACTGGCCGGCGGTATGGCCCATGATTTCAGCAATCTTCTTACCACAATCATGGGGAATCTGGAGATACTTCTTTATCGGATAAAGCCGGATGATCCGGGCTATAAAGAGATCACAAGTATACAGGAGATATCCGGACGCGCATTCAAGCTGTGCCAGCAGCTTCTTTCCTTAAGTCGCAGTCAGCTTGTCAAGCTTAGCGAAATTAATTTGAATGATATTATTCTGAAAATGGAAAAGATGTTGGAACGACTCCTTGGAGAAGATATACGATACGATCTCTTCCTCGATCCTCATATCAGCACGATAAAAGCAGATCCATCACTGGTAGAGCAACTTATTTTAAACCTCTCCGTAAATGCGCGGGATGCCATGCCGGCAGGAGGCACTTTAAGTATAGCAACCGCCAATCGCCATTTTGATGCCGAGTATTGCCGCATAAATAAGGATATACTCCCCGGAAAATATGTGGTGCTGACCATTGCCGATAACGGAACTGAAATACTTCCTTCAATATTGGCGCATATTTTTGAACCCTTTAATATGATTAAACCGGATGGGACAGGATTAGGCCTTTCAATTGTATACAGCATTGTAAAACAGTTCGGCGGCAACATATCCGTAGACAGCGAGAAAGAAAAGGGGAGTACTTTTACGATCTGTTTTCCCGCGCTGGCATTGGATAAAAAAACTACGGAGACTCCTTTGCTGCCTGCCGAATCTTTAATTTTATCAGGAAAAGCAACAATATTAGTGGTGGAAGATGAGTCCGGCATATTGAATCTTGTAACTGATGTACTGGAAGGATTAGGATATATTGTAATTCCAGCCGTTAGTGTTGATGATGCAATTTCCAGGGTTGAAGCAAGGGAAGGCCCTATTGACCTTCTTGTCACTGATGTGGTTCTGCCGGGAAAACAGGGCACAGTTCTGGTGGAAATGCTCAAGGTAAAATATCCGCAGATGAAGGCAATTCTTATGTCCGGATATACCGATGAACGTATACCGCATGAAGAAATTCTCAAAGGCAATGTACACTTTATATCAAAGCCCTTTACCCCTTTTGTGCTTGTAATGAAAGTCCAGGAAGTCCTGGGAGACTCTCAGATAATTTTGTAAAATATATTAAAATCCTGTTTTTTAAGGATGGCAATTCGATACATAAAAATAGAAAATAGTGCAAAATAATATAATTATGGAGTATGGAGGCGTGTATGAGCTTGGGTAAGTCAGCGGCAGAACGGGCAGACATGCTTGAAAAAACCCCCCTAAGCAAGGAATTCTCCTGGAGAGAACTTGAGGAACTGTCGAAATATATGATTGCGGAGACATTTCCAAAAGACTCCCGGATATTTGAAGAAGGGGACAAAAGGGCATTCATGTGCGTTATTTTTAAAGGAAAAGTAAATATCCTCAAAGAAAGCGGAAATGAAAATAAATTAATTACATCCATAAACGCTGGAAGGATATTCGGAGAAATGTCTGTAATAGACGGAAGCCCGAGGTCAGCCACTGCAATAGCATCAGAAGATACTGTCCTGATAGTGCTTACCAAACAGGAGCTTAATAGAATCCTCGATGAAAAACCAAGAATGGGAGCTAAAATACTTCAAAAAATTGCCGCAATAATGAGTCAAAGGCTTCGCGAAACAACAGGAGTGCTTGCTGATTATCTCGGCAAACTTTAAACGTTTTGCAGAACTCCCGTGGTCAGCCTCCTCTCCGGGCAAGTTTACCTGCAAAAATGCTTATGAGCCCGCCAAGCATAATATAGCCTATCAATACTTCCGCAATCGTTAAAATTATTGCCGCCGATGTTCTCGGAAAGATATCACACCCAAGTGTGGTAAAGGTTGTAACGCTGAAAAAAACCGAGGTTATAAAATTAAAATCAATCATTGCTATATTCATATAAAAGTGTTTAGAACCCATAAATAAAAATATGAGGGCAAACAAGAGTATAAAAAGGAATGACCAGACAGCCCATCTGGTAATAGATCTTCCACAATTTGAGAACATCCACCATATAAAACATATGAAGCGTCCAAAGCCGGTTTCTATGAGTTCTTCCAAATAATCCTGGTCTTGAACGAAGGCCCTGAACTTCTGGCTTCCGTAACAGCCCGCATAAGATCCTTTGCATCGCATAGTAGTATCAAGCATCATATCGTATCTTCTTTCCCAAAGAGCTTGTGGTTTTAATCTTGTTTCTTTGATTAGGCTTAAAAAGATTTTCTGATCATATTTAACTGAGGAGATATTCGCACCTTCCATATTTACAGCATTCAGGTTGGCGCCCTTCAGATTGGCCTCAACTAAATCGGTATTTCTAAAATCAGCGCATGCAAGCATGGTATTTTCAAGGTTTGCATGTGATAAATCTGCCTTTTGCAGATATGCGTCCTCTAATGACGCATAACGCAGGTTCGCGCCGCGAAGGTCCGCGCCTTTCAGATTTGCAAAGAGCAGTATTGCCTGCTCAAGGTGCGCAAAGGCAAAACGCGCCTTTTTAAGCTGTGTATGGGAAAGGTTAGCGCCTTTCAGATTTGCGTAAGTAAAATCCGCGCCCTCAAGTTGCGCGAAGGAAAGGTTTACCCCCTCAAGTCCGGCATGGGAGAAATTGATATTTTTCAGGTTTGCCTTTGCTAAATCCATACCCTTAAGATCAATATGTTCATTATGGTTCTGTTCTCTCCATTCATTCCATGCCTCAACTCCCTTAAGCAGTATTATTATTTGTTGTTTATTCGCCACAATTATTCTTCCAAAGATATTTTATTTACGCTTAAAAATAATTTACAAAGCAGGTATAAATAATAACAGATTTTTCCGCAAAACTATTCCCACTCTTTGCTATTCCTAATTAGTACAGTTTACAGGGAAAAGATTTTGATGTAAATAACTAAAGCTTTCACAGTTGCCCACTCAAGCCGTATTCGCGTAAGCCTCCAATCGCTTATGCGAATACGGGAAATAAAAAGACTGGGATTGTTTTTCATAGTTTTTATTTTTGTGACCATACCGGTTCCCGTGCCCAAGCGCGAATAACATTCCAGTCACGGAAATCCCCTTCCGGGGTTCCTTTGGACTTGAGAATCTTCTTGTTTATCCAGGAAAGGTTATTGTAGTCCATGGCTCCGGCAAATGTTCCTATGCTGACCGGCTTTATTTCCGGTACAGCTTTAAGGATGGGGTCCATGCAGGACAGCGCTTTGGCCCGGTTCTCTTCTGTGGGACGGGCCAAGGTCATACCCACGAGAAAATAAGCGACAGGAACTTTGCTCAGGGCATCCTTGTTCTCCTTAACAAAATCTGCCGCCTCAGACATCCACTTACCCATATAGATAGCGCTGCCTATGACCACTCCCCGGTATGAAGAGAGGTTGCCGGCATTCCTGATCAAAGCCACGTCAGCAGCCATTTCTTTGCTGCAAAGTTCCTTTCCGATAGCGTCAGCGACTCCTCCGGTGGAGCCGTACTTGCTGGCGTAGGCAACCAATATTCTCTTTTCCGCTGCCTTCTTGCCTTCACATTTTCCTTCAGGGAAATTTATTTCCGCCGCATTGCCTGTTCCTACACCCGGAATGCCCCCGAGCGACATTGCGGCAACAAGAGAAGCAGACAAAACCAGGAAATTCCGGCGGGTAAATGTCCATAAATCACTATCGTCGAATCCCATCAGCGCTCTCCTTTCAGCAAACCCTCTGTCATCGTTATTCATCGTCAAAATTATTCCAGATATCCTCGGTAAATCCAAGGTTCATGGCGGCGCTTTGTTCTTGAAAGTTCAGGTCTTTCCAATCTTTATCGGTACTTGCCGGCGCCTCGTTCCTATCCCATTTGTCCTGTTGCCAGCCGAGAAGGGTCCAGAGTTCTTTTTCTTTGCTGCTCAGATCTTCCCACGACAATTTTTCCCAGATCCCCGGATTACCTTTCATGTCTCGAACATCCATAGCTGCCTCCTTTGTTATCTTGCGGTTTTGTCAAAAGTTTCTATTGTATTGTTCCTGTTTTCGAACATTTTGTTTACCTTTTGCTCTTGGTCGGCCCTGTCCTCCCGAAGAGAGGGCTTCACTGCCTCTTTTCTCCTGCTTTTTTCACTATTCACTGTTCACTGTTCACTGTCTTTTCACACTTGTGGCCGTTGTTTCTTCCCGTAAGGTATTTTAGGCATTTCCTGCTGTATATGGTCACAAAAGACCAAAAGTTCATGGAGATATTTTTCAACATCTTCCCGTATATATGTTCCTAGACCCTTATCAAAATCTGTTTTTATGGATATCAGGCCTTTAACCTGCTTTTTAACAGATTTTGGTTTTGTATTATTCGGGTCAGGTTTGGGGTTTTTGTAAGCGGTGAGCATTCTTTCAAGGGTAGCATTTGTTACCGGTGTTTTTATGACAGCATCGAATATGTTCTTAAGATCGGGACATTCAAGGTTTGCGGCGAAGAGATAGCCCTGTGAAACAGGGAGATTTCCTGCCTGAATTTCGGCCTGAATTTCCGGAGAAAGTTTTAAAAGTGAAATTGTGCGGAACAAGGTAGGATAAGACTTTGCAGAGATTTCAGAAGTTTTATTCACTGTGAATAAAAAATCTTCTGAGGCATAATCCGGTGCACGCATGGCCTTTACTAATTCGCTCATCACCCCGTCCACATCATAGTTTTTACCGGGATGTTTCGCTTGAATATACGTAAGAATCCCTTTAGCCTGATCTATGGGATTTAAGTCCTCTCTCTGCAAGTTCTCAGTGAGTTGCAGAGCTATGGTATCCCCTAATTCCTTGCCTGCTTCGATAATTCTTGCCGGTACGGATTCAAGTCCCAGTTGCCGGGATGCCGCAAGACGTCTCTCCCCACATATGAGCAGATATGTCCCGTCATCCTGTGCGGTTACAATAAGCGGTTCTAAGATGCCCTTATCTTTAATGGACTGTATGAGAGATTTGAATGAGTCTGTTTCAGTATTAATACTTGACCGAACCTGTTCCAATACTACAATCTTTTCTCCAGGAATGTACAGAAATTCAGGATTTACAACAGTCTTCTTTGTTGCCATAATTTCTCCCCCTTTTGAATTTCGTGAAGCCGGTAAAGCCGTGAAGCGTTATTCGTGAAGCGTGAAACGTCAAGCGAGGACAGGCTTAACCCGCAACTCGCAACCCGTCTATTTTTATTGTAGAAATTTAGAAACAATGTGTCAAGATGTTTATGATTTTTATGCAGGACAGTCGGGGGTTATGCAGTCTTTGTGTCGAGTATTTCAGAAGACAATGCGTTTTATGAAGAATTATTAGATTAACCTGCAAAGAATCAACTGGCGGTTTTCCAAAGGCAAGGATTACTGGGAAAAACGTACTTCCTTGCCCTTACTGGGATAATTTTTTTATCACCTACAGAGCAGCAACTGCGTGGTTTTCTAAGGGCAAGAATTACGAATTGAAACAGAGGATAACTACAGCCAGTTTTATGATCGACTGGCTGCACACACTTTTTTGCTGGATTTTGTTTAGGCTGCAATACCGATAATGACAAGCGGAACTGCCGGGACGCCCCTGCCTTGTCTGACGACATTATATAGCTCTCCCTCATAATACGCGACGCCAGAACTCATTTGAGACTGAAGGGATTTCATGGGCAGTATCTCAATACCCACGTCTATACGATCACCAACATAGAAGGCCAAATGCTTTACAAAAAGGTCGTAGGCCACAAAGGAATACTTTCCGAATTGTACTTCGACAGCGACGCGTTCCTTCACAAAGTCTGTCTGATTATAACTGAAGATAGGGGTTTCTCCAGCTTCCTCGATTTCTTTTTTTTGTTCTTTGGCTGGCATCGTCATTGTTTTGCGTATCAGCTTCTCGTTTTTTGTGACCCAATAGCTGACACGGCTCTCTTCCCACAAACGTACGCGAAGCAACTTTGAAAAAGCAGAATTCATGGCGACGGGACTGTACAAAAGTTTCCCTTGCATTGTTTTTTCTTTTGATACCTTGGTTTTGCACATCTCTGCGTCAACCGCACCAACAACCTCCTGAATTTCTTTCCACAACTGGGGTTGATGGACTATCAAGAATTCCCAACCGTTTAGATGCGAGTAAGTTTCGATGATCTTCATTTTGTCCTATATACCGCCTTTTTTTCAAGTAGCCTCAACTGCTTCGGCTCTGGTTTGGAAGTCCAAGGGGCAATTCGTAGGCTGTTTCCAGCTTCTTCAGGGTCGTACACCGGTTTATGCATTGGGCGGGTTTTAAGGATTCCGTCAACTTCCTCCTGAACACGCTGTCTTGCAAGATGGACATATTGTTTTACCATTTCAGCCCCTGCTCCACGTCGATTGTGACGGATGGCCGCAATTATGGTGGTGCCCGTACCTAAAAACGGGTCAAATACCCAATCTCCTTCATTGGTCATAGATAAAACAAACCGTTCAATGAGTTCAACGGGAAACTGACAAGGATGGTCTGTTTTTTCAACATGATTGCTTTTAACATTCGGAATGACCCACAAGTCTCCGGGATTTTTACCGAGCGGATTACAGGAATATTTACCAGCATTTGGGCCTTTAAAGTACTTCTTGCCGGGATACTTTTGGGGTACTCTAACAGGATCAAGGTTAAATGTGTATTTATCGGTTTTTGTAAACCATATGATTGTTTCATACCGGCCAGAAAAACGACGGCTACAATGTAGGCCATGCTCAAAATGCCAGATAATCCGATTCCTCATTTTTAGCCCAGCTTTGGTAAAAATTGGGTACAGCGCAGTGTCCAAAGGTATGATGGCTCCACTATCCACATAGTTGCCTACTTGCCAACAGATACTCCCTTGAGAAGATAGACACCTCACACACTCACGAATGACAGCGGCCTGTTGCTCAAGATATGTTTCCAGTTTTAATTTCTTTTCATACTCTTTCCCGATATTATAGGGAGGTGATGTTATAACCAGTGATAATGACTCATCGGGGATAGCCTGTAAGAGTTTCAAACAATCGCCGGGGTACACTACTATACTTTCTGATGGTAAAAATTCTTCCTCTATTTTTCTTATTTTAAACATGTTTCTATAATAGCAACAGGGGCTTTGATAGTCAATCTTTTCATCCTTATGATTTGCAGTATTCCCTTAAAATATTAATGTTATACTGCACGCAGTAATTGCTCAACCTATAGGCTAAGGACAGATAAATTTCGCAAAATATTTAGAAATAAATTACCATTTACAATCTTGCATCATTGGCAGTAACAGCAAAAACAACACTTCAGGAAGTAGATTGTGCCTCAGCAAAAAGCCGCACAGTGTACATTTCTGGAAGAAATCAGCGCCTTTGGCAAAAACCACGCAGTATCAACTTCAGGAAGAAGGGCGTGATTTGAACGAATGGGAAATCAACCCTCAAGCCTTTGCACTTTTCTTTCCGAAATGAATCACCCCGCAGTAAGCAGGCTGTTTGCGGGGCAACCATTTCGAAGCAAGCTTCGGGGTATGAACCTGCGGGGCAATTAATGAACTCGCCCCCGTTGTAACACCTGACAACTATCCCCTAATCACCTGGAATCTGAGCCCCTGTCAACCTTATTTGCCCGTTTCATTTGCTGGCGCAGAGAAGCACTTCCTTTGCGCCAATATTCAATCTGTTGTTCCATCGAGAGAGAGGAAACCTTCTGGTAGATCGCTTCCGCACCTTTGCGCTTCATTTCGACACAATCAAACGATTTATTCTTCATAGTTGATCACCTCCGGTGGGGAGTGTATGGCTATTTGGCGATAACCCTTTAGCACGTTGACCGCATTGAAGAGCGGTATTTTCCTGAAATTGACGATGTGCTTGAAATTCCAGCTCACAATAACATTGCATTCGGCAACGGTTGCCAGGCCACATGCAGGGCGTCATCATACCATTTTTCGGTGAGAATGCCTTCAGCAATATATGCCTGCTGCAGCTCAAGCGCATCCGGTTCAATGTCAAGGAGTTGTGCTACGGGGAGAAACACCTGAAAAAGTTCGTTTACCTTATCGGGAGCAACCGAAAGTTCCTGGTGTACTAAATCGGAAACGCAAAGGGTGTATTCTCCCTTACGGACCAAGTCGAAAAAAGACTGGCTGGCATCGGCAAACTCTTCGTCAAATACTCCGCCATAAACTGAAGTGTCGGCGTAAACCTTTATTGGACGTTTTGCCATAAATTCCCTCCTGTCTCAACCCCTGGAATTGTCAAAAGTTTTTGCTCTTTTTTAACAATATCCCTTTATTTTTAATCT